>NZ_CP108568.1:709166-1418333 GCF_036010485.1 Streptomyces sp. NBC_01198
TCCGGATCACCCGGTGGGACGCGGCCAGCGCCGGCACGATCGCGTCCCACGAGCGGGTGGACGCGGCCGAGCCGTGGATGAGCAGCAGGGCGGGGGCGTCGCGCGGGCCGTCCTGGCACACGTGGATGCCGCCGCCGTCCAGGGGCAGCACCGTCTCCGCCGCGTCCAGGGCGCCGGCTGGCAGAGGTGATCGACCGTCAGGAAGAGTCATGGGGCCCATTGTCCGGCCCGGACCCAGGAGCGCCACAGCGCCGCACCCTGCCGCGCGCGTTGGCGTCCGCGTCTCCCGTGGAGCGGCGGTGACGGGGCTGTGACCCGCTCGTCAGACGGCCCCTCATAAGATCGGGGTCATGACACACGGGGCTCCGATATATCTCAGCAGCAGCCATCACCACTACCACAACAGTGGCAGCGGCGGAGGCGGCAGCGATCCGTTGTCCGTGATCCTGGTGGTGGTCGCGATTCTCGTCATCCTGGGACTGGTGGTGGCGTACCGCAAGAAGGACTCGGAGGACTGACACCCCGCACCGATCCACGGCGGCCCCGCCGCCGGCGACCCCCCGACCGGCCATCGGCCGGCGGCCGACCCGGCGACGGGGCCGCCGGCGTACGCACACCATCCGGCGTGCGGCGGGCCCGTGGTGACGCCGCCCGACCGGCCGGAAGCCCGGCGCGGGGGGCTTGTCTCATGGCAGGAAGAGGCAGAACGGGTGCCCGTGCGGATCCCGCAGGACGCGTACGTCGTCCTGCGGCTGGTACGCCTCGACGCTCGCGCCCAGCGCCACGGCCCGCGCCACCTCGGCGTCCAGGTCGTCGACCATGAGGTCGAGGTGCGCCTGCATCTGCTGGCTGCCCGGACGTTGCGGCCACACCGGTGGTTCGTGGTCGGGTTCGAGCTGGAAACTCAGGCCCGGCCGCTCGCTCTCCGGCGAGCGCAGCCTGACCCACTCCGGCTCCCGCGTCACCTCCTCCCAGCCGAGCAGCTCGCGGTAGAAGTCCGCGAGGGCCGCCGGATCGGGAGTCCCCAGGACGATGGCGCCGAAGCTCGTGGTCATGGCCTCACGCTCCCACACCCGCCCGAGGGCGCGGGAGCGCGCTGCCGCTGCCGTACGGCGAACCGCGCCCGTGACGCCGCGGGTTCCGCGCCCGCCGGGAGTACACGGGCGCCCGGCGGGCAGGTGCGTCGGCAGTCATGCGGGTGGGCGGGGAGGCGGGTCGCACGGTGGGATCGGAGGGCGCGGTGGCGCCGGGACAGCAGGCACGCCAGCGCGGCGGTCGAGGGCTGGTCCGTTACTTCCTGGCCGCGCTGCTCGTCCGTGGCGCCGACAGCGGGGCGACGGTCGGCGTGGTGCTGCTCGCGCTGAACGCCCGCGGGCACCCGGGCGGCGGGGCCGCCGCCGGCGGCCTGCTGGCGGCGGCGCTGAGCGCACCGCACCTGTTCGGCCCGTGGCTGGCGCACCGCCTGGACCGCGCGCGGGACGGCCGGCGGCTGCTCGCTGCGGCGTTCGTCCTCTACGCCGTCGCGCTGGCGTGCACGGCGGTCGCGGTGGGCCGGGTCCCGCTCGGTGTGGCGCTGTGCACGACCGCTGTCGCCGGATGCTGCGGCCCGCTGCTCACCGGTGGGCTGAGCAGCCGGCTGGCCGCGCTCGCCGGCCGCGGCGAACGCCCCCAGCGCCGCGCGCAGGGCTGGGACGCCATGACGTACGGGCTCGGCGGCACCCTCGGCCCGGCCGTGGTGGCCGGCGCGGCGGTGCTCACCGGCCCGCGGGCCGCGCTGCTGGCGCTGTGCCTCGCGGCCGCCGCCGCGGCCGGTTTCACCCTCGCCCTGCCGCCCGACCGCGCCGGCGCCCGCGGCCCCGCTGCGGTGCCCGGCGTCCGGGAAGGCCTCACCCTGCTCGTCAGCCACCCTGCGCTGCGCCGGGTCACCCTCCTCACCCTGATCTCGGCGCTGGAACTCGGCGCGCTCCCCGTCATCGCCACCACCTACGGGCCGCATCTCAGCCATCACGCGGCCGCCGGGGCGGTGCTGACGACGGCGCTCGGTCTCGGCAACCTCGCGGGCTCCCTTCTGGTGACGGTCGTCCCGCTCCGCGGCGAGCCGGAGATCTGGGCGCGGCGGCTGTTCGCCGTGCTGGCCGGCACCACCGTCCTGGCCGCGTGCGCGCCCGGCTACAGCCTCGCGCTGGCCGGGTTCGCGCTGGTCGGGGTGGCCAACTCGCTGTCCTTCACCTCGACTCTGGCGTCGAGGTCGGCCTACGCGCCGCCCGGTGCGCGGGCGCAGATCTTCGTCACCAGCGCGGGTCTGAAGGTCGCGCTTGCCTCGGTCGGCACCGCGGTGGCGGGCGCGGCCGCCGGGCTGGGCGGGCGCGCCCTCCTGCTCATGGCCGCGGGCGCGACCACGCTGGCCGTACTCGTCGCGCTCGCCGACCGGCTGGCCACCTCGGACGGCCCGGCGGCCCCGAGCGCGACCGCCGGCCGGCAGCAGGCGCCCGGCGCAGCCGGGGCCGCGTCGCACCCCGCCGATCTCCGCACGGACGGCGGGTCCTGACCCCGCGTACGCTTGGTCAGCCCTGCCTGCTGTAGAGCCGGAGCGTGATCGGGCCGCAGACGGCGGTGAGGACGGCGGTCGCGGCGAGGGACCAGAGGACGGCACCGCCCGCGGTTGCGGCTGCCGGGGTCGAGACCGGTGGTCGGCTCGTCGAGGAAGAGCAGGTCGGGGGTCACGATCAGGCTGGCGCCGATGTCGAGCCTGCGGCGCATGCCGCCGGAGTAGCCGCCCACCGGCCGGCCGGCCGGCCGAGCCGGTCAGGTCGAACGCGGCGAGCAGGTCGTCGGCGCGCTGCCGGGCCGCGGCCCGGGGCAGGCCGTGCAGCCGGCCGAGGACCAGCAGGTTCTCCTGTCCGGTCAGATCCTCGTCGAGCGAGGCGAACTGGCCGGTCACCGCGACCCGGGCGCGGATCGCGTCCGCCTCGGTCAGCACGTCGTGGCCGAGGACGCGGGCGGTGCCGGCGTCCGGCCGGGTCAGCGTGGCCAGGACGCGGATCGTGGTGGTCTTGCCCGCGCCGTTGGGGCCGAGGAAGCCGAACACCTGGCCGCGCGGGATCGTGAGGTCGATCCCGTCCAGCGCCCGGCTGTCTCGGTAGATCTTGACCAATTCCCGTGCCTCGACGGCCGGATGGTCGTCGCTCAAGCCGTTCTTTGACATCCCGTAAGACTTAGATAACTCTTGCAGTTTGTCAAGGTTAAGGTGGAGCGCATACGGTCGTGGGATGGTCGACCCGCACAATCCCGCCACGCCGCCGCGCCGCCGCCGGTCCGACGCACGGCGCAGCATCGACGCGATCCTCAACGCGGCCCGGATCGTGCTCGGCGAGCGGTACGACGCGAGCATGGAGGACATCGCCGCCACGGCCGGGGTCACCCGCCAGACCGTCTACGCGCACTTCCCCTCGCGCGACGCCCTGGTCGCCGCCCTCGTCGAGGTCGCGGCCGCCGAATACTGCGCGCTGCTCGACGCGGCGGGCCTCGACAGCGCGCCACCCGCCGAGGCGCTGGCCGGCTTCCTCGACGCCGGCTGGCGGTTCCTCGGCCGCTACCCCGTGCTGCTGAACGCCACCGCGGCCCGGCTCCCCCGGCCCGCGAGCGACCCGCACGACATCGTGCCCCCGCGGCTCGAACGGCTCATCAGGCGAGGCCAGCAGACAGGCGACTTCGACCCGGCGCTCTCGGCGGCCTGGCTCGCCGCCGCCGTCCTCGGGCTGATGCACACCGCCGTGGCGGAGGTCACCGCCGGGCGCGTGACCACCGGGCAGGCCGAGGAGCTCTGCCTGGAGAGCACCCTGCGCCTCTGCGGCGCGAAGGCACCCCGCCGGGCCCTGTCCGGCACCTCCCGCCCGGCCCGCGGCGCCTGACACCTCCCGTCCGGCCGGCGGCCTCCGGCACGCACCGCCTAGAACGTAGGCGCGGCCTGCTCGGCGGGCGGCGCGGACACCAGCCACGGGGCGGCGTCGAAGACCTGGTCGAGCAGGCGGCGGGCACGGGCGTCGGATCCGGCTCCGGCGCCCGCTTTGATCATCTCGTCCAGCCAGACGCGGAAGGCCGCGACCGCGCGGACCGCGAGCAGCCGCGTGGTGAGGTCCGCGGGACCCCCGGATCCGCCGCGGCCGCGCAGCAGCTGGGCGAACCGCTGCTCCTGCTCGGGCAGTTGCCAGGACGAGGGAAAGCTCAGGGTCTCCGAGGTGGCGATGATCCGCCGGTGTCGCCGGCGCGGGCACCGGTGTCGCCTACGCCGCCGTGCCGGCGCTGATCGGGCTCGGGGCTCCGCGCTCGTCGCTGGCCGCCGCCAACGGGCTCAACGCGCTGTTCCGGTCGGTCGGCAACTCGCTGGCCAGCGCGGTCGGCGGCACGTTGTTCGCCTCCCAGGTCATCGTCCTGGCCGGGACCGCCCTGCCGTCGCTGACCGCCTACCAGGTGCTGTTCGGGGTGTGCGCGGGCGCGGCGATGCTCGGCGCCGTGATCGCGCTGGCCGTCCCCACGCCTCAGGATGACGCCGTCGCCGCGCGGCCCGCACCCGCCACGGCCTGAAACCTGGACCCGCGATCAGCGCGCCGGTCCTGACCCCTCCTCGCCGGCCGCGAGCGGGTCCGCCCCGTCCTGCCGGCCGCCGGCTCCGGGGCCGGCGGGCGGCTCGGCGGCCGGGGGCAGTTCGGCGGCCGGGGGCAGTTCGGCGGCCGGGGGCAGTTCGGCGGAGAGGGTGAAGACGATCCGGGTGCCGCCGGTGTGGTCCGGGTCGACGGCGATGGCGCCGCCGTGGAATTCGACGACCTTCTTGCACATCGCCAGCCCGATGCCGTTGCCCGGATACGTGTCGCGGTTGTGCAGCCGCTGGAAGATCACGAAGACCCGCTCGGCGAACTCGGGCTCGATGCCGATGCCGTTGTCGGTGCACGCGAAGCGCCACAGGCCGCCGTCCCGCTCGCAGGACAGATGGATGCGCGGAGCCCGGTCGCCCGAGCGGAACTTGAGGGCGTTGCTGATCAGGTTCTGCAGCAGCATGCCGAGTTGGGTCCTGTCGCCGACCACGGCGGGGAGCGGGTCGTGGGACAGGACCGCGTCCGTCTCGGTGACGGCGACGCTCAACGCGGCTGTCGTGGAGTCCCACAGGCGGTCGAGTTCGACCAGGGCGTGGTCGTTGTGGAGCCGGCCGACGCGGGAGAAGGCGAGCAGGTCGTTGATCAGGGTCTGCATGCGGACCGCGCCGTCGACGGCGTAGTCGATGTACTGCCCGGCCCGCTCGTCGAGCCGGTCGGCGTAGCGGCGCTGGAGCAGCTGGCAGAAGCTCGCGACCTTGCGCAGCGGCTCCTGCAGGTCGTGCGAGGCGACGTAGGCGAACTGCTCCAGTTCGGCGTTGGATCGGGCCAGGTCGGCGGCGTGGGCGTCGATCGCCTCGCGGGCGGCCTTGCTGGTGGCCAGCTCCCGTACCAGCCGGCCGCGCATGGCCTCCACGTCGCGGGCCAGCGCGCGCATGTCGGCGGGGCCGCCGCTGTCGATGGGCTGCTCGAAGTCGCCGCCGGCCACCGCCCGCGCCTGCCGCGCCAGCCGGTCCAGCGGCGCGTTGACACCGCGGCGCAGGGCGAAGAAGACCAGCACCGCGAGGGCGAGGACGGCCAGGGCGATCGCCGAGAAGATGGCGTTGCGGACCTGGCGGGTGTGCTTCAGGTCGGCACGCGCGTCGTCGCTGCGCTGCTCCAGGTGCTGCTGCTGGGCCCGCAGGGCGGCGCGGACGGAGTCGAACTCCGCCTTGCCCTCGTCGGGTCGGGAGAGCGAGGGGGCCACGGGCCGGCCCGGCGGGCTGCCGGCGATGGGGGCCGCCACGTCGGTCCGCCAGCGGGTGGCGCGGGCCAGGACCAGGTCCAGGTCGGCCGACGCGGACCGGTCACCGGCGGCCAGGACGCGCAGTTGCGCCTCCGCGTCCTTCTCGCGGGCCAGGCCCTCGGTGTAGGGCTGGAGGAACTGGGTCTGCCCGGAGAGGGCGTAGCCGCGCGTGCCGGTCTCCTGGTCGACCAGCGCCGCCTCCAGGCGTACGGCCTCGGTCAATGCCGGGCTGCCGCGGTCGACCAGCTGGTCGGTGACGGCGCCGGAGTGGCGGAAGAACCCCACGACCAGGGCCGAGAGCACCACCAGGACCACGAGCGCGCCGCAGACGCCGACGGTCAGCCAGCGTGACGTGGTCCACCGGCCGGTGCCGGCCGGCCCGGACGGAACGGTGTGCCGTGCCGGGCTCCCGGCAGCCGGGCCCCGGGCCGGAGCCGGCCCGCCGGGGGGTGTCCGCTCCCCGGGGGCAGCCGGATGGCCGCCCTCGGCTATGCCGGGGACGGGGGCCTGCAACTGCGGCCGGCTGGACACCACTGCCTCCAAGTCGCCGGAAGCCGCGAGCTCCCGTGGACGAACACCGCACGATACGCACCGCACTGGTGCACGGCGGCGAAAGCCTACCCCGCGCGACAACCCTGGTTGTCGCCCGCGGGTGGCCGGGTGCGTACAGTGAGCCCCATGGCCACCGATGAACCCTCCCGAACGCGGGAGGAGTCGCTGCGACGGGCACACGACGCCCTGGACGACCTGGTCCGCGAACTGGCCGCCACTCCTGCGTCCGCCCCGGCCGGCACGGACGGACCCCCTCCCGGACTGGCGAGGACCCTGGAACGGCTGGCCGCCCTGGCCCTGCTGAACGACGCGCTCCAGTCCCAGGTGCTCCAGGCCGCCCGGGACGCCGCCGCCGCCGGCGCCAACTACGCCCAGCTGGGCGCCGCCTGGAACATCACCCGGCAGGGCGCCCGCAAGCGCTGGCCCGGCCTTGTTTTCTCCCGTACCCCCGAGCACCACCCACCGCGAGGAGGCCCCATGGAAGCGACCGTGCCCGCACGCTCCTACACCGTCCTGCTGGTCGAGGACGACGACGCCGACGCGCTGCTGATCGAGGAGGCGCTGCTCGAACGCGGCATGGCCCGCGCCGTGCACCGCGCCACCGACGGCATCACCGCGCTCGCGCACCTGCGCGACGCGGCCAGCCCGCGCCCCGACCTGCTCGTCCTGGACCTGAACATGCCGCGGATGAACGGCCGCGAGCTGCTGGCCGTCCTCAAGAGCGACCCGCTCCTGGTCACCGTCCCGGTCGTGGTGCTCACCACCTCCGCGGCGCCCGACGACATCACCGGCGCGTACCGCGAGCACGCCAACGCCTACGTCACCAAGCCCGTCAATCTCGACGACTTCAACCGCGCGGTCCAGGGCATCGACGACTTCTTCCTCGACACGGTCTCCCACCCCGACCGCCCCTGACCCGGACCCCTTCCGTGCGGGACCGATGAGTTCGGGCGGCGGATCGGGTCCACCCGTCATGACCAGAATCATCGCTGACATCACGATGTCCCTCGACGGCTTCGTCACCGGGCCGGACCCGGGCCCGCGGAGCGGTCTGGGCACCGGCGGCAGGGCCCTGCACGCCTGGGCGTTCTCCGACGACCCCGACGACCGCCGGGTGCTGCGCGAGGCGACCGCCCGCTCGGGCGCCGTCGTCCTCGGGCGCCGGCTCTTCGACCTGGTCGACGGGCCGAACGGCTGGGACGACGAGACCGGCTACGGCGCCACGGAGGTCGGCAGGCCCGCGTTCGTCGTCGTGACGAGTTCGGCGCCGCGGGCGGTGCGGCTCACCGACCTCGACTGGACGTTCGTCACCACCGGCCTGCCCGACGCGGTCGCCGCCGCGCGCGAGCGCGCCGAGGCGGCGTCGGCGGACAGCGGCAGGGACCTGGACGTCGTCCTGATGGGCGGCCGCGCGACCGTCGGCTCGGCGCTCGACGCGGGGCTGGTCGACGCGCTGACCCTGCATCTGGCCCCCGTGGTGCTCGGCGCCGGCACACCTCTCTTCACCGGCCGAGCCCCGCGCACCCTGGTGCAGCGGACGGTCGCCGTGACCTCGACGGCGACCCACCTGACGTACGACGTCCTCTGACACCGCGTCGGCGAACCTCCGCTGTGTCCGGGCGGATCGGTCGGACGCCACAACACGGCAGGGGCGGGAGGGGACGGCTCGCGGCGAGCCGTCCCCTCCCGCCGCTGCCGGCTGGGCGTCAGTGCCGCAGTTTCAGGCGGTGCACGCCGCCGGCGACGGTGCCGACGTAGAGGTAGCCGCCGTCCGGGCTTGCGGCGAGCGCGCCCGCGTTCAGATTCTGCAGCCCGTTCGAGATGTTGGCCCAGGTCAGGCCGTTGTCGGTACTGCGGAGCACGCCACGGCCGCCCCTGAGCAGGCCGTTCACCTCGGACGACGTGGTCGCCGCGTAGAGGGTGCCGCCGACCCGGATGATGTCCGAGACCTGGGTCGGGAGGCCGCCGGTGTCCGCGGTCCTGAACGACCGGCCGCCGTCGGTGCTCACCCGGACGCCGTCACCGCCGACGAGCAGCCGGCTGCCGTCCAGGGTGAGCGCCGAGACCGCGCCGTCCGCGACCTCGGTGACCGTCGCTCCGCCGTCGTCGGACCGGTAGAGGCCGTCGGTGCCGCCCAGCCACAGGCGCAGCGGGTCGTGCGGGTCGCCGGCCACGGCGCTGAAGAAGGTGTCGTGGTGGAGTGCCTTCCAGGTGGCGCCGTTGTCGGTGGTCGCGTAGAGGCCCGCGTCGTCGAGGGTGGTGTAGCCGACGAGCACCCGGTCCGGGTCGGCGGGGTCGACGGTCAGCGACGTCGGGTTCTCCTGGAAGGACGACTTCTGCTGCCAGGTCGTACCGCCGTCGTCGCTGCGGTAGATGTAGAACGTGCCGTCGCCCGAGCCCTGGCGGACCTTCCACACCACCTTGGGGTTGCGTGGCGAGACGGCCAGCAGGCTGACGGTCTCGCCGAACCGGCCCTCGTTGCCCGAGGGGCCCCACTCCGGGGAGTCGAGCGGCAGCCGGGCGCGCTGGACGCCGTAGGGCGTGCCCGCCAGCAGGGTGTTCCCGGTGACGGCGAGGTCGTAGACCGTTCCGCCCTGGACTCCGATGCGCCGGTAGCCCGCGCCGGGCGTGGTGCCCCGGTAGACGCCGGCGGTCTGCTCGGCGATCGTGAACGTGCCGTCCGCCCAGCGGTCGTAGTCCAGCGGTATCGCGCTGGCCGCCGGGTCGGGGAGCTGCGACCAGTTGCGGCCCTCGTCGCGGCCGAGCCAGCTGGTGCCGGCCGCCGCGAGGAAGACGTCGCCGCCGGAGATCCTGAGGCCGTCGCCGATCCAGGGCTGTGCGAGCAGGGTGGACCAGGTGCCCCCGTGGTCGTGCGAGCCGACCACGCCGGTCTCCAGGTCGTAGGCGGCGACGAGGGATCCGTCCGCGACCACGCCCCTGATGTCGCCGGGGGCGCTGTAGATCTGCCGGGGGGTTCCCGGGGTGCCGGAGACGACGCCGGGCCGGATCCAGACGCCGTCCTGGGTCGCCAGGTACAGGTCGTCGCCGCCGACCGCCGCCCACCTGATGTCACCGGGGACGCCGGTGGGGTACGCCGTCCAGGTGTCGCCCGCGTTCGTGCTGACGAGCAGCCCGTCGTCGGTGACGGCGGTCAGGGAGCGCGTCCGCTCGTCGGCGACCAGCGCGGTGATGCGGCTGTTCGGGACGTCGAGGGTCTTCCAGGTGCGGCCGCGGTCCTGGGTGCGCAGGATCGTGCCCGCCCTCAACTGGTCGCCGCTGACGGCGTACCACCAGCGGTCCGGCTGCTTGGCGTCGATGACGACGCTGCCGCCGCCGCCGGCGACCGGGAGGCGGTTGAGCTGGGTCCAGGTGGCGCCGCTGTCGGTGGTCAGCCACGGCCCGACCTTGCCGGTCTGGGTGAGGACGGCCTGCCTGGGGTCGCTGGGGGCGATGGTGATCTCGCCGGCGTCGGAGTTGGGGCCGACCGGCTGCCACCGGTCGCCGCGGCTGTCCGCCGGGGTGACCTCGAAGCCGGCGGAGCCGACGAGGCGCTGCCGGGTGGTCGCGACGCCGCTGACCGAGACCTGGTACGCCCCGGCGTCCTTGACGGTCACCGCGGCCTCGTAGGAGGTGGCGCTGTCGCTCACCGCCGTGACGGTGGTGGCCTTGCCGTGCGGCGGGGTGACGGTGATGGTGGGCCGCCCGCCGAGCGGCACCGGGCTGCCGACGAAGACCGTGGTGTGGCCGTCGCCGGGATCCGGGGTGGCCTGCACGAGCAGCGGTCGCGCGACCAGCAGGCAGGGGACGGTGAGGGCCGGGCCGCGGTCGGGGGTGACGGTGACACGCCCGGTGACCTCGACGGCGCCGGCCGGCCGCGGCGCCTTCAGCGTCACGGTGGCGGTGGCGGTTCCGCCGGCGGCGATGGCCAGGTGCCGGGGGCTGACCGTGGCGGAGCCGTCGGCGGTCAGGGCCGCGGACAGCCGCCGCGTCCCGGAGTTGTGCAGCGTCACGGTCCTGCTGCCGCCGACGGTCTGCCGGGAGAGGTCCGCGAGACCGAACGAGACGGACGCGGGCGCCGCGGTGAGTACGGTGTCGGCGGCCGCGGACACGTCGAGCCGGCCGGCGCCCTGCGTAGTCGGCGTGCTGCCGGCCAGCGGCTTCGCGGTACCGACCAGCGCGGCCTTCACCTCGTCGGGCGACTCCCCGGGGTGGAGCTGGCGCAGCAGCACCGCGGCGCCCGCGACGTGCGGCGCGGCCATCGACGTACCGGACATCCGGTACTGGCCGGGCGCCCAGAGGCTCTTCGGCACGGTGGAGCGGATCTCCACGCCGGGCGCCACCAGGTCGGGCTTGAGTTCGAGCCGCGGCGAGGGGCCGCGGGAGGAGAAGGACGCGATCTGGTCGGTGGCGTCGGTGCCCCGGACGGTGACGGAGGCAGGGCCGCTCTTCAGCCGGGCGCTCAACTGCGCGTACTGGCCGTCGTCCACGCTCATGAGGACGATTCTGTCCATGCGCTGCGAGTCGCCGGAGGCGTCGATCCCGGGGGCGTCCGCGGCCACCGGCGCGACCCCGGTCCCGGCGGTGCTTTCGGCGGCGCTTCCGGCTGCGGTTGCGGCAGGGCTTCCGGCTGCGTTTCCGGCAGCGGAGAACTGCGGGCCGCCGCCGGCGCCGGCCGCCGGGCCGACGAGCAGGGCGAAGACGCCCCGCTGCTCCGCCTCCCGGGCGAGGTCGACCGTGGGGGCCGCCCGGACCAGCGCGATCTTGCCACGCAGGTCGCCCGCCTCGGACCAGTCCGTGCCGTCCCCGAGGTCCACCAGCGGACGCGTGACGGGTCCCAGCGGCGGGTTGGCGGACAGCGGCAGCCGGGTGGTCTGCAGCAGTTCGGGGCGGGGACCGGCCAGATAGGCTGTGGGCAGCACGACGTTGGTCGTCGAGGCGCCGACCGCGATGACCCCGTCGGCGTCCGCCGGGGTGATGACGGTGTTCGGGCCGGGACCGGCGTTGCCTGCCGCGGCCACCACCACAACACCCGCCCGGGTGGCGGCGGTCGCGGCCAGGCCCAGCGGGTCGGTGCCGTCGCCGACGCCGCCCAGGCTCATGTTGATGACGTCGGCGCGGTGCGGATTCGCCGGGTCGGCGGCCGCCTCGACACCCGCGATGATGTCGGATTCCCAGCCCGTGCCGTCGGCGGCCATGACCTTGTAGGCGACGATGGTCGCGTCCGGGGCGACGCCGGTGATCCCGCCCTTCTCCGCCGCCTTGCCCGCGATGATGCCCGCGACGTGGGTGCCGTGGCCGTTGTCGTCCATCGGGTCGTCGTCGCCGTTGACGAAGTCGTAGCCCGCCACGACCTTGTGCCCGGGGCCGAATCCACCGCCGAGGTCCGGATGGGTGTAGTCGACGCCGGAGTCGATGACGGCGACCGTCACGCCCGCTCCCCCGGCGGCCTTCCCCGCCGCGTCCTTGCCCTTCCACACGTCGGGCGCGCCGATGAGCGGAACGCTGACATCGGTCTGCGCCTTCACCGGGGCGTCCGGCACCACCGCGGAGACCCCCGGCAGCGCGGACAGCCGGCCCACTTCGCCGGCCGGCACCGTCATCGCCACCGCGTTGACGAGGAGGTTGAAGGCGTGCACGGAACCGGGGTGCACGCCGGCCTGCTCGGCCGCACCGAGGAAGTCCTGCTGCCGCGACGCCACCGACCTGCGCTCCGCGGCGACCGCCGGGGCGTCGGCCGCCCGTACCCGGCCTCCGGGTGCCGCGCCGACCGCGGCGGCCCCGGAGAGCTCCACGATCACCCGCTGCCGGGGTCCCGCAGGAACCGAGCCCTCGGCGGCCGGAGTCCAGGCCAGGAGCCCTCCGACGACGACGGCCGCCAAGCCGGCGTTGAGCGATGTTCGACGAGTGAGTGCCATGGGCAGCAGTCCTACGCGGCGCGAACGGACCGGGGCAACGTTTCACCGTGGCCCATTGATGCCAGTGGCACGCGTGGGCCAGAATTCGGTCGGTGATCACCGAACTGACGGCCGCGGGTATCGATCCGTTCGACGAGTGCGTCTACCGCGCGGTCCTCGCCCGGCACACCGCGCGCCCGGTCGAACTCGCTGCCGAACTGGGCCATTCCGCCGAGCGGATCGGGCGCGCGCTGGACCGGCTGCGCGACCACGGGCTGGTCGGCCGGCTCGCCGGATCCCGCCGCCGCTATGCCGCGATCGAGCCGCGGGCGGCGATGGAGGCGCTGATCAGGGCCAGGACGGTCGAGCTCGACCGAGTCAGGAGCGCGGCGACCGAACTGTCCCTGCTCTTCAACGCGGCCCAGGAGGGGGCCACCGACGACGTCGAGATCACCACCGGCAGCGAGGCGCTCGGCCGTTGGTTCGTCCGTCTGCAGCAGGAGGCCCGCAAGGAGGTGATCGCCCTCGACCGGCCGCCCTACGCGCTGACCACCTCCAACCCGGTGGAGACCGCCGCACTCGCGCGGGGCGTGGAGTACCGCTCGATCTACGCCCCGGAGGCGTTGCAGTGGCCGGGCGTCCTCGGCGACATCCGCGAACTCATCGGCCACGGCGAGCAGGCACGGGTACTGCCGGGGCTGCGGGTCAAAATCGCCATCGCCGACCGCCGGCTGGCCCTGATGCCGCTCTCCCTCGACCTCACCGACGTGCGGGCCGCGGTCATCCGCCCCTCCACCCTGCTCGACGCGCTCATCGACTACTGGGAGATGTGCTGGCGGCAGGCCACCCCGCTGGACGCCCCCGCCGCGGACCCGCTCGACGAGGAGGACCGCCAGCTGCTGATCCTGCTGGTCAGCGGGCTCAAGGACGAGGCGATAGCCCGTCAGTTGGGCCTGTCGATACGCACCATGCGGCGGCGGATGAGCCGCCTGCTCGACCTGCTGGGCGCGGCCAACCGCTTCCAGGCAGGCGTCATCGCGGCCCGCAGCGGCTGGCTGTGATCCGGCGCCGGTGCGGTCAGTACAGCGACAGACCGTAGGCAGCCAGGGCCTCGGCGATCGGCTGGTAGTAACTGGTCCCGCCGGACGTGCAGTTGCCCGAACCGCCGGAGAACATGCCAAGCGCCGTGGTGCCCGCGTAGAGCAGGCCGCCGGTGTCGCCCGGCTCGGAGCAGACGCTGGTGGCGATCAGGCCGCTCACGACCTGGCCGCCGCCGTAGTTGACGGTGGCGTTCAGGGCGGTGACCGCCCCGCAGTGCAGGCCGCTGACTGCGGACTTGCGGCAGACCCGCTCGCCGACGTAGGGGTTGCCGGACGTGTAGCCGCCCCCGGGATGCGGCACCGCCGGGTTGTCGTAGCGGATCAGGCCGTAGTCGTTGCCCGGGAAGGACGTGGCGACGGTGGGGCCGATGGAGGTGGTGTGCGAGGCGTTCGTGTACCAGGCGGTGGTCCCCTGGGTGCAGTGACCGGGCAGGATGATGGAGTAGGTGCTCGCGTTGCGGGCGTTGACCTCGGCACGGCAGGACGTGCCGTTGTTGGCGTAGATCGTGTCCCCGGCCGAGACCAGCGGCCGCAGCGGGCCGGCCGCGGCGGCTGCCGCTGCCGGCGGGCTCGCGACGGCCGTGGGGGCCGCGAAGGCGGCGAGGGCGACCACGGCCAGGCCGAGGCGGCGGGCGGCGGTCCGGGCGGCGAAGCGGTGTCCGATGCTCAACGGGAGCCTCCTGGGGGACGGGACGTCGCCGTGCCGGCTGCGCCCGGGGGCGGCGCGAGAGCCGCGCGGTCACGATGCGGCCAGTATGCGAACGGGCCGGGACGGCCCACAAGGCCGCAATCGGGCAGTCCTGGCTCACCCACCGCCCGTCCGCCCGTCCGCCGTCACCTTCACGCTGACGGCGGGTTCACACGTAGGACGTCGACCGGGCCCGTCCAGGCTGCCGAGCCACCTTGCTAGCCTCGCTGACACGCACTACGGGACCCGGGAGATGACCGTACGCGACCCCGACGGGCGCCTGTGGAGCGTGGCAGGCTCCCGCGAGGAACTGACCGCGAGCGAAGGGGGAACCGCCATGGCGGACCAGCAGATCGAGGCACCGGAGAGCAGCGCCGTACGGACCGCGCTGTGGCGGGCGATGCACGTCCAGGTCGACCCGCCTCCGCACGTCATCGAGGACGAGGTCGGCCTGCGGCTGGTCGCACCGGGTGACGAGTGGCGCGAACGCCCGGACATGGACCCGCACCTGACCAGCGGATTCCGCGGCGCCATGGTGGCCCGCGCCCGTTTCATCGAGGACCTGGTCGCCGTGCAGGCCGACCGTGGCGTCAAGCAGTACGTCGTCCTGGGAGCCGGTCTGGACACCTTCGCCCAGCGCAGGCCGGACATCGCCTCCCGGCTCCGGATGTTCGAGGTGGACCAGCCGGGCCCGCAGGCCTGGAAACGTCGCCGCCTGGTCGAACTCGGTTACGGCGTCCCGGAATGGCTGCACCTGGTGCCCGTCGACTTCGAGGCGAACGCGCAGTGGCGGGAGCAGCTGGCCGCCGCCGGCTTCGATCCCGGCCGGCCCGCGGTCATCGTGTCCACCGGCGTGAGCATGTACCTCACCGAGGACGCCACGGTGGCCACCCTGCGGGAGATCGCCGGGTTCGCCGCCGGCTCGACGCTCGCCATGACGTTCATCCTGCCCACCGAACTCGTCGACCCCGCCGACCAGCCGGGGCTGCGGGCCAGCGAGAAGAACGCCCGGGCCTCCGGAACACCCTTCCTCAGCCTCTACGCCCCGCAGAGGATGCTGGAGCTGGCCCGCGAGGCCGGCTTCGCGGAGGTCCGCCACGTGCCGGGGTCCCTGCTCGCCGAGCGCTACTTCGCCGACCGCACGGACGGCCTGCGCCCGTCGAGCGGCGAGGATCTGCTGCTGGCCACCACCTGAGCCCGGCAGCACGGGCCGGTACGTTCCCGCCGCGGCCGACGGCGCCCGGCACGGGACGCCGCGGCGCGCGGGCACGTACGGTCACCAGCCGTCGTGGCCGCCGCCGTGGTGGCCGCCACCGTGGCCCCCCGCGTGGTGGCCGCCGGTGCCGGATGTGTGGTGCCCGCCGGACCAGCTGCCCGGGTCGAGGTCGTGGCCGAGGCCGTGCCCGCCGGTGGTGATGTCGGCGTAGAGCTTGCTGAGCTGGCCGTGGAGGCCGCGGCTGAGCAGGTCGGCGCCGATCGCGAGCCGTTCTGCGAGGTCCTGGTCGGCCGCCACGGCCGCCTGCGCGGTCGCGGCGGCGACCCCGCCGGCGGCGACACCGTCGGCGGCGACGAACCCGGCCAGGCGACGGCGGGCGGGAAAGCCGCGCGGCCCGGGGTAGACGGCACCGGCCAGGCCTGCCGCCTGCACGAGGGCGGCGAGGACGAGGTCGCGCCCGGCCGCCGGCGCCGCGCCGGCGCCGGGTCGTATCACGGCGTCGAGCCGCGCCACGAGCGCTCGGCGGCGCGGCACGTCGAGCGAGCGGATGTCGTTCCGGGTGCGGCCGCCCCGGTCGCGCCAGCGGCGGACCCGTACCGCCTTCTGGTCCTGCAGCCGGGAGACGTATTCGGTGACCAGGGAGGACCGAGTCCCTCGCAGCCACTCCGTCACCGTGGGCGCGGGCGTCTCCGCGCCCAGAGCGTGCAGCACGTTGTTCAGCCGCCCGTCCGCCACGTGCGACGGATCCAGCACGTCGATCCGCCGCTCACCCAGCGCGATCCTCCCCGCCATCGCCAGTTCCGCCAACTCCGCAGCCCGCAGGGCGAACCGGAGCCGGCCCCCGCCCCGTATCCGCCGCCCGCGCGGCTCGATCGCGAGCAGCAGCAGTTCGTCCCCCATCGTCATGGCTTCAACAGTAAGCAGCGCAGGCCTGCTTCGTCCCCGATGACGGCGAAGTGGCCGGCGCGCTCTACGATCGGGGCGCCCGGTGTGGCCGGGCGTCAAGAACGTCGGCGGCGAGGCCGCCGAAGGAATGAGGGTGGGGATTGTCCAAGCACCGCTTGTCCAAGAAGGGCAGGTACATCGCGTGGTCCACGGCGGGGGCCGCAGTGGTGGCAGGGGGTGTCGTCATGGCGCAGTCGTCCATGGCCGCGACCACCTGGCCCGCGCAGAAGACCTTCACGGGCCGGGCGTTCGACGCCTGCACGGCGCCTTCGTCGACCGCCATGAAGGCGTGGCGGGCCGACGGCTACTACGGCGGCGCCGCGGTCTACGTCGGGGGTAAGAACCGCGGCTGCGCGCAGAAGAACCTGACCGCTTCGTGGGTGAAGACGGTCAACGCGCAGGGCTGGAAGCTCATCCCGATCTACGTCGGGGCCCAGCCGCCCTGCCAGACCGGTTCCAGCCCGGAGAAGTTCACCGCCGCCACGGCCACCTCGCTCGGCGCCACCGACGGCAAGGACGCGGTCGCCAAGGCCGCGGCTCTCGGGATGAAGGCCGGCTCGCCGATCTACCTGGACATGGAGTCGTACTCCGTCACGAACACCTCGTGCAACAACGCGGTGCTGGCGTATGTGCGCTCGTTCACCAAGACGCTGCGCGCCAAGACCTACCGGGCCGGCTACTACGGTTTCGCCGCCTCCAGTGCCAAGGCGATCGCCACGGCGGCGAACAAGACCGACCTGCCGGGCAACCTCTGGTATTCGCTGCTCGACGGCAAGGCCAGCACGACGGACTGGCCGTGGGACCCCAAGCTGTACACCGACCACAGCCGCGGCCACCAGTACACCGTCAACAGCAAGGAAAGCCGCAAGGGTTACACCATCACGGTGGACCGCGACGCCTGGGACGGCCCGGTCGCCATCGTCGGCTGACCGCGGGCAGGACGGCCTGCCCGCGGCTGTCGGCCCCGCCGCGGTGCCCGGCGCCCGGATCGTCCTCGGACGCCGGGCACCGGCCCGCGGCGGGGCCGCACGGCCCTCTTGACATGGATTTCGGCCCGCGCCTAGCGTCCGGCCATGAGTGAGCCGCTGACGACACCCGGCGAGGGCTTCCACCCGCACCTGCACAACGCCCCGGCCTCTCCCGCGGCCTCGCCGCGGTCCCGCCTGCACCACATCCGGGCCGGCGACCTGGACGGCGACACGGCGCAGACCGGCGGCATGCGCAGGTTCGCCGCCGTCAGCGGCCGGACGGCCGGCTCGGAGAAGCTGTGGATGGGCCAGACCCACGTGCCGGCCGCCACCTCCTCCGCCGAGCACCACCACGGCGAGTCCGAGACCGCCATCTACGTGGTGAGCGGGCACCCCGAGTTCGTCTTCCTCGACGGCTCTGGCGACACCCCGAAGGAGCTGCGGCTGCGCACCTCCCCCGGTGACTACGTCTTCGTCCCACCCTTCGTGCCGCACCGCGAGGAGAACCCGGATCCGCACACCGAGGCCGTGGTCGTCATCGCCCGCAGCACCCAGGAGGCGGTCGTGATCAACGTCCCCGCGCTGTACGTGCTCGGCCCCGACGGGGTCGGGCCCGCCGGGTACTGAGCGGACCCGTTCCGCCACCCAGAGTGCCGCCACGTTCGCGTAACAACTCTGTCGTAATCCGCCTGCATGGTTGTGGTCGTTGAACGCCGGGAAGATCGCCGGGAACCGCTCCGACTTCGGGGGAGAAACCATGACGCTCAGTCGCAGACAACTGCTCGGCACCGGGGGCAGCCTGGCCCTCACCGGCGCGCTGGCCGCCGCGTGCGGGTCGAACAACGGGCGGGACGACGACGGGGGCGGCAAGGACGGCGGGGCGGGCAGGGTCACCCTCCAGCAGTGGTACCACCAGTACGGCGAGGCCGGCACCGAGCAGGCGGTGCGCCGCTACGCCGCCGCCTACAGCGCGGCGGACGTCAAGGTGCAGTGGCGGCCCGGCGACTACGACCAGCAGACCGCCGCCGCGCTGCTGACCTCCTCGGGGCCCGACGTCTTCGAGGGCAGCCCGACGCTGGACCAGATCCAGGGCGGCCAGGTCGTCGACGTCACCGACCTGCTGTCCGCCGTGCAGGACGACTTCAACCCGGCCGTGCTGCAGCCGAAGACCTACGACGGGAAGATCTGGGGCATACCCCAGGTCATCGACATGCAGCTGCTCTACTACCGCAAGAGCCTGCTCAGCGCCGCGAACATCCAGCCGCCGACGACGCTGGACGAACTGATCGACGCGGCCGCGGCGTTGACCACCAAGAAGGTCAAGGGGTTGTTCCTGGGCAACGACGGCGGGGCGGGCGTCCTCGGCGGAACGCCGTTGTACGCCGCCGGGTTGAGCCTGGTCACCGAGAAGGGCCAGGTCGGCTTCGACGATCCGGCCGCCGCCCGTACGCTCGGCAAGTTCCACCAGCTCTACGCCGACAAGTCGCTGCTGCTCGGCGCGCCCACCGACTGGTCCGACCCGTCGGCGTTCGTCCAGGGGCTCACCGCGCTCCAGTGGTCCGGGCTGTGGGCGCTGCCGGCGGTAAAGAAGGCGCTGGGCGACGACTTCGGGGTGCTGCCCTTCCCCGCGGACGGGCCGGCGGGCAAGCCCACCGTCCCGGTCGGCGCCTACGGCGCGGCCGTCAACTCCCGCAGCAAGCACCAGGCCGAGGCCAAGGCGTACATCAAGTGGCTGTGGGTCGACAAGACCGACTACCAGGAGGACTTCGCGCTCTCCTACGGCTTCCACATCCCGGCTCGCATATCCCTGGCGAAGAAGGCGGCCAAGCTGCGCGAGGGCGCGGCGGCCGACGCCGTCTCCTTCGCCACCGACCACGGCTACGCCCAGCCGCTGCTGTGGACACCGGCCAGCCAGACCGCGTATCAGGACGCGCTCAGCCGCATCATCAAGGACGGCGCGAACCCCGACACGGAGCTCAAAGCGGTGGTCCGCAAGACCGGTGCCGAGCTGCAGCGGGTACAGAAGGCCTCGTGAGACACCGCACGCTGTGGTTCTGGGTCTTCGTCGGCCCCTTCGCCGCCGGGCTCGCCATGTTCACCTACGTACCGCTGCTGTGGAGCGTGTACCTGAGCTTCTTCGACGCGCACAACACGGTGTCCCCGCACCACTTCGTGGGCCTGGACAACTACGCGTCGATGCTCGGGGACCGGGCGTTCACCGACAGCCTGGAGACCTTCGGGGTCTTCGCGCTGTTCATCGTGCCCGCCACGTTCGCGCTCTCGCTGGGCCTGGCGCTGATGGTCAACCGGCTGCGGTACGCCCAGGCGTTCTTCCGCTCGGTGTTCTTCCTGCCGGCCGCCTGCTCCTACGTGGTGGCCGCGCTGATCTGGAAGCTGTCGATCTTCAACGGGGTGCGCTTCGGCCTGGCGAACACCGTGCTCGGCTGGTTCGGCGCGGACCAGACGGCATGGCTGTCCACCACCCACCCGCCGTGGTATTGGCTGGTGATCGTGACCGTACGGCTGTGGCTGCAGGCCGGCTTCTACATGATCCTCTTCCTGGCCGGGCTGCAGCGCATCCCGCCGCAGCTGTACGAGGCCGCGGCGGTGGACGGCGCGCGGCCCGGCTGGCAGGTCTTCCGCCACATCACCTTCCCGCAACTGCGGGCCACCTCGGTGGCGGTGGCGCTGCTGCTGGTCATCAACGCCTTCCAGGCCTTCGACGAGTTCTACAACCTGCTCAGCGACTCGCGCGGCTACCCGCCCTACGCGCGGCCGCCGTTGGTCTACCTGTACAACACCGCGCTGGGGCGCGGGCAGAACCTGGGCGAGGGCAGCGCCGGGGCCGTCCTCCTCGCGCTGATCATCGCGGTGGTCACGGTCGGGCAGGCGCGGTGGTTCGGGCTGGCTCGGAGGGAGGACTGACATGGACAAGGCCCTGCTGGCGTTCGGGCGCGCGGTGCGTCTGGTGCTGCTCGTCGTGCTCGCCCTGCTGTTCCTGATCCCCTTCTACCTGCTGGTGCGCAACGGCCTGTCCACCGAGGCGGACATCACCTCGCCGGACTGGACCTTCTTCCCGTCCCACCTCCAGTGGTCCAACGTCACCGAGCTGTTCGACGACCCGGCGGTACCGATGGCCCGCTCGCTGCTCAACTCGGCGATGATCGCGGTGGCCACGACGGTCGGCACGGTGGTGCTGGCCTCGCTGGCCGGCTACGGGCTGGCCCGCATCCCGTACCGCTGGTCCGACCAGGTCTTCTACGCGATCCTCGGCACGCTGATGGTGCCCGCGGCGGTCACCTTCGTGCCGAGCTTCGTGCTGGTCTCCTCGCTCGGCTGGATCTCCACCCTGCGGGGGCTGATCATCCCGACCATCTTCTCGGCCTTCGCGTGCTTCATCTTCCGGCAGTATTTCCTGGGCTTCCCGGCCGAGTTGGAGGACGCGGCGAAGGTCGACGGGCTGGGCTACTGGCGCACGTACTGGCGGATCGTGGTGCCCAACTCGCGCCCGGTCTTCGCCGCGGTCTCCGTGATCGTCTTCATCGGCGCCTGGAACGCCTTCCTGTGGCCGCTGGTCATCGGGCAGGACCAGTCCGCCTGGACGGTCCAGGTCGCGCTGTCCACCTTCACCACCGCCCAAGTGGTCAACATCCACGAGCTGTTCGTGGCGGCGGCCGTGTCGATGCTGCCGCTGCTGCTGGTCTTCCTGCTGCTCCAGCGGCACATCGTGGCGGGCATCGAACGTTCCGGAATCGAGGACTGACCCGGCCGCCGGCCACCGCGGCCTACCGCGCGGGTACCACCACCATCGCCGAGCCGCCGCCGCGGCGCACCGGCTCCGCCGCGGCCAACCAGCGGCCGTCGCCGAGGCGTTGGACACCGGTGGCCGCACCGATCTCCGGGTTCTGGACGAAGTGGTGGCCGATGCCCTCCAGGTCGGTCCGCAGCGGGCTGTCCCACAGGGCGGGTTCGAGCTCGGTGCTCGCCGCGTTGCGCTGGCTGGCGCGGGGCGCGGCGATCGCGTCGAGCAGCGACAGGCCCCGGTCGACGTGTTCGGTGAGGACCTGGAGCACGGTGGTGATGATGGTCGCGCCGCCGGGCGAGCCGATCGCGAAGTCGAGGCGGCCGTCCTTCAGCACGATGGTCGGCGAGATCGACGAGCGCGGCCGCTTGCCGGGCCCCGGCAGGTTCGGGTCGGGCGCGGCCGGGTTGGCGGGGACGAAGGAGAAGTCGGTCAGCTCGTTGTTCAGCAGGAAGCCGCGGCCCGGCACGGTGATGGCGCTGCCGCCGGTCTGCTCGATGGTCAGGGTGTAGGCGACGACGTTGCCCCACTTGTCGGCCACCGTCAGGTGCGTGGTGTTCTCACCTTCGTACGTGGTCGGCGCGGCCGTCCCCGTGTCGCCGCAGGCGGCGGGGTGCGCGGGGTCGCCCGGGGCGAGCGGGCTGGTCAGCACCGCGTCGTCCTTGATCAGGCAGGCCCGGGAGGCGGCGAACCGCTGCGAGGTCAGCCCGGCGGTCGGCACCTGCTCGAAGGCGGGGTCGCCGACCCAGCGGCCCCGGTCGGCGAAGGCGATCCGGCTCGCCTCGATGTAGTGGTGCAGATACTGCACCTGCGAGGCGTTCCTGAGATCGGTGTGCTGCAGGATGTTCAGCGCCTCGGCCACCGTGGTCCCGCCGGACGAGGACGGCGCGGGCCCGTACACGTCAAGGCCGCGGTAGGCGGTGTGGGTGGGTGCCTGCTTCTTCGCGGTGTACGCCGCCAGGTCCGCGGTGGTCAGGTCGCCGGTGCGCACCACGCGGGTGGCTGCGGGGTCCACCGGGGGCCTGCGCACGGTCCGGACGATGTCCGCGCCGATGTCACCGTGGTAGATCGCGCCGATCCCCTTGGCGCCCAGCTCCTGGTAGGTGCGGGCGAGCTGCGGGTTGCGCAGGGTGGAGCCGACCGCGGGCGGCTGCCCGCCGGGCAGGAAGAGCGCGGCGGTCGCCGGGAAGTCCTTGAAGCGGTCCTGGTTGGCCGCGGTCTGGGAGTTGAAGGTCGCGTCCACCGTGAAGCCGTCGCGGGCGATCTCCTCGGCGGGCCGCAGGACCTCGCCCAGCGACCGTGAGCCCCAGGAGTCCAGCGCCGTCTGCCATGTCGCGGCGGTGCCGGGCACGCCGACGCTGCGGCCGCTGGTGACGGCGTCGGCGAAGGCCAACGGCTGGCCGTTCTCGACGAAGAGCTGGTCGGTGGCGCTGTGCGGCGCGGTCTCCCGGCCGTCGATGGTGAAGACCTTGTGCTGGCGGGCGTTGTAGTACACGAAGTAGCCGCCACCGCCGATGCCCGAGGAGTACGGCTCGGTGACGCCGAGCGCGGCGGCGGTGGCCACCGCGGCGTCCACCGCGTTCCCGCCGTGCCGCAGCACCTCGACACCGGCCGCCGAGGCGTCGGCGTCCACGCTGGAGACGGCTCCGCCGTAGCCGACGGCCACCGGCGCCTTGGCCGGCGGCGACCCCGGATCGTGGTGCGCGGGCGCGGCCGCGGTGAGGGCGCCGACCACCGCGGTGACGGCGAGCACCGACACCGCCCCCACGGCCCTGCGGTGCGGCTGACGCCTGGTCGATTGTGCGTCCGGGTCCCTGCGACGGTTGCGTCCCATTGACGGAGCCTCCACTCAACGACGGTCCCGGCAGCGTAACTTCACCCCAGCCGTCACGTCAGGAGCACGCGGAAGTGTCCGCGCGGGGCGTGCGGAGGAGGACCGCGGCGATGGCGACGCCGAGCAGGACGAGCGCGGCTTGACGGCGCCGGCGCCGAGCAGGACCAGCGCGGCTTGACGGCGCCGGCCGCCCGGTCCATTGGCCCGCTTGGCTGATCCTGCCTGGTCACAGCGGCTCAGGTGTGTGGCGTACCAGGGCGTGGCGGCAGCGCGGAGGGACGCTTGGACCCCTGCTGCGTCCATTCCTCGGAGATGTGATGAAACGTATCCTTGCCGCGACCACGTGCGTCGCCGCCACCCTGCTCGCCTCGCTGCTGACCGGCTGTTCGAGCAACAGCCCCTCCGCGAGCAGCCCGGCCGCCGGCTCCTCCGGCGGCGGCGACGCCGCCACCGCTGCGGCCGTCGCCAACTCCACGCCCGCCCAGGCCACCGTGGCCACGAAGTCCTCCGGCAAGCTCGGCACCATCCTGGTCGACGCCAAGGGACGCACGCTCTACCTCTTCCTGGCCGACAAGAAGAACAAGTCGACCTGCACCGGCAGCTGCGCGGCGGCCTGGCCGCCGCTGCTGACCGCCGGCAGCGCCAAGCCCGGCCAGGGCGCCGACAAGACCCTGCTGGGCACCGCGCAGCGCTCCGGCGGCGCCAAGCAGGTCAGCTACAACGGCCACCCGCTGTACTACTACATCGGCGACACCAAGCCCGGCCAGACCAACGGCCAGGGCCTCAACCAGTTCGGCGCCCTGTGGTACGTGCTGAACGCCAAGGGCAAGCAGGTCACGAGCTGACCAGAGCCCGTACCGCCGCGCGACCGCCCCGCCGCCCCGCTGTACGTGCGGTGGCGGTCGCGCTCGGCATCCTGGTACCGATCGCCGTCGGTGTCGGCATCTACGTCATCGGCGACCACCACAGCCCCGAGCCCGACCACGGCCTGTTCGGCGACCACGGCGTCGCCGCGATGGACCTCAAGGCACGCCTCGGCACCGTCCTGCTGTCGCTGGCCCTGGTCCAGCTCGGCCTCGCCCTGTGGATGTACGGCCGGCTGCCCCGGCTGCGCGCGGCCCCGCGCCCGGTAAGGCTCGGGCACCGCGCCCTGGGATACGTCGCCTTCCTGCTCTCGGTGCCGATCGCCTCCCACTGCCTGGTCACCTACGGCATCGAGACCACCAGCCCGCGGGTGGCGATCCACTCGGTGACCGGCTGCGCGTTCTACGGCGCCTTCGCGGCCAAGGTGCTGGTGGTGCACTCGCGCCGGCTGCCCGGCTGGCTGCTGCCGATCGTGGGGGCACTGCTGGTCGTCGGCATCGCGCTGCTCTGGTACACCGCCGCGCTGTGGCAGCTCAACGGCGAGTCCGTGCCGGGCCTTTCCTCCTACTGACGGCCCCGGCCGGACGGCCGGGGCCCGGCAGCCGGCTCACGCCTTCCCGCCGTCGGCGGCCCGCGGCGCGTTGCGCGGGCCGGTGGTGACGTCGACCAGCGCGACCACCAGGGCGAGCGCGGCAAGGCCCGCCGAGGTGATCAGTCCCGCCTGCAGCCCGGCCGACCAGTCGGGGCGGGATCCGCCGGCCTTGGAGAAGAAGACCGACCCGACGGCCGCGATACCCGCGGCCGAACCGATCCGCTGGGCGGTCTGGAGGACGCCGCCGGCGCTGCCGGCCCGCTCCACCGGCACCTCGCTGAGGGTCAGCGTCTGGTTCGGCGAGATCACCAGGCCGCTGCCGACACCGGCGAAGAGCAGCGGCAGCGCGGTGACCAGGCCCACCGAGCGCCCGCTGTCCAAATGGACGGCCAGCACGGTGCCGAGCAGGCCGACGACCACCATGACCAGCCCCACCGCGACCAGCGGGCGCCCGATCCGGGTCACGACGCGCCCGCCGATCGCGGCGGCGACGCCCGAGCCCAGGGCGAACGGCGTGATGGACGCGCCCGCCTCCAGCGCGGAGTAGTGCATCCCGTTCTGCAGGAACAGCGTCATGACGAAGAAGATGGAGGTGAATCCGGCGAAATACAGCAGGGACAGCAGGGTGCCGAGCCCGTAGGAGCGCCGGCGGAACAGCGCCAGGTCCACCAGCGGATCGTGCCGGCGCCCGTAGCCCCGTTCCCAGGCCACGAAACCGCCCAGGAGCAGCAGGGCCAGCGGCAGCAGCAGCCACTTCTGCAGGCCGGGCCACTCCCTTTCCTGGACGAACGGCAGCAGCAGCACCACGGTCGCGACGCCCAGCAGCAGCACGCCGACCGGATCGAGGTGGGTGCGGGCGCCCTGGGTGCGGTCCTTCGGCTCCGGGGCGGGGAGCACCCGGTGCGCCAGCGGGAGCAGCACCAGGCCGATCGGCAGATTGACGTAGAAGACCCAGCGCCAGCCCTCGTGCGAGCCGAACAGCTGGATCAGCAGGCCGCCGAGCAGCGGCCCCACCGCGGTGGACACCCCGATGGTGGCGCCGAGCAGGCCGA
The DNA here is from genome assembly GCF_036010485.1 of Streptomyces sp. NBC_01198. Lineage (NCBI taxonomy): Bacteria > Bacillati > Actinomycetota > Actinomycetes > Kitasatosporales > Streptomycetaceae > Streptomyces > Streptomyces sp. NBC_01198. The sequence continues at coordinate 734,548 of NZ_CP108568.1, forward strand.
ACGCCCGCCCGCGCTCGGCCCCGCGGAACATCTGCTGGATGAAGCCGGACACCTGCGGCACGAGGATGCCGCCCGCCACGCCCTGGACCAGCCGGGCGGCCACCAGCCACCCCTCGTTCTGGGCCGCGCCGGCCAGCGCGCTGGCGACGGTGAACACCACCAGCCCCACCATGAAGACGCTGCGGCGGCCGCGCAGGTCCCCGAGCCGCCCGGCCGGCACCAGCACCAGGCCGAAGGCCAGGGCGTATCCGGAGAGTACCCACTGCAGGCCGCTCTGCGAGGCACCGATCCCGGTCCGGATCGACGGCAGCGCCACGTTCACGATGCTGACGTCCAGCAGCGTCATGAAGCTCGCGGTCAGGCAGACCGCCAGCGCGCGCCACCGGGAGGACGGGTCCTGCCGCCCCGCAGGGGCATGCTGCCGTGTCCGGTGAATCAGATCCACGAGGGGGCGTCCTTCCGCGGGGGTGGGCTCCGGCGTGCGGATCGCTGCCACGCCGCCGCGCCCGTGGACAGCTGTCCGACCCGGGTTCGGGTGCCCGCCCCCACACCCGATCATGCATCCCACCTGCGCGCACCCCGATCTTGCGGCCGCCCGCGCCCGGCAGCGGTGTGCCCCGCCCCGGTGCGGTGGGCTCCGAGGCGGGGCACGGGCTGACCCGCGGTGACGCGGGTCAGCCGCTGTACGACCAGACGGTCACGCTCAGCACCACGTAGGCGGGATGCGCGGAGGTGATCTTGACGCCTGCCATCATGCCGCTCTCGATGAGGCAGAAGGCGGTGCCGGGCTTGCTGTCGGCCTGGGTGGCGAAGACGGTGTCGGCGGCGCAGGAGTCGTAGTCCGGGGTCGCGCCGTCGTCGAGACTGAGCATCTTGTTGTTGTTGATCGGCACGAAGACCAGGTGGTCGGCCGGGTTGGCGGTGCCCAGGTCGCCGAGCCCGCTGGTGCTGAAGTCGGCCTGGCGCGGCTTGTGCGCGCCGAGCGGGATCGAGTGCCCGAAGCCGAGGTCGACGGTGTAGGAGCCGAGCTCGGTCCCGCCGGCCGCCGCGGGCGGTGTGGTGGTCGGCGGTTCGGACGGGCTCGGGTCGCCGGTGGTCAGTGTCGGGCTCGGGGTGGTGGACGGGGTCACCGTCACGGTCACGGTCCTGGCCGGCGCCGGATCCGAGGAGGCGGTGCTGTGCCCGACCGCGGCGCCGCCACCGAAAATGGCCAGCACCGAGACGATCACCGTCACAATGCCCACCACATTGTTCAGCAGATCTTTGATCGTTCCGAGCGTCGCGACAATATTGCCCCGTTTGGTATTCTCCGCAGCTTCCGGCCGCTGTCCCGGCGGATGGTCCGGCGGGTCCGGCTGCTGATTCTCATGCGTCATGGCGATATTCCCCCCACCTTCGGAGAGGGTCCGCAGATGGCCGAAAAGTCAATCGGCCGCCGACGGCGTCCCCTCACGAAATTGCTGCTCACCTGCATGAACGCCAGGTGCGAACGCCTGCGGAACTGCATCCCACCGCATCCCGATAGACCTCATGACACGGTCGCGCAAAACTTTGCGATACCTTTGCGGCGAGGCCGCAACCCTTTCCCTCTCCCGGAATTCCCGCCCCACCAGCCCCGTTTTCCCCGCGATCCGCATAACTGCGGCAGCGGCGCTGCTGACACGTCTGGGATACGGAGGTCCGTACGAATTCCGCCGGGCCGGTCGGCCGTCAGTCGGCCAGCGGCACGGCGAGCCGGACCGCGCCCCGCATGTCCAGCCACGCGGTGTCGGGGCCGCGCACCAGCCGCAGGACCACCCCGGAGCAGTCGGGGCATCGCGCGGTGAGGCCGGGGCCACGCGGGTAGACCCGCAGGAGGGCCACCGGTCCGGTGGACCCGCAGTGCGCGCAGCGGCTGACCGCCGCGGTGACGTCCACCGCGAACAGCTCCGAGAGCGGACCTGCCAGGGCGTTGCCGTCCAGGTAGCTGTCGGCGTACGGGTCGGCGGGCACGATCGCGTCCATCTCATCCTCCGCTGGGGCCGAAGCGTTCGGTACGGATACGGCCGGGGTCATGGCCCTGGGCGACCAGCTGCACCGCGGCGGCCTCCACGAAACCGGTGGGTCCGCACACGTACACCGTGGGTTCGAAGTCCGGGGGCCACCCCCACTGCACCAGATCCGCCGGGGCCAGCCGTCCCGGCGGTCGGGTGGCGCCCTGCGGGGCGGAGCGGGTGTAGACGTAGGTGACGTCGAGCCCCGCGGAGCCGCGTTCCAGGTCCGGCGCGTACAGCCGGTCGGCCGGCTCGCGTAGCGAGTACAGCAGCCGGAAGGGCGCCCGGCTGCCCTCGGCCTCCCGAGCCCGGATCATCGCCATCAGCGGCACCAGGCCGGAGCCGCCGGCGACCAGCAGCACCGGTTCCCGCTGCTCGGGACGCCACACGAACCAGCCGCCCACCGGCCCGCGGATCTCGATCCGGTCCCCCACCGCCAGGCCCTCGATCAGATACGGCGAGACCTCGCCGTCCGGCACGCGCTGCACCGTCAGCTCCAGCCGGTCCGCGTCCTGCGCGGAGGCCAGGGAGTAGCTGCGCTGCGTGCTGTAGCCGTCCTCGGCCGTCAGCCGTACGTCCACGTGCTGCCCGGCCAGGTGCCCGGCCCAGCCGGGCACGTCGAACACCAGCGTCTGCGCGGACGCGGTCTCCTCGCGCCGCTCCACCAGCGTGGCGGCCTGCCAGCGCAGCCGCGCCCCTAGTCGCCCTGATACCGCTGCTCGCGCCATGGGTCTCCGTAGTCGTGGTAGCCCGCGCTCTCCCAGAACCCCTGCTCGTCGTGCTCCCGCAGCTCGATCCCGCGCACCCACTTCGCGGACTTCCACAGGTACAGATGCGGTACGAGCAACCGGGCCGGGCCGCCGTGCTCGGGCGGCAGGTCCTCGCCGCCGTAACGGAAGGCGATCCACGCCTGGCCGTCGAGCAGGTCGGCGAGCGGGATATTGGTGGTGTAGCCGCCGTAGGAGTGGACCAGCGCGTAATGCGCCGACGACTCGACGTCCGCCAGCAGCGTGTCCAGCGAGACGCCCTCCCACGAGGTGCCGAACTTCGACCATTTGGTCACGCAGTGCAGGTCCACCGTGGGCGTCTGCCGGGGCAGCGCCATCAGTTCCGCCCACGACCACTGCCGCCGCTCGCCGTTCTCCGTGACGACCGAGAACTCCCAGTCCTCGCGGGGCACACGTGGGGTCGGCCCGGCCGACAGCACCGGGAAGTCACGGGTCTCGTACTGCCCGGGAGGGAGTTTGTGCCCGGCCTCGGGCCGCCGGCCGTGGAATCCGCGCGAAATGATGGGCATGACGAGTGTCGACCTCCAAGGGACCCTGCCCGTCGCGTGCGGCGGGTGCGTGGCGCGTCGCCCGGCGGGCGGACGCGGATGCCCCGCTCCGACGCAAGCCCCCCTCATTCCGAGGATGGCACGCACCGGGCGGCACCGCGACGGCACAGGCCGCGGCGCGTCGGCCGCCGTCGAGCGCTGGGCGGGGCGGCGACCGTCAGCTCTTCGCGGCTGCGGCCTTCATCGCCCTGACCTGCTGGGCGAACCCCTTGACCGTGTAGTCCGGGGGAAGCTGGTCGACCAGCACGATGTCGGAGATCGCGCTGCCGATGCGCAGCGGGCGGAGCTTCTCGTACTCGGGTGAGTTGTACCAGTTCTCTGCCGCGGCACGGTCGGGGAACTCCATCAGCACCACCGTGCCGGGCCACGAGCCCTCGGTGACGGTGACCTCGCCGTTGGCCAGCCACTTGCCGCCGTAGGGCGCGACCGTCGCCTCGACGTGCTCCAGGTAGTCCAGCGCGTCGTCGTTGGGGATGTCACCGGGGATACGCAAGTGGTTGATCAGGTACGTGCTCATGTCGGCGCCTTCCGTATCGGCGACCCGCGCGTACGCGGCCGCGCCGCCCTTGTGGACCCGCCTCCCAGTGTCGAACCGCCCCGGCGACTCTGCCACCGGGGCGGCGCATGGGGGGCGAGGGGCGCGGCGCTAGGCCGGATCCGGGTCGGCGGAGCCGGCGACGCGGGCGGGGGTCGCATACCGCTCCCCCCACACGCGCAGCGCGGTGAGGACGGGGAGGAGGTCGCGGCCGGCGTCGGCGAGGAGGTACTCGTCCCGCGGCGGCCCACTGGCGGCCGGATCCGCACCCGCAGGTCCCAGCCGCCCCGCACCTCGCGGAAGCCCGGCGACCCGGCATCGATGCGTCGCCGGATCCGCCGCACCACCAGACAGGAGACCGACATGACGTCCGTACTCATCACCGGCGCCTCCCGGGGCATCGGCCGGGCCATCGCGATCGAACTGGCCGCCCGCGGCCATCGGGTCGTCGCCACCGGCCGCCGGCTCGAAGACCTCGACGGCCTCCCCGTCGACCAGTGCCTGCGCCTGGACGTCACCGACCAGGACAGCGTCGACGAGGCCCTTCGCGCGGCGGGCGAGATCGACGCGCTCGTCAGCAACGCCGGCGCGACGATCCGCGGGTCGCTGGAGAACGTGCCGGTCTCCGAGGTCGAGGCCCTCTTCCAGCTCAACACCTTCGGCGCCCTGCGGGTGGCCCAAGGGGTGCTGCCCGCCATGCGCGAACGGGGGGCCGGCTGGCTGGTCTTCGTCTCCAGCATCCAGGGCCGCGCGGTCGTGCCGATCATCGGCCCGTACGCCGCCAGCAAATGGGCGCTTGAGGCGTTCGCCGAGACGCTGGCCGTCGAGGCCGGCCACTTCGGGGTCAAGGTGAGCATCATGCAGCCGGGCACCGTCTCCTCCGGCGGGCCCGAGCGCGCCAAGTCCTTCTTCGCCGAGAACGACCCTTACACCCAGCTGTTCCAGCAGTTCGGGCCGCTGCGCGGCACCTCCATCTTCGAGGCGATCACCCCGGAGGAAGTGGCCGCCGCGGTCGCCGACACCATCGAGCGCTCCGACCCTCCGCTGCGCGTCCCGGTGGGCGCACCGGCCATCACCGCCCTGGAGGCGCGCAAGGCGGCTCCGGAGCACGCTCCCTTCGTGCCGGTCACCCTCGACTGGTAGCCGCACCGCCCACCCCGTGCCGGTCCCGTTGACCGGCAGCGAACCGCCGGACCCGCAAATCGCCCGCGGTTCGCGCCTGCACCTCCCGTTCCTCCGGTGGATCACCACATAGCGTGAGCGCACAAAACGGGACGTACGCGACAACGGGAGCGACCGGGCGTGGAGCGCAAGTGGTGGACTCTGATCGCGGTGTCGGTGGCGACATTCATGCTGCTGCTCGACATCACCGTGGTCAATGTGGCGTTGCCGTCGATCCGGAAGGACCTGAACGCCAGCTTCACGGACCTGCAGTGGGTGCTGGACGCGTACACCTTGACGCTGGCCGCACTGGTGCTGACGGCCGGCTCGCTCGCCGACCGGCTGGGGCGCAGGAAGATCTTCGCCTGGGGGCTGACGATCTTCTCGGTGGCCTCGCTGTTGTGCGCGCTGGCGCCCAACCCCACGTTCCTGAACGTGGCACGGGCGGTCCAGGGGGTCGGCGGGGCGGCGATGTTCGCGGTCTCCCTCGCGCTGGTCGCGCAGGAGTTCCCGGCAGGCCGGGAGCGGGGCGTGGCGATGGGGTGGTACGGAGCGACGATCGGCGTGGCGGTCGCGGTGGGACCGCTCATCGGCGGGGCGCTGACCGACGGGCTGGGATGGGAGTCGATCTTCTACCTGAACGTGCCGATCGGAGCGATCACCCTGCTGATCACCTTCACCCGGCTGCGGGAGACCCGCGACCCCGACGCGACACGGGTGGACTGGGCCGGGGTCGCGGCGTTCAGCGGCTCCCTCTTCCTGCTGGTACTGGCGATGGTCAGGGGCAACGACGAGGGGTGGAGCAGCACGATGATCCTCTCGCTCATCTCGGGGTCCGCGGCGCTGATGGCGGCCTTCATCCTGATCGAGTCCCGGGTCGCCGAGCCGATGCTCCCGCTGCGCCTCTTCCGCCGGCACGCCTTCACCGGCGTGCAGATGGCGGCGTTCGGGGTGTCGAGCTCGCTCTTCGCGCTCTTCCTCTACCTGACGCTCTACCTGCAGGACTACCTCGGGCTCACCCCCTTCGCGACCGGCCTGCGCTACCTGCCGATCACCGCGGTGAGCTTCCTGGCCTCGCCGATCGCCGGCCTGCTGCTGTCGCGGGTGCCGGCGCGGGTGCTGCTCGGGGTCGGCCTGACGGCCGTCGGGCTCGGCCTGTACCTCATGGGCGGGGTCGAACCCGGCGACGACTGGAAGACGCTGCTGGCCGGGTTCGTCATCGCCGGTGCGGGAACCGGGCTGATCAACCCGGTCATCGCGGATGTCGCGGTGAGCGTGGTGCCCAAGCGGCAGAGCGGGATGGCAGCCGGTGTCAACGACACCTTCCGCCAGGTGGGCATCTCGGTGGGGATCGCCGTGTGGGGGGCGATCTTCGTGGCCCGGGGCGAGAAGAAGGTCAGGGAACTGACGGCCGGGACACCCGCCGCCGGCGGCAGCCATCCACGGGACCTCGTCGAGGCCGCGTCCTCGGGGAATCTTGACCAGGCGCTCGCCGCCTTCCCCCCGCAGGCCAGGCAGTCCGTCAGGAACGCGGCCCGCGAAGGCTTCCTCGTCGGGTTCAACCAAGTGGTCTACCTCGGCTCGCTGGTCTGCTTCGCCTCCGCGGTCCTGGCCGTGTGGCTGGTACGCGAGCGCGACATCGAACGCTGAGGCCCGCCCGGCACGAAGCGCCCTCCGCCGCACGGGCCGGCCGGGCGCCGGCAAGGTCTACCTGATTGGCCGACAAGGAGCCGCCGCGGCGGCGGGGACGATGGTGATGACGGCGCGCCCGCGGCCCCCGCCCGGGACCCGGCGACCCGCCACCGGCACGCCCGAGACCGCGAAAACGAAACGGACCCGCCATGTCCCATCATCTCGACACCCCGCTCGCGGCCCAGAACGGCCAGCTCTACCTGGACGACCTGTACGTCTTCCCCGGCGAGAACAGCACCGTCCTCGCCATGGACGTCAACTCCGACATCACCGGCGTCTACGCCCAGCCGGGCTTCCACCCCGAGGCCCGCTACGAGTTCAAGGTGCACCTCGACGGCGCCGAGACCGAGACCCTGACCTACCGGTTCACCTTCGGTGACGCGGACAGCGACGGCCGGCAGACCCTGCGGATGCACACCCTCACCGGCGGCGACGCGCGCGAGGACACCGCCGAGGGCGACCTGGTGCTCGAAGGCCGCACCGGCGAGACCGCCACCGCCGGCGACGTCCGCGTGTGGGCCGGCCGTATCGCCGACCCCTTCTACATCGACCTGTCGCTGCTCGCCATCGTCAACGGCGCCGTCGGCAAGGGCACCGCGGTGGACCTGTCGGCCTGGCGCCCGCAGGCGGCGAAGAACACCTTCGCCGGCACCTCCGTCGAGACCATCGTGCTGGAGATCCCGCACGCCGACGCGCAGCTGCGGCCCGGCACACGTATCGGCGTGTGGAGCGCGACCAAGCTGGCCACCGACGCCGGCGGATGGCGGCAGATCAACCGCGCGGGCCACCCGATGATGTGGCCGATCTTCTGGCCGGGCGACACGGACTTCTCAAACCCCGCCAACACCAGGCACCCTTCGGAGGACCTGGCCGCCGCCGGCGCGCTCATCGCCGAGCAGGTCGCCACCGTCGTGGCGAAGACCGGCACCTCGGCGGACCCCGAGGGCTACGGGCACACCGTCTCCCGGCAGCTGTTCCCCGACGTGCTGCCCTACGTGGTCGGCACCCCCGCCAGTTTCGGCTTCGCCACCCGCAACGGCCGCACCCACGCCGACAACGCACCCGAGGCGATGCTCTGCCTCGTCACCAACACCGCCGTACCCTCCGGGCTGACCCCCGCCGTCGCCAAGGGCCAGCGGGCCGACCGCTTCCCCTACGTCGTACCGGCGTAGCCCGCGGCACCCTGCGGCGGCCCGGGGAGACGGTCCGGGTCGCCGCCTCCCGGCCGGGGCCTTGCGGACCGGAACTGACCGCAAGGCTCCCTACGGTCGGGTCATGAACCACACGCAGAAGATTCTTGTCACCGGCGCCACCGGAACGGTCGGCCGTCAGGTCGTCACCGAACTGCTCGCTCGCGGCCACGCGGTGCGCGCACTCACCCGCGACGCGTCGGCGGCCGCCTTCCCGGCCGGCGTCGAGGTGTTCGAGGGCGACCTGACCGAACCCGACGGCCTGCTGCCCGCCCTGGAGGGCGTCACCGGCGTCCACCTGATCGCCTTCTCCGGGGCCTGGACCCCGCTGGAGACCGGCCCGCAGATCCTCAAACTCGCCCGCGAGGCCGGCGTACGCAGGGTCACCGTGCTGCACAACGGCGCACCGTCCCCGCTGGAGGACGCCGTGCGCGGCGAGGACGGCATCGCCTGGACGGTGCTGATGCCGGTGGAGTTCATGGCCAACGCGCTGGAGTGGGCCGAAGGGATCGTGTCCGCCGACGAGGTCCGCGAGCCGTTCGTCTCCCGGCGCAGCGCCATGGTCCACGAGGGCGACATCGGCGCCGTCGCAGCCGTCGCGCTCACCGAGGAGGGCCACGGGGGCCAGGAGTACGTGATCACCGGCCCCGAGGTGCTGACGGTCGGCAGGAAGGTGGCGACGATCGCGGCCGCCCGCCACCAGGAGATCACCCTGGTCGAGCTCACCGAGGAGCAGGCCGTCGCCGAATGGCGGGCGGCGGGCAAGCCGGAGGACCTCATCGGCTTCCTGCTGGAGATGTACGAGCACACCCCTGAGGTGGGCCGTACGGTCGCCGACACCGTCGAGAAGGTCACCGGCCGCCCCGCCCGCACGTTCACCGAGTGGGCCGCGGACCACGTGGACGCCTTCACGGTGACCGCGCCACAAGCGGTGGCGTAACGTCCCGCCGCCGGGGGGCGCGGGCGCCGGGACCGCGCCCCCCCGGAACGGTGTCACACTCCGGGTCCCGGAAGGCTCTCAGCGGCGAACGCATCCGCAACGAGAGGCCGGGAAGATGTCCTACCCCCCGTCAGACTCATCGGCGGCCATACCCCAGGACGGCCCGCACGAGACGGCACCAGATCAGCTGGCGGTGAACGCACTCGCCGCCGAGTCCGTGGTGCGCGCCGAGCCCGTCTCGATGGCGCTGCTGGTCGCCCTGGAGACTCTCCCGCCGCCGGAACGCGGGGTGTTCGTCCTGCACCAAGTGTTCGGCTACACGCACAGCGAGGTCGCCGGCATCCTCGGCCGCTCCGCGGCGGCGGTCCGCCAGGTCGCCCACCGCGCCCGCGAGCACGTCCACGCCAGGCGCCCCCGCCACGAGCCGGACCCGGGCGCCCGCCGGCAGCTCACCGGACGCTTCCTGGCCGCCGCCCGCAACGGCGACGTCGACGCGCTGCTGCGGATCCTGGCCCCGGAGGTGACCCTGTGGGGCGACGGTGCCGGCAAGGGCCCTCCGGCAGGCGGCATGCGTACGTTCCACGGCCGGGACAAGGTCGCCCGCGTCCTCGTCGCCGGCGCCCATCGCTTCCGCCAGGACCTCGACGTCGCCTACCGCAGCGTCGACGGTGACCCGTCGGCGCTGCTGTCCGACGGCCACGGCAGGCGGGCCTTCGTCGTCCTCGACCTCACCCCGGGCAGCGATCAGGTCTGCGGAGTCTACGTCGTGGCCGATCCCGACAGGCTCTCCCGCGTCGAATGACCCCCGGCGGGCACGCGTGCCGACCGTTGCACCGCGTTCGCAGCGGGCACCCGCTCGCCGACCGCCCCCGCGCCGGACGCGCCGGCCTCCGCCAGGGACCGCCGGAAATCCCGTGACATCAAAGAGGTGTGGCCGTCCCCTTCCCGGGCACGCGAATCCATGGCCCCCAAGGGTGCCGATGTCCCCTCGGGGACCTGGCGGCAGCGACCGCCTGGCCGCGCCCGGCCGTCCACGCCCCCCTAGGGCGGCCGGGCGCCCCACACCTGGGCGCCCACTCCTCCGCGCAGGCATCACGCCCGGCGATCCGGGCCGCCGCGGAAGCGGTCGGCGACCCGACGGCACATCAGGTCCGCCCCGATGCGGAACAATCACCGGATGTACGCCTCGATCCGCGCCCTCGACCGGCTGCTCGACGCCATGCCGCCGGTGGGCACCTCCCGGCGGCGCCAGCTCCGCGCGTTCCGCGGCGAGCTGTGCCGGCTCCTGGACACCGACGGCTTCCAGCCGGCCCGCGCCGGCCTGGGCGCGCTGCTCGACCCCCCGCTCCTGCGGCGCTACTTCGAGGTGGCCGAGTCCGGCCTGCTCAGGGAACGGCTGGTCGGCGGCGGCAGGCCGCCCACCAGCCGCGCGACCAACCAGGCCCGCAGGGACTGCGTCGACCTGCTGCTCTCCGCGACCGGGCGCCCCCGGCTGCAGACGACCGCAGCACCCTGGGGCCGCGAGCCGGGCACCCGCCCGCCGGTCACGCTCCGGCCGACCCCGCACGCCCGGGAGGTCGCGGAACTGCGGCGCCTGATCGGTGACGCCCTGTCCGCGCGGCTCGACCCCGGCCAGGCGCGATTCGTCGCGCTCGTCGCCATGGTGCTTGACACCGCGGCCCGCGCCGGGGAGCTGGCCGGCCAGCACCTCACCCACCTCGACGAGGACTTGTCCCATGCGCACCTGCACCGGCGACCGCAGCACGCCACCGCCACCGCGACATCTGCCGGGCCCGACGTCGTGCCCCTGTCCGCGCTGACCGCGGCGGCACTGCGGCAGTGGCTGCCCCTGCGTGCGGAGTTGACCGCTCCCCTGCAAGGCGCGGCCACCGCGCTGTGGGTGAGCCTGCGGTCCAACCACTGCGGCCGGCTCGACGACCAGGGCCGCGCGACCATGCGCCCGCCCGGCCTGCCCCTGGAGGCAAGAGGCCTGGCCCGTGCGTACGCGTCCGGCCGCCACCGTCACGAGCTCGCCCGCCTGCTCCCGCCCAAGATGGAACAACTGCGCCGAGCCGTGGCGGACTCCTCCCCCGGCCCGTGACCCCTTGCCCCACCGCTGCTTCTGTTGTTCTGCGGTACGGACGGGCCGCGGTCGCCTAGGGCCTGTTATTAGACATCACGTGTACGGCTCCGCCAAGCGTCGCCGAGCAGCCGGGATATCCGATGTTAGGGACTCCCGACAGCCCGCGACCTTGTCAGCCCGTCCGCCACGAGGGCGGGGCCACCGGCAGCCAACTTCGCTCGTGGGCAGCGGACTCGCGCCCCGACAGGCGGCTGTGCGCGATCCCTTGACAGCGGATACGCGCGGGCCGAATATTCAGCAAACATCGGATGTAAACACCGGGAGCGCCCGCTCGATGCGGGCACGAGCTCCCCCCACCCCCCACCCGCGGCTCACCGCCCGCCCCGCTCCCCGGGTACCGGCGGGCCGCTCATCCGAACCAGGGAAGGACCACCCGTGTCACCACAAGGCTCGGTCATGCGGAGGCTGCTGCGCCGCGTCGGCCCCGTCGGGACCATCCTCAGTCTGGCCGCGGTGGCTCCCGCGGTGCAGTCCGCCACCGCCGCGACCGCCGTGACGGTCTACGCCTCGCCGTCCGGCTCGGGTTCGGCCTGCTCCTCGGCGTCGCCGTGCGCCCTGCCGGCTGCCCAGAGCGCGGTGCGGGCGCAGCGCGCGGCGAACAGCTCGGCGGACGTCACCGTGCTGCTGGCCGACGGGACGTACCGCCTGTCGAGCACGTGGACCCTCGGCGCGGCCGACTCCGGCGCCGCGGGCCATCCCGTGGTGTGGAAGGCGGCGCCGGGGGCACACCCGGTCGTCTCGGGGGCCTCGCAGGTCACCGGATGGACGCAGGTCGGATCGAGCGGTGTGTGGTCCGCCCCGGTGCCCACGAGCAGCAACAGCCGCCAGCTGTACGTCGGCGGCCACGAGGTGCCGGTCGCCCAGGCGTCACCGGCCAGCCTGGGCTTCCGGGGCTCGTGGACCGGGTCCTCGACCGGCTACACGGTCTCCGGCGACCAGGCGGCGATGACGTGGTTCGGGTCGCTGACCGCGAGCCAGGTGGCCGGCGTCGAGTTCGACTACCCCGGTGGCAACGGGCCCTGGACCGAGTCGAGATGCCGGGTGGCGAGCTTCTCCGCGGCGACCGGCGCGTTGAAGATGAGCCAGCCGTGCTGGACCGACGTGACCGCCAGGGCGTCCTTCGCGCAGGGCAGCGGCGGCCTGCCGTCCATGGGGAACAGCACGATGCCCGCGCTGATCGAGAACGCGCGGGCTCTGGTCGGCTCGGGGCAGTGGTTCCTCGACGCCGCCGGCGGCACGCTGTACTACAAGCCGCTGTCCGGCCAGCAGATGTCCGCTCTCGACGTGGAGCTGCCGCGCCTCGAATCGCTGCTGCGCGGCGCCGGCACGCTCGCGGCGCCCTTGCACGACGTCAGCTTCAGCGGCCTGCAGTTCTCGTACGCGACCTGGAACGCGCCCTCCACGAGCGCCGGGTTCGCCGATGTGCAGAGCAATCTGCGGATCACCGGCGCGAACAACCAGGGCATGTGCACCTTCTCCACCCCCGCCGGCTCCTGTCCGTGGGGCTCGCTGACCCAGCCCCTGGCGAACGTCGCGTTCAGTGCCGCCAGGAACGTCACCCTCACCGGTAACCGCTTCGCCGAACTCGGCGGCGCCGCACTGAGCGTGATGTACGGATCGGCCAACACCCTGATCCAGGGCAACGAGTTCACCGACACCGCGTCCACCGCGCTGCTGCTCGGCTGCACTCATGACCCGCTGCCGACCGACTCCTCCGAGGCCGCGGGAATCAAGCAGAACTGCACCCCCGACCCCTCGGCCGTCAGCGGCGACACGATCGGCACCAACGAGATCCTCACCGGGACCACGGTGTCGGACAACGTCATCCACCACATCGGCACGGACTACTCCTCGGCCAGCGGCATCACCCTGCTGTTCTCCCAGCACACCACCATCACCCGCAACGACCTCTACGACCTGCCGTACACCGGCATCACCGCCGGCGTCGTCCAGGGCCACGTCGACCAGGCCAGCACCCCGCAGAACAGCACCAACATCAACAGTTCGAACACCATCAGCAACAACATCCTCCATGACTACCTGTCGGTCCGCAGCGACGGCGGCGCCATCTACGTCGAGGGCCACCAGGCGCAGTACGTCTACCAGTCGGGCGGCACCACGATCGACCCGGTGCAGACACTGGCCAAGGGCCTGCAGGTCACCGGCAATGTCGCCTACGACGGCCCGACGACCAACTTCACCTATTACGACGACGCCGGTTCGGAGTGGGTCAACTGGCAGGGCAACGTCGCCTTCGGCGCCGGCGGCAGTTCGCAGGGCGGCTGCAGTCCGACCGGTCACTTCTGGATCACCGGCAACTACTTCTCCGCGAACGTCCAGTCCTACCCCTGCGCCCAGCCGGTCGACACGCACGCGAGCGGCAACACCTCGATCTCCGCGACCCCCAGGCCTGGCGACGTCCCCGGTTCGCTGTTCAGCTCCGCGGGCGCGGGTTCCGGCTCCTTCTCGCCGGTGCTGTCGGTGAGTCCGCGGATCTTCTACGTGTCCCCCACGTCCAACGCGACGCAGGTCCTGCTGGCCGGTGAGGGCTTCAGCTCCTCGACCCCGGTGTACGTGGGGAGCACCCAGGCCGCCAACGTGACCCACCTGTCGCGGGGCTTCATGATCGTGCCGATCCCGTCCGGCACCACGGCCGGGCAGATCTCCCTCACTCCCCCGGCCCCGGGCACCACCCGCCTCGACGACACCGACAGCCGGATCGCCTACAGCGGTTTCTCCTACGCGAGCGGCCGCAGCTACGGCGACTACTCGAACGACATCCACTACGCGACGGCCAACGCGTCAACGGCGTCCCTCACCTTCACCGGGACCCAGGTCCAGGTGTACGGCGAGCAGTTCACCGACCAGGGAGACCTCGGCGTCACCATCGATGGCGGGTCGCAGCAGGTCGTCAGCACGCTGCCGAGCGACGGTGCGCGCCACGCGAACGTCGCGGTCTACACCTCCGGCGTGCTCGCGTCGGGCACGCACACCATCGTGGTGACCAAGCTCTCCGGGCAGTACGCCACCCTGGACGGCTTCAGCACCCGAAGCTGAGCGACCTCCCCGCCGCCGAGGCCCGTTGCCGGCTGCGGCCCGGCACTCCACCCTCGGGAGTGCCGGGCCTCTCGCCCGTCGGCCCAGCGGGCGGCGGGCCCGGTGGCGTAGGCGGCCACCACCATCAGCGCGCCGAGCAGCAGCCAGCCCGGTGTGCCCCAGTCCAGCAGCAGGGTGGTCAGTACCAGCGGCCCCAGCGTGCGGGCGACCGTCACGCTGGTGCCGAAGAAGCCCTGGTATTCGCCGACCCGGTCCGCGGGGGCCAGGTCGAACGAGAGCTGCCAGGAGCCCGCCGACTGCTGCATCTCGGCGATCACCTGCAACACCGCGCCGGCCACCAGGACGGCCGCCGCCGGCCCCGCCGAGCGTCCCGCCGACAGGGCGAAGACCGCGCAGCAGGCGAGCATCACCACCCCCGACCGCCGCAGTGCCCGCAGCGCGCTGCCGAGCCCGCTGACGGTTCGTGCCGCCCGCACCTGGAAGAGCGTGACCGCGAGGGTGTTGAGGACGAACAGACCCGACGCCAGCCACGCCGGCGCCTCGGTGCGCTCGGTGATCCACAGCGGCAGGACGAGGCTCAGCAGCGGCAGCCGCAGCATCAGCACCGCGTTGAGCAGCGTGACGAGCACGTACGGCCGGTCGCGCAGTATCCCCGGGTGCCGGGCCTGTCCCACGACCGCGACGGCCGGTGCTGCCGCGGGCGGTGCCGCCCGCGGCAGCCGCAGCAGGAGCAGCGCGCACCCGAGGAAGCAGGCCGCGTCCAGGGCCAGCGCGCCCCGGTAGGCCGCGGCGGTCCCGACGCTCAGCGCGAACCCGCCGAGGGCCGCGCCGACCGCGAGGCCGCCGTTCAGCGTCGACTGGAGCCGCGCCAGCAGTCCGGTCCGCTCACCGGCCGGCACCAGCCGCGCCAGCAGCGCCTGCCGGGCCGCCGCCAGCCCCGATTGCGCGGCGGTGTAGGCGCACGCCGCGGCGACGAACACCGCGAAGCCCTGCACCAGCAGGAAGGAGCCCACCGCCGCCGAGGTGGCCGCGGCCAGCAGCACCGAGGTGCCGCGCGGCCCGCACCGGTCGGCAACCCGCCCGAGCGGCACCCCGACCAGCGACCCGACCGCCCACGCGAGGGTCAGCCCGAGCCCCACCCGCGCGGGCCCCAGCCCGGCGACCCGGGTGAAGTACAGCGCGGACGTCGTATAGAAGGCGCCGTCACCAACGGAGTTGGCGAGCTGGGCGAGTGCCAGGGAGCGCTGCGGGCGATTCGTCATGCGCACGACGCTACCGGCGATGTGGGCCGCTGTTCAGACCCACTACGACCCCGTTGTCCTGGCCCACTTGCGGCGGTGAGCACCCGACAGGCGTGCGGCGGGCCGCCCCGCCCCGTCCGGCCGGCGGCGGGCACGAGAACTCCGCCACGCCCCGGCCTCGAAGCCCCCTGCACGGCCCCTGGCCGGGGCGCCGGCACTCTCCCGCGCCGGCGGCGGACCCATGTCCCACCGCCGCCTTCCGCTCCCGCCGGCGACCCGCCAGCGACATCGCCGCACCGGCACTGACCTGGTCATTCATCGATGCCGGCCCTACGCTCGCACCGTGCAGAAAGAGGGCCCGGTGGACCGGACCGTACGCAGTGCCGAGGATGTCTTCGCTCTCCTGGACGGGTTGTTCAGCAGTCCTGACGGCCGGGTGCGCACAGCGGACGGCGCGGCCCTCTGGGACGGCTTCTACGCCGACCGTGCGAGGGCGGTGCCGTTCTTCGTGGCCAAACCCGACGAGAGCCTGGCCGGCTACCTCGACCAGGGGCTGATCCTCCCGGGCCGGGCGCTCGATCTCGGTTGCGGTCCGGGGCGGAACGCGTTGTTCCTCGCGTCCCGGGGGTTCGAGGTCGACGGACTCGACCTCTCCCCGGCCGCCGTCGGGTGGGCCGAGGACCGGGCGCGCGAGGCCGGGGCCGACGTCCGCTTCGCGTGCGGCGACGCCTTCCGCCTCGTCGGCCAGGAGCTGAGCGGCCCGTACGACCTGATCGTCGACTCGGGGTGCTTCCACCACCTGCCCCCGCACCGCCGGGTGAGCTATCTGGCGCTCCTCGACCGCGTGCTCGCGCCCCGCGGCCACCTCGCGCTCACCTGCTTCGCGGCCGGCGCGATGGGCTCGGAGCTCTCGGACGCGGACCTCTACCGCGCGCTCGACCTCCAGGGCGGCCTCGCCTACACCCCGGAGTCACTGCGCCGGATCTTCTCCGCCCTGACCGAGGTCCGGCTGCGCCGGATGCACCAGGAGCCGCCCGGGTCGGCGCTGTTCGGCGAGGCGTTCCTGTGGACGGCGCTGTTCCGCCGCGATCCCGAGGAGAGGTCCGGCTGACAGCGACGCCAGGGCTGCCCACGGCGTGTTCAGGGTCGCAGCGCCAACTTGCCCACGGTGGCCCGCGCTTCGAGTTCCGCGAGCGCCTTTGGCCCCTTGGCCAGCTCGTACACGGTGGGCTCGCTCGGACCGAGCACCCCGGCCGCCATGAGCCCGAACAGCTCGCCCATGACCTCGCCGAAGATCCGCGGTGCGGCCTGGATCAGGGTGCCGATGTTCAGGCCGATGAGGTGGATCTGGTGCGTGTAGACCAGCTCCCGGTTGCTGACGGCGGCCTCACCGCCGGCCAGGCCGTAGACCACGACCCGGCCGGTGACCCGCCTGGCCGCGGCCAGGCTGGCACCGAGGGTGGCGCCGCCGACCGACTCAAGCACCAGGTCGACGCCGGCGCCGCCGGTCAGCCGGAGGACCTCGGCGGCGAGGTCGCCGCTGCGGGAGTCGACGACGTGGTCGGCGCCCAACGCCCGTACCACGTCGTGCTTGTGGGGGGACGCGGCCGCGATCACCGTGGCACCGTAGTGTTTGGCCATCTTCACCGCGGCCTGGCCGGTCCCGCCGGCCGCCGCGTGGATCAGCACGGTCTGACCTGCGGTGAGACCGCCCAGCGGCTTGAGGGCCGCCAGCGCGGTCGGCCAGTTGACGACCAGTCCCAGAGCCTGCTCGTCGGCCCAGCCGGCCGGCACCGGAACCGCGGCGGCCGCGGGCAGCACCATGTATTCCGCGAAGGCGCCGCCTTTGACGCCGGCGCCGATGACGCGGGTCCCGAGCTCCGGGCCGGCCACTCCCTCGCCCAGGGCGACGACTTCACCGGCGCCTTCGATACCGGCGAGGTAAGGCGGCTGCGGGCCGCCCGCGAAGGTGCCGCGGGCCTGCGAGAGGTCGACGAAGTTGACGCCGGCGGCCGTGACCCGGATCAGCACCTCGCCCGGACCCGGGCTCGGGACCGGCGCGCCGGTGAGCAGCCGCAGGTCCTGCGGGCCGTTCAGCGACGTCTGTTGCAGGGCGCGCATGGTGGCGGGGATGCTCATGGCGATCGATTTCCTTTTATTTATCGAACGACAAACAAGTGGCGCGGGCCACACTAGCGCAGGTCCGGGTAAAGTTGATCGAACGTCAAAGAAGTTCGGAGGAACGCCGGATGGCTGCTCGCGGCAGGCCACGCACATTCGACCCGGACACCGCCCTGCGCAGGGCGCTGGACCTGTTCTGGGAACGCGGCTACGAAGGCACCTCGCTCAACGACCTGGCCCAGGCGATGGGCATCGCGTCGGCTAGCATCTACGCCTGCTTCGGCAGCAAGGAGGAGCTGTTCCGCAAGGTCATGGCGCTCTACGGCACGACGTCCGGCGAGCCGCCCAGGCGCGCGCTGCGCGAGCAGCCGACCGCGCGCGGCGCGATCCACGCCATGCTGCGCGCCACCGCCGACGAGATCACCCGACCCGACACCCCGCACGGCTGCATGCTCATCCTGGCGGCGCCCACCGGCGCCGTGGAGAACCACGCCGTCCGGGAGTTCCTGGCGGACATCCGGCGCGACATGCACACCACGATCCGCGACCGCCTCGTCCGCGGCGCGGCCGACGGCGACCTCACCGCGCCGGCCGCCGCCCTCGACGGCATCGCGCGCTACTACACCACCGTGGTCCAGGGCCTCTCCGTACAGGCCCGCGACGGCGCCGGTCGCGCCGAGTTGGAGACGGTCGTCATGTGGGCGATGGCCGCCTGGGACACGCTCGCCCGGCACTCTCCGGAACCGTCGGGAGAGGGTTCCGGAGAGCGCCGGGCGGCCGTGCCGGAGCTCAGGCGTGCTCCTGCCACGCCGTGATCGTGCGGGTCCTGCCCGCCCGCGACGGGTCTACGACGCGTTCGCGGGCATCAGCTGGGCCATGTTGAAGCCGGCGACGTCCTTGCTGGAGCCGATGCCGTCGCCCCACTGGGTGTAGCCCTTGCGTACGCCGTTGTCCTTCTCGTTGACGTCCAGCGCGAAGGAGAACACGTTGTCGGCCGTGGGCTGGACCGAGGTCAGGTCGCTCCAGGGCAGCGCGACCTCGTACAGCGTGGTGTGGGTCGCGTCGTCCCTGGTGACGTGGACGGTCGCGTTCGTGACCTGCCCGCTGCCCTCGGTCGGTGCGGTCCAGCGGTAGAGCTGGGCGGCGGCCGAGGTGAGTGCGGCTCCGTACTCGTAGTGCCCGTTGACCGAGGCGGTGCTCTCGGTGGCGGAGGCGCCGGGCACGCCCGACGTGGCCGCGAACTGCAGGCAGTCGCCCTGCCAGATGTCGGCTCCGGTGGCGGGCTCGGAGAAGACGTCGTCGGTGAGGTCGGCGGTGAGGTAGAGGTTCGTGGCGTCCCAGTCGAGCCACACCTTGCCCGACAGGTCCGCCGCACCCCCGTACGGCTGCGAGGCGTCCAGGGTCTCCCACGTCCCGTCGGCGGTGGTGGCCAGGTCCACCGAGGGGCCGTCCTTGACCTGGTCGAGCGTCCAGGAGGTGCCGAGGCTCTTGTTGACCACCGGCAGGAAGGTGACGTGCCCGGAGAAGGCCTCGGAGGAAAGGTCGCCGGAGATGACGCTGGTCACCGTGAACGGGTAGATGGTGGCGAACGTGACGTCCGTCACCGGCACGTCCACCGTGGCCGAGCCCTGCGGGGCGATGGTCGCGCTGACCGGCTGGGTGCCCGTCCTGCTGCCGAGCTTCCAGGTGACCGCCGTCACCGTGGTGGGGCTGTCGGACGGGTTGTGCAGGACCACGTGCAGCGAACCGGCCGGCGGGCTCATCCCGGTCACCACCGGGGTGACCTGTTCGGGGGTGGCGCCCGAGGTGACGGTGAGCGGGCTGACCGCCGCTTCCGAGGAGGCGCCGGCCCCGCCGGTGAACGCCGCCGACGCGGCCAGCTCCGCCTTGGTGCCGGGACTCGCGGTGCCGGGAACTCTGAC
The DNA here is from genome assembly GCF_036010485.1 of Streptomyces sp. NBC_01198. Lineage (NCBI taxonomy): Bacteria > Bacillati > Actinomycetota > Actinomycetes > Kitasatosporales > Streptomycetaceae > Streptomyces > Streptomyces sp. NBC_01198. Next base: position 753,919 of record NZ_CP108568.1, read on the forward strand.
GCTCCAGGTGGCCGTCACCTTCTGGCCGGGAGCGACGCGGGACAGCGTCACCGGCGACGTCGGGGTCGCCGTCCAGCCGTCCGGCGACGTCAGGCGCAACGACAGGCCGCGGACGGCCTGCCGGCCGGTGTTGGCGAACGTCGCCGTCGCGGTGACGGTGGTGTTCGGCTTGACGATGCCTGCCGCCTGCAGCGTGAACGGGTCCTGCACCACGATCGGCGCCGTACCGGTCACGCCGTTCACCGTCACCTCGATCGTCGCGGCGCCGGGTGCCCGCATGGTGACCACGCCGGTGCGGCTGACCGTGGCGACCCGCTGGTCGCTGCTGCGGTACGTGACGTGGGCCCGGGACAGGTCGGCGAACGACTGGTCGTTGTCGGCCGCTTCGACGATGTGGTCGGCGGCGGCGTGCTCCTGTTCGAGCGTGGCGTCCGTGTCCGGCGCGATCCACGGGTCCTTACCGGTCAGGTCGAGCGTGTCACCCGCGGTGAAGACCACCTGGTCCGGCTGGACGGTGACCGTCCGCACCCGCGGGGTGATGGCACCGTGCACCCGCGCCGTGCCGGAGCCGGCCACGGTGGCGGAGTCGGGCCCGACCCTGAACTGGTAGGCGCCGTCGTGGACGACCTGCTTGAGGGCGCTCTCGTCCCACTGGCTGAGGTCGGCGATCCTCACCGGCAGCCGCACGTGCTGGCTGCGGCCCGGCGCGAGCACCGACGTCTTCTTGAAGCCCGCCAACTGCTCCTTCGGCAACTCCGCCCCCGGCACCGTGAACTGCGGCGCCACGTAGAGCTGTGCGACCGTCGAGCCCGCGACCGTACCGGTGTTGGTGACGTCGAAGTTGACGTCCACCGTGCCGTCTGCAGCGACGGAACCGGGTCCGACCCGCACGTGCGAGTAGCCGAACCGCGAGTAGGACAGGCCGTATCCGAACGGGTAGGTCGGCTTCCCGGTGGAGTACATGTACGTGCGGCCGAGTCCGTCGGTCTGGGACGGGGTGAGCCCGTAGTTGTCGATGGACGGGAGCTGCGAGTCACCGGCGAACCAGGTGAAGTCCAGGTGTCCGGAGGGGTTCTGCCGGCCGAAGAGCACCTGGGCCAGCGCCGTGCCCTGGCTCTCGCCGTTGTAGCCGCTGAAGACGATCGCCGGGAAGGCCTTCTGCGCGGCCTGGATGTCGTAGGGGCCGTCGGCCTGCATGACCAGCGCCGTCCGCGGGTTGCCGAGGTCGGCGATCTGGCTGATCAGCGAGTCGTAGTTGCCCGGCAGGGCCAGCGCCGACCGGTCCGTGCCCTCGTCGGCCACGCCGAGGTCGGAGCCCACGGCCACGATCACCAGGTCCGCCGTCCTGACCGCGGTCCGGGTCGCGTCCGAGCACGCGGCGGGCGTTGTGGCGGTCGTCGTGGTGCCGCACGCGTCGAAGGTCACGGTCGCCGAGGGGTTGGCCGCCTTGACCGCGGCGGTGATCCCCTGCACGGCGTTGACCTGGAGGGACGGCCTGCCCGAATAGCCGCCGAGCGTGGTGGTGTTCGCCAGGTTGCCGACGATGACGACGTTGTTCAGTGTGGCGGGGTTCGCCGGCAGCAGTGGAGCCGAGGTGCCGGAGACCTCGTCGTTCTGCAGGAGCACCAGGTCCTGTGCGGCGACCTTCTCCGCCAGCGCCTGGTGGGCGGGCGACTCGATCTGCGCCTTGGTGATCCTGGTGTAGGCGACCTTGCTCGCCGGGTCGAACTCGCCGGTCTGGAAACGGACCGTGAAGAGCTTCGTCAGCGCGCTGTCGATGACGCCCTGGGTGAGCAGGCCCACCGAGACCGCCGCGTCGATGTTCTGCGGGGTCAGCTCCCCGCCCGCGCAGTTGAGTTGGGTGCCGGCCCGCACCGCGAACGCCTGCCCGCCCGCCGCCGCGGGGACCTGCTTGCCGGTGGCGGTGTTCGTCCAGATCGTGCCGTTGGTCGTCCACCCCGGCGGAGCCCAGTTGTGGCCGCCGGAGGAGTAGACGTCACCGATGGCACCGCAGTCCGAGGTGGTGTACCCGCCGAAGCCGTAGGTGGCCTGCAGCAGTTCGTTCACCGTGTAGGTGTCCGCGGGAGCCGGCGTGCCGTTCACCGCGTTGTAGGACGTCATGACGCCGGAGACGTGGGCGTCCTCCACCAGGGAGGCGAACTGCTTGGTGTAGTAGTCCCTGATGTTCGCGTCGGTGGTGTTCGCGCTCTGGGTGTGCCTGCTGTTCTCGTCGTTGTTCAGCGCGTAGTGCTTGGCGGTCGCCGCGACCTTCAAGTACGGCGTCATGGGACGGCCGGTGGCCGTCTGACCCTGGTAACCGTTGACGAACGCGCCGGCCATGGTGGACGCCAGGTAGGTGTCCTCGCCGAACGACTCGTTGGTCCGGCCCCAGCGCGGGTCGCGGTCCATGTTGACCGTCGGCGCCCAGAAGGTGAGGTCGCCGTAGTCCGACGCGGACGGGCCGAGGTTGTTCTGCCCCTTCCCCCAGAGCGACTTGTCGAGGAAGCCGCGCACCTCGTCCGAGATCGCCGTGGTCTCCTGGTAGGTCAGCTGCGGGTCCCAGGACATGGTGGAGGCGAAGTTCACCGGGAAGCTGGTGGCCGTCACGTCGAGCTCGCCCTGGCTGCCCGCGGCGGTGTCGGCGCCGAGCCGGTTGATGCCGTGCTGGCCCTCGCTCCAGTAGGTGTACTGCTGCACCCCGAGCCGGGGAATGGCCGGGGCGTTGTTGGTCTGGAGCTGCGCCACCTTCTCGTCCGACGTCATCCGCGACACCAGGTCGGCCGCGCGCTGGGCGAAGGTGTAGTGCGTGTCGAGGTAGACCGGCTGCGTGGCGGAGATGGCGGACTGCGCGCCACGGTCCGGGCTCGCCTGGGCCACCGGTACCCCGGCGACCACGGTCACCGCGACCGCGGCGGCCAGCAGGCGGCCGGTTGATGTTCTGGGTCTTCTGGAGCGCAAAACTGTCTCCTTCACGTCACGCGCGGCTGGGGCGCAGGTTCATGGGGAGCACGCGGGCACCGGTGCGGCCCGCCCGCGCGGGGTGCACGGTCACCGGGAGCCGGGAGCGATGCGGGGGCCGGCGCCGTGGCGGAGGCAGCCCCGATCGGATCGCGGAGCTGACAACGTTGTCTCCTTCCGTGCACGAAGGACCGCGCCCGCCGCCATCCGCCGAACCGATGAGAACTCGCACCCACACTGTTCAGCTTGATCTGAGCAAAAGTCAAGGCTCGCTTCAGGAGTCCCAGGACTCCCACGAAGCGTCAAATAAGTCCCCTGACAGGGAAGTTCCGGATCCGACAGGCAGCAGGACCCACGAGCTTCCGGAGGCCTTTTCTGTCCAATGTCGGCGAAAGTCCCCGCCGGGATCCCGGAACCGCACGCGCCTGGCCCGGGCGGTGTGGACACCGGGGCCGGGGGGCCTCCACGGGCCGGGCGGAAGCGTCGGCGATACTCGTCGGCGTCATCGTGCCGCCAGGCGCGGTGCTCGGCAAGGCAAGCCACGGACGAAAGAAGAAACGCGATGCCGCTGGTCTCGGAGCCGTTGCGCGCGCTGGGATTCCTGACGATCGGCCTGTTCGACCCCGCGGACCCGCGGCGGGGCCACGAGTCGACACTGCAGATCATCGAGCTCGGCGAGCGCCTCGGCTTCGACAGCGCCTGGGTACGGCACCGCCACCTGCAGTACGGGATCTCCTCCCCCGTCGCGGTGCTGGCGGCCGCCACCCAGCGCACCAGCCGTATCGGCCTGGGCACGGCCGTGATCCCGCTCGGCTGGGAGAATCCGCTGCGGCTGGCCGAGGACCTGGCGACGGTCGATCTGCTGTCGGGGGGCCGCCTCAATCCCGGCGTCAGCGTCGGCCCGCCGATGCACTACGACCAGGTGAAGGACGCCCTCTACCCCGACACGGCGGAAGCCGAGGACTTCAGCCACCGGCGGGTGCAGCGGCTGCTGGACCTCGTACGCGGCGAGGCCGCCACCGGCTTCAGCGGCACCGAGGGCTTCGAGGCCTTCTCCGACCGCGTCCAGCCGCAGGCCCCGGGCCTGGGCAGCCGCATGTGGTACGGCGGCGCGAGCCTGCAGTCCGCCCGGTGGGCGGGCGAGCACGGCATGAACTTCCTGACCAGCAGCGTCGTCAAGGCCGAGGAGTCCGAGGACTTCGCCGCGATCCAGCTCTCGCACGTCCGGGCCTTCCGCGCCCGCCACCGCGACGGGGAGCGGGCCCGCGTCTCGCAGGGCCTGGTCGTCATCCCCACCGACAACGCCTCGCCGCGCCAGCGCGCCAAGTACGAGGCGTTCGTCCGCGAGCGGACCCCGCGTACCGCCGTACCGCACGGCCCCGCCCGGCTGCTGTTCGCGCCCGACCTCGTCGGGTCCTCGGCGCTGATCGCCGAGCAGCTGCACGCCCACGCCGCCTTCCGGGAGATCGACGAGGTCGCCTTCGCGCTGCCCTTCACCTTCGACCACGACGACTACGTCCAGATCCTTACCGACATCGCCACCGTCCTCGGCCCGGCCCTGGGCTGGCACCCTGCCGCCGCCTGACCCGCGAGTCCGCGACAGCCGGCCTGTCGCCGGAAAAGCAGCCAGGCGGAGGGATCCGGCGTTTCCGGCCGGAATCGGGCCGCCGTGCGGAATTGCACGCGAAGAAATCCGTCATCGTTCATCTGCCGTCCAGGCGCGGGGGATTCCGCCGCCACCGGGTCCGGGATGTGCGGGCGGCTATCGGGGGTGAGCTGCGGCGGAGCCCATGCATCCGCTTGTCCGCCCGGACGATCCACACCCGGAATGCATTGCCCAAGTCGTATCGGGCTCATATATTTCTCACCGTCAGATCACCTGGTGGTATTCCCTGTTCCTGGAGGACGCTTCGCCCGGGACGGGGTCGGCAGAAGGAGATGCAGTTGCCCAGGAGAACCGGCCGCGTTCCGGCCGTCCGCTCAGGTGTGGTCGTGGTCGCGCTCCTGGGAGCCGTGCTCGGCGCGGCCGTGCCCAGCGCTCCCGCCGCTGCCGCCGCGCCCGGTGGCAGCGCCCCGTACAGCACCAGTGTCACCCCGACCGTGCCCGACCCCGCGACGGCGACCGCGGCGGAACTCGCGGCCGCTCCCCAGCCCGACGCGCCGCCGGCCGGACTGACCACCGCGGCCGCCGCTCGCGAGGTGCAGCCGTTGAGTGCCACGAACGGTGACATATCCCGGTCCGAGATGGTCGCGCGGGCCCAGCAGTGGGTCGACGAGAGCGTTCCGTACAGCCAGACCAGGTTCTGGACGGACTCCAACGGCACCTACCGGCAGGACTGTTCCGGCCTCGTCTCCATGGCCTGGCACCTGGACACCAGCCGCACCACTTCCACGCTGCCGTCCGTGTCGACCCGGCTGAGCAGTCTCGACGTCCTGCAGCCCGGCGACATGATCGACACCAATACCTCGGCCATGGAGCACGTGGTGCTCTTCGAGGCGTGGACCAGCTCCGCCCACACCACCGCGATCGTCCTGGAGGAGGCCCACTCGGGCACCGACGCCCGCGTGTCGCAGTACGCCCGCAGCTACCTCACCTCCAACGGCTTCACCCCCTACCGCTACGACCACGCGCTGGACCACCCGCAGTACGCCAACGGCAACAGCGGGCTGTGCCTGTCGGTGTCCGGCGGCGGCAGCACCGCCGACGGCGCCGACGTCATCCAGTGGACCTGCAACGGTGGCCCGGAGCAGCAGTGGAAGTGGACCGGCGGCCAGCTGGTCAACGACAAGAGCGGCAAGTGCCTGTCGGTGTCAGGCGGGGGCAGTTCGGCCGACGGAGCGGACGTCATCCAGTGGACCTGCAACGGCAAGCCGGAGCAGCAGTGGACCTACCACCCCCACACGGGTGAGTGGACGAACGGCAACGGAAAGTACCTCTCTGTCTCCGGCGGCGGCAGCACGGCGGCGGGCGCGCAGGTCATCCAGTGGTCCGGCACGGGCGGCGAAGACCAGAAGTGGTGGGCCTCGGCGGCCTGAGCCGCCGGAACAGGCCCGTGACCAGGCCCGGCGGCCGGACGGCGCCCCGACCGTCCGGTGGAGAGGGTCGGGGACGGCGGGAATCAAACCCGGCCGCCGGACGCTGTGAGCTCGCGTGAAGAAGATTGGATTCCTCTCGTTCGGGCACTGGTCGCCGGACGCGCACTCCGAGACCCGGTCCGCCGCCGACTTCCTGCACCAGTCCATCGACCTGGCGGTCGCCGCCGAGGAGCTCGGCGCGGACGGCGCCTACTTCCGCGTGCACCACTTCGCGCGGCAGGCGGGCAGCCCGTTCCCGCTGCTCGCGGCCATCGGGGCACGGACCTCGTCGATCGAGATCGGCACCGGCGTGATCGACATGCGCTACGAGAACCCGCTGTACATGGCCGAGGACGCCGGCGCCGCCGACCTCATCTCCGGCGGCCGGCTGCAGCTCGGCATCAGCCGGGGGTCACCGGAACAGGTGATCGACGGCTGGCGCCACTTCGGGTACTCCCCCGCCGAAGGCGAGACCGGCGCGGACATGGCCCGCCGGCACACCGAGGCGTTCCTCACGGTGATCGAGGGCAAGGGCTTCGCGCAGCCCAGCCCGCGGCCGATGTTCGCCAACCCGCCGGGACTTCTGCGCATCGAGCCGTACTCCGAGGGGCTGCGCGAGCGGATCTGGTGGGGTTCGGGATCCAACGCGACCGCTGTCTGGGCCGCGGGCCTGGGGATGAACCTGCAGAGCTCGACGTTGAAGGACGACGAGACGGGCGAGCCGCTGCACGTACAGCAGCGCAAGCAGATCGAGGCGTACCGCGAGGCCTACCGGGCGGCCGGCCATGAGCGCGAGCCGCGGGTGTCGGTCAGCCGCAGCATCTTCGCGCTGACCGACGACGTGGACCGGGCGTACTTCGGCCGCGACCGCGACTCGCGCGACCAGGTCGGCATGATCGACGAGTCGACCAGGGCGATCTTCGGGCGGTCCTACGCGGCCGAGCCGGACGCGCTGGTGAAGCTGCTCCGGCAGGACGAGGCCATCCAGGCGGCGGACACCCTGCTGCTGACCGTCCCCAACCAGCTGGGCGTCGACTACAACGCCCACGTGCTGGAGAGCATCCTCACCCACGTGGCGCCGGAGCTCGGCTGGCGCTGAGCGCGCCGCCGCGCAGGCGCGGCCCCGGGCCGGCCGCCGTGGCACCCGCCACGGCGGCCGGCCTCGCGGCTCAGCTCATCCGGTCGTACGCGTTGCCCGTCTGGGCGTCGGAGATCACCCGGGGCGCGAAGGGGTGTGCGGGGTCGCCGGTGCCGGAGTACAGGTAGACGTTGTTCGTGGCGGCGTCGTCGGCGAAGAGGTCGGCCCTGCCGTCGTGGTCGACGTCGCCGGCGCCGACCAGCTGGGAGTAGACCTGCCAGCCGCCGCCGATCCTCGTGCGCGGGGCGTAGGTGCCGTCGCCCTTGCCGAGGTAGAGCCACAGCACGCCGTCGCTGTCACGGGCGACGAGGTCGCCGGCGGGTCCGCCGGCCAGGTCGCCGACAGCGGACAGCTGGTTGTAGACGCCCCAGCCGGTGCCGATGCGGGTACGCGGCTCGAAGGGGCGGTCGGTGTCGCCGGTGCTGGTGTAGAGCCACAGGACGCCGGCCGTGTCGATGGCGACGACGTCGGGTCGGCCGTCCCCGGTGAGGTCGCTGCCGCCTGTCAGGTGTGTGTACGTCTGCCAGCCGGAACCGACCCGCACGCGCTTGGCGAAGCCGCCGCCCTCCAGGCCCGAATACAGCCAGAGGACGCCGTCCGTGTCCCGGGCGACGAGCTCGGGCGTGAGGCCGGGGCTGCCCACCCCCGCGATGTCGCCGACGGTCTCGATCTTGTCGTAGATCTGCCAGCCGCCGCCGACCCGCACCCGAGGCTGCCCGTCATCGGCGCTGTCCTGCCACAGCACCCCGGAGGCGTCCCGGCCCAGCAGGTCGGCGAGACCGTCGGCGTCGAAGTCGTGCAGGGCGGAGGTGGGGGTGCCGGCGTGCGCGAGGAGCTGCACGGCGGGACGGCCGTCCGTGCCGAGGGAGACGCGGTAGAAGCCGTCGCCCTGGGCGGACGCGCCCTGCACCACCTCCGCGGTGCCGTCGGGGGTGGCGAACGAGGCGTCGGCGCGGTCGAGCAGCGCGACCTTCTCGCCGGTCCCGATGCGCAGGGCCGTTCCCCCGTAGACCACCCAGTCGCCGAGCAGGCCGAACTTCAGATCGGCGCCCGCGGACTGTCCGGGCACGGGGACGACCGTGTCGGTGCCGGTGGTCCGGTCGCGGACGACCACGCGGAGCGTGCCGGTGGCGGTGTCGTCCTCGACCCAGGCCAGGCGGTTGCCGGAGACCACCGGGTTCCGCGCCTGCTGCGGGTAGGGGAAGGTGATGGTGGCGCTGGTCAGGTCGATGAGGCCGACGCGCTCCGCGCCGCCCGGGGTGGACACGCCGAGCAGGCCGTGGGTGGCGTCCCCCGGCTTCACCCGGGCGAAGGTCGCGTGCTCCGGCAGGCCCTGGACGGCCCGGGGTCCGGTGTCCCCGGCCTCCAGCCACAGCTTCGATTCCCCGCTGACGAAGAGGTCGGAGCCCGCGAGCCCCCCGTAGAAGCTGTCCAGGATGTCGGGAACCGCCTGCATGCCGAACGAGGTGCCGGTGGACATGTCCTCCGCCTTGGTGCCGAACGCGTCGCTCGACGAGACGACCGTGTCCCCGGATGTCTCGGCTATCCCCTCGACGACGTCGTAGAGCACGTCGCGGCCGGCTCCGCCGTCGTACGGCGTCCAGCGGATCTTGCCCTCGTCGGCGGCGTGCGGGAGGGAGGTCAGGAAGCCTTCGGTGCCCGCGGCCAGCAGCCTGGCGCCGGGCACCATCGGGAGCAGGCCGCCCGACTGCTGCGTCTTCGCCGGGGCCGCCGTCGCGCCCGCGGGCAGGGCGAGCAGCGACCCGACACCGAGCGTGACGGCCAGAACAGTGGCGGTGGCGGTGCCGAGACGGCGCCTGCCGATGTGCAGAGACAACGTTCCTCCTGTGCGGACGGGGCGGGATGCCCCGTGCATCCCGCCCCGTCCGACCACCGGCCGGGGGGATTGGTTGTGCCGGACCGGTACCCCGAACGGCGCCCGCGCGATCCCGAGTTGGCGCACCCGCACGGTCCGCGGGCCGGGCTGACAGTCGTCGGCGCGGTCGCGGCGGCGCCGCGGCGGGCCGCCCGGCGCCTTCGGGCGTAGCCTGGTGGGACAGCGCCGGTTGCCCCCGGGTCGCCGGGGGAGGCGGTGCCGATCCCCGAGGAACCGTGGGTCCCCCCTGGGGGACATCGGCGACGAGCGTGACCGTCCGGAATCGGTCCGTGACAGCGAGGGCGGACCTGCCCGCGGCCCCGTGGACGTCGCCTCGGTCGGGATCAGAACCGTCCGTACCGACGGCCCGGCTGAGGCGCGCCGTTCAACCGCGTCCGGAGCGAAGGAGGCCCCCGTGACCACACCCGTCAAGAACCGCCCGGCCACCGAGCGCGTGCCGGCCGGACCGGCCCGCAAGCCGCGCCCGCCGGTGTCCATCGTCCTCGCGCCGCTCTTCCTGATCACCTCCGGCCTGCTGGCCTGGTGGGCGTCGGATTCCGGCCCGGACGGCAGCGCCTCGCTCGGCCTGCTCGCGGGAGTCTCCGCGGTGCTCTTCGTCGTCACGGCGGTCCACACCGCCATCCTGATGTACCGTGCCCGCCGCGGCCCCGCGGAATCCGACCAGGCGGGACCTCCCGGGTCCCGGTGACCGGGAGCGGACGACCGGCCGGCGACCGGACAGGGCGCGGCCCGCGGCACCTGCCGCCATCCGTCCCCGGTCCGGTGCGTCGCCGGCGCCGTACGGCAGACTGGCCGCCGTGAGACCCGACGCGCTCAAGACCTTCTGCCTGGAACTGAACGGGGCGGTCGAGACCTTCCCCTTCACCGCGGAGACCTCCGTCTTCAAGGTCGGCGGGAAGATCTTCGCCATCACCGCGCTGGAGGCGGAACCCCTGAGCGTGAGCCTGAAGTGCGAGCCCGAGATCGCGGTGCGGCGGCGCGGGACCCACCCGGAGATCACCCCCGGCTGGCATCTCAACAAGCGCCACTGGAACACGGTGCTCCTCGACGGCTCGCTGCCCGACGCCCTCGTCCACGAGCTGATCGAGGACTCGTACGACCTGATCGTCGCGAAGCTCCCGCGCGCCCAGCAGCTCCGCCTGGACTGGCCCGGCCTACGCAGGGCCGAGGAGCACTGAGCCGCCCACCGGCGTGGATGCGGGAAGTGGCTCATCCCATTGGCCCGGAAATGGCCCACGCGGATGGACCGGCTGGAGCATACGGTCGAGATCACGGCCCCCTCGCGTGCCCCGCAGGGCCGGGCGGGCATCTGTACGCGTGACCGCCGCCGCCCGGCCGTCCCACCCGTTCGGCCCGCCCCGCGCCCGCCCACCCTTCCCGGCCCTCCAGAGGACTCCCTATGCAAGCCATCACCGTCCGCGACCGTGACGCAGGCGTCGGCGGACTCACCCTGACGGAACTGCCCCACCCGCACGCCGCCGAGAACGACGTGATCGTGCGGGTGCACGCCGCGGGATTCACCCGCGGGGAACTCTCCTGGCCCGCGACATGGACCGACCGCGGCGGCCGGGACCGTACACCGAGCGTGCCGGGACACGAGCTGTCGGGGGTGGTCGCCGAACTGGGCTACGGCACCACCGGCCTCACCGTCGGCCAGCGGGTGTTCGGCTTCGCCGACTGGGCCCGTGACGGATCGCTGGCCGAGTACACCGCGGTGGAGGCCCGCAACCTCGCCCCGCTGCCCGCCGACGTCGACCACAGCGTGGCCGCCGCGTTGCCCATCTCCGGGCTGACCGCGTGGCAGGGCCTGTTCGACCACGGCCGGCTCCAGGCGGGGCAGACGGTCCTGATCCACGGCGCCGCAGGCAGCGTCGGGTCGATCGCCGTCCAGCTCGCCCACGGGGCGGGGGCGCGGGTGATCGCCGCCGGCCGGAGCGCCGACCGGGACACCGCGCTCGGCCTGGGCGCGGACGTTTTCCTGGACCTCCAGGCGGACCGGCCGGAGGACGCCGGGAAGGTCGACGTCGTCTTCGACGTGGTCGGCGGCGAGATCCTCGACCGCTCGGCGGCGCTGGTGCGGGCCGGCGGCACCCTCGTCACCATCGCCGCGCCGCCCGCGGTCAAGCCCGAGGACGGGCGGGCGGTCTTCTTCGTCGTCGAACCCGACCGGGCGCGGCTCGCCGACCTCGTGCAGCGGGTGCGGGACGGCCGGCTCACGCCGATCGTCGGGGAGGTGCGCCCGCTCGCCGAGGCGCCCGCGGCCTTCGCGCCCGGCCGGCGCATCCCCGGCAGGACGATCATCCGCGTCCTGCCGGACGATCCCACGGAAGGTGGAAACCGATGACCCGTATGTCACTCGACACTGTCCAGGTGCCCGACAGCGCGGCGTCTGCCGCGGCCCTGGAGGTGGTCACCGCCTACCAGTCCCCCGCGATGCTCAACCACTCGCTGCGTTCCTACCTGTGGGCGGCGGCGCGCGCCGGGGCGGACGGCATCCCCTACGACCCGGAACTCCTCTACGTGGCCGCGCTGTTCCACGACATGGGCCTGGTGCCCGCCTTCGACAGCCACACCCTCGTGTTCGAGGAGGCCGGCGGCCACGTCGCCCAGGTCTTCGCGGCCGGGGCGGGGTGGCCGGTCGAGCGCCGCGAGCGCCTGTCGGAGGTGATCGTCCGCCATATGTGGCGGGACGTGGACGTGTCCGCGGACCCCGAGGGGCACTTGCTGTCCCGCGCGACCGCCACCGAGGTCATCGGCCTGGACGCGGACCGCTATCCGGGCGACTTCAAGGCCCAAGTGCTGCAGGGCTACCCGCGGCTGGACCTCAACGAGGAGTTCCTGGCGTGCTTCCGGGACCAGGCCGCACGCAAGCCCGACAGCTCAGCGGCCGGGTCGGTGCGATCCGGCCTCGACACCGCGATGGCCGCCAACCCGCTGAACTCCCCTGCCTAGGTTGCGCGTGACGCCACGGCCGCCGCTCCGCGCCGCCCGGTCCGCCGGCGCACTCCGCGCCGGATGGGCCGCATGCCGGTTTCGAGTGGTCCGCCGCATGCCGTGGCCGTAGGGTCGGCGCGTGTCCGTAGACGTCGTCGCCGAGCTCCCCTCACCCGTCTCCCTGGCCACCGTGCTCAAGGGTGCCGGTGACGTGCTCCGAGCGCTGCTGGGGCCCGGGGCGGAGCCGCCGGAGCTGGAGATCGTCGACGGCTGGCAGGTCGAGAGCCACCTGCGGGTGGCCTCGGGCCGGCCGCTGTCGGCGGAGGACCGGGCCGGCACCATGATCGGCGGCCGGATTCCCCCGGGTGAAGGGGAGGTTGCGGGGTCGGTCACCTTCGAGGTCGGCCTCCTGGGAGGCAGGGACCGCGCCTCGGTGCTGGTGGTCGACTGGCCCGGCGAGCACGACACCGGCCCGGGCGTCGAAGCCATCGTGAGCCCGACCCGGACCTGCGTGGGCGTGGTCCTCGCGACCGCCGTGGCGTTGAGCGCGGCGGCGGCGAGCGGGGGCGAGTTCGTCGATCTGGAGATCATGATGCTCGACGGCGTCGCCTGGGACCCCGCCCGTTTCGTCGAACTGGCCCGCCTGACCGACGCCGTCGGCGGATTCGACGCGCGATGCGAGCAGTTCATGCGGCAGTTCACCCGCCTCGACGGCTGGCCGAGAGACCGCTCGACCGGCAGCGCTCCGTAGGCTGCACCGGCCATGAAAACTGACGTCAGGCGAATTTCGAGCTGGTCACCGGGCCGGACGAGTTCAGGCGCGTGCGGTCGCCCTGGAGCCAGGACTCCCGGACCGCGGTGACGAACCGCGTGAAGCCCTCGGCCGTGTCGGGCGGGGCCTCGCCGTCCCCGTCGTCGGCGGCGTCCAGCGAGGCGTCGGCCCCGACGATCTCGGCGGCGATCTCCGCGGCGGGGCGGGTGTCGGCCGACGACCGCGACGCCTCCCCGTCGTCCCCCAGCCGCAACTGGCCCTCCCACGGGGCGACCACCGACTGGTGCAGCAGGGCGACGCTGTCGGCGGTGATCACCGGGAGGTCGGTCCAGCTGCTCGCGTGCTCGTGCAGCACCTGTCCCCGCGTTCGCGGCAGCAGCTGCCCGAGGAGTTCGGGGCCGTCGTCCTCGGCCGCCAGCTCGTTCAGGTCGTAGGCGATGACGACGGTGTCCTCACGTCCGGGCTCGAAGGGCTCCGCCGGCAGGCCCAGAACGCCCGCGGCGGCAAGGCCGAGGATCTGGCTGCCGCGGTCCGGCAGCAGGGACACCGAGCGCGGCCGTACGCCGGCCGCCTCCAGCAGCGCCTGCAGCCGCAGCAGACCCTGGAGGCACCGGCTGTGGGAGTCCTGCACCCAGGCGTAGCGGCCGTGCATCCCCTCCGTGAAACCGAACGGGGAGAGCGTGCCGAGCACCGTGCCGCCCATCACGAACTGCCATCCCCGCAGATCGGTGGCGTCCAGCGGGCTCACCGGCGCCGCGACGGCGGCCCGCGCCAGCATCCGGCTCTGCCGGGCCTGCGTGGGCAGCCACTGGGGGTCCTCCGGGGCCGGCAGCAGTGCGTGCTGGCTGCCGGCCAGCGTCAGGTCACCGGCCATGATGGCGTTGAAGACGAGAAGGTAGCGGTCCGGCCAGTCCGCGAAGTCCTCCTCGTACCGCGACAGCGTCTCGACGGCCTCACGGTGCCGGCCTTCGCGCTCGTAGGCCGTCACCAGCTCCCGCATGATCGGCAGCCGGCCGGGGTGCTGGCGCAACGCCTCGCGCAGGGCCGGTATCGCGAGGTCGGGCAGGCCGCGCTCGACACACGCGTACCCGAAGCCGTAGAGCGCCTGGGCCTTCTGGGGGGCGGCGGCCAGTGCCGCGGCCGCCTCCCGCAGGTCGTCGAAGCCGACCGCCGCGGCCGCCCGTCCGAGCACGAGCGCCACGTCGCCCAGCGGCTCACCCTCCGCCGCTGCGGCTCGCAACTGCCGCAGGGCGGCGGGGATGTCGCCGGCGTCGACGAGATCCCCCGCCTTGAGCAGTTCGGCGGACTTCGGGCGGCGGTTCCTGCGCGAGAACATGCCGGTGATCTTCTCCTGTCAACCGCGGGGTCCTCAAGGCAATTACCCCTCCGGGAGCCAGGCCGCCGCGCCGGGCCGCGGGGCAGGGACCTGCTCCGTTCGCCCTGCGGGCGGCGAAGTCGACCTTCCCGACCCCTCCTGCTGGACGCGCTCACCCGTTGGGTAGCTTCGGGGCTCCTGCCCCGAGGGGGGCACGAAAGGACGGGACGGACATGAAGAAGAAAAGGGCAGCGGTCCGCGCACTGGCGCTGGCGGCAGCGGCGATCGGCCTCACCCTCGCCTCGACGGCGGACGCGAACGCGGTCACCATCGCCGACTACGGCGTGATCTCCCCGTCGAACCTCAACTTCCACGGCTGCAAGGCCAACATCCACATGGGCGTCGACGCCGCGACCAAGAGTGGCTACGCGCGGGCGATCTTCGACGTGCCGACGGTGGACGACCGCGGCTACAGCTGCCAGGGCTGGTTCCAGCGGACCACAAACCGCGGGAGCACCTGGACCAGGATCGGCGACGTCCACACCGGCGGCGTCAGCTCCACCGCCTGGTACTACGCCGACTTTCCCGCCGCCAACTACGTCCGGGTCTGCGTCGGCGACCTCACGACCAACCCCAACTCGTATACCTGCAACATCGGATGGGCGGTCGCCGCGGTGAACGGCGCCGAGTCCTTCGCCCTGGTGCGCGGCTGAGCGGCGGCCCGGGGTGAGGGGGCTCCGGGGGGGCGGCATGCGGCTGGCCGACCACGCCGCCTTCCTGGACCGGCTGCTGGAGCGGCTCGACGTCCGCCGGCGCGTCGTGCTCGTGGTGCACGACTGGCTCGGCGAGACCCGGGTGCCGAAGCTGTTCGTCTGCGCCGAGCCGGGCCAGTTCCTTACCGGCGGGCCCCGCGAGCTGTGCCGCACCTGGCCCAACCAGGCCGAACTCAGCGTCCCCGGCGTCCACTTCGTCCAGGAGAACGCCCCCGACCGGATCGGCGCCGCCATCGCGGCATGGCTGCGCGAGCTGCCCTGAGCCCGGGGCCGGGGCCCGCACGAAAATACGCATGCCGCTGCGGAGTCCCGCTGTTATGGTGCGCGCGTGTCAACGATCAGGCAGTTCCAGGTCACCTTCGACTGCGCGGAGCCTGAGCGCGTCGCCCGCTTCTGGTGCGAGGTGCTGGGGTACGTCGTGCCGCCTCCGCCGGAGGGATTCGCCAGCTGGGACGACTACCACAGCTCCCAGGATCCGGATGAGCGGGGTTCGTCGTTCGCGTGCAGCGATCCCTCGGGGGTGGGCCCGCGACTGTACTTCCAGCGCGTTCCCGAGGGCAGGGTCGTCAAGAACCGGGTGCACCTCGACGTACGGGTCGGCACCGGGCTCGTGGGTGAGGAGCGGCTGGCCGCGCTCGAAGCCGAGTGCGCACGGCTGCTCCCGCTCGGCGCGGTACGCGTGCAACTGCTGACCGCCGACGAGGACAACGAGTCGTGCATCTCGATGCAGGACATCGAGGGCAACGAGTTCTGTCTCGACTGAGCGTGCTGCGTACCGTCCGGACCGTTTGAGGCGGCCGGGCCCGCGCTCTCAGCAAAGCACGCTCGGCCTACGGGCCACCGGTGAGTCGGATCCGCACGGGGGGCGCTCGACCGGCGCGGCCGCGTCGCACAACGGGGCGACAGAGGCGTGCGGACCAATTGATTCCGCTTCCTTGTGCGCCCCCTGCGCGCGCCCCACTGTCCGTTTTCCAGCGCTCGGCCGAATGGCTTGCAGTCTGTCGGAAACCTTGTGATCACACCACCTGAATGGGTTACTCAGGGTGTCCGTTCCGACGGATATGCGGACTTTCGAACGGATGCGAACGAACCGCGCATCGGCGTCATCTTGCGCCGGTCAACCGCGTTCTCGATCTGATGGCCCTGCGGATCCCGCAGGCGGCCGACACCGCCGTGCGGGAATCGAAGCAGGGTCACCGCTTACCACCTGGCCAGTGGAGACGGGAACCGACTCGCATCACTCGGGGCGCCCGCGAACTCGAACACCCCATCTCTGCTTGCAATGTACCGCATTGCGAGCCAGGAGGTATCTGTCATGCCCATCAGTCCGAACCAGGGATCCAGCGGCGGTGGCACGCTCGTCACCATCACCGGTACCGGTCTCTCCGGTACCACCGCGGTGCGCTTCGGCACCCGCTCCGCCACCTCCGTCACCAACGTCTCCCCCACCCAGGTCACCGCCGTCTCCCCCTCCGGCAACGGGGCGGTCGGCGTCACCGTCACCACCCCGGGAGGGACGAGCAACCCCATCCCCTTCTACTACGTCGGGGCGCCGTTCAAGCAGTCGCTCAGCCCGACCTCCGGCTCGACTGCGGGCGGCGGGACCGTGACCATCAACGGCACGGGCCTGTCCACCGCGAGCAGTGTCGCCTTCGGTGCCAACAGCGCGGTCCCGACCGTCGTGTCCGACGGCCAGATCACGGTGACCGCACCCGCGGGTGCGGCCGGCGCGGTGGGAGTCAGCGTCACCACGGCTGGCGGCACCAACAACGGCCTGTCGTACACGTACATCGCCGCCCCCACGGTGACGACAGTCACCCCGGCGGCGGGTCCGACGTCCGGCGGCACCACGGTGACCGTGGCAGGAACCGGCCTCACCAGCACGAACCAGGTCACCTTCGACGGGAACCCGGCGCCCTTCACCGTGCTCTCCGACACCGCGGTGTCGGCGGTCACACCCCCCGGGGCAGCCGGCGCCGTCGACGTCGTCCTGACCAACGACGCAGGCAGCGCGACCGCCGTGGGCGCGTACACCTACGTCGCGGGCCCCGGCATCTGACCGTCCCTCAGGGGGCCGGCCAGTGCCGGTGACCGTCGTCCCACCCACAGCGGCCACGCCGACCACACAGGGCGCCGTGCCCGCCTCACCGGCCCCCGGTCCGGGAGATCCGTCCCGGGCCGGGGGCCCGACCCGCCCGATCAGCAATCCCCCGCCCTCCAAGGGGTGGAGGCCCCATCCCTACGGAGACACCGTGGACATCAGTG
Source organism: Streptomyces sp. NBC_01198 (assembly GCF_036010485.1). Classification (NCBI taxonomy): domain Bacteria; kingdom Bacillati; phylum Actinomycetota; class Actinomycetes; order Kitasatosporales; family Streptomycetaceae; genus Streptomyces; species Streptomyces sp. NBC_01198. Next base: position 771,046 of record NZ_CP108568.1, read on the forward strand.
ATCGCGCGGCGCAGACACCACGGCCCAGCGTCGCGGCAGCCGCCCCCGTCCTCAGTTCGATCGTTCCCAACACCGGTCCCGCCGCAGGCAGCAGCACGGTCACCCTGAACGGCAGCAGCTTCACCGGGGCCATCTCTGTCACCTTCGGCGCCAACGCCGCCCTCACCTACTCGGTGGACACCTCCGCGAAGATCACCGCGGTGACGCCGCCCGGGACCGGCGCCGTCGCGGTCACCGTGCGGACGCCCGGCGGCACGAGCAACTCGGTGACCTACACCTACGCGGCCACGCCCTCTCTCATCTCGATCTCGCCCAGCCAGGGTCCCGCCGCGGGCGGCACCACCGTCGTCCTGACCGGCACCGGCCTGAACGGGGCCACCGCGGTCACCTTCGGCAGCAACCCGGCCACCGGCTTCACCGTCAACTCCGCGACGCAGATCACCGCCGTCGCCCCCGCCGGCACCGGAGCCGTACCCGTCACCGTCACCACCACCGGCGGAACCACGGGGCCCGTCTACTACTTCTACCTGAGCGCCCCCTCCCTCATCTCCGTCTCGCCCAACCAGGGACCCGCCACCGGCGGGAACACCGTCGTCCTGACCGGCACCGGCCTGACCGGCGCCACCGCCGTCACCTTCGGCACCCACGCCGCCACCAGCTACACCGTCAACTCCGCGACCCAGATCACCGCCGTCGCCCCCGCCGGCACCGGAGCCGTACCCGTCACCGTCACCACCACCGGCGGAACCAGCAACACGGTGGTCTACACCTACGTGGCGGCACCGGTCCTCACCGGGCTGGCCCCCGCCCAGGGACCCACGGACGCGGGAGCCGGCGTCACCCTCACCGGCACCGGCCTGACCACCACCGGCACCGTCTCCTTCGGCGCCGTACCCGCCGCCTTCACCGTGCTCTCCGACACCACCGTCGTGGCCCAGGCGCCGGCGGGACCGGTCGGGCCCGTCGCCGTCACCGTCACCACCTCCGGCGGCACCAGCAACTCCCGCACCTACACGCGCGTGTCGCCCCCCGAGATCTAGGGCCCGTCGCCCCGGGGGCAAGGCCGCGGGACGACCCCCCGCCCATCAGGGGGAACTCTCCGGCTGAATCAACCGAACAGGGTCGTCATGCGGTGTGATGCACATATTCACTCCCTAATGTGGCGTTCCCGAGGCCCAACCACCTCGCCGTCGATCGATCAGGGAGTCGAAAAGTGACACGTTGGAAAGATCGGGCCGCCGGAATCCTGGCCGCCACCGCGGCCTGCGCCGCCGTCGTCGTCCTCGCCACACCCGCGGCGGCGGCGGACGTCTCGTCGACCACGGTCCAGGCCACGCCGTCGGCCGCCACCATCGGACAGCCGGTCAGCCTGACCGCGATGGTGAGCTGTCCGAGCGATCCCAGCCCCGGCCTGGGCATGACGTTCTTCGACGGCGGGGATCTCCTGGCCACCGTGCCCGTCAGCTCCGCGGGCGCCGCCGCCTACACCGCCAGCCTGAGCACCGTCGGGACGCACACCATCACCGCCGCGTACAACGGCAACGACAACTGCGGCGCCTCGCACGCCGAGACGACCGTGCAGGTGTCGGCGGCACCGGTCACCCCGACGCAGCCGGGCGGGTTCTGCCTCCTCGCCTGCGGCGGCCTGATCAACTTCAGCGTCGGCAACATCCACAACGAGATCAACATCTACCGCGGACGCTGACGGGCACCGGCCGCGTCGCTCCGTCCCACGACGGGCGGCGCGGCCGTCGGCGAGGCGAAAATTGGTCTACACCTTGACGCGGGTGAGGTGTCCGGGTCCCATGGGACGCGATGTCCGGCCGCTCGGAGCCACCGGCTCCGACTCCCCACGTCGAAGGGACACTTGTGAGACTGCACATACCCCCTCCCCGCGCCCTCCCCCTCGCCCCGCCCTGCCCCCGCGCCCTCTCCGGTACGGTCCCCCGGCTGGCCGGAACCCTGCTGCTGGTGCTCGCGGCCGGCGCCTCGGCCCTCGGGACGGCCGGTTCCGCCCAGGCCAAGCCGGCGCCGCACGGTGCGGCGGTGCGGCCGCTCGGCCAGATCGTGCCCGCGCCCGCCCAGGTGCGCCCGGCGGGCCGGCCGTTCACGCTGACGCCGTCCGCACGCATCCGCGTCGAGGGGCACGCAGCCGACGCACGCCAGGTCGGCGGCTACCTGGCCGGGCTGCTGCGTCCGTCCACCGGCTACGCCCTGCCGGTCGTCGAGGACAGCGGGCCCGCGCGGGGCGGACACAGCGCCGGGAGCAGGCACGACATCCGGCTGGCCCTCAGCCCCGGAGTCGGCAGCCTCGGCGCCGAGGGCTACCGCCTCGGCTCCGGCCCGGACGGCGTCACCCTCACCGCGGGCACCTCGGCAGGCCTCTTCCACGGCGTCCAGACGCTACGCCAACTGCTTCCCGCGTCGGTCGAGAAACGCACCAGGCAGCCCGGTCCCTGGCAGGTCGCCGGCGGCACCGTCACGGACGTGCCGCGCTACGCCTACCGCGGTGCGATGCTCGACGTGTCACGGCACTTCTTCACCGTCCCCCAGGTCGAGAAGTACATCGACCAGCTGGCGCTCTACAAGATCAACGAGCTGCATCTGCACCTGTCCGACGACCAGGGCTGGCGTATCGCCGTCAACTCCTGGCCCCGACTCGCTCCTTACGGCGGGTCCACCGAGGTCGGCGGCGGCCGGGGCGGCTACTACACCAAGGCGCAGTACGCGCAGATCGTCGCCTACGCCGGGTCCCGCCATCTGGAGGTCGTGCCCGAGATCGACATGCCGTCGCACACCAACGCGGCGCTCGCCACGTACCCGCAGCTCAACTGCGACGGTGTCGCGCCGCCGCTCTACACCGGCACCGACGTCGGGTTCAGCTCGCTGTGCGTGCCCAAGGACGTGACCTACGACTTCATCGACGACGTGATCCGTGAGCTGGCCGCGATCACGCCGGGCCGCTACCTCCACATCGGCGGCGACGAGGCGCAGTCCACCAGCCAGGCGGACTACGTGTCGTTCATGAACCGCGCGCAGGCCGTCGTCCAGAAGTACGGCAAGACCGTGATGGGCTGGCACCAGATCACCTCGGCGACGCCGGTCAAGGGCGCGGTGGCCGAATACTGGGGCTACGACGACACGGGCGCGGCGGAGCGCGCCCAGGTCGCCGCGGCGGCGAAGAACGGCACCAGGCTCGTGCTCGCGCCCGCCGACCGCTCGTACCTGGACATGAAGTACGACGAGAACACCGAGCTCGGCCAGGACTGGGCGGGCACGGTCGAGGTGAACCGCTCCTACGACTGGGACCCGGGGACCTACCTGGCCGGCGCGGGGGTGCCGTCGAGCGCGGTGATCGGCGTCGAGGCGCCGCTGTGGACGGAGACGATCGTCACGAATGACGACATCGAGGCCATGGCCTTCCCCCGGCTGCCGGGCATCGCGGAACTCGGCTGGTCGCCGGAGTCCACGCACGACTGGAACACCTACAAGCTGCGCCTGGCGGCCCAGGGCCCGAGGATGACCGCCCTCGGCATCGACTTCTACCACTCCCCCCTGATCGACTGGCCCACCACCGACTGACCCCCCACCGGCAGCCGGCGTACCTCACCCCCGGCTGCCGGACCGGTGCCGACCCGGGCCCGCTTCCTTCCGGTCAGTTCCAGATGCCCCAGCCCCAGCTCTGGGACACCGAGCCGTTCTCCGGCCACTGGGTGAGATAGGCCCCCTTGCCGACGCTCCCGCCCTTGGTGGTGATGGCCATCTCCGACTTCACGTTCCAGATGTCGCGGTTGCTTCCCGACCACGCTTCGGCTTCCGAGTGCGGGTCACACGTCCACAGCACCAGGTTGGTGCCCTTGGTGGTGCTGCTGCCGCTCGGGACCAGGCACTTGCCGCTCGCCACGTTGGTGTAGAGGACGCCGTAGTCGTTGTCGTGCACTTCCCACTCCTGGCTGCGTTCGCCCTCGGCACAGGGCCACTGGGTCACGATGGTGCCGTTCGTCTTCCCGTCGGCGAGCGGGGTGGCACACATCTTGGTGGCGAGGTCGAGGTTCTGCAGGGTCGGGTAGCTGCTTGCCGAGGCCGGACTCGCCGAGGCGAGTCCGATGCTGAGCAGGGCTGCCGTGGACAGCGCCGCGAGGCCGAGATTTACTTTGGAACGCATAGATTTTCCCCTTACATAGTGACGCTGGGGCCAGCGTAAGGGGAGATCATTCGTCATGGCCACGACGAACTTGAAGGTTCGTCACCGCGACGTCCGGCGAGGGGGCGCTCGGGGCGTCAGGTGGCCGGCAGCACGTTGTGGTTCAGGCGGAACATGTTGGACGGGTCGTAGGTCTTCTTGACGGCTGCCAGGCGCGCGTAGCGCTCGGGGCCGTAGATCGCCGCCGCGTCGGCTGCCTCGTCCGGGGCGAGGTTGTTCACCAGGCGACGGGGGCCCTGCCAGGGCTCCATGCCGTCGAGGACGTCGGCGACGGACTTACGGAGCTCGCGCTCGCGCGCCACTTCGCCGGCCGCGACGGCCAGCAGGCTGTAGCGCAGGCCCCTGGTGGCCACGGCGTTGGGCACCGCGGGCTCGCGGTCCCACGCGCCGCCCAGGGCGCGCAGCTCGACGACGGCCAGGCCGCTCGCGGAGTCGGGGCCGGCGAGTTCGACCAGCTTGTCCTGCGCCTGCTCGGGCAACTCCCGCAGCATGATGCCGCGTTCGTAGTAGGGCACCGGGTCGGTCGGCTCGCTGTGGATCGACGCCACCTCGGCGTACGGCATGTCCCGCACGGTGTCCAGGACCGCCGGGGCCACCGCCCGCAGCGGCGCGATCAGCCGCTCGCCGTCCGCGGGTGCGCCGTCGTAGGCGAACCGCAGGTGCACCAGGAACGCGCCGCGCAGCTCTTCCGGCAGTTCCGGCGTGGGCTGCCGCAGCACGGCGAAGGAGGAGACCATGGTCTCCGGCGTGCCCGGGTGCCAGGCGGCCCAGGCGCGCAGCAGGTCGGCCATCCGCTCGCCGGGGAAGTAGATGCCGCCGCCGTAGAGCCGGGCCACCGGGAAGAGGTCGAATTCCAGCGCGACGACCACGGCGAAGTTGCCCTTGTTGCCGCGGAGCGCCCAGAACAGTTCGGGCTCGGACCGCGCGTCGACATGCCGCAGTTCGCCGTCCGCGGTCACCACGTCGAGGGAGCGCACATGGTCGGCGGCGTAGCCATGAGAGCGGCCGAGGGTGGGGCTGAGACCGCCGCCGAGAGTGTAACCGGAGACTCCCACCGTGGGATTCGAGCCGTTCAGCGGGGCCAGCCCCGCCTTGGTCGTCTCCGCGATGACCTCGGACCAGATCACTCCGGCGCCGACCCGGGCGGTGCGGGCGGCCGGATCGACGGCGATGTCGTTCATCAGATGGGTCGCGATCACGACGGCGCCGCGTGCCGGCCCGACCATCTGGTGGCCGGTGGTCTTCACCAGGACCGGCCGCTGTTGCCGCGCCGCGAAGCCGACGGCGGCCTGGACGTCGGCCGCGCCCCGCGCCACCACGATCAGAGCTGGCACCAGCTCGTGGTTCAGGTTGAAGACGGCGCGTTCCTCGTCGTATCCCGCGTCGCCCGGCAGCAGGACCGTACCCGTCGTCGAGGCGGCGAGGGCCGCGGCATCCGCCGGCCGGACCGCCGGCAGGGACGAATCGTCGGACGTCATGAGAGAGATCCCGTCACTCGGACGACAGACCGGAGCAGCTGCAATCGGGCAGAATCCATCATAACGGTCACATATGATCATGTCATTCGACGGGCGGCCCGGTGCCGCGCCCGGTGCCCGAGCACGGCCCGGTCCGCGATCCTTGAGCCATGCGCGCCGCCCGTCTGATCCGTATGGCCCTGCTCGTCCAGTCCAGTCCCGGCCTGACCGCCGCCGCCCTCGGGCGCGAGCTGGAGGTCAGCGAGCGCACCGTGATCCGCGATGCCCAGGCGCTGCAGGAGGCGGGCGTCCCGATCCGGGCCGAGCGCGGCCGCGCCGGCGGCTACCACCTGGCGCCGGGCCATCGGACCAGGCTCACCACCCTGCACCCCACCGAGGCCGAGACGCTCTATCTCTCCGGCCTGCCCGCGGTCCTGCGCGATCTCGGACTCTCGGACGCGGCGGGCACGGCCCGGCTGAAGCTGTCGGCCACCCTGCTGCCGTCGCTGCGTGCGGCGGCCGAGTCGTCGGCACGCCGCTTCCACCTCGACGCCCCAGCCTGGTTCCGCGAGCCGTCCGCGCCGGAGCTGCTGCCGGAACTGGCCCGCGCCGTCTGGTCCGACCGCACCGTCGAGCTCACCTATACCCGGCCGGCCCGGGAGGGCGGCGCCCCGGGCACGGTGACCCGCCTGCTCGAGCCGTACGGGCTCGTCCTCAAGGCGGGCGTCTGGTACGTCGTGGGCCGCGTCCCGGGGGGACCCACAGGCGGGGATGACGCCTGGCGCACCTACCGGGTCGACCGGGTCACAGCCCTCGCGCGCGGCACGAACACCGGCGCGGGCCCCGGCGAACTCTTCCTCCGCGACCCGTCCTTCGACCTGGCCGCGCACTGGCGCGCCCACGCCGCCCGCTTCGCCCGGGCGCTGCTGCGCACGACCGTCACCGTACGCCTGACGCAGTCCGGCCTGCGCCGGTTGCCCGCCATGGCGGATCCGGCCGGCGCCGAAGAAGCGCGGGCCTCCGCGACCGCGCCGGACGCGGCGGGGCGCGTCACGCTCGAACTGCCGGTGGAGTCCGAGGAGGTCGCCTTCGCGCAGCTCGTCGGCCTGGGCGCCGACGCGGAGGTCCTGGCCCCGGCCTCGCTGCGCGCCCGCTTCCGCGAGCACGCGCGAGGCGTCGCCGAGCTGTACGGCGTGCAGCCGCGGGATCAGCGGTAGTCGTCCGCCGAGCCGTCCCTCCCGCCGAATCTGACCTCCTCGAAGTACCCCCAGGCGTCCGGCTGGCTGCCGTCGACATCCCGCACGCCGTACGTCCTGGCGAGTTCCGCGCTGGAGGTGGATCTGCCGTTCCAGCGGGCCGACCGCTCGGGGTCGGCGGCGAGCGCGGCGACCGCGCGCGCGAGGTAGTGCGGCGACTCGGCGACGGCGAAGTCCGGTTCGCCGGCGACGGCGTCCCGCCAGTTCTCCTCGGTCACGCCGAAGTGGGTGAGCATCTGCTCCGAGCGCAGGAAGCCCGGCGTGACCGCGACCGACGTGCCCCCGTACTCCGCCAGTTCCTCGCCGAGACCGAAGGCGATCCGGATCGGGGCGTTCTTCGCGAGGTCGTAGTAGAGGTTCTCGCGGTAGCGGCGGTTGGAGACCGCCGTGCCGTCGGTGACCTCGACGTGCAGCGGCGCCGGCGAGCGGACCAGCAGGGGGAGGGCGAGTGCCGCGGTGATCACGTGCGAGCGCACCCCGAGGTCCAGGATGCGCAGGCCGTCGGCGAGCGGCGTCTCCCAGCTCTTCTTGCCGAAGACGGAGCCGAGCAGGTGCTCGCCGCCCCACAGGTCGTTGACGAGGATGTCGAGCCGCCCCTGCTCGCGGTCGATCCGCGCGACGAGGCCGCGCACCTGGTCCTCGTCGAGGTGGTCGGTGGGGACCGCGATGCCGGTGCCGCCGGCCGCCGCGACCAGCTCCGCGGTCTCCTCGATGGTCTCCGTGGTCCGGCCGACCTCGCTGGCACGCCCCCGGGTGGTGCGGCCGGTGACGTAGACGGTGGCGCCGGCCCGTCCCAGTTCGACGGCGAGGGCGCGTCCGGCGCCGCGGGTGGCCCCGGCGACGAGGGCGATCCGGCCGCCGAGTGGGTTGTCCGGGGTGGGGTGCTGGGTGTGGGTGTCCTTGTCCATGCCACCACGGTGCACGCCAAAGGTGACAGTTCACGTCACCCTTTTTCCGGAGTGTGCCCCGGTTCAGCCGCGGGCGACCGGCGCCCCGTCCGTCACAGCCGGCTGGCCGTTCCGCACTGCGTGCCGCCGGACTCCTTCATCCGCGTGTCCATCGGCACGCTCCGGTCGTACGGATCCACCTCGGGGCCCTTCCCCGAACTCTGGTGGTCGGCGGCGAACTCGGGGACGAAGAAGCCGGTGAAGTTGCTGCAGCCGCCGTTGCTGGCGTCCAGCTTGTAGGAGACCAGGGAGAACGTCCCCGGCTCGGTGATGACCTTCGCCGGGTCGTCCCAGCTCATCACCGTCTCGCGGCGCACGATGGTGCGCGCGACCTCGTCGCTGCCGCCCGCGGCACGGACGAGCGGGTAGACGTAGGTGACATCGCTGGTCACCTCGACCGCTCCGCGCTTGCCCTCGCGGAACGAGATCGATCCCTGCGCCTTGACCGTGGTCCCCGCCAGCCGCACCTTCGTCTGCGCGAAGCGGCTGAACAGCAGCAGGGGGTCGTTCTCCTGGCTGGGATCGCGGAAGGCGGCCGACAGGTAGTCCTGGACGTCGCGCTGGTGCGGGTTGATCAACGCGATCGCCTTCTTCGGCTGCCCCCCGCGCAGCACATCGGGATCCAGACTGGCCGCGGCGAGGAAGTCCAGGCTCTGGCCGAGGGCGTGCGTGACCTGTCCCTCGTTCATCCAGCCGGTCGCCCGCGCCACGGGCACGCTGATCCCGGCCGTCCCGTCCTTCCACTGCGCCGCCGGCGACCCCCGGAAGGGCTCGTCCACCGTGGGCGGCCGGAGCGCGGAACCGGTGGCGGGTGACGCGCTCGCGCCGTCCGCGTGGCCGTCCCCGAACCATCCGACGACCCGTCCCGGATCCAGCGCGACCACCAACAGCACGACCGCGACCAGGAGTCCGACCGCGTACCAGGCCTTGGCCGGCCTGCGCCGGGGCGGTTGCTGAGCCCGCCATCCCGCCGGCGGCCCGGCCTCCTCCTGCAGCCGCCGTCCGACCATCCGGGCCCGCGCCGAGGGCTCCTCGGGCGCGCTCCGCGTGCCCGCCTCGGCGTCCCGCAGGAAGCGCTCCCACTCCTCGTCCGGTATGGACGACCCATCCTTGGCCACGGCGTTCTCCCACCCCTTCGCACGAACGGGCCCTCCCCTGGACCCTGCTTCATTCTCCTATCACCACGCGGCTGATCTGGGCGAACCCGGGCCTCCGCCGCCAGGCGCGGATGTCTGGATCTGCGGGCTTCTCGGCCGTTCCCGAGGGGCGCGTGGCGGGCGGAAACGGAATCATGGAAGGCGACGCCAGCACTTTCCACGACGGGAGCGACACCATGACGGAGACCATCGCGGGAGTGGTCATTCCCGACACGAAGGTCATCGCTGACGCGACCGACCTCATCAAGGAGACGTCCACCCCGCTGCTCTACCACCACTCCCGCCGGGTCTTCCTCTTCGGCACGCTGCAGGCCGGGAGGCTCGGCCTCACACCCGACCCGGAGCTGCTGTACGTGGCGGCGCTGTTCCACGACACCGGTCTCGTCCCCGCGTACCGAAGCAACGACCAGCGCTTCGAGCTGGACGGCGCCGGGCAGGCGTACGCGTTCCTCCGGGACCACGGCTACGGGGAGGCCGAGGCGCGTACGGTGTGGACCGCGATCGCGCTGCACACCACGCCCGAGGTGCCGTACCAGATGGCGCCGGAGATCGCGGCGACGACGGCCGGGGTCGAGACCGACGTGCTCGGCCTGCGCCTGGACAACCTCACCGCCGACGAGATCGGCGAGGTGACCGCGGCCCACCCGCGGCCCGACTTCAAGCGGCAGATCCTGCAGGCCTTCACCGACGGGTTCGCCCACCGCCCCGACACCACCTTCGGCACCGTCAACGCGGACGTCCTCGAACACTTCGTGCCGGGCTTCCGGCACACCGACTTCGTGGACGTCATCGAGAACTCGTCCTGGCCCGAGTGAGCGACCGGGACCGCGCGGCGGGAGCGGCCGCGGCACGACAGTAGTCTTCGGCCATGGCCCTGCGTCCTGACGAGTTCTACGCCCACGCCCGACGTGCCGCGGACGGCGAACAGCGGCTCCCGCTGGCCCGTATGACGGGGTGGGAGATCAGCCCGTTCGAGCCGGACGGGCTGCGCGTCGCGCCGCTGCGGCCACCGGTGCTGCCCGAACCGGCGCGGCACGGCGAGGACCCGTCGGACTGCCCGTCGTGCCGCAGCCGGGACGAGGGCATCTGGCTCGACGACCGCTGGCGGCTCACCCGGATCGCCGGGGTCGGCGTGCCGCTGGTGCTGATGCTGCATCCGCGCGACCACTTCGACCTGGCGGACCTGCCCGACGAGCTGGCGGCGGAACTGGGGGTGCTCACCACACACCTCGCCCGCCATGTGCAGGCCCTGCCGCACATCTCGCGGGCCCACGTGTACCGCATCGGCGACGGCGGGGCGCATCTGCACATCTGGTTCTTCGCCCGCCCCGAGGGTCAGGCGCAGCTGTACGGATCGTGGATGGTCGTCTGGGACGACCTGCTGCCGGAGTATCCGGCGGACGTGGCCGAGGCCGACGCGGCGCTGGTGGCGGACGCGTTGGTCGCCTCCTACGGGGGCCGCCGACCGGCCGCGGACGGGCCGCCGCACACCTGACGCGCCGGGTGCGCGGAAATCCGACTGCCCGTCACGGGTCCTACAACCTTCGGGGACGATCACGTGTCTTCCAGGTGAACGACGGTGGGAGCAGGCGGCCTGCCGCGCGGCGAACACACAATCTGGGGGGAATTTCGTGCGCATACGCACATCACTGATGAGACGCTCCGCGACGGCGGTGCTGGCCGCACTCGCGGTGACCGCGATCCCGCTGGCAGGTGCCGGCACGGCGGTGGCCGACGGCACCGGCCTGCCGGGAACCGTCAGCCAGGTCGACGGGGTGCCCACCGTGGCCTGGGGCGATCCCGACATCGAGACGGATGCCGGGGACCTGGACTACGAAGCCACCCTGCCGGCGAGTGTCACCGGCGACGTCAAGGCCCGGGTGGTCTTCCCCAGCGGCCAGTTCGGCACCTGGACCCCCCAGCAGGTCGCCCGGTCGATGTCCTCGACGTGCTTCGTGACGGGCGGGCCCGACCTGGCCGTCTGCAGGTGGTCGGTCGCGGGTCCTGACGACGTCAACGCGGGTTCCGTCATCCTCGACATGCCCACCGTCCCGGCCGCGGCGCAGATCAGCTACGACGCCGAGACCGTAGGGGGCGGCATCACAGCGGACCTGGACCTGCACGGGACGGTCGAGCTGCGGTCGGCCGCCGACAACTCGCTGCTGGCGTCCAACTCCTCGGCGCTGTACTTCAGGTTCCGGACGTACCCGGGCGTCTACCCGGCGCTGTACGGGCGGGACGAGTCCGGAGTGCTGTGGAAGTACAACGGCACCGGCGACATGGCGGCCCCCTTCGGCCCCCGCACGAAGGTCGGAGGCGGCTGGGACGCCTACACGGCGATCACCCCGCTGGGGAGCCTCAGCGCCGGCGGCTACGGCGACCTGGTCGCCCGCGACACCGCCGGCGTGCTCTGGTACTACCAGGCCACCTACGACGACGCCAAGCCCTTCAAGCCCCGCGTCCGGGTCGGCAGCGGCTGGAACACCTACACCGCGCTGGCCGGCGGCGGCCTGTCCCACACCATGGGCCTGCCGGCCCTGGTGGCCCGGGACGCGGACGGGAAGATCTGGTACTACGAGCCGACCGGCGACATCACCCACCCCTTCGCCCCCCGCGTCGAGGCCGGCCACGGCTGGAACATCTACAGCCCGCTGGTGCAGTACGCGGACGGCCTGGTCGGCCGTGACTCCTCCGGTGGGCTCTGGGCCTACGACATGAGGACCGGCAGCGGCCCCACCTCCCCCTACGGCCCGCGGGTCCAGGTCGGGGGCGGCTGGCAGGACTTCACCGCGCTGGCCGGGATCAAGGACGCCAACCTCGACGGGGCCGACGACCTCGTCGCCCGGGACTCGGCGGGCAAGCTCTGGCTCTACCGCTCCTCGCTCGACCCGCACCTGCCCTCGCAGCGAAGCCTGGTCGGCGGCGGCTGGAACACCTACGACATGCTCTTCTGAGCCCCACCCCCACAGCCGGGCGCGAGCACCGTCACGGGCCGCGCCCGGCACCCCCCAGAAAAGCCCCGCCGCACGCGACGGCCTGGACCGCGTCGACCGCGGCCGACCGGCGTCCGCACATGCCCCGACCCGGGGAATCCGGCACAATAAGACCGCAATGCCGGATATAAGGGGGGTCGAGGACGTGCCGAGGAACGAGGACGGCGCCGTGGCACGCGAGGCCGCGGCACACCTTGACCAGTTGCTGGAGCGCGTCACCCCCCAGGTCGGCGCGCACGTCGGGCTCACCTACCTGCTCGTCCCGGAGCGGCAGGTGCTCCAGATGACCGCCGCGGTCGGGGCGCCCATGAGGCTGGCCCGGCCATGGGCCCGGCTGGCGATGGCGGCGCCCGCGCCGGTGCAGCAGGCCGTGCGCACCCGACAGCCCGTCTTCCTGGCCGACCAGCAGGAGCTGGCCCGCCGCTTCCCCCGGGCCTCGCTCGCCTTTCCCTACGCCGTCGCCCACTACGCCGCCCCGCTCATGGCGGACGGAGTCTGCTGGGGCGCGCTGAATCTGCTGTGGCCGGGCAGTCACCCGGGGCTGTCGGCCGGCGACCGGGCACGGCTCGCCGAGAGCGTGCGGCAGATGGCCGAGGTGCTGCGGGACGCCGCGGCCAGCGGCCGGCCGGTGCATCCGCGGGACGAACCGCGGATCCTGGCGTCGGTACCGCCGCGCGGAGCCGACCTCCCCGCCCTCGACGCCGAACGCTTCACCGAGGGCTTCTTCGCGCTCGACCTGAACGGACGCATCGTCTTCCTCACCGAGCGCGCCGCGGCCCTGCTCGGCCGCGAGCACGCCGAACTGCTCGGCTCCGAGCCGTGGGACGCGCTGCCCTGGCTGCACGACCCCGCCTACGAGAACGCCTTCGTCGCCGCGCTCTTCAGCCGCCGGCCGACCGCGTTCACCGCCCGCCGCCCGGACGGCGGACCGCTGTCGTTCCTGCTGTACCCGGAGGCCACCGGCGTCAGCGTGCGGGTGCGTCCGGCGGACGCCCCCGCGGGCGGCCAGGAGGAGGCCGTGGAGCTCCCGCCCAGCGCGCCCGTCCGTGCGGGCGCCCTCTTCCACCTCCTGCACCTGGCGGCCGCGCTCACCGAGGCCACGGGGGTCAGCGAGGTGACCGAGTCGATCATGGATCAGATGCAGCCGGTCCTGGACGCCGAGGGACTGGCCGTCCTGGTCTCCGAGGAGGGCCGGATGCGGGTGGTGGGGGCGCGCGGGTTCCCGGCGGAGATCCCGGCGTACTTCGACGGCCTGCCGATGGCGACGCCGAGCGAGGGCACCCGGACCATGGAGACCGGCGTCCCGGGCTTCCATTCCGACAGCGCCGAGCTGATGCGCTCCTTTCCGCGGCACCAGGTGTACGGACACATGCGGGCGTTCGCCTATCTGCCGCTGACGGTCTCCGGCGGCACCTTCGGCTGCGTGGTGCTCGGCTACACCGAGCCGCGGCCCTTCCCGCCGGACGAGCGCGCGGAACTCACCTCGCTGGCGGGGATGATCGCCCAGGCACTGGATCGCGCCCGGCTCTACGACACCACCGCGCAGGTGGCGCGAGGCCTGCAGGACGGCCTGCTGCCGCGGCACCTGCCCCGGGTGCCCGGCCTTCAGGTCGTCGCACGCTACCGGCCCGCCACCCACGCCCTGGAGGTGGGCGGCGACTTCTACGACCTGATCGACTTCGGCGACCGCGGCGCCGCGGCCGTGATCGGCGACGTGCAGGGACACAGCGTGCAGGCCGCTGCCCTGATGGGCCAGATCCGCACCGCCGTGCACAGCTACGCCACGACCGGCACGCGCCCCGAGGAAGTCCTCTCCCGGACCAACCAGTTGCTCCTGGACCTGAACACCGACCTGTTCTGCAGCTGCCTGTACGCCCATATCGACGCGTCCGGCCACCGCGTCGTCCTGGCCTCCGCGGGCCACCCGCCACCGGTGCTGCGGCACCCCGACGGCCACGCGGAGGTGCTCGACCTGCCACCGGGGCTGCTGCTGGGGGTGACGGGGGACGCGCAGTTCGAGAGCGTCGAGCTGCAGGTCCGGCCCGGCACCCTGCTTGCCCTCTACACCGACGGCCTGGTCGAGCGGCCCGGTATCGACCTCGGGCTGTCGATCGACCAGCTGGCCGGCCGGCTCGAGCAGGCCCAGGAGGAGTCACTGGACCTGCTCGCCGACGGGATCATCGAAGGCGCCCGGGAGACGGCGGACGACACCGCGCTGCTGCTGGTGCGCTGCCTCCCCCGGCCCTAGGCCGTGACCTGCTCCCTGTGGATGACTAGGCGTCGAACGCCGCGAAGAGGCCGTTCAGGCCCTCGGCCAGCAGGGGGTGAGTGAAGATGGCGTCCGCCATCGCAGCGCAGGGAAGCTTGCCCAGCATGGCGACCTGGATGATCGTCATGATCTCGCCGCCCTCCGCCCCGAGCACCGAGGCGCCGAGGATCTGCTCGGTCCGCGCGTCGACGACGGCCTTCATGAAGCCGCGCGTCTCGCCGGTCTCGATGGCGCGGATGACGGCGCTCATCGGCAGCTTCGCGACCCGGATCTCGCGGCCCTGCTCCCTGGCCTGCCGCTCGGTCATGCCGACCCGGCCGAGCTGCGGATCGATGAAGACGGTGTAGGGGGTGACCCGGTCCCGCGTGCTCCGCTTCCGTTGCCCGAGCAGGTTGGCGCGCAGGATCCGGTAGTCGTCGTGGGAGAGGTGGGTGAAGGCGGGCCCGCCCTTGACGTCCCCCATGGCGTAGATCCCGGGGGCGGAGGTCTCCAGATACTCGTCGACCTCGATGAAGCCGTTGGCACGCAGCCGGATACCGGCCGCCTCCGGCGCGAGCGTGTCGGTGTTGGGGAGGCGTCCGATGGCCGCCATCAGGTGCGAGCCGTCGATCTGCTGGTCGCCGTCCGGCGTGGTGACGGCCAGTCGCACCCCGCCGCCGGCTGTTCCCTCCACCCGGTCGGCGGTCGTCGACGTCAGGATGGTGATCCCCTCGTCACGCAGGATCGCGGCGACCTCGTCGGAGACGTCCTCGTCCTCCATCATCAGCAGGCGCGGGCCGGTCTGGACGATGGTGACCTCGCTGCCGAACCGGCGGAACATCTGCCCGAACTCCAGCCCGATGTAGCCCCCGCCGAGCAGGATCAGATGCTCGGGGAGCTCCCCCAGCTCCATGATCGACGTCGAGTCCAGCACGGGGACGTCCGCCGCCCCGGTGATCGTCAGCGGCCTGGGCCTGGCGCCGGTGTCGATAACGATCGTCTCCGCGCTGACCTCCCGCGTCCCGCCTTCCGCCAAGGCGATCTCCACCGTCCTGGGCCCGGTGAAGCGGGCCTCGCCCTGGATGAGGTCGAGCCCGTCCTGCGCCAGGCGGCCCGCGTAGTTCTCCCGCGCGCCCGCGACCATCGCCCGCTTGCGCTCCCGCACAGCGGCGAGGTCGACCGACACCGGCCCGGTCCGCACGCCGTACTCCGCCCCGCGGCCTGCCTGGTAGGCAAGCCGGGCGCTGGCGACCATGGTCTTGGTCGGGGTGCACCCGGTGTTCACGCAGACGCCGCCCAGGGGTCCGCGCTCGACGAGCGCGACCCTCCGGCCGGCGTTCGCCAGATCGACGGGGAGGAAACGGCCGCCCTGGCTCGTCCCGATGACCATCACGTCATAGCTCTCGTCTGCCACGAGAGTAATATAACCCTTTGTGCCGATTTGCGCACCGAGAGCGAAACGGGGCGGCGCCCGGGCAGCCGGTCACTCCTGTGGGGGCCGAGGGCGGCTGTCGCCCAGGTGGTCGCTAGTAGCCGGTGCGGCGGAGCCACCGCATCGTCGTGACGAGCTCGTCGCCGAAGTCCTCGCAGAGCGCCAGCAGCTGGCGGCCCGTCGACGTGTCGCGCAGTCCGCCGGAAGCGGGGAAGGTCCGCAGGCCGCCGTGGCAGGCGGACTCGACGGCGACATTGCGCGTGGCGAAATAGCCCTCGCCGCTCGTCCGGTCCGGCTGGTCGGCGAGGTGCCTGCGGTGTGCCTCCTGTGCGGGGTGGGGGTAGAAGGAGGCGTCGACGAGAGCGTCGAGATGGCTCGCCAGGCCGGAGGACAGATCGACCACGCGCTCGACAGCGTCCGGGGCCGGCGCGTCCAGCAGCTCGCCGAAGGCCAGCAGGCCCCCGATGAGCTCCAGCTGGACGAGCTGAACCGTGTCCGGGTCGACCTCGGACTCGAACAGCGGCGCCGCGGACAGCTCGGCGAGTGCCCGGCCGTAGGCGTGATGCGCCTGCTCGCCGGCGGGTTCCGCCGCCAGCCGGAACAGCGACGCCAGCACGTCGGGGTCGACTCCCCACTCCGGGTCCCATCCGAACGCCTGCACCGGCGCACGCCAGCGCCACAGGGCCAGAGCAGCGGCCTGGCGCCGCTGGACCGGTGTCAGGCCGGCCAACCGCTCGATCCGCACCACCTCCGTGCGTCACCCCTTCTGGTCGCCGCGCCCTTCGAGGACCCCTGTCTCCCGGGCCACTCTAGGAGCCGGCGGCGGACCGCTAGTTCCAGGTCGCCGACGAGCGGGTGGTTGAGGGGCTTCGTGCTCTCGCGGAAGACGTGGACGTCCTGGGATCCCCGCATCACGCGGAAGGCGTCGCTGCGAGTGGAGAGTTCACCGACCAGCTGGGTCAGTTCCCGGTCGTGGGGGTTTCTGCCCGCCTCGATTCGCAGCGCGCCCACCGCGAAACGGGCCATCCGCTCCCAGTCGACGTAGAACCGCCGGGCGGCCGGGTGCAGGAAGGCGAAACGGGCGACGTTCTCCCGGCAGGCCGGGTCGGCGTACATCTCGCTGTACAGCGCCCGGCACAGCCGGTTGGCGGCCGGCACGTCCAGGCGGTTGTTCATCACGCTCGCCGGCAGCTCCGGCATTCCCTCGACGATCCGCGTCACGCTCGGCCGCACCGCCGGGCGGACGGCCCGTGTCCGGGGCCGGGCCACCGGCGCCGGCCCGGCGGCGCGGGCGAGGTCGTGGAGATACATGCGTTCGGTGTCGTCGAGCCGCAGGGCGTGGGCGAGGGCGTCGAGCACGCTGGCGGAGACCCCTTTGAGGTTGCCGCGCTCCAGGCGCGTGTAGTACTCGACACTCACCCCGGCGAGCGTCGCGACCTCGCCCCTGCGCAGCCCGGCCACCCGGCGCCGGCCGTAGACCGGCAGGCCCGCCTGCTCGGGGGTGATCTTCTCCCGCCGGGAGCGGAGGAAGGCGCTGACGGCGTCCCGGTTGTCCATGAGGCAAGGGTAGGCAAGCCGCCCGACCGGTGGGGGACCCTGCCATTACCCCTCACGACGAGGACTCCCCCGGCTCCCCCGCCTGCTGTTGCATGGTCACCAGGAGCTCACACCGACCAGGCAGAGGGAGACACACCATGAACTAGCGGACCGGGACGGCGACGGAGCGACCCGCGGATGTCGTGCGGGGGCTGTACGACGCCTTGAGCATCGGCGACGTGCCCGGCGTGCTCGCCAGGCTCGCCCCCGGGGTGGTCGTGGACGAGCCCAGCCGGCTTCCCTACGGCGGTGTGCACCGGGGCCGCGAGGTGTTCGTGCGGTCGGTGCTGGGCGCGATGAAGGGCTACGCCGCCGTCGCCGTCACCGGCGCCGAGGTGTTCGAGGGCCCGGCCGGCGTCGTCGGCAGGCTCACCGGGACCCTCACGGCCCACAGCACCGGTGAGGAGTACGCCCTGACCATGGTCGAGGTCCACCAGGTCGAGGGCGGCAGCGTCCACAAGATCGACGTCTACGTCAAGAACCCCGATGAGCTCGCCGCGTTCTACGCCCGCGCCGAGGCGGGCGTCCGCTGACCACCGTCCGCTGACCGCGGCGCACCGGCCGGACGCGCCGCCTCACTGCGCGACCGTCTCGTGCGGCGCCGCGGCGCCGTCCGTGCGGTCGGGCGTGCCGGGATCCGCGCTCGCCTCGGGTTCACCGCGGGTGTTGGCGGCGCGCAGGGCGACGACGGCGCCGACCACGAGGAAGAGCGAGCCGACCAGCAGGGCGCGGCGGATTCCGCCGGCCAGCGCGGTCGCCTGGTCCGTTCCCTGGTCGAGCCGGTGGTGGACGCGGGCGGTGGAGACGGCACTGAGGATCGCCAGGCCGAGCGCGCCGCCGAGCTGCTGGGAGGTGTTGAGCAGGGCCGCGGCCAGGCCTGCCTGGTCCTGCGGCACGCCGGCGTTGGCGGCGGTCGCGGCGCCGACGAAGACCATGCCCAGGCCGAAGGACATGACAAGGAAGCCGGGGAGCAGGTCGGCCGGGTAGCTGCCGTGCACCGGGACCCGGGAGAGCAGGAGGACTCCGCCCGCGGCGACCAGCGCGCCGGCGACGATGACCGGCCGCGTTCCGATCTTCGCGAAGAGCTTCGGCGACAGGCCGGCCGCGAGGCCCGCCCCCACCGTGATCGGCAGGAAGGCCGATCCGGACTCGATCTGCGAGTAGTGCCCGACCTCCTGCATGTAGAGCGTGGCGAAGAAGAACATCGACAGGAATCCGGCGCTGGCCAGCAGGTTCGCCGCGTTGGCCGCGCCCAGGCCCCGGATACGGACGAGGGACGGCGGGACCAGCGGATTGGCGGCGCGCGCCTCGTTGGCCAGGAACGCCGCAAGCAGCGCCGCGGCGGCGGCGAGTTCACCGACCGTACGGGTGGAGTCCCATCCCTGGTCGGGCGCCTTGACCAGCGCGTAGACGAGGAGAAGCATCCCCCCGGTGACCAGCGCGGTCCCTGGCAGGTCGAATCCCTTGCCGCGCTCGGGGCGACGGGTGTCGTCGGGGATCAGCCGCGGGACGAGCAGCAGGATGATCAGGCAGGCCGGAGGGTTGACGAAGAACACCCAGCGCCAGCCCGGCCCCTGGGACAGGACCCCGCCGAGGAAGACACCGGCGGCGGAGGCCAGGCCCCCGGCGGCGCCCCATGCGCCGAGCGCCTTGTGCCGGTCGGGGCCGCTGCTGAACGTCGTGGTGAGCAGGGAGAGCGCGGCAGGCAGCATCAGGGCGGCTCCGGCACCCTGGGCGAGGCGGGAGCCGATGAGCACGCCGGAGGTGCCGGCGAAGCCGCCGGTGAGCGAGGACAGGCCGACGATCGCCGTCCCGGCGAGCAGGACGCGGCGGCGCCCGAGCAGGTCGCCGGCCCGACCGCCGAGCAGCATCAGGCCGCCGTAGGTCAGCAGGTATCCGCTCGGGACCCACTGGAGGTCCTGCACCGACAGGTCGAGGGCGTGCTGGATGGACGGCAGGGCGACGTTGACGATCGAGGCGTCGACGAAGTCCAGGAAGCCCACGAAGCACAGCAGGGCGAGGACGAGCCTGCCTTGTCCGGTGGCGAGCGGCAGGGACGGCGGTGCCGGGGTGTCGGCGGGCATGGGTGTCTCCGGTGATCACGGGGTGGACAGGGTGCGGCGGGGCGCGTCGTCAGGCGGTCGGGGTGCCGGGCGGGCACGCCTCAGCGTTCGCCACATAAATGTTAATGGCGCTAACGTTTATGCCACTAGCGACCGTACCCCGCCGGGTCGGCTTACGCAACGACAAGGATCCCCGCAGGCCCGCGCCATGACGGGCGGGCAGCGGAATCGCCCGGGCAGGTGACGGCAGGCGTGCGGCGGTGGCGGGCGCGGTAAGAGTGCGGCCGTGTTCCGCAAACAGCAGCAGTATCAGCAGCCCGGCGCCGGCAGGTTCGCGCGCACGGGCGGACGGCGAAGGGCCTGCGCCGGTGCGGTCGCCGCGGTGGTCGCCGGCGCCCTGACCATGGGGGCCGCCGCTCCGCAGGGACCGCGCGGGAGCGGGCTCAGCCCCGACATCACCGCGCTGATGACCGGCCCGGACTACCAGCACGCCCAGTGGGGCCTGCTGGAACTCGACGACAAGGGCCGGGTCGTCCACTCCCAGTACCCGGACCAGTTCTTCATCCCCGGATCGACGGCCAAACTCCTCAGCGTCTCCGGCGTCTGGCACACCCTCGGCAGCGACCACCGGTTCACCACACCCGTCCAGGCGGTCGGCCGCCGCCATGGCCCGGTGCTGGACGGCAACCTCGTGCTGGTCGGTCAGGGCGACCTCACCATGGGCGGCAGGACCGCGCCCGACGGCACGGTGTCGTACACGCCGATCGACCACACGTACGCCGACGACGTGCCCGGGGCGACCCTCACGCCGGAGGACCCGCTCGCCGGGCTCGACCGGATCGCCCGTCAGGTACGCCGCTCGGGCATCACCCAGGTCCGGGGGAATCTGGCGGTCGACACCCGGCTGTTCACCTCCTTCCCCGAGCTCGACCCGACACCGACGCCGTTGATCATCAACGACAACGTCATCGACCTGCTGACCACGCCGACCGCCCCGGGCCGCGCGGCGCGGCTCAGCTGGCGCCCGCAGGTGGCGCCGTATCAGGTGACGTCGGCCGTGCGGACGGTCGCGGCGGGCGGAACCACCGACATCCAGGTGGACGCCTCGCCGGACGGCACCCGGATCAGGCTGTCGGGCACGATCGCCGCGGACGCGAAGCCGGTACTGCGGGTCTCCGACGTGCAGGACCCGGCAGCCTTCGGGCGTACCGCGCTGATCGAGGCGCTCGCACGCGCCGGTGTCACGGTCAGGGCGCGGCCGACCGGCCCGAACCCGGCCTCGCTGGTGCCGGGGAGCTACGCCGGTACGCAGCGCGTCGCCGCCTACGTCTCCCCGGTGTTCTCGCAGTACAGCAAGCTGATCCTCAAGGTGAGCCACAACCTGGGGGCGAACCTGTCGATCTGCCTGATGGCGGTGGCGGCCGGCAGCCACAGCTGCCAGGACGGCTTCCCCGTGCTGCACGACTTCCTGCAGCAGGCCGGTATCGACCCCACGCAGGTGCAACTGCTCGACGGCCGCGGCGGCAACCCGGTCGACCGGGTCACGCCACGGGTGGAGAACGAGATCCTGCGCTACTGGGAGCGCACCCCCGACGCGACCCTTTTCAGGAACGCGCTGCCGATCCTCGGCGTGGACGGTTCGCTGGCCGGTGTCTGCGAGGGGCAGCAGACCTGTCCCGGCAGGGGCAGGGTGTGGGCCAAGCCCGGCACCAACGTCGCGCTCGACGCGGTCAACAACCGGCTTGCGGTGGCCGGCCAGGCCCTGGGCGGCTATCTCGACGCGGGCCACGGGAAGCTGTGGACCGTCTACCTCACGGTGAACGGCGCCTCCGCGCCCGACCTCCAGGGCGCCCTGGACATCATCGACGTCCAGGCCAGGATCCTCGGCCTCCTCCAGCAGCAGGCAGCCCGCTCCCGCTGACCCGTTCCCCCTTTCCCCCGCTCCCCCAGGACCCCGGCCGCATCCTGCGGCCGGGGTCCCCCTACGCGCGGCGCCGCGGAACCTCCCGCGCACACGCCCGGCACGCTGTCCGGGCGGAGCCTTCGTGGGGCAAGCTGGGACAAGCAGCCGATGTCTCCCAGCACACCCGAGGAGCCGCCATGTCCGAGACCCTCCGCCTCGACCCGGCAAGGACCGCGCTGGTCCTGATCGAGTATCAGAACGAGTTCACCAGCCCCGGCGGGGTGCTCCACGACGCAGTGGCCGACGTGATGGCGAAGACCGGGATGCTGGCCAACACCGTCGCCCTGGCCGAGGCCGCCCGGCGGATCGGCGTCACGGTGATGCACGCGCCCATCACCTTCGCCCCCGGCTACGGCGAGCTCTCGCGCCACCCCTACGGCATCCTCAAGGGGGTCGTGGACGGCTCCGCCTTCGTCAAGGGCACCTGGGGCGCCGCGATCGTCGACGAACTGGCTCCCGCCGAGGGCGACATCCTCATCGAGGGCAAGCGCGGCCTGGACACGTTCGCCAGCACGAATCTCGACTTCATCCTGCGGAGCAAGGGGATCGACACGATCGTCCTGGGCGGATTCCTCACCAACTGCTGCGTGGAATCCACCATGCGCACCGGCTACGAGCACGGCTTCCGGGTGATCACCGTGCGGGACTGCCTCGCGGCCACCTCCCAGGAGGAGCACGACAACGCGATCACGTACGACTACCCGATGTTCTCCCTCCCGCTGACCTCCGCCGAGGTCATCGCCGCGCTGTGACACAAGGGGTGCGGCACCGTGGTCGGTGCCGCACCCCGGGTTCTTCCCGCTCGCCGGCTCTATTCCGCGCTCGCGAGGGCCTTCCCCGGTGCCACGTGGCTGCCGGCCCCCGTGTACTCGCCGTAGATGACGCCGATCAGCCAGGTCTGGAAGTACGACAGGTCGGTGTAGACGTCGGGCTCGCCGACCGACCCGCAGGTGTCGAGCGCGGCCCGGCTGGTCGAACCGACGATCACCGACCACGCCGGTCCTGTGCCCTGCAACTGGAGGGCGGGCGAGCCTGAGTCGCCGTTGCAGGTGCCGCCGCCCTGTCCGCCCAGGCACAGCTCACCGGCGCTGATGCCGGCGTCCGCGCACGCCGAGCTGTCCACGACAGGAACGTCGATCTGGCGGAGGAACTGCTCGGAGTTCGTGGGCGACGACGGCGGGACCTCCGTGGTGAGTCCCCAGCCGATCTCCCTGGCGATCAGCGTGGAGTTCACCGGGTGGATGACCGCGGGCTTCACCGAGGTCACCGGCTTGTCGAGCTCCAGCAGCGCGATGTCGGCCACCTCGCCGGCGGCGTCCGGGGTCCCCCAGTCCCAACCGGGGTGCACGGTGATGGCCTTCACGTGCCGGACGATGCCGCCGTTCAGCCGGTCGTTGGAGCCGAGCCGTATGTGGTAGATGCCGGGGTCGGTGCGGTCGATGGCCGGATCGGCGTTGGCCGACAGCCAGTTCCCGTAGAGGCGCTGCGCCGTCCTGGCGGCCGGGGCGAAGCTCGGCTCGTTGGTCACGCAGTGCGCGTTGGTCTCCACGAAGCTCGGGTTGATCAGCGTGACACCGCAGGTGCCCCAGTTGGGGTCGCCGTGGTTGTCGAGCTGCAGCGAGCCGGCGAAGGGGTACGCCTGGGTGGCCGGCGTGCCGCCCACGATGGACGGCGAGTTGTCGGCCATGGCGGGGGCCGCCACCGCCAGCAGGCCGAGGGCGACCGCGCTTGTCGCCAGAAGGCGGAGCAATTTCATGGTTCTCCTTTTCCGTGCGCCCGGGAAACAGGCGGATTCGACGCGTGAACCATAGAGGAGAGCCGGGTTGCGGGTCAGCGCTGACAAACGTCGCCAGATCCCGCAAAAAAGGGATGCTGCAAGGGTGGTCGGAGTGAGTCGTGAGATAAATCACCAACCGTGATGGGCCGATCTGTCGGCCGCTGTGATGTTTTGCCCACGGCGCCGCGGGAGTCACGTTTCTCGCCGCCGAATCCGGGTTTTTGTCCTATGACTCTCAAAGTACATAAGCGCCCGTAAAGGGCTGCGCTCTCCTCGGCGACCCGGTCACCGGCTGGACCGGCCTACACTGCGCCGCAGCATCCGCCATTGACACGGTTCGTCCTGTTTGAGACGGAAATCGGTATCGCCGTACGTTATGAGCATGCCTGTTCCGCGAGCCCGCCGTGCCGGCGGTGCCCGACGGACCACGGTCTTCGACGCGGTCATCAGGGTGCTCGCGGAGCGCGGGTACGAGAACACCCGCTTCGCCGACGTGTCGGCGGCCAGTGGCACGGCGGTGAGCACCCTGCAGAACTGCTTCGGCTCGCGGGTGGACATGCTCATCGAGGCGATGCGGTATGCCACCGACCAGGAGTCAGCAGCGCTCGAAGCCGTCGCGGAGAGCGAGAGCGACCCCTGGCGTCGCCTCGTCGCGCTGATCGACCGGAGCCTGGGCAGTTCCGAGCAGGACCGGCAGGTGCTGATCGAGCTCTGGCGCAGCGGCATCCGCGACGAGGAGCTTCGTGTCCACAGCGAGGAAGAATGGAAGCGGTACGGCGCGCCTTTCCTGAAGGCGGTCGTCGAAGGCGTCGACCAGGGTGTCTTCCGGCCGGTCCATCCGCCCGAGGACATCGTCGACTTCCTGCTCGCGGCACTGGCCGGCTTCGTCATCCCCCGGGTCCTGCGCCACCGCGCCCCCTCCGAGGCGGGCTTCCGCAGCGTCCTGCTGTCGCAGCTCCGGGCGGCGCTCGGCGTCGATCCGCGGTAGCCCGACGCGGTGCGGTGTCGGCGCGGCCCGCCGCGTACACCCGTCGCAGCCGCCGCCGGACATCTCCCTTCGCGCCACGGCGGACCGGACCCGGTCCAGGACACCTCACCAGCCGAGAAAGTGACATGCGACGACTCGGACATGCGAACCCCACATCGGCTGGGCCGCGGACCACGTCACCGCGATCGACGTCGTGACGGCGGACGGCGTTCCGCGCCACGTCTCCCCGGAGGCAGAATCGGCGCTGTTCGGCGCCCTGCTCGGAGGCAAGAGCAACTTCGGCGTCGTCACGGCGATGGAGATGTCCCTCTTCCCGGTGACGCACCTCCACGCGGGGGCCCTCTTCTACTCCGGCGCCGACGCGCACGCCGTTCTGGAGGCGTAGACGCCACCGAGCGGGGGGCGCGCCAGGCGTACGAGCCGGGTGTCCACGAGCGGCTGCGCTCGGTCAAGGCGGCCTACGACCCGGACAACCGGTTCCGGGTGAACCACAACATCCCGCCGCGGCAGGCCGGGTGACCGGCCGCCTGTCGAAGGGGGCTCCCCTGTCGTACCACGCCATTGGCAAGAGACCCTGAAGGGCGGCCCATGTCCACCGAACCCCCGCAGTCCCCCGATCCCGGAGCCCCGGACCTGTCCGCGGCTCCGGGCACCTTCCAGGCCACCGACACCAACCGGGTGGAGGCCTTCAGCGACGGCGTCTTCGCCGTGGCCATCACCATCCTCGCGCTGGAGATGCACACTCCCCCGCACAGGAGCGGTGATCTCCTCTCGGCGCTACCGCACCAATGGCCGGTTTATCTGGGCTACTTCACCTCTTTTGCCTATATCGGCGTCATCTGGCTCAACCACCACCAGGCGTTCACCCGCATCCGCGTGATGGACCGGGAACTGCACGTGGCCAACCTCGCGCTGCTCTTCACCACCGCTTCGCTGCCCTTCCCGACCGGCGTGCCGGCCGACGCGCTCCAGGAGAAGTTCGACGGTTCGGACGTACGTACCGCCGTCGTGCTCTACGCGCTCGTCGCCGCCGCGATGTGCGGCAGCTGGGCGTGGATCTACTTCCACCTGGCCCGCGGTCGCGGCCTGCTCGACGCCTCGGTCAATCCCGGGTTCGTCCCCCACGGGCTCGCCCGCTCCGCCGTGGGCATCGTCGTCTACCTCCTCGGCGGCGGTCTCGGCTGGGCCCTCAACCCCGGTGTCGCGCTGGCGGCGTTCGTCCTTCTGCCGCTCTTCTACTTCACCTCCACCGGAGGCATCTTCCACTGGCGCCGTCGCACGCCGTCCCCGTGAGGCCGGGCGCGGCAGGACGCGTCAGGCCGTGCCGATCGGCGGGATGTTCTCGTTGAGCCGGAACACGTTCTGCGGGTCGTAGACGGACTTCACGGCGCGCAGCCGCTCGTACGCCTGATAGGTGTAGCCCTCCTCCACCCGAACCGGCGTGCTGCCGGACGAGGTGAAGTTGAGATAGGTGTGTCCGGTACTCCACGGCTGGAGCCTGGCCAGCGCACCTTCCGCGTAGGCGGTCGCCGGGTCCCCTTCGGCGGGCGGTCCCATGGACAGGATCCAGACCGCGAACCGGGCGTCCCGGTTCCCCACCGCGCCGGCAGGACCGACCTGCCGCCCGAAGGCGCCGCCGAGGTGGCGCAGTTCGAAGAACTCCACCGGAACGTCCGCCTCAGGTCCGGCCAGTTCGACGATCGCCTCGAACGTCTCCTCGGTGACCTCGGACAGCATCCCCCGGTGCTGAGGACGGCGACCGGCAGGCCGTGCGCGGTCGCGAAGCGGACCGCGTCCTGGACGTCTGCCGGCCGGTGCGTGATGGACAGGTTGAAGGTGGCGCACTCGGCCTGGTACCCGTCGTCACCAGGCCGGAACACCTCCCCCGCCACGTCCGTCACCAGTGCGGCGACGTCCTCGGCGGGGAGAGCGGGAAAACCTTCGTCGGTGGGGGAGGAAGTCAAGGGAGTCGCCCTTCCTCCGTCTCGTCCCATGAAACAGCAGGCCCGGCCGCGCCGCATCAGTCGGAGCGCCCGGGCAGGGGACGGTCCGCGCATATGCGTGAACCGCATTGCGGGGCTGGTGATCGGTATTGGCGCTCTCCTGAACGGCAGGTCGAGACTCGGGGTCATGTCCCTCAGCAGTGGGCCACTCGACGGTCTCGTCGTGGTGGCACTCGAACAAGCCGTCGCCGCCCCGTTCGCGAGTCGTCAGCTCGCGGATCTGGGCGCGCGCGCCATCAAGATCGAAAGGCCCGGCGGCGGAGACTTCGCCCGCGGGTACGACAGGACCGTCAACGGGCTCGCGAGCCACTTCGTGTGGCTCAACGCCGGCAAGGAGAGTGTCGTAGCGGACCTCAAGACCGCGGAGGGAAGAACGCTGCTCGGCCGACTGCTGGCGCAGGCCGACGTCTTCATCCAGAACCTGTCACCGCGGGCCGCCCGCTCGCTCGGCGTGTCCGCGCGGCAGCTGACCGAGCGGTATCCGCGCCTCGTCGCCTGCGACATCTCCGGATACGGCAGCGGCGGCCCGTACGAGGAGCGGAAGGCCTACGACCTGCTGATCCAGGCGGAGACCGGACTCGTCTCCGTCACCGGCACGCCCGAGACCCCCGCGAAGGCCGGAATCTCCATCGCCGACATCGCGGCGGGGATGTACGCCTACGCGGGGATCCTGAGTGCGTTGCACCAGCGTCACCGCACCGGCCGGGGCACCGCGCTGGAGGTGTCCATGCTCGAAGCGCTGGGCGAGTGGATGGGATACCCGTACCTCTACGGCAGGTACGGCGGGACCGCGCCGGCGCGGGCCGGGGCGAGCCATTCCACGATCGCACCGTACGGACCGGTCGCCACCAGCGACGGGCAGGCCGTCATGGTCGGTCTGCAGAACGAGCGCGAGTGGGCCGTCTTCTGCACCGGGGTGCTGCGGCGACCGGATCTGGTGGCGGACCGCAGGTTCGCCAGCAACGCGCTGCGCGTCGAGCATCGCCGCGACCTCGACCGGATCGTCGACGCGGTGTTCCGGGAGCTGGAGCCGGACGAGGCGGTGGTCCGCCTCGAAGCCGCCGGGATCGCCTACGCCCGGCAGCGGTCGGTGACGGAGTTCGCGGCCCACCCGCAGCTCGCTGCGCGGGACCGCTGGCGGGTCGCGCAGACACCCGCCGGGCCGGTCGAGGTACTCAAGCCCGCGGTGACGGCCGACTGGCCCACCCCGTCGGGATCCGTTCCGGCGCTCGGCGAGCACACCCGTGACGTGCTCGCGTGGCTGGACGCAATCGACACAGAAGACGGAGAGACGGCATGACGGGACAGCGCGACGACGGCGGCACGACCGCCGGCGACCAGGAGATAACGGCCCACCGGCTGCTCATCGGCGGAAAGCCCGTCGACGCGCTGTCGGGGAGGACCTTCACGACGGTGAATCCGTACACCGGCCGCGTCTGGGCGACGGCGGCGGACGGCGGCCCCGAGGACGTCGACGCCGCCGTCGCGGCGGCCAGGGCGGCCTTCGATGGCAAATGGGGCGCGCTGACCGGCTTCCAGCGGGCCGCCCTGATGCGGCGGCTGGGCGACCTTGTCGCCGACGACGCCGAGCGGCTGGCACGGCTGGAGGTCAACGACTCCGGCAAGCTGTACCGCGAGATGGTCGGCCAGATGAAGGCGATGGGCGGCTGGTACCACTACTACGCGGGGCTCGCCGACAAGATCGAGGGCCGCTCGATCCCGACGCCGAACCCGGACTACCTCGTCTACACCACACGGGAGCCCGTCGGCGTCGTCGCGGCCATCACGCCGTGGAACTCGCCGCTGCTGCTGCTGACGTGGAAGCTCGCTCCGGCGCTGGCGGCCGGCTGCACGATGGTCGTCAAGCCGTCGGAGCACTCCCCGATCTCCACGGTCGTCTTCGCGTCGCTGCTCGCCGACGCCGGATTCCCGGCCGGCGTCCTGAACGTCGTCACCAGCGAGCGGGGCGAGGTCGGTGCGGCGCTGGCCGGCCACAGCGGGGTCGACGCCGTCGCGTTCACCGGCTCGACCTCGACCGGGCGTGCGGTGGCGGCCGCGGCCGCCGGGAATCTCCACCGGGCGACGCTGGAGCTCGGTGGCAAGTCCGCGCAGATCGTCTTCCCCGACGCCGACCTGCGGGCCGCCGCGAACGGCGTGCTGTCCGGCGTGTTCGCGGCCACCGGCCAGACGTGCATGGCCGGGTCCCGTCTGATCGTGCATGAGGACGTCCACGACGAGCTCGTCCGGCTGGTCAGCGAGCGTGCGTCGGCGATGCGGCTCGGCGACCCGCACGACCCGGCGACCGAGATGGGCCCGGTCGCCAACAAGCCGCAGTACGACAAGATCCTCGGCTATCTGCGCAGCGCCGTCGACGAGGGCGCGGACGTCGCCTGCGGCGGGGGCGCGGACGGTGAACTCGGCGGTTACTTCGTGCGGCCCACCGTCCTGACCGGCGTGGACCCGGACGCGACGGTGTCGCGCGAGGAGGTTTTCGGGCCGGTGCTCAGCGTCCACGCCTTCAGCGACGAGGCCGAGGCGGTGCGCCTGGCCAACGACACCCCGTTCGGGCTCGCGGGCGGCGTCTGGACCAGGGACGTGCACCGGGCGCACCGGGTCGCCGGACGGGTCCGGGCCGGGAACGTCTGGATCAACGACTACCGGGTGGTGGCGCCGAGCGTGCCGTTCGGCGGCTTCGCCGACAGCGGCATCGGCCGGGAGAACGGCGTCGCCGCGATGGACGAGTACCTGGAGAACCGTGCGGTCTGGGTCCAGCTCAGTGGCCGCACCCGGGACCCG
Source organism: Streptomyces sp. NBC_01198 (assembly GCF_036010485.1). Taxonomy (NCBI): domain Bacteria; kingdom Bacillati; phylum Actinomycetota; class Actinomycetes; order Kitasatosporales; family Streptomycetaceae; genus Streptomyces; species Streptomyces sp. NBC_01198. The sequence goes on from NZ_CP108568.1 coordinate 799,926, forward strand.
TTCGTGATGGGATGACGATGGAGACCACCGAATTCCTCGTCCCCGGGCCGGCCGTCGCCCTCGCCCGGCTGCTCGACCTGCCGGCCGGCGACATCGAGCCGGGGTGGCCGCTGCCGCCCCTGTGGCACTGGCTGTACTTCCTGGAGCGCCCGGCGCAGTCCGACCTCGGACCGGAAGGGCACGACCGGCACGGTATCCCGCGTCCACCGCGCGACGGGCTGCGCCGGATGTACGCCGGTGGGCGTACCACCTCGCACCGCCCGCTGCTGCTGGGCGAGGAGGCCGAGTCGAGGATCGACGTCGTCCAGGAGCGGGAGCGGGAGGGACGGTCCGGCCGGATGACCGTCGTCACCACCCGCCGCACGGTCCGCCAGCGCGGAGAGGTCGCGGTCACCGACGAGGTCGACATCATCTACCGGGTCGCCACCCGGCTCGCCACGACCGCCGACGTCACCGAAGCCCCGGCGACCCCGGTCACCGGAACGCGTGTCGAGGTCGACGAGGCCTACCTGTTCCGATTCTCCGCGCTGACCTACAACAGCCATCGGATCCACTACGACGTGGACTACTGCCGGGACCAGGAGGACTACCCCGGCCTGGTCGTGCACGGCCCGTTGCAGGCACTGCTGATGAGCCGCGAGGCCCTGCGCCGTGCGGGCGACCCGATCGGCACGCACTTCGCCTACCGGCTGGTCGCCCCGCTCATCCTCGGCCAGGGCCTGGTCGTCGACGCCGCCGAGCAGGACGGCGTCACCACGGCCCGGGTACGTGACCGCCATGGGCGGACCACCGCGTCAAGTCGCCTGACCTGCCTGGACGCCGGGTGAACGCCCGATCAGGCGGGGCGGCGACGAGGGACGCGGCCGCCTCCTCGACCTGGCTGTTCGTGCCCGGCGACCGGCCCGAGCGGTTCGCCAAGGCCGCCGCGGCACAGGCCGACCAGGTGATCATCGACCTGGAGGACGCCGTCTCACCGGACGCGAAGGACGGGGCACGCCGGGCGGCGGTCCGCTGGCTCAGGGACGGCCACGAGTCGTGGGTGCGGGTCAACGCGCCGGGGTCACCCTGGTACGACCGGGACGTCTCCGCGATCGGCGGCCTGGCGGGCCTGCGGGGAATCGTCGTCCCCAAGGCGGAGAAGGTCTCGGACCTGCGCGCACTGGCCGTCAGGGTCGCGTCCTACGTCCAGTTGATCGGGCTCGTGGAATCGGCGGGGGGCGTCCTGCACGCGGCTGCCCTCGCGCGGTGCGAGGCCGTCGCCCGGCTCGCCTTCGGTGCGGTCGACTTCGCTCTCGACATCGACGCCGACGAGACCGACGAGGCGCTCCTGCTGGCCAGGGAGGCCTTGGTCGTGGCCTCGCGCGCCGCGCGGAAACCCCCACCCCTCGACTCCGTCACCACGAGCCTGGCACCCGGAGCGGCGGCCTCGGACGCCCGCCGGGCGCGGGCGCTGGGCTTCGGCGGGAAACTGCTCATCCATCCGGCGCAGGTGGGCCCGGTGGCCGAGGCGTTCCGGCCGACGGACGTCCAGGTGCGCTGGGCGCGCGGAGTCCTCGACGCGGCCGGCCGGGCGGCCAACGGCGCCGTCGGGAAGGACGGGCAGATGCTCGACCGGCCGGTCGTCGACCGCGCCCGGCGCATCGTCGAGCGAGCAGCGGGTCCCCACCGCTGAAGGCCCTCCCGGCCCGTGACCTGGCATCCCATCCGCCATGCGTCCCGCGCATGGCAGCGGCGGGAACACGCACTTCTCATCGTGCCCGCCATGGCGGATGCTGAAAGTCCCGTGACGCAGGAATAGTCATCCACCTTTCCACCCGCACGAATCCGTCATCACCATCCAGGAGCCACCGCATGCCCGCCACCCCCGCACTTTTGAATTCCCTCACCGTGGGAGACATCCGGATCACCTATCTTCCTGACGGAGCCGGCCATTTCTCCTACGATGTCTTCCCCGGGTCGTCGCAGGAGTGCTGGGCGCGCCATGCCGCCCAGACCAGCGACGGCCGCTGGGTCTGCAGCATCGGCGGTTTCCTCGTCGAATCCGGTGACAGGAAGATCCTCGTGGACCTCGGATTCGGCGACGCCGTACTGGAGGTGGAGGGCTTCGTGACCGCCAAGAGCGGGCGGCTGCTCGCCAACCTCGGTGCGGCCGGCCTCACTCCGGCCGAGATCGACACCGTCGTGTACACGCACATGCACGCCGACCACACCGGCTGGACCGCCACCGGGGACGCCCTGACCTTCGCCAACGCCCGGCACCTGGCCGGGCCGGGCGAGGTCTCCCACTGGATCGGCCGCGACGACGAACCCTTCTCCCCGGCAGGGCAGTTGCCCTTCACCTCGAACTTCGAGGAGTCCAAGGACGGCGAGATCATCGCGCCGGGCGTCGAGATCCTCCACGCACCGGGCCACACCCCCGGCCACCAGTGCCTGGTGATCTCCTCGGGGACCGAGCGCGCCATGATCCTCGGCGACACCCTCCACACCCCGGCCCAACTGCAGGAGCCCGACCTGAGCTTCATGTTCGACGTGGACCCGGTGCAGGCCCGCAGGTGGCGGGAGGACATAGTCGCGAAGCTGGCGGCCACCGGCACGACGGTGGGCGCCTGCCACTTCAGCGGATCGGCGTTCGGACGCGTGATGACCGGGCAGGGGCAGCGGTTCTGGGCTCCGCTCCCCGGGTAACCTTTGCCGATCACGGCGCCGGACCCTACGATCGGAGCATTCGACGTGTCGGCGGTCCGGCGCGTGCCTGAGGATCCGGTGGCAGGGCGCCGGCCCGCAGCGGGTTTCCCCGACCACCACGGCACGACTCCTGATGAGTGGGAACGGCGTGGGCGAATGAGTCACGTGAGTCTGGACGAACTGCGCTCCTTCCTGGTGGTCGCGGAACTGCAGAACGTCTCGCGCGCGGCGGCGGTGCTCAACATCTCGCAGCCGGCACTGTCGCGGACCATCGGACGGCTGGAACAGACCTACGGCGTCGAGCTCTTCGACCGGCCGAACCGCCGCCTGCGGCTCAACCGGTACGGCCGCGCACTGGTCGTCCGCGTCGAAGCCGCGCTGCGTGAGCTGGCGCAGGCCGAGGACGACATCGCCACCATGCGGGGGCCGCGCACCGGGACCGTCGAGCTGGCCTTCCTCCATTCGTTCGGGACGTGGCTCGTGCCGGGCCTGCTCGGGGAATACGCCCACGTCGACGCCCTGACGCGGTTCGCGCTCCACCAGGACTCGGCCGACGAGGTGGCCGCGCGGGTCGCCGACGGGCGGGCACACCTCGCGGTGACGAGCCCGCGGCCGCGGGACCCGCTGCTCGACTGGGTGCCGCTGCGCCGCGAGCCCCTGGCACTGGCGGCGTGGCCGGAACATCCGCTCGTCGGCAGGTCCCGGGTGGAGCTGATGGACGTGCTCCACGAGCACTTCATCGCCATGCCAGGCGAGTTCGGGCTCCGGCAGACCACCGACGCGCTGTTCGCCGCGCGCGGGGTCCATATGGACGTGGTGCTGGAAAGCGCCGAGATCGCGACGATCAAGGCGCTGGTGCGCTCCGGGCTCGGCGTGGCCATCGTTCCCGGCGGGCTGACGGCACCGTCGGTCTCCGGCGTCGTCCTCCTCCCGCTGGCCGATGAGGACGCCTTCCGCACCATCGGCCTGTCCTGGCACCTGGACCGGCGGCTGCCCGCGGCGGCCGGCCGCTTCCGCGGCTGGGTGCTCTCACGGCCCCGTGAGGGTGACACCGCGCCATGCGAACCGCTGCCGTCCGCTTCCGAGGAGCCTGCTGAGCATGCCGACCGATCATGACGCGGGCCGGCCGGCGCGTGCCGGGATGACGACCGTGCTGTGCGTCCCGCAGTGGCAGGGTTCCGCGTCGGGCAGGGCGCCCCGGCTGGCCGCCGGTGCGCGTCGCGCCGCCGAACTCGTCCACGCCGAGGCGGTGGTGACGGTGCCGGTGCTGGAGATCCCGGGCGAGACGGCCGCCGGGGTCCGGGCGCTCGACGTCCTCGTGCGTGCGCCGCTGGGCGACGGACCGGCCGGGCTCACCCCCGATCGGCCGCTGGCGCCCCGGCAGGTGATCGTTGCCGGCGAGCGCGCGGGGGACGCGTCCGAGCACGAGTACCTCGCCCGGACCGGGCTGCGCCGGCACGGCGTCGAGGACCTGGAGCGGGTCCTGGAGGGTCTCCGCAGGCTCGGCGCCACGCTGGCGGGGTGATCGGCGCACCGTCCACCGCCACCCCCGGCCGGAGGCAGGCGGTGTGCTCAGCCGCGGCGGAGCCGGACCGTTCCCGGCTGCTCACGCATGTGCCGGGGGACCAGGAAGCGCGGGCGGTTGAACCAGATGATCGTCAACATCAGGGCGCCGCTCAGCACGACACCCAGCAGCGGAACACCGAGGATCAGGGCATCGGCCACGGACTGCGCGTCCCACGGGGTCACCAGGACCGCGATCATCATCACGCCCAGCAGGTAGTGGAAGGCCCCACCGACGCCGAAGGCGCGTTCGATGCCGAGCTTGTGGTCGTCCGGCAGGGGTGTCAGCCGCATCCGGTAGGCGTAGGAGTACCCGTCCCGCCAACTCCGGCGGGCGAAGCGGAAGAGCGTGGTGCCCACCACGGCGCAGTACGCGATCACGGCAACCGCACCGACCGCCATCGGCTTCCTCCCGGGGAAAGATGCGCAACGCTGCTCCGCCGCTCTCGGCCCAGCGAGTCAACGTAGCAGCCCACCGGTGTCCGGCCTGCGAGGGGGTACCGCGGCGCCGGCGGGCGGGGTGAGTTCGCAGGAGAGGATCGGGGAGTCGATCTCCCCGCCGAGCAGGCCGGCGAGGAAGGCGGTCGCGCTGAGGGGGTAGGTCTCCCACTCGTTGGCGTCGCCGTTGAGGACCATGACCGGCCATTCCTCGGGCTCGGCGCCCGGCCGGACCAGCCAGTTGAGGGTGTCGGCGTCCTGCGTGCGGGCCCACACGACGAGGGTGGCGCCCTCCTCGATCTCCTCCGGGGCCTCCCCGTTCATCTCCCAGACGTCCTCGAGTTCGTCGAAGTAGCCGCTGTTCAGGGCGATCAGGCCCGGACCGCTCCCCGCGCCCTCGGGTGCGCGCAGCCGCACGTGGCCGGCGAACTCGCGGGGCCCGTAGGTGTCGACGAGTTCGCGGTAGTCGGCGGGCAGGGCGCTTCCGAGGCGTCGCTCGGCGTCGGCCCAGTCGGTCGGGGCCGTCCTGCCGGGCGGCGGGACCAGGCGGGTCAGCCGCTCCAGCGGTGTGGTCATCCGGTCGGCCCTTCTTCCGGCGCCGGGTCGGGGGCCAGCATGGCACAGCCTTGAGCGTCACTCCCGGTCCGCTGTTCGGCGATCCGGACAACGGCCTTGGCTGGATGTGGAGTTCGCGGGTAGACGGTCGTCGAGGCGGCATATCCGCCGGTACCCGCGCGGAGTTGGCGTTATCCGCTGTGAAGGGGCGCGGCTCCGCCCAGAGACATCGTGAGGTCGAGATGCAGGATCGAATGGAGTTGGCCTACCAGGGGTGGCCTACCGAGAGCCCGCTGTGGGCTCTGATGACCGTCCTGGTGATCGTCTTCGCGCTCGCGGCCATCGTCAGGCTGCTGCGCGACAAGCACTGACCCGTACGCGGACGGCCGAGCCGGCCCGCCACGTGCCCTCGTCGGCCTGCCCGGCACGGCGGCGATCCGCTGGGCCGTGTCTGACAGATCCCGCCTGGTGCGCGGCGCCTACCGCGTATCGTCTTCGGCCGCCTCGGCCAGGCGTTTGAGGGTGGCCAGGCGGCGGTCCCATTCCGCCGCGAGAGCGGACATCCACTGCGCCGTCGCGTCCAGGGCCGCGGTCCGCAGCGCGTACCGCACTTCGCGGCCGACCCGGCTGCCGAGGACCAGGCCGGCGGCGTCAAGGACGGCGAGGTGTTTGACGACCGCCTGGCGCGAGATGGGCAGCCCCTCCGCGAGGCTCGTCGCGGTGGCGTGACCCCGTTCTGCCAGCAGATCCAGCAGGTGTCGCCGCGTCGGATCGGCCAGCGCGGCGAGAACGCTGTCGACCGCCTCGTCGCCGTGCGGGCTGCGGGGTTCGTCCGTCACGCGGAGGCTCCTTCACTGTCGCCGTATTGCACGCAACTACAGGGTTGCACATTGCTCCCGCCAGGTGCAACCTGGAAGTTGCATACGAGCGCCCGCGCAACCGCTTGGTTGCGAATAAAGGCCTTACGTGCAACTCTTGGGTTGCAGACATCGACAGTGAGGACCGACCGCCATGCAGGACAGTATTGAGCGCAGCATCGTGATCGCGGCACCGATCGAACGCGTCTGGGAGCTCGTCACCGAGCCCGGCTGGTGGGTGCCGAGCGACACGCCCGTGCAGGGCGACCGAACGCCGGGCGGTGTGACGGTGCGGGAGTCCGAGAAGTGGGGCCGTTTCCCGGTCGAGTTGGTCGAGTTGCGGCCGATGACCTACGCGGCCTTCCACTGGGCCAGCACCTTCCCGGGCGCGGAACTGGCCCCGGGGCGCACCACGCTCGTCGAGTTCGCCGTGACCGACACCGGGCAGGGCGTACGCGTCGCGGTCACCGAGAGCGGCTTCTCCGCGCTGGAGGCCGCCGACGACGTCAAGGCCGACGGCATCGCGTCGAACTCCGACGGCTGGACCGGGCAGCTCTCCCACCTCCGCGACGAGGCGCAGGCCTGACGGGTCCTGGCAGGCGGGCGACGACGCCCCCGGTCATGAGTGGCCGAGCAGCCCTCGGCGGCGTCCTCTGACGGCCCCGCCACCGGCCTCAGCGCGACGCGGCCGAGTGGAAGAGCGCCGCCGCCTCGCCCCGCGAGCCGACCCCGAGCTTGGCGAGGATGTTCGCGACGTGGAACTTCACGGTGGACTCGCCGATGTGCAGCTCCTGCGCGATCGTCCTGTTGCGGTGGCCGAGCGCCAGATGCTCGAGCACCTCGATTTCCCGTGTCCCCAGATCCGCCAGCGGGTCGGCGCCGGGCGCCCGGTCCGGCGAGGCGGCGGGCATGGGCCCGGGGATCCTCTTGGCGGCGGCCTCGGACAGTCCCAGCGGGAACGTCAGCTTGGTGGTCATCCCCCAGCCCGGCACCGCGTCCAGCGCGAAGGAGCCGCCCTGGGCCTCGACCCGCTGGGCGATCTGGCCGGCCCGGAGGTCGTCGTGCGGCACACCGGGGCCGTCGTCCCGCACGGTCGCGACGAGCTCGGTGAGCCCGAGCTCCCAGCCGACCCTGATCCGCCGGACCTCGCCCTGCCGCAGCGCCGCCAGGACGGCGGCGCGCACGGAGACCCTGGCGGCGTGCGCGGTCGCCGACGTGAGCGGCCGGTCGTTCGCGGGCGGATCCAGTTCCAGCCGCACGGCGCTGTGGCCGAGCAGCGTCTTCAGCGACTCGGCGAGGTGGCCGAAGGCCTGTCCGGCCGGCTCCTCCCACACCGGTGACGTGCCCCGCTGGGAGTCGTTGCGCAGGCCGATGAGCGCGTTGACGGCCAGGTCGACGGCGGTGGAGCGGGCGGTGGCGTTGTCCAGCCGATGGCTGCGCAGGACTCCGAGGATCCCGGAGAGCGCCGTCGCGTGGGCCTCGCCGAGTTCGGCGACGGCATGGGACCTGGCCTGTGCGACCGCCCGGGACTGCGCCAGGGTGCTCGGCGCGGCATCCGTGACCAGCCGCTCCAGGTGAGTGGTGAAAAGGTCCACCAGCGCCTGCACGGTCAGCAGGACGTCCGCCGCGAGCGGGGTGTCCGCGTCGAGGACCATGACCAGGCCGGCCCCCCGGGGCGTCAGATCGCTCGCCACGACCAGGACCGGCCGCGTGGCACCAGCGAGGTCCGCGGTGCCCTGCCAGGGGTGGCCAGGGGTGACCTGGGCGACGAGCGCGCCCAGCACCACGGCGGTGAGCGTGCCGGTCAGTTCGGCGTCACCCTCGGTGGCGACGGGGGACGACGCGCACTGGGTCGCCAGGAGGGCGACCGCCCGGTGCGGCACCTCGTCGGCCAGGGCCGCGGAGATATGGGCGGCCATCTGTGACGGCGGGGCGTTCATGATGTGCGCGGCTGTGACCAGCGCTGACGACGGCTGTGCGAATCCGGCGTAGTCCACGCGGTCAAGACTACGACCGGCGTCGCCCGGCGGGCCCCGCCCTTCGGAGGGGTGCGAACCGTCCGAAAGACCGGCGGGATCGCCGCACGCACGGCCGACCATGGGAGCACGGAAGGTGACCGGCACCGTCTCGGGCCGGTCCGATGTCTGTGTTTCCCGCTGGAGGCTGACCATGCAGGCGATAGTTTTCGAGGAGTTCGGCGGGCCCGAGGTGCTGCGGTTCACGGCGGTCGAGGAGCCCCATCCGGGCCCCGGCGAGGTGCGCGTCGCGATACGGGCGATCGGCGTCAACCCCATGGAGTTCAAGGTGCGTCGCGGCTGGTTCGAGGCCTTCGTGCCCACCGTGCTGCCGTCCGTGCCGGGTGTCGAGGCCGCCGGGGTGGTCGACGAGGTCGGTGCGGGCGTCACCGCCTTCGCCGTCGGGGACGAGGTGGTGGGCTGGGTCAAGGGCGGTTCCTACGCCCAGTACGCCATCGCCGACAACGTCGTCCTCAAGCCCGCGGGACTCAGCTGGGAGCAGGCCGTCGCGCTCCCGGTGGCAGGCGAGACCGCGGATCGGGTGCTGCGCGAGCTGGATGTCGAGAAGGGCGAGACCCTGCTGATCCACGGCGCCGCGGGCGCGGTGGGCACGCTCGCCGTACAGCTGGCCGTGGCGCGCGGCGTGACCGTGGTCGGCACGGCCTCCGCCGCCAACCACGCCTACCTGCGGGAGCTGGGAGCCGTCCCGGTGACCTATGCCGAGGGTCTGGTCGAGCGGGTGCGGCAGGCCGCACCCGCCGGGGTGGACGCGGTCTTCGACGCCGCGGGCTTCGGGGCGCTGCCCGACTCGATCGAGCTGCGGGGCGGCACCGGCCGGATCGTCACCGTCGCCGACGTGGCGGCGCAGGGGCTCGGCGTGGCCCTCTCCCTCGGCGCGAGCACCACGCCGGGCGAGGTCGCCGACGTCGTCGGCGAGCAACTGCGCGGCCTCGCGGACGGCACGCTGCGGGTGCGCATCGACGAGGTGCTCCCGCTGGCCGAGGCAGCGAAGGCCCAGGACAGGAGCGAAGGCGGCCACGCCCGCGGCAAGCTGGTTCTGGTGCCCTGAGGACCCGCACCCGCCGAGAGCAGCGCCACAAGGTCCGGGTGGCCGGAAGCCCCCGAGGGGGCCGGCCTGGAGTTCCGCTCCGGGTCCACGGGCGACGCGGGACGGTCAGGGGGGCGGCTGGGCGAAGTCCTTGGTGCGGATCGTCGCGAAGGACACCACGCTCGCGACGAGCGCGATGATCGCACCGACCAGGAAGAGCTCGTTGAGGCCCGAGGTGAAGGCCGCGGCGGTGAGTCTCCTGAGCGGGGCGCGGACCTCGGCCGGGAGCGAGTCGAGGGTCTGGGTGACGGTGCCGGACTCGACGGCGGTGGAGATCCGCGGGCCGAGCCCGCTGACCTGGGGGACGGCGCCGATGTGGTCGGTCACGTAGGCCTTGACCTTGCTGGAGAACAGCGTGCCGAGCAGGGCGATGCCGGTGGCGATCCCGATCTGCCGGAATGTCGAGTTGATGCCGGAGGCCATGCCGGCGTGCTCCGGCTGGACGACACCGACGGCCGTCGACGCCAGCGGCGGGTTGACCAGGCCCAGACCGGCGCCGGACATGATCAGGCCGGGGATCAGGTGGGTCCACTCGCTAGTGGCGCTGAGACCGCGCATCCACAGCAGCCCGCCGCCGACAAGGAGCAGGCCGGGCCCGATCAGGAACCGCACCGGCATCCGCGAGGAGAGCCGTCCGGACACCGCCGACATCACCAGCAGGCCGGCGGAGATGAGCAGCAGCCGCACCCCCGCGCCCAGGGCGCTGAACCCGAGCACGTCCTGGAGGTAGAGCACGAGGTAGAGGAGCAGCGAGAGGAGTGAGGCGCTGAGGGCGAAGGCGGCGACCAGGCCGCCGGTGAAGGTCGGCTTCCGGAACAGGGACAGGTCGAACATCGCCTGGCGGCTGCGCAGTTCGACCGCCACGAAGGCGGCCATCAGCACGACCGCACCGGCCAGGCAGCCGATGACGGTGGGGTCGGAGAAGGTTTCGTGGCTCGACTGGATCAGCGCGTAGACCAGGCTGGACAGGGCGAGGGTGAAGAGGACGAAGCCGGGCCAGTCGGGGCGGCGGGCGGCGGGAAGCTGGGAGTCGGCGACCTTTCGCAGGGTGATCGCGACGGCGAGCGCGCCGACGGGCAGGTTGACGTAGAAGATCCACTCCCAGGACAGGCCCGTCGTGAGCACACCGCCGAGCAGCGGTCCGACCGCCACCGCCAAGCCGGTGATGGTGCCCCAGACCCCGAAGGCGATACCGCGGTCCTTGCCGCGGAAGGCGTCCGCCAGCAGGGCGAGCGACACCGAGAACATGATGGCGCCGCCGATCCCCTGCAGCCCCCGGGACAGTTGCAGCATCAGCGAGTCGTGGGCGAGCCCGCACAGCAGCGAGGCGAGGCTGAAGACGGTCAGGCCGATCACGTAGAGCCTTCTGCGGCCGTACATGTCGGCGAGGCTGCCCGCGGTCAGCAGCAGCGCGGCCAGCGTCAGGGAGTAGGCGTCGACGACCCACTGCAGGTCGGAGAAGCTGGCGTGCAGCGAGCGCTGGATGTCGGGCAGCGCCACGTTCACGATGGTGATGTCCAGCAGGAGCATGAAGGTCCCCAGGCACACCGCGGTCAGCGTCCACCACTTGTTCGGCGCGGGCGGGGTGCGGCGGCCCGCCGGCGGACGACCGCGGCGCCCCGGCGCGGAGGGGCCGGTCGGGCCGGCCCGGTGCGCCCCGCCGGGTTCGGGCACGTCGGGTTCGGTCCCAGGCATGCTCACTCCGCTCCTCCTCGGCCTGACGGTTCTCCCCGTCCCAGCGACTATCTCCTCCGGACGGCTCCGTTCGTTCCTCCGCCGTGCGGCCAGCCGGGTGGATCTCGACGCCGCGCCCTGCGCGCCAGGCGCCCTGCGCACGACGGGGTCGGCCGTCGGCCCGGCGCTGTAAGGTCCCGGCACCGACCGAGAGGGGCACCGGGATGACACCGCTCAACCGCCGCGATTTCCTCCGTTCCGTCGGGGCGACCGCGGGTGCGGGCACCATGTTCGCGACCATGGGGGCGCTGGGCCTGGCGCCCACCGCCGCGGCGGCGGCCCGGGACCGGGAGTACCGGGCGCCCTGGCCGGGCGACTTCACCCTCACCGGCAGGACGGCGGCCGACGTCGTCGTGCTCGGCGGCGGGGTGGCCGGACTGACCGCCGCGTACGAACTCGGCAAGGCGGGCTATCGGTGCACGGTCCTGGAGGCCGGTGACCCGACCGGCGGCCGGAACTTCACCGTTCGCGGCGGCGACACCGTCACCGACCTGCTCGGCTTCCGCCAGACCGCCCGCTTCGCCCCCGGCCAGTACATGAACGCCGGCCCCGCGCGGATGGCCCAGTGGATGATCAGCATGGACTACTGCCGCGAACTCGGCGTGCCCGTCGAGGTGTTCACCAACACCAACGCGGACGCCTACATCTACAACGAGTCCGCGGGCATGACCGAGGCGATGCGCTACCGCACGGCCAAGGCCGACATGCTCGGCTACGTCAGCGAGGTCCTGGCCAAGGCCACCGACAGCGGCGCCCTGGACCAGGAGTTGACCGCCGACGACCGCGAGCGCCTGGTCGAGTTCCTCGCGGACTACGGCGCCCTCGGCTCGGGGTACGACTACTCCGGCAGCTCCCGCCGCGGCTTCTCCGTCTACCCTGGCGCGCCGGGCACCCCCGGGGTGCCCTACGGGGACCTGCCCTCCGCGTCGGAGATCCTCGCCACCGGTGTCGGCCGCTACTTCTCCTTCGAGTCCGAGTTCGACCAGGCGATGCCGATGTTCCAGCCGGTGGGCGGCATGGACGCGATACCCGAGGCGCTCACCCGGGCCGTCGGCGCCGGCAGGATCCGTACCGGGTGTGTCGTCACCGGGATCACCGACGGGGCCGGCGGGGTCACCGTCACCTACACGCGGGACGGCCGCACCCACCGCGTGGAGTCCGACTACTGCGTGGCCGCCATGCCGCCGAACCTCCTCGCCGGGGTGCGGCACAACCTCGGCGCCGCGGTGCAGTCCGCGCTCGGCAGCTTCAACCCCTTCTCCGCCGGCAAGATCGGCCTGGAGTACGTCTCGCGCTGGTGGGAGAGCGACCACCGCGTCTACGGCGGCATCACGGAGACCGACCTGGACGTCAACCAGATCTGGCACCCCTCGCACGGTTACCACGGCGAACGCGGCGTCCTCATGGGCTACTACACCCTGGACGCCGGCGCCGACGAGTACGCCCGGCTCAGCCCCGGTCGACGCGAGCAGCGCGCCGTCGCCGCAGGTGTGAAGATCTACGGTGCCAAATACCGCACCGAGCTTGCCTCGTCCTTCTCCGTCCACTGGCGGCAGTTCCCCCACCAGGAGGCGGCCTGGCACACCTCGCTGGAAAGCCCCGACGCGGCCCGCTACAGACCGCTCACCGAGCCGACCGGGCGGGTGTACTTCGCGGGCGACTGGCTGAGCTACATGGATGCCTGGCAGCACGGGGCCTTCGCCTCGGCGCGCAAGGCCGTCACCGCCCTCCACCAGCGAGTCCTCGGTGGCGCGGGCAGCGCGGGAGCGGCGGCGTCCCTGCGGGGCGCCCCATAGTGTGCGAGCCTGGCGGGGAGAGGAGTTCCCTGTTCAGGCAGGTCTTCCGCGATGCAGTCGACGACCCTGTGCGATCCTGGGGGAGCAGACGGTGAACAGCCCGTTCGAACTGGTGGCTGTGATCAGCGATGCCGGCACCGTGGTGCGCTGGACGCAGGCCGCAGAGCGCCTGTGGGACCGCCCGGCTGCCGAGGCGGTGGGCCGTCCCTCCGGCGGGCTGCTGGCGGCCGGGGGCGAGGACGGGCCGGCGGGTCCGCCGAGCGGGTCAGGGCCGTGGTCAGGGCCGGTACAGCTCACGCAGCCAGGCGGCCGCCGGCAGACCGTGGATCTCCGGGTGACCCCCTTCTCCGTCGGTGAGGCCGGCGGGGACTGGTGCGTGTGGGAGGCCGCCGCGACCGGCCCGCTTCCGCGCTCCGGCCTGGACACGGAGGCGCTGCGGACGCTGTTCGGGCACGCGCCGATGGGTGTGGCGGTGTGGGGACTCGACCTGCGCTGCACCTGGCACAACGAGGCGATCGTCGGCATGGACTTCATTCCCGGCGGTCCGCGCGTGGGGTCCCGGCTCACGGAGTTGTTGCCGGCGGGGCGCGGGGACGGCCTTGAGGCCGCGATGCGGCGCCTCCTGGAACGCGGGGCGCCGTCGGTGGACCTGATGTGGATGCTGCCCAGGTCGGACGACAACCCCGACCCGTCGCTGTCGCTGTCCCTCTTCCGCGTCGATGACCCGGAGGGCCGGGCAAAGGGCCTGTGCCTGATGGTCGAGGACATCCGCGAGAGCTGGTCCCACCAGCGGTTCGGGCTCCTCATCGAGGCCGGGACCCGGATCGGGACCACCCTGGACGTCATGATCACCGCGCAGGAGCTGGCGGACACGGTGGTGCCGACGCTCGCGGACTTCGTCACGGTCGAACTCGCCGACTCCGTCATGCCCGACCAGGAGCCGCTGGAACGCCTGGAGTCCACGGACGCGAGCATCCCCGCCTTCTACCGTGGCGGGATGGCCTCGGTCCACCCCGACGTCCCCGAGGCCCTCTGGCAGCGCGGGATGCCGGTCTTCGTTCCCCCCTCGTCTCCTTACACCGAGGTGCGGGACACCCTGCAGTCCCACTTCGAGCCGGTGCTCGACACCTCTCCGGGGACCTGGCGCGACAACGACCCGAACCGGGCCAGAGTCGTCAGGAAGTTCGGGATGCACTCGCTGATGGTCGTGCCGCTCCAGGCCCGCGGGCACGTGCTGGGCATCATCACCTTCGTCCGCTCCCGCAACCCGGTGTCCTTCAGCAGGGTCGACCTCTTTCTCGCCGAGGGGCTGGCGGCCCGCGCCTCGCTGAGCCTGGACAACGCCCGCCGCTACAGCCGCGAGCACACCGCGGCGCTCGCCCTGCAGCGCGACCTGCTGCCGCACATCCTGCGCAGCGGCGACGCGGTCGAGGTGGCCTCGCGCTATCTGCCCGCCGACAAGTACGGGGGTGTCGGCGGCGATTGGTTCGACGTGATCCCGATGTCCCACGACCGGGTCGCCCTGGTCGTCGGCGATGTCGTCGGCCACGGCATCAACGCGGCGGCGACCATGGGCCGGCTCCGCATGGTGCTGAACACCCTGACCAACCTGGAACTGCCCCCGGCCGAGGTGCTCGCCCGGCTGGACGAGCTCGTCGTCGGTCTGGCCCGGGACCGGCCCGAGGAGGAGCTGACCTCACCCAGCGTGGGGGCGACCTGCGTCTACGTGGTCTACGACCCCGCGACCCGCTCCGCCACCATGGCCAGCGCGGGGCACCCGCCGCCGGCCATCGTCACCCCCGACGGGACCGTCGAATTCGTCGGGCTGCCGCCCGGGGCACCGATCGGCGTCGGACTCGGCGACTTCCGCTCCGCGGAGACCCAGCTGGCGGAGGGAAGCCTGATCGCGCTGTACACCGACGGCCTGGTCGAGACCCGCGAAGCCGACATCGACCAGGGACTGGAACGGCTGCGCGGCGCGCTCGCCCGTCCGGCGGCGCGGCTGGAGGACCTCTGCACGGCGGTCGTCGACACCATGCTGGCCGGCGGCCGGTCCGAGGACGACGTCGCCCTGCTCCTCGCCCGTACGCTCCCGCTCGCACGCTGAGCCGCCGACGGGCGCCGTTGGGCGCTGTTCCATGAGCAGCGCCCGGCCGGGGACGTCCGGCCGCCCTCCCTTCCGGGGCCGGTGGAGTTCTCAGGCCAGGATCTTCAGCAGCCGCTCCCCCAGGATCGCGGCGGAGTGCGGGTTCTGCCCGGTGACGAGGTTGCGGTCCTCCACCATGTACGGCTCCCATATCGGCCCGCGGCTGTAGTCGACGCCGACCTTCTCCTTCAGCTCGTCCTCCAGCAGCCAGGGCGCCCGCGAGGCAAGCCCGACGCCCTCCTCCTCCTCGTTGGTGAAGCCGGTGACCTTGTAGCCCTTGAAGGGCGACACACCGTGGATCCGGGTGGCCAGCAACGACGCCGGCGCGTGGCACACGATTGCGAGCGGGTTGCCCGATTCGAGCTGTGCAGTCAGCAGCCGGCCCGCGTCGGCGTCGTACGCCAGATCCGACATGGGGCCGTGCCCGCCGGGCAGGTAGACCGCGTCGTAGTCCTCAAGGCGCACGTCGGACAGCTTGAGCGGCCGGCGCATCACCTCCGCGTCCCGTATGACGGCTTCCAGGTCGAGCGCTCCCTGCTCACCGCCCGCCATGGACGGGCGCAGGCTCATCATGTCGACGTTCGGGGTCACGCCGCCTGGAGTCGCGACGACCACCTCGTGGCCGGCGTCCGTGAGCAGCTTGTAGGGGTTGGCGAATTCCTCGGCCCAGTAGCCGGTCGCATACCGGGAACCGTCCTTGAGAACCCAGTAGGTCGCTCCGCTGACGATGAAAAGGATCTTCGACATCGACCCTTCGCCTCCTCATCCGCATGCAGGACATATCACCCAACCAGCCTAAATCGACACCGCACCGTCGCGCGCGCCCAGCAAGGTCTAGGTCGGCCGGGCGTCCGGGCCGGTGTGCAGCACCTCGTCGAAGTAGCCGGGGCCGGAGGGCGGGACGACCTGCGGGGCGGTGCGGTAGCGCAGGGTCTCGGTCTGCCATGCGTGGTAGCCGCTCATCCAGGCGGCCATGAGGCGGGTGTAACTGTCGACCGTGCTCCGCTGCCGGTCGGACAGGTCGAGCCGGGCGCACATGTCCGGGACCTGGCCGGCGAGCTCCAGGAACCGCCGCACGCGCCGGTGCACCTGCTGGCGGGCGGCGGCGACGGCTTCGTCGCGGGTGCAGCGACGGGTGTGTTCGATGACCAGGACGATGTTGTCCATGTCGCCGCGTGCTTCTTCCTTCTCCAGGGAGTACACGTCGTTGCACATCAGGGTGACGTCGATGGCGGCCCGGCGCATGATGCGCAGTTGGGGGCTGTGGAAGGCGACGGCGGGGACGGTGATACCGGCGGCGTGCTCACCGAGGGAGAGGGGCAGGTCGGTGCCCGCGGTGCCGCGCCGGACCTGGAGGTAGCTCTGCATGTCGGCGGGGGTGGCACGGAGGCGGCCTATCGCCTCGTGGGCCTGGGCGGCGAAGTAGTACTCCCACTCGTGCGCGGTCCGTGCGGTCCAGGCGGGGTGGGTGTCGCGGGTGCTGCGGGCCCAGATGTCGGCGAACGCGCGCGAGCAGGGATCGGCGCCGGATCGCGGCGGGATGCCGTGGACGATGTCGATCAGGTCCTGGCACGCGCGGGCGGCCCTGGCGGGATCCCGCCCGAGGGGACCGTCGAACTGGTCGTCGAAGATGAAGAAGAAGGCCATCGCGTCCGCGCACAGGTCCAGGGCGGCCCCGCGGGCGTACGGGTAGCCGAGAGCGGCCAGGCGTGGCATGTCCCAGGACGCGTACCAGGCGAGGGAACGGTCGCCGTCCACCAGGCCCGTCCGGCGCACCCACTGCAGATTGCGCCGGCGGGCGCCGTCGAGGTCGGGGCTGGCCCCCGCGGCAGGGGGCAGGTCGAAGTGGATGTCCTGCGGCACCGGATCCTCCCGTGGTCGGTTCCTTACGCGGGGGAGGCCGGGGTGGACAGGTCGAGGGCGAGCGGCTCGGTGCCGCCGACCCCCAGCCGGGCCATCGAGTAGGCCATGGAGGCGCTCACGCTCTGCGGGGTCCTGAACCCCTCGGTGCTCCGGATACGCGGGAAGTGCTCGTGGACCGACTCCGGTGTCGGGTCGCCCGCCGACAGCGCGCCTTCGGTGGCGGCCAGGAAGATCCGCCCGGTCCTGCGGCCGGCGGCGTGCAGGAGCTCCCCCGTGCAGGGCACGCCCTCGTGGGCCAGGAACGCCACCACGGGCGCGACGTGCCGGGCGGGGAAGAGCGAGGTGAGGGTCGCGGCCAGCTGGTCGTCGCCCTCGACGGCCTCCAGGGACATCCGGGTGGCTGCGACGGGCACGACCGCGTTCACCGTGATGCCGAGCGAGGCGCCTTCGGCCGCCAGCGAGGTGGTCAGGCCGAGCACCGCCCCTTTGCCCGCCGCGTAGACGCTGAGCCCGGTGTCGCCGAACAGCGCCTCGGAACACGTGTTGACGATCCGCCCGTATCCCGCCGCGGCCATGTGCGGCCACACCGCGCGCAGCATGTTCAAGGTGCCGCCCAGGTGGGTGTCGAGCACGCGCCGGCACTCCTCGTCGGAGAGCTCCTGCAACGGCCGCAGGACCGAGATCCCCGCGTTGTTGACCAGGACGTCCAGCCGCCCCCAGCGCTCCAGCGCCACCGCGGCCAGCTCCCGCGCGGCAGCCGCGCCGGTGACGTCGTGAACATCCGCGACGGCCTCGCCACCGCCCGCCCGTATCTCCTCGGCCACCGCGTGCGCGGGCGACGGCGAGGCGCCGCGGCCGTCGATCCCGGTCCCGACGTCGTTGACGACCACCCTGGCGCCGCGCGCCGCCAGCAGCAGCGCGTACTCCCGGCCGAGGCCCCGGCCGGCCCCCGTCACCACTGCCACCCGGCCGTCGAAACGCAGCGGATCCACCGCTCCCACCACCTCTCAGCGGCTGTGCGCCGCCAGATCGGGGGGAGGCGTGCGCGCCGCTGACCCGGACAGCTGTCAACGGCCGCCCGGGCCGCCGGTGTTGCGCGGCACCGGACGTCCCCCGTATCGCTCATCCTGCCCGGCCGCCACCGCGCCGGACAGGGTACGCGGGCATCGAGCGGACGCATGCGGGCACGCACGCATCGCCCCGAACGCTCCGGAACGCGCCGGTGCGCATGGGCCGTGTCTGGCAGAGCGAAGCCCACGCCGTCCTGGGCGGCGCGGTCGGGCAGCGGCGGCCGGTTGGGATCGCAGATCATTATCATGGGACGATATTGGGCAAATCGGTCGAGCGAACCGTGAGGCAGGTGGACGTGCGCGGGAACGAGGGCAGCGCCGCAGCGGAGGAGGCCGCCACACGTCTCGACCAGTTGCTCGACCGCGCCTTTCGGGACGCGGGTGCGCACATCGGGGCCACGTATCTCCTGGTCCCCGAGCAGCAGGTGCTGCAGCTGACCACGGCCGTCGGGGCGCCCGTCAGGCTCGCGCTGCCGTGGGTCCGGCAGGCGCTGGCGGCGCCCGCGGCGGTGCCCGAGGCGGTACGGACGCGAGAGCCGGTATGGCTGTCCGACCAGCTGGACCTGGCCCGCCGATTCCCGCGGGCCGCGCTCGCCTTCCCTTACTCCGTCGCCTTCTATGCCGTTCCCCTGGTGGCCGGCGGGACCTGCTGGGGCGCACTGGTCCTGATGTGGCCCGGCGGCCGCCCGGAGGGCCTGTCGGCGAGCGAGGAGGCGCGGATCGGTGCCGCAGCCGAGCGGATGGCCGAGGTGTTGCGGGACGCCGCCGCCGCCGAGGAACCGGTGCGCCCGAGGGACCAGCCACTGATCCTGGAGACGCCGCTCCCCCGGGGCGCCGATCCCCTCTCCGCGTTCGTCGGGCGCTTCACCGAGGGCCTGCTCGCGCTCGACCTGCGCGGCAGGATGACCTTCCTCACCGACCGTGCCGCCGCACTGCTCGGCCGCGACCGCGCCGAACTGCAGGGCGCAGAGCTCTGGGACGCGCTGCCCTGGCTGGACGATCCGGCCTACGAGAACGCTTTCGTCTCCGCGATCTTCAGCCGCCGGACCACCGGCTTCACCGCCCGCCGGCCGGACCGCGGCTGGCTGTCGTTCGCCCTCTACCCGGACGCCACCGGCATCAGCGTACGCATCACGCCGACCGAGGCCCCCGACGGCGGGCAGGGCCGGCTCGCGGAGGCGCCCCCGACCACTCCCGCCCGGGCAGGCGCGCTCTTCCAGCTCCTGCACCTGGCGTCCGCGCTCACCGAGGCCGCGGGCGTCAGCGACGTGGCCGACTCGGTCATGGCGCAGATGCGGCCGGTGCTGAACGCCGCGGGACTGGCCCTCATGGTCGCCGACGAGGGGCGGCTGCGGGTGGTGGGCTCGTGCGGTTTCCCGCCGGAGATGCCGGAGCACTTCAACGGCCTGCCGCTGGCCGCGCAGACCGAGGGCATCCGGACCATCGAGACCGGTGTCGCGAGTTTCCACCCCACCACCGCCGGGCTGACACGCGCGTACCCGCAGCACGAGCACTACCGGCAGATGGGCGCCTTCGCGTTCCTGCCGCTGACCGTCTCCGGCGACTCCTTCGGCTGCCTGGTGCTCGGCTACGACAGCCCGCGGCCCTTCGCGACGGACGAGCGGGCCGAACTCACCTCGCTGGCCGGGATGATCGCCCAGGCACTGGAGCGCGCCCGCCTCTACGACGCCAACGCGCGGGTGGCCCGCGGCCTCCAGGACGGGCTGCTGCCGCGCCACCTGCCCGAGATCCCCGGCCTGGAGGTCGCCGCGCGATACCTCCCGGCCACGCACGCCCTGGAGGTGGGCGGCGACTTCTACGACCTGATCGAGCTCGGCTCGCAGACCGCCGTGGCGGTGATCGGCGACGTGCAGGGGCACAGCATCCAGGCGGCCGCCCTGATGGGCCAGATCCGTACCGCCGTGCACAGCCACGCCAGGACGGGGGTGCCGCCCGAGGAGGTCCTCACCCACGCCAACCAGCTGCTGCTTGAGCTGAACAGTCCGCTGTTCTGCAGCTGCCTCTGCGTCCACGTCGACGTGGCGGCGCACCGCGTCGTGCTGGCCTCCGCCGGCCACCCCCCACCCCTGCTCCGCCACCCCTCCGGCCGGACGGAGGTGCTCGACCTGCCCCCGGGGATGCTGCTCGGAGTGCAGGAGGACGTCCGCTTCGAGAGCATCGAGGTGCCGCTGCCGCCCGGTGCGGTGCTGGCCCTCTACACCGACGGGCTGGTGGAGCGGCCGGGCATCGACCTGTCGCTGTCGATCGGCCAGCTGGCCGACCGGCTCACCGAGGCCGAGGAGGGGTCGCTGGAGACGCTCGCCGACCTGGTCGTCAAGCGCTCCCAGGAGACGGTGGTGGCGCGCAGCAGCGACGACATCGCCCTGCTGCTGGTGGCGTGCGGCACCGCCGCGGCCGCGGTGGGGCCGTGCCGGTAGACCGGTCGGCGCCGGGAGAAGGCGGCCGGGCAGGCACGAGGCCGGCACGGCGGCCGGGTTCGCCGCGCCAGTCGTGGTCGGGCACCTTCTCGGCGGCGCACCGGCCACCGTGTGCGGGCCGCGGCGTCGTCACCCGGGCGGACGGCGGGAAGGCCGCCCGCCGGGCGGAGGGTGCGGGCGGCTAGCCCTCCGCCATTTCCATCAGCCCGTGGATGTCGTCGATGGCGACCAGGGTGGCCGCCCAGCACACCACGATCCCGGCGGCGACGAGCGCCCAGGCGATCCGCTGCCGGGCAGGGGGCCGCAGCAGGAAGTCGACCCTGCGGCCGACGTCGGTCCGCGCGCCGCCCAGGCTTCCGGCCGGCGCCGGACGGGCCGCCGCGGACGCCAGCGCGGCCGCCGCCAGCGCGCGGGCGACGGTCCCGCGGTCGCCCACCTCGGCCGCCGCGCTCTCGTCGGCCCACCGCTCGACCGCCAGGTCGATGGCGCGGGAAACCGGCCGCAGCAACGGGTTGGCGGCCGCCGCCAGCCGCCCCAACTGGACATACCGATGGTGGTGGTGCCGCAGATGCGAGGCCTCGTGCGCCAGCAGCGCACGCCGCTGGGCCGCCGACAGCGCTTTCAGCATGCCGGTGGACACCACGATGCGGCGGTGGCGGCCCGGCACGGTGTGGGCGATGGCGGCGTCGTCATGGACGATGCTCATACCGCCGCTGAGCCGCGGCAGTGACGCGGCGGCCGCCGACGCCCGGCGGGCGCCGCGGACGACCCGCACCAGGTGGACGGCCGCCGAGGCCAGCAGCAGCGCCGCGACCACGCCGCCGGCAGCGCCCACCGCGGGAGGCACCGGGACGAGGGCGCGCAGCGCGCTCGGCGACCAGTGGGACAGGCCGGACAGGCCGGGCGCCTCGGCCAGCGCTATCACCGCCGCCAGGCAGAGCAGCAGTCCGGTGCTCAGCGACACCGACAGGGCGAGGCAGGTCAGCAGCACCGCCGCGGCGGAAGGTGCCAGCCGGGCGCCGGCACGATGGGCGTGCCGGGCGCTCGACGCACCGAGGACGAACGGCACGGCGGCCAGGACGAGGACGGGCCAGTGCGTCCCGGTGGCCGTCACGGCCGGTCTCCGGACTCCGGCTCCTCCAGTAGCGCCCGCAGCACGCTCTCGGTCTCCTGGTCCAGGGCGCCGACGAAGCGGGCCAGCACGCTCGTACGGTCCGCGCCGGCCTTCAGCAGCATGTGCATCCGGTGGGCGGTGACGCTCGCCTCGGCGTCGGCGGCCCCCTCGCCGGCCAGCCGGTAGGCGAAGGCCCGCCCCTGGGGGGAGCGCTGGAGTGCCTGCTTGGCGTACAGCCGGGACAACGCGGTCAGCACGGTGTTGTAGGCCAGACCGCCGCCCAGTTCGGCCTGCACCTGCGACGCGGTCATCGGGGCGCCCGACGCCGCGAGACAGGCGATCACCTCACGTTCCAGGCCACCGGGCGACCGGCCCTGCCTCGCACTCATCGCACCCTTCCGCTGTCCGCCGCCGCCGCGTCCCACCAGGCGCGGCGCGCTCCTCCGAGGAGTGTGTCAGACCCCTCCGTGCTGATCGGCACGGGCCGCAAGCACGCAGGCCGTCGGTCCGCCGGGCGTGGCTCCGGCGGGCCGACGGCCTGTGCGCCGCTACTCGTTGCGCGCCGTCTCCGGCCCGGTGATCCGTCCGAGCAGCGGCATCGTGGAGGCGATGAGCCCCAGCGAAGCCGCGAGCCCGGCGAGCACGATCAGGTAGTACGGGAGGCCGGGCGCCCGGATCGAGTAGCCGAACTGCGCCTGCACGAAGAGCTGGGCGGCCAGGAAGCCCGTCCCGACGGCCACCGCCGAGACCACCAGGAGCGGCACCGCGCTCTCCAGCAGCACCACCCTGCGCAGCACTCCGAGCTGGGTGCCCGCCAACCGCAGCAGGCTGAAGGGACGTTTGCGGTCGCGCAGGCTCCCCGCCACGCTCACCGCGAGGCTGCAGCCGGCGATCGGGAACGTGACCAGGACGACCACGTCGGACAGCTGCTGGTATCCGGCCAGTTCGGCGTTCCGGTCGGCGTGGTCCTCGCGGAGGGTCCACGGGACGTCCTGGTCGGGGTAGGAGTTCGCGAGGATGGTGCGGGCCCGCTCGACCGCCGACGCCGACCCGTCGGTGGCCACGACGATGTGCTGGACCGGCAGGCGTTCGAGCCGCTGCGCGGAGATGGCGGCGGCAGGCCATGAGGCCGGCCAGGGTGTCTGGTCATAGGCACCGAAGAAGCCGTAGTCCTCGGGGACCGACGCGGATGTCGCCCCCGGTGCGCACGCGCTGTGCGCCGGCATGCCGGCCAGCTCCGCGCACACGGCCAGACCCGCCGGCGGCAGCGGCGGGGCCCCGGGTGGCGGTGGCGGGCCGCCCATGGTCCCGACCGGGTCCTTGGTGTCCAGCGGGTTCGTGTGGATCGACAGCACCGCGTCGACGCCCGCCACGGAACGCAGTTCGGCGAGCGCGGCCGCCGGGATCGGCGGCACGCTGCCGATCCACCTGCCGGAGGACCGGTCGACCCCGCGGACGTAGTCGGCGACCACGACGCCGGCCACCGCTCGCGGGCCCTTCGGGATGTCGCGCTCGGCGTTCAGCGCCCCGATGATCCCGACCGCCGCGCTGGTGACGCACAGGGCCAGGACGAGGCCGCTGACCGCGCGGAAGCCGGCCTTCGGATCGTCGGCCAGCCGCCGACCGGCCACGAGCAGCGCGGGACGGCTGGTGACCCGGGCCAGGGCCCGGGCTCCGGCCATGGTCAGCCAGGGGCCGGCGACGACGAGCCCGGACAGGACCAGCAGCATGCCGGGGACGAAGGCCCAGATCTGGCCGTTCGTGCTCTCCGGCACCCGGCCGATGACGTAGGAGAGTTCGGCGATGCCGGCGACCAGGGGGATCACCCGGTAGGCCCGTGGCGGTCGCGGTGTGAGGCGCCGGCTGACGCCGAGCGGGGAGATCTGGACCCGGCGCAGCGCGACCCGGGCGGCGATCGCGGCCACGACCGGCACGCCCAGGGCGACGAGCAGGATGTCCGCGGGCCTGAGGGTGAGATCGGCGGTGAAGAACCGCGTACGCGTGAGGTTCACCGCCGCCAACTGCGCACGGAGCGCGGAGAAGAGCGCGAAGCCGGCCGCGGTGCCGATGACGGCGGCGACCGCCGACTCGACGGTCGAGAGCAGGGTGATCTGCCGGGGCGTGGCGCCCACCAGCCGCATCGCGGCGAAGCGCTGCTCGCGGCGGGCGGCCGCCAGCCGGGTGGCGGTGCCGATGAGGATGAGCACCGGGAAGATCAGGGCGGTGCCCGCGATCGACAGGATGAGCTTGGTGCCCCTGTTGTCGATGCCCGCCCTGACGGTGCAGTTGCTGCCGTTGCACCCGCTGGGGGTGACGGTGGTGATCGAGGTGACCCGGGCGGCGTCGGGGTTCTTCGCCAACTCGCCGGGAGTGTGGCCGATGACGATGACCGGCGAGTCGGGCCCGGGCAGGGCCGCGGAGCCGACGGTCCCGACCTGGTGGCCCGGGTAGCGGTCGGCGAGTTCGGCGGCCGGCGTGGCGCGGAGGATCCTGCCCATGGCGGGCGAGGCGTAGAACTCGCCGGGGCCGGGGAGGCGGGAGAGTCCCGGCGGCACCGGGGAGTTCGGGCCGGTCGCGGCGACGTCGACGCGGCCGATGGTCCTGCCCTCGAAGCGGTCCGCCCGGAGCAGCCACCACAGCGGGTCCTGGTGCGCCGTCGCGGCGGACGGGCCGCCCACCGGGCCCGAACTCGTGCCGGTGCCGGTGTTCAGCCAGGCGGTGCGGGCGTTCTGCGTCGCGGTGGCGTTGACGGCCGCCAGGATGCTCAACAGCAGGCCGACGCCGAGAGCGGTGGCCGCGGCGATGACGGCCAGGCGGGCGGCGGCCTCCCGGCCACCGGTCACGGTGAGGCGCAGGCCGAGGCGGATCACGAGGTCAGCCGTTCGACGTAGAGCGGTGTCACCCTGCCGTCGCGGACGACGGCTTCGCGTTTCGCGTAGGCGGCCACCCGCGGCTCGTGGGTGACCAGGACGACGGTGGTGCCTTCGGCACGGACGGACTCGACCAGCAGGTCCATCACGTGCTCGCCGGTCAGCGAGTCCAACGACCCGGTCGGCTCGTCGGCGAAGAGCACCCTGGGGCGGGAGGCCAGCGCGCGGGCCAGGGCGACCCGCTGTGCCTGCCCGCCGGACAGTTCACCGGACCTGCGTCCTTCCAGGCCGTCCAGGCCGAGCCGCCCGAACCACGACCGCGCCTCGGCCATCGCGCTCGCCCTGCGGGACTTGGCCAGCAGCAGCGGGAGGGCGACGTTCTCCTCGGCGGTCAGCTCGGGGACGAGCTGGCCGAACTGGAAGACGAAGCCGAAGCGGTCCCGGCGCAGCGCGCTGCGTTCGGGCTCGCCCCGGGTGTCCAGGCGGCTGCCGTCGAACCAGATCTCGCCCTCGTCCGGCACGAGGATCCCCGCGAGGCAGTGCAGCAGCGTGGACTTGCCGGAGCCGCTGGGCCCGGTGACCGCGAGGATCTCCCCGGCGCGCACGCAGAGGGTCGCGCCCTGGAGCGCGGGAGTCTGCCCGAACGACAGCACGGCGCCTCGCGCCTCCACCAGGAAGCCGTCCTCGGGGCTCATCCCCGCACCTCCGTCGTCAGGGCGGCGAGCCGCGCCACGGTCAGGTCCATCCACCGCAGGTCGGCCTCCAGGTGGAAGACGCCGTGATCGGCGAGCAGCGAGTCGATCGTGCCCCCGCTCCTGCGTACTTCGGTCAGCTCGCGCATCCGCTCCATGTGGGAGCTGCGCTGGATGTCCAGGTACACACGGGGGTCCCGGTCCAGCAGCACCGCCAGCACGACCTTGGTGAACAGCACTGCCTGCAGGTGCGGTTCACCGGCGACCGGCTCGGTCAGCCAGGCCTCGACCTGGGTGACCCCCAGCTCGGTGATCACGTAGCGCTTGCGGTCCGGCCCCGCGCCTGGCTCGGTCCCGCCGACCTCGACCTTCCCGTCGCGGGCGAGGCGCGCCAGGGTCGAGTAGACCTGCCCGGCGGGCAGCGGCTTGCCGCGGCTGAAGTAGGCGTCGTAGTCGCGCTTGAGGTCGTAGCCATGGCTCGATTCCCGCTCGAGGAGGCCGAGGAGCGCCAGAGGAACAGTCATAACTCAGTATCTACACTCAGTATCTACTCGACGTCAACAGCTCCGGCCCGCAAGCCGGTTGGCCCCCGGTCCGCAGGTGCCGTCGCGGGCACGCGTTGCCGCAGCACGCAGCAGGGGCCCCTGGCCGGCGGTGACGCCGGCCAGGGGCCCCTGCTGCGGTCGGGCTGGTCAGTCGTCGTTCTCCGACGACGGGATGTAGGCGCCGGGCACGTCGTTCGGCGCGTAGATCCTGGTCTCGCCGGGGTAGGGCACGGCCCAGTTGTGCGTCTGATACCAGGTCAGGTGGTTCATCTGCGCGGGGTTGGCGTAGTCGGGGACGGCGGTGGGCCCGGTGAGTCGCTGCTGCGACTTCCAGGTGGTCCACTTCGCCGCGACGTCCGCGGCGGCCGCCGGCACCTTCGTCGCGGGTACAGCCGCCGCGGCCGGGTCCTGCGGTGCGGGGGTGTCCAGGCCGCAGGAGGGCGGGGCGGACACGCCGTCGGTCAGCGAGGTCCGGTTGGCCAGCGCGTTGAAGGGCTTGAGGTCGGCCTTCTTGGTGAACGCCCCGGCCATCGGGGTGGCCGCGCTGTCCTTCTGGTTCATCGGCTGGATACCGAGGATCTGCTCGATGGTGCGGATCATGGTGATCTGCGAGTAGTAGTGGTCGTCGACCGCGCCGCGCTGGGCGTAGGGGCTGATGATCTGGATCGGCGCACGGTGGCCGTCGACGTGGTCAAGACCCGCCTGGGAGTCGTCCTCGACGACGAAGATCGCGGAGTCCTTCCAGTACGAGCTGTGCGAGATCTCGTCGACCATCTTGCCGACCGCGAGGTCGTTGTCCGCGACCTGCGCGGTTGGGCTCGCCGGACCGCCGGTGTGATCGCTGGAGAGCCAGAACATGTTCAGGTTCGCCGGCCCGTTCTTCTCGAAGTCCTGCTTCCAGATCTGCTCCCGGTAGACGTCCGGGACGCTGGTGTCGAACTTCGGGAAGCCGGGCACCGACACGTCGTTGAGCGACGGGATCGGCGAGGAGGAGTCCAGTGGGTAGGCCGTGCCCTGGCCGGTCGCCTCCATGTTCTTCGCGTCGCAGTACAGGTTCTGCCAGCTCGCGTCCGCGGGCTTGGTGAGGAACTGCTGGAACTCACCGAAGTCCCGCACGGTCTTGCCCGCGGCCTGCGCACCGGTCCACAGGAAGCCGCTCTTCTGGTGGCCCAGGGCGTCGTCCTCGGTGTCGTAACTGCGCAGGTACTCGCCGGCCGAGGATTCGGTGTACTCCGGATTGTCGGCCTGCATCAGCCAGTTGTGGCCCTCGGCGGAGTTGGTGCCGATGTCGTAGGTGTTGTCGTACAGGCCGAACTGCTCGGCCAGCGCGTGCTGGTTCGGCGTGACGTTCTCGCCGAACTGCGTGAGCGTGGGGTCGCCGTTGCCCTGCGGGAGGTCGCCGAGTACCTGGTCGTAGGTGCGGTTCTCCTTGACGATCAGGAAGACGTGCTTGATCGTCGACGGGTCGCCGAGCCGTACCGGCACCGGCACCGGCTTCGCCTTGCTCTTGCCCTTGGCCTCCTTGACCGAGCCGTCGGTCCAGCCGTTCTGCTTGAAGACCTTGTCCGTCTCGGACTTGACCGTCCTGTCGCTGGGCAGGGTGAACTGCTGCAGGCTGGAGGTCGTGTCGTGGGTGCCGTGCCCGGCGCCGGTGGCCGGGCGGCGGGCGTCGACACCCCGGGTGTTGGAGACGACCACCTGCTTGCCGACCGTGGTGATCTCGGCCGGGAAGTAGTCGGTCGGCAGCAGGCCGACGTAACTGACCGGCTCCTGGGGTGTCGTGTAGCGGTAGACCGCGACCGCGTTGGCGCGGCCGAGGGTCACCAGCAGGTGACCGTCGTCGGTGAGGGTCACCGCGTTCGGCTCGTAGCCCACCGTCGCCTCGGGCCACGGCCGGGTGGCGATGGTCTGCACGACCTTGTCGTTCGCGGTCTTGATCACCGACACGTCGTTGGTGGCGGTGTTGGTGACGAACACCGCGCCCTTGGTGACGTACAGGGCGGTGGGATGCAGGCCGACGTCGATGCTCGTCGGGGCGGCCGCCGGCTTGGCCAGGTTGATGACGCTGACCGTGCCGGTGGTGGTGGCGCCGGTCACCGGGTCAGCCGGCACCTGGGTGTTGTAGGAGTTGATGGTGGTCTCGCCGGGCCTGGCGGGACGCCCGCCCTCGTTGCTGACGTAGAGCTTGTCGCCGACCCTGACGATGCCGCGCGGGGCGTTGCCCACGGTCCAGCTCTGCTGGACCGTCCCGGTCGACGTGTTGATGGCGACCACCCGGTTCTGGCCGTTGACCGCCGCGTAGACAGTGGCGCCGTCGGCCGAGAACACCGCGCCGGCCACCAGGGCGTGCTTGGCGCCGTCAGCCGGGATCGGGACGGTCACCGGGCTGGTGAGCGTGCCGTCCGCGGCGACGGTGAACTTGGTGTAGCCGTCGGTCTGCCCCAGCCAGAGCTGTGTGCCGTCGGGCGAGTAGGTCGGGCCCTCCTGCCCGACGGCGGCGCTCTTGATGCGCAGGGTGTCAGCCGCGTTCGTGCCGATCTTCTGCTTCACCTGGCCGGTCTTGAGGTCCATGATGACCAGCGCGGCGTCACCGTCGGTGACCGCGGCCGCGAGCGTGCTGCCGTCCGGGCTGACAGTGGAGGACATGATCTTGCCGTCGTTGATGACCGTGCGGCTGCCGTACGGGTCGATGTACTGGTCGTCTGAGACGACCTGGCCCTTGGGGGTGACCTGGCCGACCTGCTGGGTGCCGAACTGCTGCGTCGAGGCGACGGCGGTGCCTGTGACGCCGAGGGCGACCGTGATACATGCCGTGACCAGTGCGCTCCGGCGGCCGACGCGTCGGCCGAGAAGGCTGATCTGCGCCTTCTCGCTGCTCCGGCGCTGCCGTGTTACCTGCATTGCGTTATCCCTTCGGGGAGGTGTGGAGCAGCTCGACGTTCCCGTCGAACTGCCACAGCGGATTGGGTGCGTCGCCATGGGAGGTGTGCACCAGGAAGTAGCCGTTGACTTCCTTCGGTCCGTCACCGTCGGCGACGTACCGCCCGTCCGCGGTGATGTCGAGCTGGTAGACGGCCGTCCCCGCGGCCTGCACGCCGGGGAGGTGCCAGGTGACGACGCAGCGCCAGTCGTTGCCCGCTCCCTCGTCCGCGGTCCGGTCGCCGCCCTTGTCGCACGCGGCGGACACCCGGAGCTGCTCCTCGGCGACGGCGGGGCGGTTCAGTTCGTCGGTCTGCATCCGGTACAGGTGCGCGAACGCCGTGGCGAGCGACCGCTGGACCTTCGGCTGGTCGATGCCTGACCCCATCGACGGGGTCGCCAGCCCGACCACCGCGACGGTGGCGCCGGCCAGCACGGCCAGCGGCAGGAATCCGGCCGTGACCGCGCGGCGGCCCGAGGTGTCCTGGGTCAGGTTGGTGAAGTCGCGCCGCAGGAACAGCAGATACGCGATCGCCGTCGCCACCAGGGCCCACACCAGGCTGACCGCGATGCCGATCAGCAGCGGCCCGGCCTGCTGCGGGCCGGTGAACAGACCGTTCCAGGCGATGAAGGCGTAGCCGGGCAGTGCCATGCGGACCGCGACGGGCAGCGGCAGCATCTGGGCGAGCTGCATCACCAGCGCGGCCAGCACGGGGAGCAGCAGGCCCATCGGTGAGCGTCCGAGCGCGACCGAGCCGATCAGTCCGATCCCGGCCAGCGCCAGCGTCGGGGCGATGACGCACGCCCAGGCGAGGAACACCTCGGCGGCGGCGTGCGAGGACGACAGCAGGTGGCCGTCGAGTCCGACCAGCGGCCGGTTGCCGACCGCGAGCAGCCCGCCGACCGCGCCGGAGGCAGCCAGGCCCACCAGCATCGACAGGATCACGGTGAGGCTCGCGAGACCCTTCGCCGCGAAGATCCGCCGCGGCGAGCGGACCGCCACCAGCAGGTGGCGCCACGTGCCGAGCCGGTCCTCGGCGGCGAAGACGTCGCCGGCGACCACCGAGGTCAGCAGCGGCAGCGCCCACGTGCCGGAGAATCCGAGCACCACCAGCGGCCCCGCCCAGCCGGTGGCGTGCATCCACCGGCCGAAGAGGGTGTCGGTGGGCAGCGTGCTCTGCTGGCTGACCGCGGCCACGAAGAGCGCCGGCGCGATCCAGCAGGCCAGGACCAGCAGCCGGATCCGCCATTGCGACATCAGCTTGACCAGCTCGAAGCGGTAGCAGCGGGCGACCGAGACGGGGTGGGCCCGCGGGGCAACGCTGTTGCCGGCCAGGGGCGCGGTTTCGGTGGCAGTCATCGGGCGGTCTCCTGCTGTTCGGTCAGGGCGACGAAGGCGGCCTCCAACGGCGAGACGACCGGGGCGAGTTCGCGTACCGCGATGCCGTCGCGCACCAGGCCGGACACCAGCGCGTCCAGGGCGGGCGTCAGGGCCCGGACGACGAGTGCCTCGGCGCCGCGCCACTCCACGGCCTCCTCGACGACGCGGACCCCGTCGGCGGCCGCGGCCAGCCGGTGCGCGGCCCGCGGGTCGGACGTGAGGATGCGGTAGTCGAGTTCACGGTTCTCGGCGGCCAGCTTGCCCAGCGGGCCCGAGAAGACGACCCGGCCGCCGGCCAGGATGGTGACCTCGGAGCACAGCGCTTCCAGGTCGTCCATGCGGTGGCTGGAGAGGACCACGCTGGTGCCTTCGGCGGCGAGCCGGGTCAGGACACCGTGCACGTGCTTCTTGCCCGCCGGGTCCAGGCCGTTGGACGGCTCGTCGAGCACGAGCAGCCGTGGCGCGGCGAGCAGGGCGGCGGCCAGGCCGAGCCGCTGGCGCATGCCGAGCGAGAAGCCGCGCAGCCGGTCGTCGGCGACATCGGTCAGGCCCACCTCGGCCAGGGCGTCGGCGATCGCCGAGGTCGCCGGTCCGTCGCCGCGCAGCGCGGCGAGCGCGGCCAGATTCTGCCGGGCGGTCAGCGAGGGGTACAGGCCCGGCCCGTCCACGAAGCCGGCGACACCGTCGGGGGCGGCGAGCGCCCGGCCGACCGGCGTGCCGAGGATCTCCAGCTCACCGCTGTCGGCCACGGCCAGCCCGAGCAGCAGCCCGAGCAGCGTCGTCTTGCCCGCGCCGTTCGGTCCGGCCAGACCATGGATCTGACCTCGCGCCAGGTCGAGATCGATGCCGTCCAGCGCGACGACATCGCCGAAGTATCTGGTGATTCCGCGAGCCCTGACCGCGAGGCGAGTATCCATAGAACCCTTCTTCCAAGACCTACAAAGACTGTAGGGAGCACGTATGAGGCAGGTGTGGAAGGTGAGTTGAACGTTCGCCGAACAGCAGACAACCGCCGCTGGTGGCGGCGGGGCCCTCTCGCGACCGGCCCCCGCGTGGCGCACTGCCGCCGCAGGCCGATCAGGCCGTAAACCATTGGCGGCATCCGAGCGGAACGGATGATCCTGTAGGCCCGGGGCGCGGTGGCTGCCCCCCTCCTGCTTGACGTGAGAGGACGTGGTGACGTGACCGCTGCCGAGTCCGGGCCGTCCGGGTCCCGGCCCGAAGTCCGCTCGGCGGCCGGGTGGCTGCGCGGCAGCCGGGAGGCGGGTGTGGCGGTCTTCCGCGGGATCCCGTTCGCCGAACCCCCGGTCGGCACGCTGCGCTTTGCCGCGCCGCGAGCCATACCGGCCTGGAGCGGGGTGCGGGACGCCCTCGCGTACGGTCCGCCGCCCCCGCAGGGCGGCCACTTCGGCATGGCGGCGCGGTCGCAGCACGTGGGCGACGGCTGGCTGACCGCCAACGTGTGGTCGCCGGAGCCCGACCCGGCAGCGGGACTGCCGGTGATGGTGTGGATCCAGGGCGGCGCCTACGTGATCGGGATGTCGGGCCTGCCGGAGTACGACGGCGGCCGGCTCGCGCGAGAAGGTGGCGTGGTGGTCGTGACCTTCAACTACCGCGTGGGGATCGAGGGCTTCGCGCAGATCGAGGGGGCGCCCGCCAACAGGGGTCTGCTCGACCAGGTCGCGGCTCTGGAGTGGGTCCGCGACAACGCCCGGGCTTTCGGCGGCGACCCCGACCGGGTCACGGTCTTCGGCCAGTCGGCGGGCGGGGGGTCGATCGCCGCCCTGCTGGCGATGAGCCGCGCGGCAGGTCTGTTTCGCCGGGCCGTCGTGCAGAGCATGCCGGGCACGTTCTTCTCGCCGGAGCTCGCCGCGGACATCGCTGCGGCCTGCGCCGCCGAGCTCGGACTGCGGCCCACGGTGGCCGACCTGTCCGGCGTCGCCCCTGACCGGCTGTCCTCCGCCGCCGACGCGGTGGGCGCCGCCATGGACCAGCGGGTGCGACGGTGGGGCCTGCCCGCGCACCGGGCGATCCCCTTCTCGCCCGTCGTCGACGGGGAGGTTCTGACCGACACACCCTGGCGTGCCCTCGCTGGCGGGGCCTGCCGCGGTGTCGAGCTTCTCGTCGGCCATACTCGCGACGAGCAGCGGCTGTTCACCGCCGTCAGCGGTCTGCTCGGCGAGGTGACCGACAAGCAGGCCGCCGACGCCCTGCGCGTCTTCGCACCCGGCCCGGACGGCGCCCGCCGCTACCGCGATGCCTTCCCGGCGGCAAGTCCGGACGAGCTCTACGATCTGGTGCACTCCGACTGGCTGTTCCGGATGCCCTCGCTCCACCTCGCCGAGGCGCAGACGGCTGCCGGCGCCCGCGCGCATGTCTACGAGCTCGCCTGGCCGGCCCCGGGCATGGGCGGTGCTTTGGGGGCCTGCCACGGCCTCGACGTGCCGCTCGTCTTCGGCAACCTGGACCGCGGGCAGCCCGCCGCGCTCATCGGCGGCGCGCCCTCTCCGGAAGCGGAGGCGCTGTCCGCCCGGATGCGCGCCGCATGGGTGTCCTTCGCCGGACGCGGCGACCCCGGCTGGCCCGCGTACGACACCGAGCGGCGCCTCGTCCAGCGCTTCAGCAGCCGGACGGGGGTCGTCCCGTACCCGGAGGAGTCCGCCCGCCTGATCTGGCGGAGACATACTTTCCCCGCGCTGCCGCTGATCGACCGGACAGGAGAGCCGACGACGTGACGAACCGCTGGATCGGAGTGACCGTCGACTGCGTCGACGTGGAGCGGGTGGCGGGATTCTGGAGCGTGCTACTGGACCGCCCGGCCCTGCCGTCCCGCCCTGGCTGGGTCTACCTCGGCCGTCCGGGCGACGCGCAGCCGCGCCTCACCTTCCAGCCCGTCAGCGAGCCGAAGCAGGCCAAGGTGCGCCTGCACCTCGACGTCGCGGTGGACGACATCGCCCAGGGCATCGCCCAGGTCACCGCCCTCGGTGGACAGTTCAGCGGCGAACGGCACGACTACGACGAAGGCGTCGTCGTCGTGATGACCGATCCCGAAGGACACGAATTCTGCCTGGTCCAGTTCTACTGAGCCGACCCGCGCCCGGCCGGGCGACGGTGTCCGTCGTGCTCACGCCGTGGGCAGAGGCCTCCTGCCGCGGCGAAGTCCACCGGTTCCTCCGCCGAGGGACGCGGCAGGAGAAGGGCCTGCTCCAGGTAGCGCCGCAGCAGGACCGCGTCGTGGTCGGTGCCGAGCCGGGCCAGAGCAGTCCCAGCCGTAGCCACTCCCCCGAGGGGAACGGCCAGAAAAGATCATATTCTTCGACTTTCCTCGCGTGCGCCATAAACGCGATTGCCTTGTGATCCATGACACACATGAAATTCACTGGATGCGCACTTTGCCTCGATCGTGCCCTTGTTCTCGAATCATTTGAATGCCAAAGTATTTCGGCATTCACATTTCAATCGTAGCGGGGGGTGAATGCGAAGAGTCACGTCCAGCGTTGACGGAATTATGTGCGAGCCGGGGAAAGATCGTTGCCGCACACAAGCGGAATTCACCGTACCGCGAGCTGGACGCGATCACTCCGAATACGTGACGCGACGCATTGCCGCCGGATGCGGCCCGCCGCGCGCGCTCGGAGGAAAGTAGCGACCCTCTCATGTGCGCTGCGACATCGGCATGAGCAGGGCGGACCCGCTGCCGTCCGGCGCGGGAGATCCAAGGAGAGGGAATATTCGTGCAATTGCATCGAAAAGCTGGGATCACGCTGGCGGCCTCGGCTGCCGGCTTACTCCTGGCCGCACTGGTGCCCATGTCCGCGGGTGCCACCACCCCCGACTCCACGCCGCAGTCCGCGGCCAAGGCCCCGACGGCCGCGAGGCCGGACCCGGCCGGCGTACCGGCGGGTGACAGGGCCGAGGCCCTGGGCAAGGACTGGGCGAAGTCGACCGACCGTGCGTGGACCACGACCGGCGACCAGACCGGCTTCCACGTCCTGGTCGCCGACGCCCGTAGCGGTTACACCTGGCGGACGGCTGCCACCCTCTCGGAACCGGGCCTGACGACAGACCAGTGGATCGGCAACGCCTGCGTCACCGGTTCGGGGAAGTACGCGGTGGCGGTCTACGCACCCCGCACCTTCACCAACACCCAAGAGCTCTTCGACCGCGGGGCGTTCACCGCGGTGGTGAACCTGGACACCGGAAAGGTCAGCAAGCTCTCGCTCAACGCCAGCCTGGCCTACTTCGATCCGGGGTGCGGCGCGGACGACACCGTCGTCGTCACGCAGGCGGCGGATGACGGCGACAGCGCGCAGACACAGCTGCAGACCGTCGATGCCCGTACGGCGAAGGTCGTCCGCACGGCGACCGTCAATGGGCAGGCCACCTCGGCGGTGCCGGTGGGCGACGACATCGTCACCGCCTCGGGTCCGCGCATCCTGCGCATCGCGAGCTCCGGAGCGAGCCGACTGGTCACCACCACCAGGACCACCGCCTTCCGCCTCCATGCCGACGCCTCGGGCGGCGTCGACTACCTGGAGACGTCGGGGAGTTCGGGCAAGCAGGCGGAAGTGAAGCGGCTGGCCGGCAGCAAGGTCACCACGCTCGCCCGCGGCGATCTCGGCGCCATGGGCCTGGCCCAGGGCGTACACGGTCACGTGTACCTGACCGGAAGCTCCACGGCGGTCTCCGCACTGCCCGGCGAGATCAGCCGACTTGCCGTGCCGGCGGACGCCGGCGTCTCCACCCGGGGCGAACTGGCCCTGACACAGGCCACATCACAACACCTCGCCGCGAAGGTCGCGTCCCCGCTGGCTCAGGTCACCACCGGCGCGCCCGACCCGGTCGCCATCGAGGCGGTCGCCACCAGGACGAAGAAGAAGCTGTCCTTCACGGTGGCCGGGCAGGCTGCCGGAGCCGACGGCGGCAAGCCGTCGCCGATCCTCCCCTACGTGGTGGGCGGCGCGGCCGCCGCCCAGGACGCCCGACCGAAGTCCACGCGGACGGCGGCGGCCGCGGCGGACCTCTCGACGGACCCGGTCGACCAGGACCGGTACTGCTCGGTCCCGCGCAACGACGTCGGCACCCAGGTCTACCAACCCACCCCGAACCAGGTCGAGTGGGCCGCCGATATGGCGATCAGGGGCCTGCTGACCTCGGCGAACATCAGCCGGCCGGCGGACTGGCGGCACTCGGGGCTGCCCGCCTGGACCCCGCAGGGGATGTTCCCGCCGCCCGGACTGACGACCGGTGGCCGGGTCCCTGCACAGGTGCTCCTCGGGATCCTGGCGCAGGAGTCCAACCTGTGGCAGGCGTCCTCGCACGCCGAACCGGGCGAGTACGGCAACCCGCTCGTCGGCAACTTCTACGGCGTCAACATCTACCCCGGGACCACGGGCTACGACCCGAACCTCATCTGGAAGATCGACTGGACGAAGGCCGACTGCGGCTACGGCATCGGCCAGGCCACCGACGGCATGCGCATCGCCGGTCACCCCAAGGACGGCGAGACCGTACTGCCGGCCACCCAGCAGCGGGCGGTCGCTCTGGACTACGCCACCAACATCGCCTACGCCGAGCGGATCCTGGAGCAGAAGTGGAACGAACTCCACGTGTCCGGGGCGTCCATCAAGCTCAACAACGACGATCCGGCCCGTCCGGAGAACTGGTTCGCCGCCGCGTGGAACTACAACGAGGGCTACAACACGCCGGTCGCAGGCGGCCCGTGGGGTCTCGGCTGGGGAAACAACCCCGCCAACCCGAACTACCCGGCTGACCGCTCCCCCTTCCTCTACAACAACCACTACGCCGACGCGGCCTCGCCGCAGAAGTGGCCCTACGAGGAGAAGGTGATGGGCTGGGGCGGCTACCCGCTCGACACCGGACGCTCGTACGACGACAACGGCGTGCAGAACAGCGGCAACACGCACGGCTACTCGGCGGCCTGGTGGACGACTCTGGACAACCAGGCCACGTCGATCGAACCGCCGCTCTCCACCTTCTGCAACAGCAACAATGCCTGCAACTCGGCCACGCCGCCGGTCTGCCACGACGTCGCCTGCTACACCCAGCACTGGTACACCGCGTCGGTGACCTGGAAGAACTGCACGGCGACCGACCCAGGAAACGGAAAGTACAACCAGTGCGGCAACGAGTACCTGACCTACAAGACCGTCCGCAGCGAACCCGGCAGCGCCAACCCGCATCCCGGGCCCTGCGACGCCTCGGCGCTGCCCAGCGGAACCGTGATCGTGGATGACGTGCCGAACTCGGTGGCGTCCACCCGATGTGCGACGCGTGGCTGGAACAGCGGTGGCACCTTCTCGTGGTCCTTCCCCAAGGACGCGAACAACGCCTACGAGGCCAAGGAGGACCTTCACCAGATCGGCGGCGGCTTCGGCGGGCACTACTGGTTCTCGCACGGCCGGCAGCCGAACAACTGGGGCAACCTGCTGCTGACCAACGGCACGTGGACCCCGAACAGCCTGCCGGCACACGTGTACCAGATCCGGGCCTTCATGCCCTATCTGGGCAGCAAGACCAAGTCGGCCACCTACCAGATCACCTCGCCGGACGGCACGGTCTACACGCGGACAGTCGATCAGAGCAAGGCGACGAACGACTGGGTCACGGTCGGCTACTACTACCTCGGCTCCAATGCCAAGGTCACCCTCACCAACGTCACCAACGACAGCACGTCGGGCGACACGACGGTCGCCTACGACGCGCTCGCCTTCACCCCCATCGCCGGAACGTGGGAGCACCACACGTTCGACGCGGCCTCGATCTTCGCGTCGACCCAGAATCTGGACACCTCCGCACCGAGCTTCCTGAACACCCCGATGCGGAGTCGCCAGACGCTGTACGACTGGGCGCACTCGCGGACCGAAGGCGGCTCCTACGGGGGAACGCCGATGCAGGGTCTGACCAGCTTCCCCACCTGCGTGGGCGGTAACACCACCCAGTGCATCGGCCCGGCGCTCCGCAGCGCGGCCACCGCGTGGGCCGACGCCGTCGACAGAGCAGGGACCAGCAGCATCGCGGACTGGCTGGGATTCTCGAACCCCGCCCCGCCGCAGACGATCGACCCCTTCCACTCCTTCACCGACGACCATTCGTACAAGATCAAGACCCATATCGACGCCCAGTGGGTCACCGGGCCGGACGGAAAGATCGTCACCGGCACGCCGAACGTCACCTACACACCGCGCACCGGGGACACCGATATCGCGCCGTTCGTGAAGAACTTCATCCAGGCAACGGTCTCCGACTACGGAAGTCTCGGAGTCACGCTGCCGGATCTCTCCTTCACCGCGACGGACCCCAACGTCTACGGGTCCACGGAAAGCGTGCCGAATCCGCTGTCGACAGGGATCACCCCGGGCAAGGCCTACATTCCCAAGCAGAATGACGCGGCGACCGACAGCAGCGGGAGGTGCGTCGACACCAAGATCGTCAGCGGCGGCAGCATCGGCTACCGCATGCTCAACGGGCAGTCCACCACCGACGCCCACCTCAACGCCTGGGTCAACAAGCTCAAGGACCTGTCCTCGGCGGGGAAGGTGCCGCGGGAGGTGGCCGACACCGCCGGGGACATCTTCAGCACGTTCTTCCGCAGCGGCCTCACCAACGGATCGCTCTTCAACATGGCCCCGCCGATCTGGCAGAACGCGGCCATCGCGTTCTGTGTCGGTGGAACCGTCAACCAGATCCAGACCGCTCCGGACACGGACGACGACCCGGAGTACGGCCTGGTCTACCAGAGCCACATGCCCGACCTGTACCTGTATCTCGACGGGCACATGGTGAACGAGAGCGGAGCCGCCGCGTCGGGTCCCGTCCAGCGGGGGGACTTCGACAATTTCTCCACGGGCGGCTACGGCGGATGCCAGTCGGTGGGCCGCGGTAACGGCGGAAATCCCTGGGACATCAGCCTCGACAGTTCGACCGATACCCGACCTGGCGGGTCCGGCTACTGCGACATGATGCCCCCGCCGCCGGTCTCCAGAGCTCAGCGGTAGGATACGAATCCGAATGGGGGACCGTTCACTGTGCGGTCCCCCATTCGGGGAAACACTTCGGAGAATCGGCGAGACCCCTTGCGCAGCTTTGCAGGCACCACATGAAGAATCAGGACCGCGACACCGGCGTCGCGATTAGAGGCGGTTCGGTCCGAGTGCCGGTCCTCGCCACCCTTCCCACCGCCGGTGCGCTGTGTTCGCTGGTATTCGGTTTCTTCGACTCGACGTCCGGCGTGGCGACTTCGGCCGCCTGCGCGCTCCTCGTCGCAGCGCCGTCCGCGTGGGCGTTCGCCGAGAACCGGCGCATCCGCTCCTCGAACTCCGCGCTGTCCGGCGCGGCTTACCTGTCGGCCGCTCTCGCCGCGTTCACCCTGCTGGTGCCCGTGGCGTCGGTGATGGCGATCGCCGCACGATCGCCGGCTCTCACGCTTGCCGGCTTCATGGCCGTCGTCCCGTCCTCCCTGACGTCATGGCTCGCCGTGCGCGGTGTCTCCGCCCTCCGGCGCGGCCACTGGTGGGGGGCGCTGATGACGACGGCGCCGGCCATCGGCTACGGCATCGTCGCCACGTTGCTGACGACCGCCGACTCCGCCGTCTCCTGGACCGCGTTGCGGCTGGCCGGGGCGGCGCTCGTCGGCGTGTCCCTTCTCGACGTGGCGCTCGCGGTGACCCCGGACCCCCGACCCCGTCAGGGGTGAGCCATCACGTCGCCACGTGCGTCAGCGCCGCGGCGCGTCCAGCGGCTCGGTCCGTGCCGCCCGCAGCGCCGGGTTGTCTCGCCGGTACGCTCGATCACCGCCACGAGTGTGGTGTTGGCGATGCCGACCGCCCCCACGATCAGGCAGATCGCCGCCAGGACCAGGAAGAGTCCCGACAGGTCGGTGCCGACCGCGTCGCGCAGCGAGTGCGGGTCGGCGGCGGAACAGCCTTGAGGATCCGCGGGTTGTCCGGGCGCAGCGCCAGCGGCGCCCGGTGCGCGACGTGCGTCAGGCGCCGACCGGCGTGGCACCGGCGTCGCTGTCCGTGTCGGGGTCGGCGTCGGGGTCGGGGTCGGCGTCGGGGTCGGCGCCCGACAGGTACTCCTCCGAGATCTCCTTGGGCCCGAAGGGCCAGACCTTCTCGTAGCGGGACCACAGCGCGAAGGCCACGGCCCCGAGGGCCACCCAGGCCAGCGACCACTCGATGGGGTGGCGGCCGGGTGAGTTCTTGTCGGCGTAGCCGTAGATGACGATCCAGCCGACCAGCGCGATGATCGCCGGCGCCGGGTAGAGCCACATCCGGTACGGGCGGCGCAGCCCGGGCTGGCGGCGGCGCAAAACGCCGACGGCGAGGATCTGGGCGAGCGCCTGGACGATCACCATCACCGTGGTGAGCAACTGGATCAGGGTCTGCAGGTCGGTGTGCCGGCCGATCAGGAAGCCGCCCGCGGTGACCACGCCCATGGTGGCCAGCCCCCATACCGGGAAGCGGTGGCTGGCATGGAGCCGCCCGTACGGCCGGAAGAAGACGCGCTCGCGCGCGGCGTCGTACGGCACGCGGGACCCGCCCAGCAGGCCGGTGAAGACCGAGGCGAACGCGGTGATCAGGATGAGCACCGTCACGGTGTCCGCGGCGCCCTTGCCCCAGGTCTTCTCCAGCACCGCGGAGGCGACTGAGGTGGACGCGATGTCGTGCGGGTCGAGCATCCGGTGCCAGTCGACGACGCCGAGGGTGCCGATCTGGAGCATCACGTAGATCGCCATGATGCCGAGGATCGAGTAGATGATGGAGCGCGGCAGCACCCTGCCGGGGTTCTTGATCTCCGCGCCCATGTAGGCGGTGGTGTTGTAGCCGAGGTAGTCGTAGATACCGATGGTCAGACCGCCGGCGAAGCCGGTCCAGAAGTGACCGGTGGTCAGCGCGAAGGCATGCGCGGGGTAGGTGAAGGCCAGGTGGCCGGAGAAGTTGCTCGCCGCGGCGACGATCACCAGCAGGACCGACACGATCATCACCACCCACATCACCGCGGTGATCTTGGCGATGTGCTCGATGCCGCGCCACAGCAGCGCGACCACCACCGCGATCACCGCGAGGCCCACCAGGTCGCCGGTGGTGCTGCCCATGTGCGGGGCGAGGTAGCCGAGGTACTGCACGAAGCCGACCACACCGGTGGACATGATCAGCGGGATGAAGAGCATGGCCGTCCACACGAAGAGGAACGGCATGAGCTTTCCGCTGCGGTACTGGAACGCTTGCCGCAGGTAGACGTAACTGCCGCCCGAACCCGGCATGGACGCGCCCAGCTCCGCCCACACCAGGCCGTCGGCGAGGGCCAGCAGGGCGCCGGCCACGAAGCCGATCACCGCCTGCGGCCCGCCGAAGGCCCCCACCATCAAGGGGATGGTGACGAAGGGGCCGATGCCGCACATCTGACTCATGTTGATCGCGGTGGCCTGGAACGGGCCGATACGGCGGACGAAACCGCCGGGTGGCGGCGGACCGCCGGACGTTCGCCCGGACGGGCTGGCTGACGGGTGAGCGCACATGAAGGCTCCCTGGACCGGTGGGATCGCGGGCACGATGCGGCGCTCAAGTTAAGTTCCTTTACTAATAGCGTCAAGAGGGTGCGCCGCACCGACCTGCGCCCGGCTGTCCGGACGATGGGTGACAATGCCCTTCATGACCAGCAGCGACGGCGCGGGCGGGCGGCCCTGGGACGGGCACGAGAGCGGCGCCCGGCCCTGGAACCAGCAGCGGCTGCGCAGTTCCAACGAGCGCCTGCTGCTTGAGCAGTTGCGCGCCGCCCCCGCCTCCCGCGCCCAGCTCGCCCGCACCACCGGGCTGTCCAAGCCCACCGTCTCCAGCGCGCTGGCCGCCCTGGAAGCGGCCGGGCTGGTCCGCGAGGCCGGCCACCACGTCCCCGAGCGCGGCAGGTCCGCCGTCCTCTACTCCCCCGACCCGTCGGCCGGTTACGCGGTCGGCATCGACATCGGCCGGGCCTGGCTGCGGGTGGCGCTGGCCGACCTCGACGGCTCGGTGGTCGCCCGCGGCGACGTCCGCAACCGGGCCCGCACGTCGGCGGCGATGGCCGATCTGGTGGTCGCCACCGCGCACCGGGTGGTCGCCGAGTCCGCGGTGCCCGCGGCGAAGGTCGTGCACGCGGTCGTCGGCACCCCCGGTGTCTACGACGCGGCCGCACGCCGGGTCCGCTACGCCCTGCACCTGCCGGGCTGGGGCCGCGCCGGGCTCTTCGACCGGATGCGCGACGAGTTGGGCATGCCGCTCGCCGTCCACAACGACGCGAACCTCGCCGCCCTCGGCGAGCACTCCTTCGGCGTCGGCGCCGGCAGCAGGCTCTTCGTCTACGTGATGATCGGCACCGGCCTCGGCATGGGCATCGTCGCCGACGGCCGGCCCTTCACCGGGGCGAACGGCGCCGCCGGGGAGATCGGCTTCCTGCCCTGGCCCGGCCGCGAACCGGGCACCCTGGAGGACACCGTCTCGGCCGACGCGGTGGTCCGCGCCGCCCGCGCGCTCGGCATGACCGGCACGCTCACCGCCAAGTCCGTCTTCGACGCGGCACGTTCCGGCTCCCCCGCCGCGGTCGCCGCGGTCCGCCAGGAGGGCGAGCGGCTCGCGCACACCGTGGCCGCGGTCGCCGCCGTCCTGGACCCCGATCTCGTCGTACTCGGCGGCGGCGTCGGCCACAGCGCCGACCTGCTGCTCGACACGGTCCGCGACACCCTGCGCCGGCTCACCCCGCTGCGGCCCCGGGTCGTGGCCAGCGCGCTGGGCGAGGACGCGGTCCTCCTCGGCGCCGTCGCCACCGCCCGGGCCACCGCTCGGGACGTGGTCTTCGCCCAGCGCCTGTGAGGACCCGCCGGCCCGCACCAGCGCCGGTCGCGGCCGGGACCGGCGTCGCCGGATCCGCCCCGGACGCCGAACCGGCCGAACGGCTCCACCCGGTCGCCCGGGAGCGCCTGCGCTGAAGCACCGTCAGGCCGGCCCGCGAGGGTCATCCGCGGGCGGCCGCGGACTCCACCAGGCGCACCAGGTCGTCGAGGTCGGCCTCGAACTCGGCGTCCCAGTCGACCGGTGGGTCCAGCCAGGCGGCGACCGCGCTGTGGCCGGGCAGGTCCCGCTGCGGGTGCCGGCCGCGGCGGCCCCGGGGGTCGAGGGTGCCAGGGCCGAAGCGGCCGCCCGCCTCCGAGGCGATCCAGCCGAGCACATACGTGCTCACCAGCCGCTCCAGCCGCGGGACATGGGCCCGCGGCACCCCCGCGTCGAGCAGGGCGCGGTAGAACAGGTCAACCAGGGCGACCGCGTCGGGCGCCACCGCGGGGCGGGAGAAGAGCAGCGAGGCCGCCCACGGGTGGCCTGCGGCCAGGCCGCGCGCGGCGGTGGCGAAGGCCCGCATCCGCGTCCGCCAGTCCGCCGCGTCCGCCATCTCCGGCGCCCCCTGCCTCACGGTGGACAGCAGCCGGCCCAGCATCGCGTCGAGCAGCCCCGCCTTGTCCCCGACGTGCGGGTAGAGGGCCATCGGGGTGACGCCCACCGCCGTGGCGACCGCCCGCATCGACACCCCTGCCAGGCCGCGCTCGTCGGCCAGGGCCACCGCGGCGTCCAGGATCTCTTCCCGTTTTCCCGTCATGCCTCTACACTGTAGATCTATACGATGTAGATCATTTACACCCGGGCCGGCCTGCGGGCCGGGGATCCGGGGACGGGGTGGTGGGCGATGCTGGCGGTTCACGAGTTGCGCAAGAGCTACGGCGCGCGGGCAGCGCTGGACGGTTTCAGCCTGGAGGTGCGGCCGGGCGAGGTCGTCGGGCTGATCGGGCACAACGGGGCGGGCAAGACGACGTTCGTCGAGATCGTCACCGGCCTGGTGCGGGCCGACGCGGGAAGCGCCAGGGTGTGCGGGGTCGACGCGCTGGACAGGCCGCGCGAGGCCCGCGCCCTGCTCGGCGTGGCACCGCAGGAGCTGGCCCTCTACCCGGAGGTGACCGTTCGTGAGCACCTGCGGCTGTTCGCCGGCCTGGCCGGCCTGCGCCGGTCGGCGGCGGCCCGCGCGGTCGCCAGGACCGCCGCGGACCTGATGCTCACCGACGTGCTCGACCGCCGGTGCGGCGTGCTGTCCGGCGGCCAGCGCAGGCGTACCCAGGCCGCCACCGCACTGGTCGGCGATCCGCCGGTGCTGCTGCTCGACGAACCCACCGCCGGCGCCGACCCGCAGACCCGCACCGCCCTGCTGTCCGCCGTCCGGGCTCGCGCCGCGGCCGGCGCCGCCGTCGTCTACACCACCCACTACCTGCCCGAACTGGTCGACCTCGACGCCACGTTGGCGGTGGCGCGGGCCGGCCGGGTGGTGGCCAGAGGGTCCCGCGCCGAGCTCACCGCGGACCTGCCCGGCGAGATCCACATGACCCTCGACCCGGCCCTGCCGCGCCCGGACCTGCCCGCGCCGCTGGCTGCCCGTACCCGGCTGGACGCCGGGGACCGCCTGCGCATCGTCACCCGAGACCCGTCGGCCGACCTCGCCGTGCTGCTGGCCTGCGGCTGCGCCCCCACGGCCGTGGACGTGCGCCGCCCGGACCTGGACGCCCTCTACGCCACCCTCGCCACGTCCGGCGCCGCCACCGAGGAGGCCGGCCGTGCCGCATGACCTGCCGCCCCGCCGCGAGCCCGGCCCCGGCGCCCCTGTCGGCCGGGGGCCCCGGCTGCTGCGGACCGGGATACTGGTCCGCCACAACACCCGTCTGCTGCTGCGCGATCCCGGTCCGCTCATCGGGCGGATCCTGATGCCCGTCCTGGTGATGCTCGCCCTGCGCCCCCTCTACGTGGCCGCCGAGGGCCCGGCGGGCGCGGGGCAGGCGGCCGTCGGCGCGCTGGTGACCTTCTCGCTGCTGGCGCTGTCGATCGTGGGCGGCTCGATACTCTCGGAACGGGCCTGGCACACCTGGGACCGGCTGCGCGTGGCGCCGGTGCGTCCGCTCGAACTCCTCGTCGGCAAGGCGGTGCCGATCGCCGGTGTGCTCGCCGTGCAGCAGGCCGTCGTCCTCACTGTCGGCGTCGCCGTCTGCGGGGTGAGCGTCGACTCCCCCGGCCTGCTCGGTCTGGCCTGCGCCGCCTGGGGTCTGGCGCTGCTCGGCATGGGGAGTGCCGTCGGCGTCACCGCCCGCAGCTTCGGCCAGTTGACCGCGACCTTCGACATCGGCGGCTTCTGCCTGACCACCGTCGGCGGCGCCATGGTGCCGCTGGCCGTCCTGCCAGGGTGGATCAGGACCGTCGCCCCCGCGTCCCCCGGCTACTGGGCGGCCACCACGATGCAGCACGCCTCGGCGGGTGACACGGCCGG
Organism: Streptomyces sp. NBC_01198; assembly: GCF_036010485.1. Classification (NCBI taxonomy): domain Bacteria; kingdom Bacillati; phylum Actinomycetota; class Actinomycetes; order Kitasatosporales; family Streptomycetaceae; genus Streptomyces; species Streptomyces sp. NBC_01198. The sequence continues at coordinate 844,070 of NZ_CP108568.1, forward strand.
TACGCTCCGCGGCGTCGCGGTCCTCCTCGCGGTGGCCCTGCTGGGCGGGGCGCTGGCTGTCCGGCGGGTCCGCCGCGGCTGGGGCCGCGGGCACGTGTCCTGAGCGGTGCGCTTGCTGGGGCGCGGGCGCTCGTACGCCTGATGGCGGAGGGGGCCGGGTCCGCGGGGCGTAGGCACGGCGCGAGGGGCGGACAGGGCGGGACCGGGTCGATAGTGTTCGCCGGCGAACGCCGCCAACGCCGTGGCGGTGTGGGCCGAGGGGGAATCATGAAGCGCACGGCATCGGTCGCTCTGCTGTTGCTGCTCACCGTCTGCGGGTGCGGTCCGAGCAAGTCCGCCTCGGATCAGGCTCCCTCGTCCGCACCTGCCGCGACGACCGCCGCGACCGTTGCGGCGACGACCGCGGACACCGGTGCGTCCGACGGCAAGAACCCGGTGGACGGGCCGCAGTTCTGCGCCTTCCTGGGGAAGCTGGAGCCCAGGCTCAAGAGCGATGGTTCCGCGGCGGGCGCCGAGGCCGACCTGGCGGTCGAGCTGGCGAACTGGATCGGCGAGCACCCTGGCCAGAAGCCGCGCACGGCCGCGGACCTCGACAGCGCGTCACAGCAGTCGTGCCCGAAGACCCGCACGGCGGCACTGGCCGACCTGCACGCGGGCAGCTTCGACGAAGCACTCGGCTGATCCGCGGAGCGCGGCAGCCGGAAGAGCGCGGCAAGGGAACGTGCCGGGAGGCGCCGTCCCGTCCGGCCCGAGGGTCCGCACCGCCCCCGGGTCCGTCGGCCGCAGCTCAGCTGAAGATGTAGCAGCCTGCCCAGACGTTGGGATTTCCCGCGCCCTGGAACGAGGCGTTCTCGTTGTAGGTGTGGGCCAGCCTGTCGGCGTACCAGTTGGCACTGATCGCGTCGCAGCTGCCCTTGTAGTTGCTGTTGTAATAGATGACCTCGAATTCCTGGCCGCCGGTCGGCGTCCGGGCCCAGACGTTGGCAGAGGCCGCGTTGTTCTTCACGACCTGCCCTTTACCCGCACCCGCGCTCAGGAACTTGTTGTTCGCGAAGTCGTTGTCGCTGCCGAAGAGGGAGGTGTGGGAACCCAGCTGGGAACTGCTGTAGAAGAGCGTCAGGCAGAGGTCCCAGATCGGCTCGCAACTTGCCCCGGACTCCTGGGATGCTGACGCGGTGCCGGCTGTGGCGAGGCTGGAGGCGCACAGGATCGCGGTACCGCGCCGACCTCACAGAAGGCGGGCATGGTCCTCACCGGGAATCCTCCGTGGAATGTGGAATTACGCTTTCCCTGCCGAGAATGAGCGGCCTATCCGAGTGCGTGTCAGTTCGACGCTGAACCATACGGATATCATAGCGTCAACGAACTCAAAAGTTCCGGTCGGGAAATGCGGATCGAAGCGAAGCGGCAGGTCGCTCCGGCTCGCAGGCTGCGATTGCGGGTGCGGGGATCCCGGGTGAGACTGGATGAATGTGTATCGGTGGTGTTCCCGCTGACCACGCCGAAGGGGTGCTGCACGACTTCGAGCCGCGCATGCCCGTACCGCTGGTCCCGGTCGACTCGGTGACGGTCACGTCGGTGATGGACAACATCACCGACGTGCTCATGCCCGACCAGGGGCCCGCCCGGCGGCCGCGCCCCGGCACCGGGGGCAGCGTTCCGGTCGCGACCATGGTCGACGGACGGGGTCCCGACCCGCTGCGGGCGGAACACGGATACTCCGCCCTGATCACCGTGGTCAAGGCCGGTCGCGAGCACCGGTTCCTCTTCGACACCGGCACGAGCCCGGACGGTGTCGTGGAGAACCTCCGCCGACTCAAGGTCGATCCGACCTCCATCGAGGCGATCGTGTGCAGCCACGGCCACTTCGACCACACGACGGGCCTGGACGGTCTGATCCGGGTACTGGGCGGGCGGGTCAACCTGCCGGTGCTGATCCACCCCCACTTCTGGCGCCGCCGCCGGCTCACGGTGCCCGGCAGCGAGCCGGTGGAGATCCCGACGACGAGCCGGCGCGCCCTGGAAGAGGCCGGATTCACGGTGATCGAGGAGCAGCAGCCCAGCTTCCTCTTCGACGGCTCCGTCCTGATCACCGGCGAGGTGCCGCGGACCACCGGTTACGAACCGGGCTTCCCGCCGCAACAGGCCCTGCTGGACGGGGCGTGGGAAGCCGATCCGCTGGTCCTCGACGACCAGGCGATGATCGTCGACATCAAGGACAAGGGGCTGATGGTCGTCACCGGCTGTGGGCACTCCGGCGTGGTGAACATCTGCCGCTACGCGCGGCGCCTCACGCAGGACCGGCCGATCCACGCCGTCATCGGCGGGTTCCATCTCGGCGGGCCGCTGTTCGAGCCGCTGATCCCGCGCGTGATGGCGGACCTGTCGGAGATGACCCCGTCGATGCTCATGCCCGCGCACTGCACCGGCTGGCGGGCGCAGCACGCGATGTCGCGCCGCTTCCCCGAGGCGTTCGTCCCCAACACCGTCGGCACGGTCGTCTCCTTGTGACCGGCCCGGCCGCTCCTGTGCTGGCCGGAGGGCGGCCGGGAATCAGCGGGCGGCGAGTACGGCGCGGAACTCCTCGCTCGTCGCCAGCAGGGAGTCACCGGCGAAGCGCAGTGCCGCCAGTGATCGCTCGGCGGCCTCGACGTTGCCGGCCCCGCAGGCATCGGTGACCACCACCGGGATGTAGCCCAGGTCCGCCGCGTGACGGACGGTGGGTTCGATGCCGATCTCCATGGCGGCCCCGACGACGGCCACGGTCGTGATGCCGCAGTCCCGCAGGGCGATGTCGAGCCATGTGCCCTCGAACGCCGACATGGTGATCTTGTCCAGCACCGCGTCGCGCTCCGTCGGCCGCAGCTCGGGGACGATCTGCGTCTGCGCCGCGTCCGGCGGGAAGGGCGAGACCACCCCGGCCGAAGTGTCGGTCCGCTGCCAGCCACGCCACATGCGCAGCTGGGAGACACCCATCAGCTCGACGGGGAGGGTGATGTGGCGCAGGAAGAACGTACGGACCCCGGCGGCCCGGGCGGCGTCGACCACGGCCGCCGCCGTGCTGATGACCCGGTCACGCTCGCTGATCTGGTCCATGACGCCGACCTGCATGTCGTACACCAGCAGGGCCAGTCGCCGCGGATCGCACGCCTCCTGAAGAGAACGCGGGACGCCAAGGCCGTTTCGCTCATCCACGGGCGCGACGCTACCGCGCTTCCGCTGTCACGATCACGCCTACGCGCGGATCGAGCCGGATCCGACGGGCGGCAGTCACCGTCATCTCAGGCGTGACCTGCACTGACGCAGGATCGCGGGAAGGACGGCGCCGGTGAATTGCGCGCTCGGGTCCTCGTGTCGTCAGGGGGAGCTGATACGGCCGAGAGGATAGGAAGAGGGGGTGAGCCACGAGGACGAAGCCACATCCGGGCGAGGACGCCGATGGCGCCGGTGGAAGAGGCGCTGGGACTCGTCCTCCGCCGCGCTGGTGGTGCGCCGGGGCGTCGAGATGGAGCTGATGGCCCGGGCGCTGAGCTTCGCCGCCCTCAGCCTGCTCACGCTGCTGCCCCTCCTGACCCTCGTCGGCGCCGTCGACCCGCACAGCGGTCTGGGAGCGGGGAAGTTCCTGGGGCGAGTCCTGGGCCTGTCCCCCTCGTCCCGGACACGCATCGCCGAGGTGGTCGTCAGTCCGGCGCAGGCGTTGCGCCGGACCACGGCGTTCGGGATCGCCGTGCTCGCCGCGTTCGGTCTCACCTTCGGCACGGCGCTGCAGACGGGGTACGAGAAGGCGTGGGAGCTGAAGGCCGCCCACTGGCACTCGCTGTGGCGCCACATCATCTGGCTCGCGCTCTTCGTCGGCTTCCTGCTCGTCGCCGTCACGGCGCTCGCTCACGGCACGAGCGTCGGCGAGCAGGCCCTCGGGGTGGTGCTCACCGTGGTCGTCTCGCTGTTCTTCTTCTGGTGGTCCCAGCGGTTCCTGCTCGTCGGACGCGTGAGCTGGCGGGCCCTGCTGCCGGGGGCGGTGGCCACGACGCTGGGCCTGATCGGTCTGCGGATCTTCTCCGGCCTCGTCTTCTCCCCGCTGATCGCCTCGAACGCCGTGACCTACGGGCCGGTGGGCACGATCCTGGTCGTCCAGTCCTGGCTCACCGGCGTCGGCTTCGTCGTCTACGGCGGCGCGATCCTCGGACGGGTGCTGCATCAGCGCCACACGGCGGAAGGCCGGGCGGGCGGGACATGAGTGCGGCCGCGCCCGGTGCGGCTGCACGGCCCGCTCGGCGGGCCCAGGGCGGTCAGGAGGCACGGCGACCCCGTCGAACCGGGCTCGCGCGCGGCGGTCCGTCCGCGACCTCGCGCGGGCCGGCTCCGGTAGGTGCTGTACGCCGGCCGGGCGTGCGCCGCGGTCCGCCGGGTACGCGGTCCCCGTCGTGTATCACCTGCCCGAAGGAGCTGCCCCATGCCGGATTCCTCGCGGGGGGAGCTGCCTGCGGGCGAGCCGGGCGCCGAGGTCCTGGCCGGTCGCTACCAGGTGGAGGGATATCTGGGACAGGGAGGTACCGCGGACGTCTTCCTGGCGACGGATCTGCGTCTGGGCCGCACGGTGGCCGTGAAGCGGTTCCGTCCGGGTACCAGCGCGGTGGTCGAGGACCGCTTCTGCGAGGAGGCCGTCCTGCTGGCCCGGCTGCGCCATCGGAATCTGGTGACCGTCTACGACGCCGGCCGCGACGCACAGGGCGCGTATCTGGTGGTCGACCACATCGACGGCTCCACCCTGCGCGAGCGGATCGCGGCCGGTCCACTGCCGTACGGCGACGTCGTACGGCTCGGCCGCCGCCTGTCGTCGGCACTGGCGCACGTGCACGCCGCCGGCGTGGTGCACCGCGACATGAAGCCGACCAACGTCCTGCTGAACGCGGACGGGGAGCCCTTTCTCGCCGATTTCGGAGTGTCACGCCCGATCGACGAAGCCACCCGCGCCGAACCGGGCACGCTCGTGGGCACCGTGGCCTACATGGCCCCCGAGCAGATCCTCGGCAAGGGTTCAGCACCGGCCTCCGACGTCTACTCGCTGGGGCTCGTCCTGCTCGAATGCCTCAAGGGCGCGCGGGAGTTCCAGGGCACGCTGCCGGAGGCCGCATACGCCAGAGTGCTGAGGTCCCCGGAGACCGGGGGGGATGTGCCCGAGCCCCTGCGGCCGATCCTGGAGGCGATGACACGCTCCGACCCGGCGTCACGACCCGGTGCGGACGAGTGCGCCGCACTCTTCCGCTCGGCCCCCGACACGTAGGTGCGCCCGCCTGCCACCGTGCCGGTGCTCGTGGCACCAGGGGCAGCGGCCGCCGCCGGATCGCCACAACGCCGCTGGATACGGCGGCGACGCGTGCCGCTCGCCCTGGCGGCCACGACTGCCGCCGCGCTGATGGCGGCGGGCATCGTTCTGCTGGTGACGGCGGGCGGCCATCACGCCCCGGATACGGCCGACGACCGGCCCGCGACGGCCACGTCGCCGGCGACGACGCCCAGCAGCCCGCGGCCGGTGACCGCGACCCGTACGCCCCGCCGGACCACGTCTCCCGTCGACCCGTCGCGGGGCCCCACGCGGGCAGCGGCCGTCGCGCGACCGGGCGGACCGGGTCACGGCCCCCAGGCCCCGCCGGCTCCCGACCACGGCCACGGCCCCGGCAAGGACCCGGGCCCGGGCAAGGGCAAGGGCAAGGGCAAGGGTCTGGCGAAAGGCAAGCCCGAGGGGAAGGGCTGAGGAGGGACGCGGTTCACCGCGCCCCGAGGCAGGGAACGAGGCGCCAGCCCCCGGACCGAAGCGGCAGGTAGGTGCCAAAGCCGTGGCCAATTGCGCTGCCCCTCGGGCGCATCGCGGCCGGCGGGCATGATCCGGTCGCCCCGACCGCGGCGGCCGTCGCGTGACGGCCGGGCCCTTCGCGGGCGGGCAGGAGGCTCGTTGCCGCGCCCGTAGTATCGAGGCCCGATATCGGATGCGTCACCGGTACGGCGAGAGCGGAGGCGGTGGACGGGTGGGGGAGTTCCAGCGGGCCGCGGTGCGACTGCACATCCTGCATCACGCGGCGCAGGAGGAGATCCACGGCGCGTGGATGACCCGGGAACTGGCCGGCCACGGCTACCGGATCAGCCCCGGCACCCTCTATCCCACGCTGCACCGGCTGGAGTCCGACGGGCTGCTGACCTCCGAGCAGCGGATCGTCGACGGCCGCGGCCGTCGGGTGTACCGGGCGACCGAGGCGGGCAGGGCGGCGCTGGAGGAGGACCGCCGGGCGCTGGCCGAACTGGCCCGCGAGGTGCTGCCCGGCACCGACCACCCCCGGCCGTGACCGGCCTGTCAGGCGTGTCCGGTGGCTTTGCGTACGCCGTAGGAGCCCGCGCCGGCCGCGATCACCGCGGCTCCCACCAGGACCGATGCCGGTGGCAGCGCGAAGGCCAGGACGAGGCAGCCGGCCGAGCCGACGACCGGCACGATCGGCGCGGGCCGCCCCTCGGCGGGGCTGAGGGTCAAGGCCGAGGCATTGGCGACGGCGTAGTAGGCCAGTACCCCGAAGGAGGAGAAGCCGATGGCACCGCGGACGTCCGTGGTGGCCGCCAGGACCGCGACGACGGCCCCGACCGCCGACTCGGCGCGGTGCGGCACCTGGAAGCGGGGGTGGACGGCAGCCAGGGCATGGGGCAGGTGCCGGTCCCTGGCCATCGCCAGGGTGGTGCGCGAGACTCCGAGTATCAGGGCGAGCAGTGACCCCAGCGCAGCGACGGCCGCGCCGGCCCGCACGACGGGGCCGAGTCCCGGCACGCCGGCGGCGCGTACGGCTTCGGCGAGCGGTGCGGAGGCGTGGGCGAGCCGTTCCGGGCCGAGCACCAGCAGGACGGCGACGGCGACGGCCGCGTACACGACCAGTGTGATGCCCAGTGCCAGCGGGATCGCCCGGGGGATGGTCCGCTGCGGGTCACGGACCTCCTCGCCGAGGGTGGCGATGCGCGCGTAGCCGGCGAAGGCGAAGAACAGCAGCCCGGCGGCCTGCAGTACCCCGCCGAAGCCGACGTCGGAGGCGATCCGGAGGTGGGCGGACCCGGCGGTGCCGCCGCTCACGCACGCGACCACCACGGCGGCGAGAACCGCCAGCACGACCGCCACGACTCCCCTGGTCAGCCAGGCCGACTTCTGGACGCCCAGGTAATTCACCGCGGACAGTGCCACCACGGCGGCGACCGCGACGGCATGTGCCTGCCCGGGCCACACGTAGGAACCGACGGTGAGGGCCATCGCCGCGCACGAGGCGGTCTTGCCGACCACGAAGCCCCAGCCGGCCAGGAACCCCCAGAACTCGCCGAGCCGCTCCCGCCCGTAGACGTAGGTCCCGCCGGACCGCGGGTAGCGCGCGGCCAGCCGGGCGGAGGAGGTGGCGTTGCAGTAGGCCACCACCGCGGCGAGCCCGAGGCCCAGCAGCAGTCCTGACCCGCCCGCCGCCGCGGCCGGCGCGAGCGCGACGAAGACGCCCGCGCCCACCATCGAGCCGAGCCCGATCACCACGGCGTCGAAAACGCCCAGGTGCCGCTTCAGCTCGCCGGCCCCGGCGGCCGGTGCCGGAGTGCCGCCCGCCTCGGCCGGCGTCGCGGGCATACCCATCGCTCACTCCTCGATCGCGGTTCCGGCTCTACGGAAGCCGATATCGGTGCACGATATAAGACGGGTCCTTCCCGGACGCCGGGGAGCCGTGCTGCCTGTGGCCGGCGGTGGCACGCAGCGCGCGAAGGCTGGTAGCCCCCGTCACTCCGGTGCGGTGAGCCGCTTCTCGAACCAGTGGTGGGCGTACGGCTCGTCGTTGAAGGCGGCGACCTCCTGGAAGCCGAAGGAGTGGTAGAGGCTGATCGCCGCGTCGAGCGCCTTGTTGGTGTCCAGGCGCAAGGTGTCACAGCCGTGCCGGGCCGCCCGCTCCTCCAGCTCGGCCAGGAAGCGGCGGCCGAGTCCGAGCCTGCGGGCACGGGGGGCGACCCACATGCGCTTGATCTCCGCCGGCGCCCCGGGCGGCAGCTTCAGACCGGCACAGCCGACGGGCTCGCCGTGCAGCCGGGCGACCAGGAACAGGCCGCGTGGCGGCCGGAGTTCACCGGCGTCGGGCAGCAGGCTGCGGGCAGGGTCGAACCCGCTCTCGAAACGCTCCTGCATCTCGGCGAAGTAGGACGACAGGCAGTGCTGGGCCTGCGGATGGTCGGGGTCGACGACGTCCAGCGTGACGGAGGCGGCGGTCAGCAACCGCTCGACCTCGGCCATCGCCGCGACCAGCCGCGCTCGCTGTGCGGGGTTGAGCGGCTTGAGGAGGGAACCGGCGAGCTCGTCGCTGCGGGCGTCGAGCACGGCGCGCGCCGCCCGGCCCTCGGCGGTGAGCCGCGCGATCCGCACGCGCCTGTCCTCGGGCTGCGGCTCCACCGTCAGCAGGCCCTCGGTCTCCAGGGAGCGCAGCAGCCGGCTGGTGTAGCCGGAATCGAGCCCGAGACGCTCCCGCAGGCGTCGCACGTCCTGGCCCCGCTCGCCGATCTCCCAGAGCAGCCGGGCCTCGCCGATCCGCCGGCCGCAGCCCAGGTAGTGATCGTGCAGCACGCCCGCGCGCTCGGTGACCGTGCGGTTGAACCGCCGTACTTGTTCGATCTCCGTCGCATCCATTCTCTGACTCTAGTCAGATAACCTCGTGCGAGGCGAGCGGCGGACCCCCTGCGCCGCGATGCCGGCGGGCCCCCACCGTGAGAACGGTGGGGGCCCGCGTCGTGGGCGGTCGGGTCAGTGGCGCAGGGGAGCGGGGGCGAGGCCGGTGGTCTCCTCCTGGGCGACGTGGGTGGCGGCCGTGGCGGACTTGCGGGTGGCGGCGGGAGACGCGGGGGCGCCGCAGAAGACCGGGTCGAGGGCGGTGCGTTCGGCGGCGAAGACGTCGGAGTTGTTGGACGCGTCGGCCGAGACGGTGAGCTGCCGGGAGCCGTCCTTCGTTGTGTAGGAGTACGTCTGGTAGCCCTGGAGGATCCCGTCGTGGCCGTACACCTGGGTGCCGCAGGACAGGGTGTACTGGCGTATGCCGAGGCCGTAGAAGGAGGTGCCGGTGGTGTCCGCCGGCTGCGTGGTCTCCATCTCCGCGAGCTGCGCGGCGGGCAGCAGCGCGCCGGAGGTGAGGGCGCGCCAGTACCGGTTGAGGTCGGCGGTGGTGGAGATGGCCGCGCCGGCCGTCCAGATCCACGAGGCGGTCTGCTCGGTGGCGTCGAACAGCGGCTTGGAGCGGTCGTCCTCGGTGAGGTAGCCGACGGCGTGCGGGCCGGGGATGTCGGTGCGGGGCACGACGAACCCGGTGGCGGTCAGACCCGCGGGCCGCAGGATCCGGTCGGTGAGGACCTTCGCGAACGGCTCCCCGGTGAGGTGCTCGACGAGCAGGCCGAGCACCACGAAATTCGTGTTGGAGTACTCGTACTGGCTGCCGGGCGTGAACTGCGAGCCGTGCGTCAGCGCTCCGGCGACCAGATCGGCGGGGGCGTAGGTCCGGTAGCGGAACTGCTGGTAGCCGGTGACGGTGTCGCCGACCAGGATGCCGGGCAGGTCGTTGCTGTAGTCGTACAGGCCGCTGGTGTGGTCGAGCAGTTGCCGCACGGTGATCGGCGACCCGGCCGGCAGCACTCCCCCGGGCAGGTACGCGGTGGCGGGCGCGTCGAGGTCGACCTGGTGGCGGGCGACGAGTTGCAGGGTGAGCACGGCGGTGAAGTTCTTGGTGATGCTGCCGACCCGGAAACGTCCCCGGGGATCCACCGGCGCCTGGGTGGCCAGGTCGCCGGTACCCGTGCTGACCGTCCCGCCGGCGCCGCCCCGGTCGCTCACGAGCGCGAAGGCGCCGGGCGAGCCTGCCGCGACGACACCGGCCAACGCCTGTCGTAGACCGGGGTAGTCGGGCGCCGGACCGGAGGCCGCGGGTGCGGCGCCCGCCGGACCCGCGGCGAGCAGTACCGAGGCGGCGGCCGCAGACGCGACGGCGGCCGAGGCGGCACGAAGGCGGCGCCTGCTGCGGGAAGGGCGGGTGGAACCAAGGGATCGGGTGGACAAGACGGAACTCCAGTTCTTTGCCGGGACGATCGGGACGGCCGCGCCGGCGGCCGATGATCACTACAGGTAAAGACGTCCCGGGGACGCGACTTTGTTACGCCCCCGTGGCGGCCGGGCCGGTCCGGGCGGCCGCGGCGACGGCTCCCCGGCCGACCGGCCTCACCGCCTGTTTCGCTCACTTTGTACATAAGGCCCCGCAGAACAGGGCCGCCTTTACCGCAAAGACCTTTCAAAATAGCCATTGTCGCGGGGCCGCGTTTTGACTTACGCCTAGCACCGGCTGAATATGTGTGCTGCGCCACAGGGACGCCGCCATTTGCAGCGAGTCGAGCACAACCGGCGATCTCCGACCGCGCCCGACGATGAGCGGGGCCGTGATCCGGCTCAACGCCACGGGCGGAATGGCACCATCACATTTCCGGAGGCATTTGTGCTGGTCATACCCACACTCCGACGCCGGACGCGGTTGCTCCTCGCGTTCCTGCTCGCGGTGGCGATCGCGGTGCCGGTCTTCGGCACGACGGCGACGCCGGCCAGGGCGGCTTCGTCGGGGCCCTGCGACGTCTACGCGTCCGGTGGCACGCCGTGCGAGGCGGCGTACAGCACCACCCGGGCGATGTTCACCTCGTACAACGGCCCGCTTTACCAGGTCCAGCGCGTCTCGGACAGCAAGACCTTGAACGTCGGCCTCGCGTCGGCGGGCGGGGTGGCCAACGCGGCGCCGCAGGTCTCCTTCTGCTCCGGCACGACGTGCACCATCACCCAGCTGTACGACCAGACGTCAAACGCCAACAACCTGCCGATCTCGCCGGGCAGTTCCTGCTCCGGCTGCTCGGGCAGCCTGTCCGGTCCCGGCCCGAACGGCTCGGACGTCGGCGCCGACGCGATGGCCCTGCCGATCACCGTCGGCGGCCACGACGCCTACGGCGTGCTGGTCGACAACATCGGTACCGGATACCGCAACAACGCCGCCAAGAACGTGCCCACCGGCTCGCAGCCCGAGGGCATCTACATGCTCACGTCGTCGAACATCACCAGCGGAAGCTGCTGCTTCGACTTCGGCTCGGCCGAGACCAACGACTCCGACGACGGCAACGCGACCATGAACGCGATCTACTACGGCTCGGCCTGCTGGACCGGCGGCTGCACCGGATCGGGCCCGTGGGTCGGCGGCGACCTCGAGAACGGCATGTACTTCAGCGCGGCCGGCCCCAACCCGTCGAACATCCCCAGCGAGACCGGTTCTTTCCTGTCCGCGTGGGAGAAGAACAACGGCACGACGAACTTCACGCTGAAATACGGCAACGGGCAGTCCGGCGGGCTGACGCAGGCGTACTCCGGCGCCCTGCCCAACGGCTACAACCCGATGAAGGTGCAGCCCTCGGTCGAACTGGGCACCGGCGGTGACAACAGCCCGGAGGGCACGGGTGAGTTCTTCGAGGGCGCCGTCACGAAGGGCTTCCCGAGCGACGCGACCGAGAACTCCGTGCAGGCCAACATCACCGCGGCCGGCTACAGCAACAACACCACCTCGTTCCCGCCGCCCACCGTGTCCGTGATCAGCCTCAAGGCCCACGCCAACGGCAAGTACGTGGACGCGGCGAACAGCACCACCTCGCTCATCGCCGACGCCACCTCGGTCGGCACGAACGAGACCTTCACCATGGTCGCCAACAACAACGGCACCGTGAACCTGAAGGCGCGCTCCAACAACAACTGGATCACCGCCGAGAGCAACGGGAACTCGCCGCTGGTCGCCAACCGCGGTGCGCCCGGGCCGTGGGAGACGTTCTACCTCATCCACAACCCCGACGGCAGCGTCAGCTTCCGCGCCTACAACAACCAGCACATCGTCACGGCCGAGAACGCGGGCGCCGCGGCGCTGATCGCCAACCGCACCGCGATCGGCCCCTGGGAGGAGTTCGACCTCGGCCACGTCGCCCTCCAGGCCGGCTGAGGCCTCCACCGCGACGGACACGGCGGCTGTCCCTGCCCTGGTGACGGGCGGGGACAGCCGCCTTTCGCAGCCCTGGCGTCCTTTTTGCATCTGCCGGCGCAGCTATGTCATCGTGTGAAGACATCATGCGATGACAAGCTGGGAGAGTGTGGATGACCGCCGGACGCGTAGGGCCTGACCTGCGGCAGCGTGCGTTGGTTCCGGTGCTGGTGTTCCTCGGCACAGTGGTGGCCGTGATCAGCAGCCTCGGGGCTCCGCTGGTGCCGACCATCGCCGACGTGGACCACGTCTCGCTGGCCGACGCGCAGTGGTCGCTCACGATCACGCTGCTGGTCGGATCGGTCGCCACGCCCGTGCTGGGACGGCTGGGCGACGGGCCGCACCGGCGCAGGGTGGTGCTGGGGGCGATCGCGGTGGTGCTGGCCGGCAGCGTGCTGGCGGCGCTGCCGCTCGGATTCGGTTACCTGGTCGCCGGGCGCGGGCTCCAGGGGGTGGGCCTCGGGCTCATCCCGCTGGCCATCGCCACCGCACGCGACGTGCTGCCGGCCGATCGGTCACGCCCGGCGGTGGCGCTGCTCTCCATCACCACCGTGGCCGGCGTCGGCCTCGGCTACCCGCTCACCGGGCTGATCACCGAGTCGCTGGGCATCCACGCGGGCTTCTGGTTCGGAGCGACCATCAGCGGCCTCGCCCTGCTGGCCGCCGCGCTGGTCGTCCCCGGGGTCGGCGCACGGGAGAAGCGGCCGCTGGACGCCCCGGGGGCGGCGCTGCTCGCCCTCGGACTGGCCTCGCTGCTGCTCGCGCTGAGCGACGGCGAGGTGTGGGGCTGGACCTCGGCCCGGGTGCTCGCCCTGGTCCTCGTCGCACTGGCCCTGCTGGTCGGCTGGAGCCTCCACGAGCTGCGCACCGCCCACCCGCTGGTGGACCTGCGGACGCTGCGCAACCGGTCGGTACTGACCGCCAACGTCGCCGGGTTGATAGCCGGTGTGGCGATGTACATGCTGATGTCGATGGTCACCCGCTTCGTGCAGACCCCGAGCGCCACCGGCTACGGCTTCGGCACCTCCGTGCTGGTCACCGGGCTGGTGCTGCTGCCCTTCTCCGCCGCGAGCGTGGCCTCCAGCAAACTGGTGCCGCTGCTGACCCGGCGGACCTCCGCGGCGATGGTGCTGCCCATCGGCTGCGGGATCTCGCTGCTGTCGATGGTGGTCTTCCTGCTGGCCCGGGGCAGCCTGTGGGAGCTGTTCCTGGTCATGGGTGTCGCCGGACTCGGCGTCGGATGCACCTTCGCGGTGATGCCGGGACTGATCGTCAACGCGGTGCCCGCGCACGAGACCGGCAGCGCCATCAGCTTCAACCAGGTGCTGCGCACCATCGGCTACACCACCGGCAGCGTGCTGAGCGCCGTCGTCCTGGAGGCGCACACCGCCTCCGGCCGCCTGCTGCCGGCCAACAGCGGCTACCAGGCCGCCGCCTGGCTGGGGTGCGCGATCTGGGTCGTCACCGCCGTCGTCGCGGTCGTCCTGCCGGGGCGGGCCACCGCGGCGCGGCGGACCGTGGCCCCCGTGCCCGTGGACGAGGAGATCCTGATGGACGAGAGCATCGCCGACGCGGAGACCGTCGAGGACAGCGTCACCCCGGCACCGGGGCGGTCCGGCCGGTGAGCCCCACCAGACGGCGCGACTCCACCCGCAGCCGGCAGCTGCTGCTTGAGGCGGCGGCCGGCCTGTTCGCCGAGCGCGGCTTCGACCGCAGTACGACCAGGGAGATCGGCGAACGCGCCGGCGTCGACCCGGCGCTGATCGCCCGCTACTTCGGCGGCAAGGCGCAGCTGTACATCGCCGTCCTCGACCTGGACCGGGCCAGCGCCAGGCCCGCCGACCTGCTGGAACCCGAACGCAACCTGATGCTGGTCAACGGCGTCGCCCAGCGCGGCCCCGGCCCGGTCTTCCGGGCCGCGGTCACCCCCCTGGAGGACCCCGCAGTCCAGGCCGCCGCCGCGAGCCAGCTGCACTGGCGGCTGGTGGACCCGCTGCGCGAACGCTTCACCCGTGAGGGCCTGGACCGCCCCCAACTGCGGGCGGAGATCGCGGTGGCGGCCTTCGTCGGCATCGTCCTGTCCCGCCACGGGGGCGCGTTCACCGCGCTGGCCGAGGCCGGCACGGACGAGGTCGTCCAACTGGTCCTGGACCTGCTCGACCAGGGCCGCTGAGCCCCCCGCTCGCCCCCGGGGCGTCCGGCGCCGAGCGGCCGGCCCGGATATCACGTTCGACTGGCAGGCCGCCAGCGCCAGCGCGTGGACGTCGTAGCCAGGGACGTTCCTGGACTTCCGGATCGGATCCCCGCTGTCGTCGATCTCATACGTGGCGACGGCGGCGGTATCCACCGGAGCGGGATAGCCGGCCGCGATACACGGAATCGCCATGACCACGACGTCCGTCGCGTTCTTCGCACCTTTCGACCGGCCAGGGACGAGCTGACCGACTATCGATCGATGATAATTCCACGTCACCCTCTTGCTCACATCCGGTCCCGCCGCACCGGGATTTTGAGCCGACGGAAGCGCCGAATCATATATCTGGCGGTACTGGCTGGGGTTGAGGAACCCTTCACCCGGTGGAATCCAGTGCCGCGGTCGCCGGCATCGGGGCACTGGGCGAGAGCGTGGTCAACGCGATCTCCAACTGACAGTGATGATGTTCGTGGTGACGCTACGGGTGGGCCTGACTCGCCAACTGACTGACGTCTCGACTGTCCTGTTTGGGATTTGTCGGCCCGCCGGGCGTCACCACGCACGCGGCCGGACGGGCGCTTGTGACTTCATAGGAGCTTGGTCCAGAAGCCCCGTCACTGTCTTGTCCACCCGCCCGACCGGCGCGTGCCGCCCTCGGAACGGACACGCCACAAGGACGGACATGACCAGCATGACGCACGACGGCCCGCAGATCACCGGCGGAGTCGACACCCACGGCCTGACCCACCACGCGGCGGTGATCGACACCATCGGCCGGCACCTGGCTGACCAGGAGTTCCCGGCCACGATCCGCGGCTACCGGGATCTGCTGGCCTGGATGCGTTCACTCGGCGAGCTGGCCGCGGTGGGTGTGGAGGGCACCGGCGCCTACGGGGCCGAACTCGCCCGGGTGCTCACCGCCGCAGGAGTCACAGTCATCGATGTCGACCGTCCGGACCGCAAAACCCGGCGGATGAAGGGCAAGTCCGACCCGATCGACGCCTACGCCGCCGCGACAGCCGTACTGTCCGGGCGGGCCACCGGCACCCCCAAGAGCCGGGACGGCGTGGTCGAGGCCGTGCGCGTGCTGCGGACCGCTCGCCGCAGCGCGGTCAAGGCCCGCACCCAGGCGATGAACCAGATCCGGGGCCTGCTGGTCTCGGCGCCTGCGATGCTGCGCGAGCAGGTCGCGGGAGTGGACCGGGCCACGCTGATACGCACGCTCGCCCGGCTGCGGCCCGGCGACGACCTGTCCCGCCCGCTGACCGCCACCCGGGCAGCCCTGCGCCGCCTGGCCCGCCGCCACCAGGCGATGGACGCCGAGATCGCCGAGCTGGACGCGGAACTCGGTCCGCTGACCCGGCAGGCCGCTCCCGCACTGCTGGAACTGTTCGGCGTCGGCCCCGAAACCGCCGGCCAACTGCTGGTCTCGGCCGGGGACAACCCCGAACGTATGCGTTCGGAGGCCGCCTTCGCGCACCTGGCCGGGGTCGCACCGATCCCGGCATCCTCCGGCCGCACCCACCGCCACCGCCTCAACCGAGGCGGCGACCGGGCCGCGAACAACGCCCTGCACACCATCGTGCTCGTCCGCATGCGCTACGACGAGCGCACCCGCACCTACGTCGAACGCCGCACCAAGGAAGGCCTGTCCAAAAAGGACATCATGCGCTGCCTCAAACGATTCGTCGCCCGCGAGGTCTACCGCGCCCTGACCAGCACACCGACCGAACAAGCCACACAAACCGACCTTGCTCCTGCCGCTTGACATCTATAGGAGCATCCCCCAAATCGCGATCACTTCCGCACGGCAGCCACGGCCGTCCGTCCCGGTCGGACAACCGGTACAAAGCCCCGGGCTCATGGCGACGTTCGAGTTCGCCTTGATGCGTCCGGTTCCGCCTCGCGGCGACGCTGTCGGCGGGGCCCGCCGCGCGCCCGCCAACTCGCCTTGAACCGCCCGCACTTGCCGGGCGGGGGCGGGCTGCGGCGAGCTGACCAGGAGAAGGTCAAGGTCTTGACAACGTGACAAAGGCCGGAGGAGCATCGCTTGCTGTTGCGATGACAACGTTGTCCAGCTCGGCAGGCACCCCACCCCCTCCCCCGGGGTGCCTCTCCTCCCCGTACGTCCGAAGGGCAGGAAATGTCAGTCAGATTCCCCTCACCCGGCGGAAGAACCCGTCTGCTGCATCGGGTCGCCACCGCGGCCACCGCCGCCACCGCGCTGCTCGGTCTCGGCCTCGGGGCGCAGAGCGCCGGTGCCGCGTCCCCGGGTGCCGCGCCGGCCGACCCGGCCTCGTACGTCAACCCGCTGATCGGCAGTTCGAACGCCGGGAACACCTACCCCGGCGCCGTCGAGCCGTTCGGCATGCTCTCCTGGAGCCCGCAGACCTCGACGGGCAACCAGTTCTCCAACCCGGCCCCGGGCGGCTACCGCTACGACGCCACCAGGATTCGCGGCTTCAGCCTCACCCACCTCAACGGCGTGGGGTGTTCGGGGGCCAACGGCGACATCCCGATCATGCCGTTCGTCGGCGACGTGACCTCCTCGCCGAGTTCCGACACGGGCGACGCGGTCTACGCGAGCACCTTCTCGCACGCCAACGAGACGGCGCAGGCCGGCTTCTACAAGGTCGCCCTCGACAGCGGCGCCACCGCACAGCTGACCACCACCGACCGCACCGGCACGGGTGAGTTCGGGTTTCCCGCGGACAAGCCGGCCAGCATGCTGCTGCGCACCTCCAACTCCGAGAGCGGCAGCAGCGCGGCCAGCGTCGACGTCGACGCCGCCACCCGCACGGTGACCGGCTCGGTCGACGCCGGCAACTTCTGCGGCCCGCAGAGCGCCAACAACCGGCACGACGTCTACACCCTGCACTTCACCGCCCACTTCGACCAGCCGTTCGCGAAGGTCGGTACCTGGACCGACGGCACCCTCGCCCCCGGCTCCACCTCCGCCGACGGCGGCACCGGCTACAACAGCAGCGGCAACCCCACCGCGGGCAAGGGTTCCGGCGCGTACATCACCTTCCCCGCCGGCACCCATGACGTGCAGGTGAAGGTCGCCATCTCCTACGTGAGCACCGGCGGCGCCGAGGCCAACCTCCGCGCGGAGAACCCGCCGTCGCGCTCCTTCGACTCCGTGCGCGCGAGCGCGAAGGCCGACTGGAACGCGGCGTTGCGCCGCATCGCGGTCTCCGGCGGCAGCCCCGACCAGTTCAGCACCTTCTACACCGCGCTCTACCACTCGATGCTGGAGCCCACGCTCACCAGCGACGTGGACGGGAGATACCTCGGCGGGGACCGCGCGGTCCACAAGCTCGCCAAGGGCCAGCACGCCCAATACGGCACCTTCTCCGGCTGGGACCAGTACCGCGCCCAGGTGCAGCTGCTGACGCTCCTGCAGCCGAGGATCGGCAGCGACTACGCCCAGTCGCTCTTCAACTACGCCACCCAGCGCGGCGGCGAGTGGGACCGCTGGCTGCTGGAGAACGGCAAGACCAGCATCATGTCCGGTGACCCCTCGGACGCGGCGCTGGCCGGCATCTACGCCTTCGGCGGCCACGACTTCGACGTCAAGGGCGCCCTCGCCTCGCTGGTCAAGGCCGCCACCGTGCCCACCGCCAACGACTCCGACAGCGCCGGCTGCAACGTCGAATGCGTCGGCCAGCGACCGGCGCTCGACCAGTACCTGAAGCTCGGCTACGTGCCGTCCGACGACTGCCACTGCTGGGGCGGCGCCGCCGAGACACTGGAGGACGCGGCGGCCGACTTCGGCCTGTCCGAACTCGCCGGCGCCGTCGGCGACAAGCCGGCGCAGAAGTCCTTCGCCGAGCGCAGCGGCAACTGGACCAACGTCTTCGACCCGAACGCGACCGCGCAGGGCGGCTACATGCGCGACCGCGACTCCGACGGCTCCTGGGCCGGTGCCACCTTCAGCCCCAGCACCGGGAACGGCTTCGTCGAGGGCAGCAGCGCCCGCTACAACTGGATGGTCTACTCCGACGTCGCCGGGCTCGCCCAGGCGATGGGCGGCGACGCGACCGCGATCCAGCGGCTCGACGCCTTCTTCCGAGCTCCCGACGGCACCTTCGACTTCTCGGCGCAGGACCAGACCCGTTACGACCCCACCAACGAGCCGGACATCAACGCGCCCTATCTCTACGACTACTTCGGCGCCCCCTACAAGACACAGCAGACCGTCCGTGCCGAGACCGACCAGCTGTGGACCGACACTCCCGGCGGCATCCCCGGCAACGACGACGCAGGCACCATGTCGTCCTGGTACGTCTTCTCCGCGCTCGGCCTCTACCCGCAGGTCCCCAGCCGCGCCGACCTGGTGCTGAGCACGCCGGTCTTCCCCAAGGCCGTGATCCGCACCGGTTCCGGCCACACCATCACCGTCAACGCCCCCCAGGCCTCCGCGAAGAACATCTACATCCAGGGCCTGCGCGTCAACGGCAAGAAGTCCGACCAGCCCTGGGTGCCGGCCTCCTTCACCACCCACGGCGGCACCCTCGACTACACCGTCGGCGCCACCCCCGACACCCGCTGGGGCAGCGCCGCCAAGGACGCCCCGCCGTCCTTCCGCACCGGTGAGGCCCCGTTCTTCGCGGCCGCCTCACCCACGTCGGTGAAGGTCGAGCCCGGCAGTTCCGCGACGACCTCGCTCGCGCTGTCGACCCTCCAGGACAAGAAGACCCGGGTGTCCTGGAGCGCCGACGCCCCGGCCGGCATCACCCTGTCGCCCTCGCGCGGCACGGTGACCGTGCCCGGGAGCGGCGCCACCAGCACCAAGGTGGCCGTCCGCGTCGACGCAGGCACCAAGCCAGGGGTCTACCGGGTGCCGTTCACCCTCACCGGTCAGCACGGCGCGAAGGCCCCGACCGTGTGGCTGAGTGTCACCGTCGGCGTCAAGGGTTCCGTCACCTGGTACGTCAACAGCAACGGCATCTCGTACGACGACGACGCTCCGAGCGCCAACTTCGACGGCGGCGGCTGGAGTTACTCCGCCAAGGCACTCGCAGCAGCGGGAGCCGTCCCGGGCGGGACCGTCTCGGCCGGCGGCTTCGACTTCACCTGGCCCGACGTCGCACCCGGAGCGCCCGACAACATCGTGGTGGGCGGCGGGGACCAGGTCCTGGACGTGTCCAAGACCTCGGCAGGAGCCACGAAGCTGAGCCTGCTCGGCAGCGCCGCCTTCGGCGACACGTCAGGCACCGTCACGCTCACCTACACCGACGGCACCACCCAGCAGGCAGAGATCGGCTTCAGTGACTGGACGCTCGGCGGCGGCGGAGGCACCCCCTCCTTCGGCAACACCGTCGCCGTGCACACCACTTACCGCGACGTCATGGGCGGCTCCACCGACCCGGTGGGCACCGATGTGTTCGCCACCGCGCCGACCGCCCTGCAGTCCGGCAAGCAGCTGGCATCCGTGACCCTGCCTGCCACCACGCAGGGCGGGGACATGCACGTCTTCGGCATCGCCACCGCGTGAGCGCTCCGCCGGGGTGACGCGCCTGCGCAACCGGCCGCCCCGGGCCGCACTCGGCCCGGGGCGGCCTGCCGCAGGTCAGCGTCCCTGGAGGGACTTGACGTTGTCGCCGAAGGACCAGCCCTTCGAGCCGTCCCAGTTGATCGACCAGGTCATGAGGCCCTTCAGCGAGCCGCTGAAGGAGTTCCACGCCTGGCTGACCAGGTTGGGCGCCATGTAGCCGCCGCCCGCCCCGGGTTGGGCCGGCAGGCCGGGGACCTGCTTGTCATAGGGGACCTTGATCGTGGTGCCCTGCACGACCAGGCCGCTGTTCAGGCAGCTCGTCTGCGCGGTGAAGCCCGCCACGGTGCCGGCCTCGTACGAGTCGCCGGAGCAGCCGTACATGCTGCCGTTGTAGTACTGCATGTTGAGCCACCACAGGCGGCCGTTGTCCGCGTACTTCTTCACGATCGGCAGGTACGCGCCCCAGATCGACCCGTAGGTGACGCTGCCGCCGGTGACGTACGCGGTCTCGGGGGCCATCGTCAGGCCGAAGCCCGCGGGCATCTGCGACAGCACGCCGTCGATGATGCGCTCCAGGTTGGCCTGCGAGGCGGACAGCGTCTTGATGTTGCCGCTGCCGGACAGTCCGGTCTCGATGTCGATGTCGATACCGTCGAAGTTGTACTTCTTCAGTATCGGCACGACGGTCGCCACGAAGCGGTCGGCGACGGTGCTCGAGGACAGGTCGATGCCGGCGGTCGCGCCGCCGATGGACATCAGGATCGTCACCCCCGCCGCCTTGGCCTGGCACATCTCGGCCGGCGTCGCGACCTTGACGCCGCTGTCCATGCCGTCCTGCCATTCGACCGTGCCGTCCGAGAGGATGACAGGGAAGGCGGCGTTGATGACGTTGTAGCCGTGCTGGGCGATCCGGCTGTCGGTGATAGGGGTCCAGCCGAGGCCGGGGTGGACGCCGTTCGCCGCGCCGTCCCAGTTCTCCCAGTATCCCTGCAGGACCTTGCCGGACGGCCGGGGCTTCGTCGCGCAGGTGGCACCGCCCGGCGGGGTGCTGGTGGGCGGTGTCGTGGTGGGCGAGGTGGTCGGGGAGGTGGGCGGCGTCCTGGTGGGCGAGGTCGTCGGTGACGTGGGCGGGGTGGTGGTCGGGGAGGTGGGCGGTGTGGTGCCGCTGCCGCCCGGCCCGGTGAGCGAGATGTCGTCCGCGTAGTAGGTGGGCTGCCCGTACCAGCCGTGCAGGTAGACGGTCACCGAGGTGGCGCTCGCGCCGGTGGTGAAGCTGAGGCTGAGCTGGGTGTACGAGGTGGCGCCCGGCGTCCAGGTGGACGGGTCGCCGGCGGCGCCGGTGCCGGTGGCGCCCAGGTAGACGTAGCTGCCCTGGACGAAGGCGCTCAGCGTGTACTGGGAGTTGGGCCGCACGCTGACGGTCTGGGTGCACTGGGCGTCGTCGGCACCGGTGGGCGTGGCCTTGAGCGCGGAGGCGCCGGAGTGCACCGGGCTGCTGACCGCGGCGCCGGATCCGCCGGAGCAGGTCCAGTTGGACAGCCCGCTCTCGAAACCGGGGTTCGCCAGCAGGTTCGTGGTGGCGGCGCCCGCCGCGCCGGAGACGGCCAGGGCGGCGGTGGCGCCGATGACGGCGGCCGCGCTCACCCCGGCGACGGTCCTTTTCCTGACGGCCGATCCGTGCTCGGCACGGCTCGTGTGACGGAACATGGTGTGCTCCCTTCTCGCCACATGCCCGAGGGCGCGGGCGAGTCGTGGGGGGATGGCCCCGGCTCCGGGCGGAGTGAGACGTGCGACGCGGTGACCGACGGGGATCGTAGGAGCGGCGGCAAGGCGCGTCAATAGGTCTGGACCAATCCGCCCTCAGGTACGGAGGACGCCGGGGACGGGCGCCGCCCCGTTCGCTTCGCGGGGGGCCGCTCGTCGGTCTCGGCCGCCGGGAGCTGCGGGGGGCTGTTCCGGGATCAGGGGTGCCGCTGCTCGCGTGCTGGACGGCGGCGCCTGAGGAGCTGGCGCAGGGCCAGATGGGCGGCGGATGCGGCGAAGAGGGCCGCGGTGATGAGGAGCCAGCGGCCGAGGAAGACGCCTTCGTTGAGAGCGGTGTCGCCGCGATAGGGCTGGGAGCGGTCGAGGATCAGCGGATACCAGACGAGCAGCAGCAGGCCGGACAGGTACACCGGGACGCGCAGGTGGTTCAGGTACGGTGTCGCGCCGCCGCCGGTGCGGCGGACCGCCCGCCGGGCGGCGAGGTCGGCCGCCGAGTACAGCGGCACGAGGACCAGGTCGTGCACCAGGGCCGCGCCGACGAACCACGCGGCCACCGCCAGGGTGCGGCCGGCCAGCAGCTGGACGGCCGCGTAGGCGGCGAGCGCGAAACAGCCCGCCATCGCGAGCAGATGGACCGGGCGGGCGCCGTAGGAGTCGAGGAACCTCCGGCTCAGCCGGTTCGGGCGACGCACCATCGGTTCACGTCCTGAAAGTGAGGGCGCCGACCCATTTGGTGTTGTTGACGCCGGGGTTGGCCGGGACGATGACCCGGGCGGGGAAGCCGTGGTCGCGCGACAGGTCGGCGCCGTTGACGTGCAGGGCCAGCAGCGACAGCGGGTTGTGGATCTGGTTGGCGGCCAGCAGGACGGTGCTGAAGGCACCTGCCGGCTGGACCGACTGGACCTTGACGCTGCCGGCGTTCGGCAGCCCGGCGAGTTCGGCCAGGGTCGCCAGGCGCAGCCCTGACCAGTGCTGGTCGTCGGTGGACCAGCCCTCCACGCAGGCGATCGGCAGCAGTGCCTGGTGCTGCGGCATCGCCAGCAGTTCGGCGCGGGTGAAGGTGCGGGTGCCGGCAGGTCCGTGGAGGCGCAGCCGCCAGTCCGGCCCGATGTCCGCGGCCGTGATGCCGACGTAGGCGGCGGTCTTGTTGACCGGGAAGCCGTTGGGTCCGCTGCCGGGGTTGCGTCCGTGCGGGGCCAGCAGTGCGGTCTTCCGCCAGTCGCCGCCGATGCTCTGCCCGGCGGTCACGGCAAGCAGCGCGAGCGACCCGGCGCCCGTGAACGCCAGGGCGCCGCGCCTGCTCATGGTCGGGCGGGACGGTGCGGTGGCGACGAGGCCGCTGTCGTCCGGCGGTTCGGGCTCGGTGCGGGCGGTGCCGGTCCGCAGCACGGTCATCAGCGGCACGGCCCGCAGGGCCCGGGCCACGATGCCCAGGCGCAGGGCGACATGGACGACGAAGGCGCCGATGAACACCCAGGCGCCGTAGAAGTGCAGGGTGTAGAAGGAGCCCGGGAAGATGTAGTGCAGCTGGATGTTCAGGATGCCGGTGGCGAATTCGAAGAGCGCGCCACCGACGAGCAGCAGCACGGACAGCCGCTCGACGGCCTGTGCGGGTCTGCGGGCGGGGGGCCAGCTGAAGAGTTTCGGGATCACCGACCACAGCTTCGCCAGCAGGACGGGGACGAGTACGACTCCGAGCGTCACGTGCACGCCCTGGTTCAGCCGGTAGAGCCAGGAGGGGTGAGTGGGCCAGGTGAAGAGGTAGAAGCCGAGGATTCCCTTGCCCGGCGTCTGGTCGTTGAGCGCGCCGAGCCGGGGGTTGTAGGCGGCGTAGGAGAACAGGCCGGTGACGAACTCGATGCTGATCCCGGCCAGCAGCACCAGCCCGAGCACCGAGGTCAGCCACCGTCCGCGGATGGGGCTGCGCCAGAATCCGGGGCGGAAGGGGCCGGCCGGGACCGTGGTCGCGAGCGCCGCCGCACGTCGGCGCAGCAGTCCGCTTCTCCGCAGGCCGCCGCCCCCGTCCCCGGTGCCGGGGTCGGGTGGACCGCTGCGTTCTTCACCGGTCACGAGGGGTCCCTTCGTCGGTCGGCCGCGCCGGGCCTGAGCCGCTCGCCCGTCGCGGCGGTGGCGGGATGGGGCCGGGGCGCCGCGGGCGTCACGAGGAACCTGCCAGGAGCGGGCCGATCCGGCGTCCCGGGTTCCGCTCCCGCCCGCGCACCGCGAGCCCGGCGAGTACCGCGACGGCGGCGATCGCGTACGCACCGGTCGCAGCCGACGGGTACGTGTCCCTGCTCAGGCACGCGACGGCGCCGGCGGCGGCGGTGCCCAGCCACTCCCAGCGCCCGTCGAGGGCGACCAGGGCGACGAGCAGGAGGGCGTACCAGGAGTAGCCGGGGGTCAGCAGCAAGAACGCGGTGCCGGTGACGACGAGGGCGCCGCTCCACGGGCGTTCGGGGTCGCCGCGCCGGATCACCTGGACGACGACCGCCGCCATCGCCACGACGGCGGCGGGCAAAGCCCAGGAGTCCGGCAGCACCAGCCGCAGCAGCACGTACCGGTTGTTCCCGCCCGCGTCCTGGTAGCCCTCCTCGTGGGCGTAGCCGCCGAGATACCCCAGAACCGAGGAGTGCGACACCAGCAGGTACGGCAGGTACAGCGCGGCCACGACCGCCGCGGCGGCCGCCACCGTGCCGGCCGCGTCGCGGACCCGGCGGACGCCGGACAGGGCGCCGGGCAGCAGCAGGGCGGGCAGCAGCTTGGCCGCGACGGCCAGGCCCAGGACCGTCCCGCCGGCGACCCGGTGACGGTAGGTCAGGCCGAGCGCGACCACGGCCGGCAGCACGCCGAGGACGTCGACGTGGGCGTTGTTGACGGCGTCCATGGGGACCGCGGGGCACCAGGCCCAGTACGCGGCGGCGCGCGGGTCGCCGCTGCGGCGCAGGATCAGCAGCAGCGCCACGGTGGTCGCGACCGCCAGTACGGCGCCACCGACCTGGAACGCCTTGTGCCGGGCGTGCGCCGGTGCGACGGCGTGCACGAGCAGGAAGTACAGCTCGCTCGCCGGGGGGTAGATGGTGTGCACCTGGGGGCGGTTGATGCGGGTGCAGCCGTCGTCGGGAAGGGGCGAGAGGTCCGGCTTCCCGCATGCCCCGGGAGGCGGGAAGAGCCAGCTGTCCCGCAGCCCGGCGAGCGCGGGGTCGGCGGGCGCGTGGTCGTACGGCGAGATGCCGGCGGCCTGCACCCGGCCGTCCCACGCGTAGCGGTAGGAGTCGGTGCTGGTGCGCGGTGCGGCGATCAGGCCGGTGGCGGCCACGACGACGCCCCCGGCGAGTACCAGCGCGGCGGCGCGCCGGGCCGGCACCCCGCGCAGCGCCACCACCGCCGCCGCGAACAGGGCCCAGGAGAGGGTGTAGCACCAGTAGAGCCCGCGGGGATTGGGGTCGTAGCCGCTGCCCGCGCCGACGGCGAGCAGCAGCGCCGCGGTCAGCGCGGCCAGCAGGACGGCGGTGGTGGCCGTGGCCGTCCGGGGGCGCCGCGGGCGGCGGCCGGGCGCGGCGGCCGCCTCCGGCGGGCGCGATGCGGCTGCCCCGGGGCGGGGATCGAGGGCTCCGGCGTGGTGCGGGAAGCGGTGGGTCACGGCATCACCGTGGCATCCGGCGGACCCGCGCCACGGGCGGCACGACGGTGTGTCCGGCTTCCGTAAGCCTTCGGACCCCTCCCGGGGCCCGGGCCGGCCCCGCCCCGGCCGTCACGGCGCGTCCGGCCGGCTGCGGCGGACCGGCCGCAGCTCGGCGAAGTGGCGTCCCGCAGCCGTCCAGGTGCGGGCGGGCACCCACCCGGCCCGGCCCGCGTGCCGGCGCAGGGCCGCGGGCCCGACACGGGCCCAGCGGAAGGGTGCTCCGAGGTCGCCGAGTCCGCCGTCGAGCCTGACCTCGCAGCACTCGTCCACCTCCGCGGGGGCCGCCTCGACGATCAGCCGCCCGCCGGGTGCGAGCACCTCCGCCGTGCGGGCGAGCAGCGCCCCCGGGTCGCCACCGATGCCGACGTTCCCGTCGAGCAGCAGGGCGGTGTTCCAGCGGCCCTCCCCAGGCAGCGGGTGGAAGACCGACCGGCACAAGGCGCTGCCGCCGCGAAGCACGGTCCTGGCCACCGCCGTCGGGCTGATGTCGATCCCGAGCGCACGATGGCCCCGCCCAGCCAGTGCGGCCACCAGCCGTCCGGGCCCGCAGCCGATGTCCAGCACCGTCCCGCGGCACCGCAGCAGGACGCTCTCGTCCGCGGCGTCCGCGTCGGCCAGCCAGCGTTCGACCGCCAGCGGAAGCAGCCGGCCGTCCTGGAACCGCAGGTAGAGCGGGCCCGTTCCGGTCCGCAGCGCGCGGGTGTAGGCGTCCTCCCGCCAGGCGGACGGGGACGTCGTACGGCTGCCGCCTGCGGCGACGGTCGCGGCACGGCTGCCGGTGCTCGCCGTGCCGCCGGTCGTCGGGCCGCGTGTCATCGAACCGCCCCCGAGACGCGGAGCCGGGAGTGCAGGGCGGCGAACCGCCCGTGCGGGGCGGCCGCCGCGACCTCGACGGCGTCGGCAGCCGTGTCCACGTCCCGCTGCACCCCCAGCCGCCCCGTTCGCAGCCCGGCGCTCCGCAGCCGCAGTTCCAGCACCGCCCCGGTCTCCGGTACGGACATCGGGACGCCCCGCAGCAGCGACGGATCCGGGTCGGCGAGGCCGAGAGCCCAGAAGCCGCCGTCCGCGGCGGGCCCGAACCAGGCGTCGTGGGCGTCGAAGTCCATGGCGGGAAGCAGGTGTGCGGGGGTGACCTGCGGGGTGTCCATGCCGATCAGCAGGGCGGGCCCGGCGCAGCCGGCGAACGCCGCCGCCAGACGTGCGTCGAGGCCGCCGCCGCACTGCGGGACGACGGTGAAACCGGGCGGCAGCCACGGCCCGGGCCGCCCGTCGAGGACCAGCACCCGCCGGGCGGCGGGGACGGCGGCAACCGCGGCGAGCGTGTCGGCGAGCGCCGCCTCGGCCAGCGCCGCGGCCTCGGCGGGAGAGTAGGGCGGGGTGAGCCGGGTCTTGACCCGGCCGGGCAGCGGCTCCTTGGCGATCACCAGCAGATCGGTCACCGCGCACCCCCGCCGGCCGGCGTCGCGGCCAGGGGCGGCCCGAGGTCGCGCAGCCGCAGGCCGGTACGGCGGCGCAGCAGGTGGGCCAGGGCCAGGTTCCCCGCGCGGGCGTGCGGCGGCCAGGCGCCCGGCCCCTGCGGACGGCGGCGGCCGAGCACCAGATCGGCCTCGCCCGCGGCCACCGTCCGTACGAACCCGGTGAGCAGCCGAGGGTCGAGGGAGGCGTCGCAGTCGCAGAAGCAGACGAAGTCGGCCACCGAGGCGAGCAGGCCGGCGTGGCAGGCCGCGCCGAAACCCCGCCGGTGCTCCTGGACGACGACCGCGCCCAGCGAGCGGGCGACCCGGGCCGATCCGTCACTGGAGCCGTTGTCCACCACCAGCGCGCGCCAGCCGGCCGGGATTCGCGCGAGGACCCAGGGCAGTGCCTCGGCCTCGTTGAGGCAGGGAAGGACGATGTCCGCGGAAAGAGGTGTCACGGAAGTCACCGTAGGAATCTTCGGCAGACAAAGCGGACATTGACCCCCGCGAAACGCGGTCAGGCGGCGCCCGTGGTCCTCGCCCCGGCGCGCGGTTCATCCGCCGGGATGGGACAGCGCGTCGTCGATGCGGTTCACCTCGCGGTCCCGGCTGAGGGCGACGGCCTCCAGGGCGGGACCGTACCGCGCGATGGCGGCGCGCCGGCAGGCCGATTCCGCGCTGAGCCGGACCCTGACCAGGCCGGTGTTGTCCTTGCACGTCGGCCACGCCGGGACCGGGCCCGCCCGGGACTTTGGCCGGAACGGGTGAATGAGCGCGGGAACCACGAGCAGGTGACGGTGTATCACTAGCCTTGAGAGTGTCGGCAGCCTGGGGGTGCGACATGGCGCGCGGAGGGAAACTGCCGCCGGACCTGGATCCGCGAGTCCGGCAGCTGATCGGGCAGTTGCGCAGGCTGAAGGAGGCCGGCGATCTGAGCCTCTCGCAGGTGGCGGCCAGGACCGGGTACAGCAAGGCGTCGTGGGAGCGGTATCTGTCGGGCCGGAACCTGCCGCCGCAGCAGGCGGTCGAGGCGTTCGCCCGGGCGCTCGGGCTGGACCCGGCGCGCCTGCTCGCGCTCCACGAGGTGGCGGCGGAGGTCTGGACCAGACCCGGGGACGCCCGGGTCCGCGAAGCCGCCGCGACGGACGCGGAGGCGGTGGGATCGTCGTCGGCCGGCGCGGCCCCGCCGTCCCCGGCCGGCGCGGTCGAATCCCCGCCGCTCCTGCGCCGCCGCCCGCTGCAGATCGCCGCCGGCGCGCTGGTCCTGGCCGCGGCCGCCGTCCTGCTGGCGGTGCGCCCCTGGCAGGACGACCACCGGTCGACCGCGACGAGCTACACCTGCCACATCACCCGTAGCGACAGCACCTGGTACGCGGGCCTGAGCCGCAGCAGGACCGCGGTCGTCCAGGAGGGCATGGTCGGCAAGGATGTCGCCGAGGTGCAGTGCCTCCTGAAGCGGGCGGGCTTCTCGCCGGGCGAGATAGACGGCATCTACGGCGAGCTCACCCAACGCGCGGTCAGGCGGCTGCAGACCGAACACGCCCTGGTCGTCGACGGCATGGTCGGACCGCACACCTGGAAGGCCCTGCGGGGATGACCGCGAGGCGGGACGGGTCACCCGAGACGACGCGGCTCACCCAGGGGCTGCGCGATCTCAAGGCCCGCGCCGGACTCAGCCTGGCCGGGCTCGCCGCCAAGACCACCTACAGCAAGTCCTCGTGGGAGCGGTATCTCAACGGCAAGGCGCTGCCGCCCCGGCGGGCCGTGGAAGAGCTGTGCGGCCTGACCGGCGAACCCGCGGGGCGGCTGCTGACGCTGCTCGAACTGTCCAGCCGGTTCGCGGACGGGACCGGCGGTCCCTCGCCGGGCGACGCCCCTCCGCCGCCGGCCCGCGCTGCCGGGTCGGGCGCGCGGGTGCACGGGGTGGCAGCGGATCCTGATCCGCCCGGCGCCGCGGCGTCCCGGGTTCCCCGCCGGCGTCCGCGCTGGAGCCTCTACGCGGTGGTCGCGCTCGGCTGCGTCGCCGCGGCGGCCGCGGGGCTCGCGATCGCCGGCCGGCCGGCACCCGATCGGCCGCCCACCTCGGCGGCCGGCTGCCGTGACGCGTCATGCGAGGGCCGGAGCCCGAGCAGTACGCTCTGCGGCACCTCGGCGGCCACCCTCGCGACCGACCGTGCCAGTGGCGGCGAGGTGATCGACATCCGCTACAGCCCGCGCTGCCTCACCGTATGGGCGCGGCTGAGCATGTCGCGGGTGGGAGACCGGATCGACGTCGGTACGGCCGGGGGGCGTACGAACGACGTCCGGGTGACCGACACGCTGGACGCCACGGGCTACGTCCACACGCCCATGGCAGTGCTGGGGACACGTCACGACGTGCGGGTCTGCCTCCAGCCGGCGGCCGGCTCGCGGCAGTGCTTCACCGCCCGCGTGGCGTCCTGACGGCGCCGCCCTGTCGTCCGCGAGGCGGGATCCGGGAGCACCGGGCGGAGCAGGGGCCCGGTGCCGGGCCCCTGCTCCACTCCCCTGCTCCTGCGGCGGCTGTTTCAGGACACCAGCGCCTGCCAGGTGTTCGGCCCGACGACGCCGTCGGCGGTCAGGCCCTTGCCGCTCTGGAACGCGACCACCGCGCTCCTGGTGGCAGGACCGAACTCGCCGTCCACCGTCACGCTGTGGCCGTGCGCGGACAGTTCGTCCTGCGCCGCCTTCACGGCCGATCCGCTGTCGCCCTCCTTCACGGTGATGATGAGCGCCTGCCAGGTGTTCGGCCCGACGACGCCGTCGGCGGTCAGGCCCTTGCTGCTCTGGAAGGCCACCACCGCGCTCCTGGTGGCAGGGCCGAAGTCACCGTCCACCGCCAGGGCGGAGCCGTGCGCGTCGAGCAGGTACTGGACAGCCGTCACGCTGTGGCCGGTCGTGCCCTGCGACACCACGGGCCAGCCGCTGCCGGGTGGCGGCGGCGGAGGTGTGTACGTGCCGTGGGCGAAAGCGGCGAGACCGGCGGCGGTGCCGTTGAAGACGTCCCTGTCGCCGGGGAAGGTCCCGCCGGCGGCGTTCTGCCAGATCGTGTACGTGCTCCAGCCGTTCGGCAGCGGGGTCGGCGCGCCCCCGTAGTCGGCGATCCACAGCGGGTCGAGCCGGCCCGGCGTGGCGGAGTTGCCGGTGCAGCTCGACCACCAGTCCCGGGTCGAGTAGACGACCGGGTAACGCCCCGTCTTGGCGTGGTATTCGCTGCTGAAGGCGGTGATCCAGGACGTCATCGCGCTCTGGCTCAGGCCGTAGCAGGTCGCACCGTAGGGGTTGTACTCGATGTCGAGCGCGCCGGGAAGCGTCTTGCCGTCGTCCGACCAGCCGCCGCCGTGGGCCACGAAGTAGTCGGCCTGGCTGCTCCCGCTGGACGCGTCGGGCAGGGCGAAGTGGTAGGCCCCCCGGATGAGGCCGGCCGCTGCCGACCCGTTGTACTGCTTGGAGAACTGGCCGCTGGTGTAGTCGACGCCCTCTGTCGCCTTGACGTAGGCGAAGGAAGCTCCTCCCGCGGCGACGGACGCCCAGTTGATGTTCTCCTGATACGCGCTCACGTCGAGGCCCTTGAGCGTGCCGGCGGCGGCCCGGAGTGCCTGCCCGGAGCCCGCGACGGCCCCGGCGGGCGTCCGGGCGGCGAGCCCCGACCCCATGTGGTCGGCGTCCTCGTGCCAGTGGACGGCCGGGCCGGCGGGCGCGGCCGCCGACGCCTGGGCGACGCCCCAGGGCGTGCCCGCAAGCAGCGCCAGGCCCGCGACGGCCGCGGCGAGATGCCTGGTCATGTGCGTGCTCCGTCCACCGGTCGTCCTCGTGTCCGTCGGAACGTGCGCTCGGCTGCTCACGGGCGGACCAGCCCGTAGAAGACCGAGCTCGACAGGGCGTAGCCCTTGTCGTAGACCCCGATCTGGGCGGAGTTGCTCGGGTTGGAGGTGTTCCCTGAGATGACGTAGACGGTCGAGCCGCTGACGTGGTCCACGACCCCGATGTGGTAGCGGTTGTTGGCGCTGCCGAAGATGATCAGGTCGCCCGGCAGGGCGGAGTGCAGCTGGCTGGTGCCGTACCAGCGGCCGTGGCCGACCGCCCAGTCGTAGACGTCCGGCACGTAGGTCATGAACGGGATGTTCTCGCCGGCGTCGCGCCACACCCAGGTGGCGAAGGCCGCGCACCAGTCCGCGCAGATGCTGTACGGCTTGCCGGGCACGCAGTTGCGGGAGTCCGCCCGCACGCCCAGCTGGCCCTTGGCCACGTAGACGATCTCCGCGCGCTGGGCGTTGGTGCTGTGGCAGCTGGTGACGAGCCGCGTGATGCCCATCGACTTCATCGTGTCCGGGCCTGCGATGCCGTCGGCCGTCAGCTGGTGCGCGCTCTGGTAGGTCCTGACGGCCGCGGTGGTGTCAGGTCCGTAGTCGCCGTCCTGGCCGACTCCGGCCTTGCCCTGGACCGCCTTGACGACGGTCTGCAGTTCGCCGAGCGTCTGCGGCCCGATGATCCCGTCGACGCCGAGGCACCGGTCGGACTGGAAGGCCTCGGCCGCTGCCTGCGTCTGCGGGCCGCTGACCCCGTCGACGCTTCCCGCGTCGTACCCGAGGCCGTTGAGATCGGCCTGCGCCAGCTTGACGTCGGCGACGGACGCCGCCGACACCGCCGACAGGGATGCCGGCGCCGGTGCCGACGCCAGCGCGGTGGCGGCCGGGCCGGCCAGCATCGCGCCGGACATCAGGACGGCCGCGAGCGCGCCGGCGAAGGCGGATCGGCGCCTGCGGCTCCCGCGTGCATTCATGAGCTCTCCGGTCATGGCCTGCGTTCCTCTCGTCGAGCGTGGGTGTACTGCCGTGGGTCCGTGCGAGGGGTCCGTGCGAGGGGTGCCGCGTCAGCGGTGTCCCGGGACAACGCCGCCGGGTGACCGGCGCCGTCCACCGTGCGATCGGCCGATCGCCGGTCCGCCGGACTCCGGGTCAACTCTCAGCTGGACGGCTGCGCCCGGCCACGTCCTCCGGACATGTGAGGGATTCGCGGGACGTCCCGCCCGCCCACCTGCGGTGCGGCGGCGCGGCGTTGAGGTCCAGGAGGGTCACCGGGGACCGGGGTGGCGCGGGGCGGGCGGCGGACGCCGCCGGGCCGGGGCGGCTTCCGCGTCCCGACGCGACCTCGTCCCGTGCCGTGTCGCAGCAGGTCACGGGGCGGCCCGTCCCGCTGTCACCTCACCTGGCGGCCACCGCTGGGCACCGGGGCACGCCGGAACGCAGGCTCGACGCAGGCAAGTTCGGGCAACCGGGACGCGTTCTGAGAGGCACACCGCCTTACGTCCGCCGCCCCGGCGCCCGGCCCGCACCTTCGACGCAGGAGAGACATCATGCGAACGCTGTTCACCGGAATCACGCGGAAGGCAGGCATCGCCGTGGCCGCCGCGGGGATCGCGACCGGCATCATGGCCGGCACTGCCACCGCCTCCACGTCCGCCGGCTGGATCGGCCCCGGCCAGACCAACAACTCCCACGGCGTCTGGTGCGTCCAGGCCGCCATCAACGCCTCGCCGGTGCCCACGCCCATCCTCGACGAGGACGGCCGCTACGGGTCCAAGACGGAGGCGGGCATCAAGGCCTTCCAGAAGTACTACCACCTCACGACCAACGGCAAGGCGGACGGCATCGTGGGCCCGAAGACCGGCAACAAGGTCTGGGACCTGGACGACAACTCCACCTACTGCTACACCTACGTCCCCACCACGTACTGAGCCGGATCCGGGCGGGGGCGACCGGTACGGCCCGCTCCCGCCCCTCCCCGAGCGGGTCGGCCGGCGGGCTCCCGGTGCGGAAGGCACCGGGCGCCCGCCCGCGCGTGCGGGCGGGTGCCCGCGCGTCACCGGGCGGCGGGCCGGCGCGACGTCACATGCCGCCGCCCGCACCTTCGCTGCGGCAGTCAGGGCAGGTGCCGGTGAGTTCGACGGTGTGCCCGACGTCGCGGTAACCGGAGGACTCCGCGATCGCCGCGGCCCAGCGCTCGATGGGACCGGCGTCGACGGGCAGGCCGAGGCCGCACACCCGGCACAGCAGGAAGTGGCGGTGTTCCTGCCGCGGGGCGGTAGCGGAAGAGGCGCTCGCCCCCGGGTTCGCGGACGACGTCGGCCCGGCCGGCGTCGGCGAGCACGCTCAGCGTCCGGTAGACGGTGCTCAGCCCGACGCGCCGGCCGGCCGCGAGCAGCCGGATGTGCAGCGCCTGGGCTCTGGTGAAGTCCCCGCTGTCGATGAACGTGGCCACGACGGTGGCGCGCTGCGCGGTGCGGCGGCCGATGAGGGCGACGTCGCCGGCCGGCGGCGTGGGCTCGTCACCGCTCATGTCAGCCGGCCGGCGCGGGGATACGTATCCGCAGCCCGGGGACGTACGTGGCGGCGTAGACCGCGGTGGCCGTCGCCAGGATGGCGAAGCTGGGCGGCGTGCGCGGGATCGCGTAGCTCAGGCCGAGGCCGGTCCACATCTCGGCGACCGCGAGACCGGCGGACAGCGCCAGCGCATGGTAGGGGCGCGCGGTCATGCGCTGGGCCGCGCCGGCGGGGGCGGCGAGCAGGCCGAGGATGAGCAGCGAGCCGACCGCCTGGGTGGCCTCGGCCGCACACGCGCCGGTCAGTGCGAGGAAGGCGAATCCGAGCAGGCGTACGGGGACCCCGCGGGCGGCCGCCACCGCCTCGTCGACGGACACGAACAGCAGCGGACGGGTGGCGAACAGCACCGCGGCGCAGATCCCGGCGCCCACCAGCGCGGCGGTCAGCGCGTGGCCGGCGGACAGGCCGAAGATCGAGCCGAACAGGACGTTGACCCCGGCGCCGCCGTTTCCCGAGCTGCGGGAGGTGGTGTAGAGGGTCAGGAAGAAGGCGCCCAGGCCCAGGACCCAGGAGAAGGCGCTGCCGATGGCCACGTCGTCGGCCCGGCCGCGTCTGCCCAGGGTGCCGAGCAGCACGGCGCCGCCGATGGTGGCCGCGTACAGGCCGATCCGGGGGTCGGCTCCGTAGGCGAGGGCGGCCAGGGCGCCGGTGAAGGCGACGTGGCTGAGGGCGTCGCCGGTGAACACCTGGGCGCGCAGGACGAGGAAGTAGCCGACGAGGCCGCATGCGGCCGCGATGGCGGTGCCGGCGAGCAGGGCGTGCTGGAAGAAGGGGTGGCCGAGGGCGGAGGCCCACCCGGGTGCGGACAGGTACGACATCGCCGTGCCGGTGGAGGTCATGCCGGGCCTCCCGCAGGCAGCCGTGACGCGGTCGGGTGCGGCAGTCGGTCGGCGGCCAGCCGGCCGAGCCGGGCCAGCACGTAGGCGCAGAAGGCGAAGGTGGTCACCCAGAACCCGATCGGATAGGGCGAGTAGTACGCGGCGGTCAGCCCGAGCCAGGTCACCGCGACGGCGACGACCACCGACAGGCCGAGGCTCAGACGCGGGCTCGCGGTGACGGCCTGTGTCGTGGCGGCGGGCATCACCAGCAGGGCGAACACCAGCAGGGTGCCGGTGATCTGGCTGGCCTCGGCGGCGGCGACACCCAGCAGGACGAGGAAGGCGGTGGACAGCGCCCGTACCGGCACCCCGCGGGCGGCGGCGACGTCGGCGTCGACCGAGGCGAACAGCAGCGGCCGTCCGATGGCCGAAAGCACCCCCAGGGCGACGGCCGCGACGGCCAGGAGCACCCACACCTGGGTGGTGGTGATGCCCAGGAAGCTGCCGAAAAGCAGCGACGTCGTCCCGCCGAGCAGCCCCTTGTAAAGAGCGGTGAACAGGAAGCCGCACGCGAGCAGGAACGCCTGCACGGTGCCGGTGAGCGCGGACTCCGCGCTGTCGGCGTTCCGTCCCGCCCGCGGGATGGCGGCGATGGCCAGGGCCGCGGTCACGCAGAAGGCGAAGTAGCCGTAAGTTGCGCTGACGCCGACCAGGATCGCACCGGCGGCCCCCGGGAAGCCGACGACAGCCAGGGTGTGGCCGGCGAAGCTCTGCCGTCGCAGCACCATGAACCAGCCCATGACGCCGGCCGCGACGGCCACGATCGTGCCGGCCCTGAAGGCGTTGAGCATGAACGGATACGCCCACATCGCCCGCAGGTCCGTCAGGAGGTTCCACGACCAGTCGGGGGATCCGCCGGCCAGTACGGTCAGCGTCGTCATGACGGGCCCTCTCCCCGTCCGGTGTGCCGGTCGGTGTGCAGCGCGGGCGCCTCGGGCTGGCCGACGACCACCAGGCGGCCGTCGGTGGTGCGCAGCACCTCGATCGGGGTGCGGTACAGGCGGGTCAGGGTCTCGGAGGTGATGACCTCGGCTGGGGTACCGCACACGGCGCCGCCCTCGGCGAGGTAGACCACGCGGTCCAGGCGGGACAGGATCGGGTTGACATCGTGCGCGACCATCACGACCGTCACGCATTCCTCGCAGCAGATCCGGCCGATGAGAGCGGCGACCGCGGCCTGGTTCGGCAGGTCGAGGCTGTCGAGCGGCTCGTCGAGCAGCAGCAGTTCGGGGCGCCTGACCAGTGCCTGCGCGATCAGCAGCCGCTGCTGCTCGCCGCCGGAGCACTGCCCGATCGGCCGGTGCGCGTATCCGGACGCGCCGACCATCTCGATGACCTCGCGGATCCGCGCGGCGGCGGCCTTGCGCCCGGGCGCCCAGGGCAGCGGCACGCCCCAGCGGTCGCCGTCCCAGCCGAGCCGCACGACGTCGATTCCGCGCATCCGCAAGGAGGCGTCGAAGCTGCGGCGCTGCGGCAGGTAACCGACCTGCTCCCCCGCCCTGCCCGGCGCCGCGCCGAGCACCCGGACCTCGCCCGTGGCCGGCGGCAGCACCCCGAGCAGCACCTTGACCAGCGTGGACTTGCCCACACCGTTGGGCCCGAGCACCGCCACGAACTCCCCGGCGCCGACCTCCAGATCGACCCCCGACCACAACGTGCGCCCGCCGACTCGTACGGAGGCGTCGCGCAGCGAGACCACCGCGGCCGGCGGCTCGGGCGCGCGCGCCGCCGGCCGCGGTGCTGCCGTCCTGTGGGCCACGGCGCCGGCCCTGGTCATCGGTTTCACCGCCGTCACTTCCCGGTGGCCTTCGCCAGCGCCTGCTGGATGCCCTGCAACTGCCGGACCTGCCAGTCCTCGAAGGAGGCGCCGGCCGGGGTGAGGGTCTCGGTCACGGTGGCCACCGGGATGCCCTCGGCCTTGGCCTCCTTGACCTGCTGCTGCACGTCGGGCGTGGCGTTCTGGCTGTTGTAGACGTAGATCTTGATCTGCTTGCCCTTGATCTGCTGGTCGATCAGCGCCTTGTCGTGGGCGGTCGGGTCGGTGCCCTCGCTGATCGCACTCAGGAACGAGTAGGGGGTGAGCATCTTCAGGCCCAGCCCGTCGGCGAGCGGGCTGACGATGGACTCCGACGCGCCGATCGGGGTGCCCGCGTACTTCGCCTTGATACCCGCTATCAGCTGGTTGTAGGTGCCGAGGGTCTGCGCCTCGAACGTGGTCTTCAGCTTGTCGAAGTCGGCGGCGTCGGCCGGGTCGATCTTCTTGTAGTCGGCGGTGATCCGCTCGATCACCCGGTGGACGTCGGCGGGCGAGTACCAGCGGTGCGGGTTGCCGCCTGGCTTGATCCCCACCAGGTCCCCGACCTCCAGGCTGGTGCGGCCGGGGGCGGGGTTGGCGGACAGCAGCTTGTCGGCCCACGCGTCGTAGCCGACTCCGTTGACGATCGTGTACTGCGCGCCGGCGACGGTACGGGCGTCGGAGGCCGTCGGCTCGTAGTCGTGCGGGTCCGCGTCGGGGTTGTCGATGATGCTGGTGACCTTGACGTGCCCGCCGCCGAGCCGGCTCGCGACGCTGCCCCAGAAGTTCTCCGCGGCCACCACCTGGACGGTCTTCCCGCCCCCCGAACCAGCGGGCGCGGCCTCGGACTTGTCGCCCCCCGACGAGTCCGGGGCGGACGAGGTCGAGCACGCCGCGAGGGTCGTCGCGGCGAGTGCGGCGGCGCCCGCGACGGCGGCGGACCGCCAGGGACGGCGGGCGGTGGAACGGGACAGGGCAGCCTTCATGGTGCGGAAACTCCTCCATCAAGCCAGGCACAGCGGGCACCGGCACGGTCGGTCGACTGCCCACGCTAGATGAAAACGAATTTCACCACCAGGTCGCCATCCTCGATATGACAATCGTTGCCATCTCTTGACCCGAGTGCCCCTCACCCCGGCGGCTCGGCGCGTGGCCCACAGGTGTGGCGCGTGGCGTGATACATGCAAAGGTCGCCATATGCTAATGTTGCAATATATTAGACCGAGCCGGGACAGCCGGCAGCGCGAGCGAGGAGTTCTCCGTGTCCCATACCGTTGACCACCACCCCCACGCCGGCCACCAGCACGCTCACGGCGACGGCTGCGGCCATGTGGCGATCCCGCACGAGGACCACGTCGACTACGCGCACGAGGGACACCTCCACCGCACGCACGGCGACCACGTCGACGACTGCACCGCCGACCGGCACACAGCGCACGAAGGACACAGCCACGAGCACGGCGCGCAGTGCGGACACGTCGCCGTTCCACATGAGGACCACACGGACTTCGTGCACGACGGACACCGCCACGCCGCCCACCAGGGGCACTGGGACGAGCACTGACCGGTCCGCTCGCACCCAGGTGATTGTCGTTCTCACATGCTAATGTGCGCATATGACGACAAGTGCCTCCGGGCCCTCCGGGCCGGAGCCCGCGGAAGCCGTCGACCGCATACAGGCCCTGCAGGCGGCGACAGAGCTGCTCAAATCGCTGGCCTCACCGGTCAGGCTCGGCATAGTCAGTGAACTGGCCGAGGGCGGCAAGCGCGTCCACGAGCTCGTCACCGCGCTCGGCGTCAGCCAGCCCCTGGTCTCCCAGCACCTGCGCGTCCTGCGCTCCGCGCACATCGTCACCGCACGCCGTGAAGCGCGCGAGATCGAGTACACCCTCACCGACGGCCACGTGGCCCACATCGTCCTCGACGCGATCCGCCACGCCCAGGAGCAGTAGCGACAGTTGCGGGCGCGTGGCCGGACGGCAGGGGTCCGCGCGTGCGGGGGCGACTCGTCGCCGCTGGTGGACCGTCGCCCGGCACCCCGCTGCCGGGCGACGACCGCGCTACGAGATGTTGCCCAGCACGTGCATCAGGGCTGCGGCGTAGTAACCCGCTCCGTTGTCGTTCGGGTGGTAGGACTCGATGCTGCTCGGGGCCGTCACCGACCACTGGGGATCGGATGCGACGTCACTGGACGGTGTCTTGGTGAAGCCGTGCAGACCCGGACTGCCGTCGCACAGCAGATGGCCCGAGAACTCGGCCGTGGGCGCCCAGAAGACCGCCTTCCCAGCGGTGTTCGACTGGGCGACCGCCGTCTGCAGATCGCTGTTCATGTACGCGCCCCAGGCCGCGATCTGGTCGGTGTCACCGGCCGGGTCGGCGCACTCGACGGCCGAGGTGTCGAACAGCAGTGGATAGCCGAGCAGTGCGATCCGGGCGTTCGGCGCGAGCTGGTGCACGCGCTCCAGCAGTTCGGTGCGCAGGGTGGCGTACTTGAGCGTCTCCTGACCGCAGGTGTTGACGCAGTCCGGCTTCCAGGTGGTGTTCGCCCGGTGCCACCAGTGCGGCGGGTCGCAGGTCGCGTCGTGCTGCCCGTTGGTCTCGCAGGTGGGCGGGGAGCTGACGCTGCAGGCGTTGCCGGCCTGCGTGCAGAAGGTGGCCAGCGGCGGCTTGACGTTCTGCCGGTTGAGGTCACCGGTGCCCGGTGAACCCCCCGGCCACCACGCCGGGGAGAAGCCCGCGCTGGAGAAGCCGGCCGCGCCGGGGGCGTCCTGGGTGCCGTCGGAGGAGTAGGAGCGCGTGGTGTCGATGGACCAGGCGGCGAAGCCCAGCACGCGCTCCTGGTACGGCCAGTCCTGCGGGTGCGCGGCGTCGGAGTTCGCAGCCGCGTCGAGGGTGGTGTCCAGGAAGGCCAGCCGGGTCGACTTGTAGATCGGGTTCGCCGGATTGCCGTACCAGCCGAGGCCCCAGTTGCCCGACGCG
The DNA here is from genome assembly GCF_036010485.1 of Streptomyces sp. NBC_01198. NCBI lineage: Bacteria > Bacillati > Actinomycetota > Actinomycetes > Kitasatosporales > Streptomycetaceae > Streptomyces > Streptomyces sp. NBC_01198. The sequence goes on from NZ_CP108568.1 coordinate 882,809, forward strand.
TCGGAGCCGGGGGTGTTGTAGCCCTCGTTGTAGTTCCAGACCGCGGCGAACCAGTTCTCGATCTTCGAGGCGCTGTCGTCGTTGATCGTCATCTTCTGGCCGGCCGCGTGGAGTTCGTTCCACTTGCCGGCCAGCATCTGGGCGGCCTTGGCGATGTTGAAGGTGTAGTCGAGGGCGATGTCCTTCTGCTGGGCGGCCGGCAGCGCGGGCACGGAGCCCTTGGGGTGCGAGGCCAGCCGCATGCCGTCGGTGATCTGGCCGACGCCGTAACCGCAGTCGGAGTTCTCCCAGTTGATCACCCAGTAGCCCAGGCCGAGATCGCTGCCCGCCGGGTGGCCGTAGTAGCCGTTGGTCGACGCCAGCGGGTTGCCGGTCTGGCCGGGGATGACACCGCCCTCCGCCTGCCACAGGTTGGACTCCCGGGCGAGGACGCCGAGCAGCACCGCCGCCGGGATGCGACCACCACCGGTGAGCGGCGGCAGCGCGACGGTGCCCTGCGGGTTGGCGGTGCCGATGCCCTCGGTGGTGCGCCGGCCGCCCTGGGTGACCCAGGTGGACGTCAGGTCACCGCGGATGGCCATGTCGACGGCCCACTCGACCTGGTTCGGGGTCGGCTGCAGCGCCTGCTGGTGCGGGTCGTTGCGGGTGATGGAGCAGTAGCGGTCCGGGGCCGTCGTGTCGCCCGACGGCGATGTGACGACGTTCGGGGACGCGGAGCCGGCGGCCGCCTTGGCCGTCGCGCTCTGAGGAGCCGCCAGCGACGGCGACACCGCGTTGCCCTGCGCGGCGGCCTGGTCGCCGGTCGCGCCTGCCGCGGCGTCGAAGGTGACGGCGTGGCCGGTCGCGGTGACCTGGGCCTGCACCCTCACCCGGCCGGCCGCGTCCGCCGCCGGTGGGCTGCCCGGGTCGGCCAGCTGCGCGTCGACGGCGGCCGTGGCCGCCGAGGTGACGGCCAGCGCCCCGCGGGTGGAGACGTCCGCCGAGGCCTGCGCCGTCACCTTCCTCACGTGCGCCGGCAGGGCCGCGGTCGAGGTGGGCCTGCCGGACAGGAAGACCTGCCCGCCGGCGCCCTCGGTCAGGCCGAGCGACGACAGGCCGCCGGTGGCGAGCACGCCGACCTTGCCGCCGTGGATCCTCTTGGCGTGCTGGCTCTTCGCGGTCTGGTCGAGGAAGACGACGACGCCGTCCGCGTCCGGGTGCATGCCGTACGGCACGTAGTCGGTGGTGGCCAGCGTGGTGGTCGCGCCCGACGCGGCGATCCGCACCACCCGGTGGTCCAGCGCGCCGACCAGCCCGCCGGCGGTCGGGGTCGCCGAGGTGACCTCGCCCTGCACGGTGGCGACGGCCGTGGGCCTGCCCTGCGCCGAGATGCTGACCAGCTTGGTCTGGTCGTCCTTGATCTGGGTGACCACGGCGGTGTGGGTCACCGTGTCGCAGGACGGGTCGAAGTACGCGAGCGACGCGGTCACCGGGAGCTTGGTGGCGGCGCCGGTGTCCAGGTCCACCACGGCGGTGAACGCGCCGCGCTCCATCAGCTCTTCCTTGTTGGTGAACGCGCGCGGCGCGTAGACCACGACCGCGTGCGACCGGTCGGTGAGGCAGTAGTTGCCCACCCACAGGTCGGCGTTCATCCCGGGTTCCGCGAGGGTGGTGACGCTCTTCCACGCGTAGGCGGCGGAGCTGTCCGCGGTCATCACGTGCAGCCCGTCGGCGTCCGAGGCCAGCGTGACGGCACGGTCGTCCGAGGTCCGGCAGCCCTTGGCCAGCGACGCGTCGGGGTTCGTCACCCGGTCGGCATGGGCCCCGCCGGCGCCGACGGCAGTGCCGGCGGGGAACGGTCCCGGTCTGTCCCGGGGGTGCGGGCTGCGCGGACGCGCCCTGGAGGCCGAGCGCCACGAGCGAGACCGCGGCGCCCAATATCGTCAGCGAACGGCGGAGACGTCTTCTGCTGTTTCCCGGCATGCCAGTTCCTTCGGTCGAAATGCTATGGACCGAGCCTTTTCCCAGATGACATGCCGAAGATCTCCGCCGTCTTCAACCGGCACCGCCTCAACTGCTCAAGCCAGCTCAGGCAGTGCGAGGCTAGCAAAGGCCGCCGGAAAGGAGTAGGGGAAGAAAGAGCCCAATCAGGCGCCGAAAGAAGGCGCCCCGGAAATCCGGCTGTCCGGAATCCGGAATTCTCACATACGGACCCCACGATTCCCCTGGATACGGAGGGGGATATTCAGAAGCCGGCGGGGAAGAAGGAGGAATTCCTGGAGGCCGCGATCGCCCAGACGATCCCGAGCACCGCGATCGCCGCGAGCCCCCACAGCAGCCAGAACGCGCACGGCGACCGCGCCGGCCCGCGCCCGGCAGGGCGACGGGCCGAGCGCGAGCACCAGGCGGCGACGCCGGCCGCGGCGGCCACCAGCACGATCAGTCCCATGCGTTCACGGTGCCCGCACGCCGCCCGGACGACAACGGGACCGCCGGGGCCGGCACCTCAGGCCTGCTGCGCGGGCGTCGCCCTGCCCAGCGGCGGCGGGGTGACGGTCTTCCTGGTGCGCAGGTAGCGGACGAAGCCCTCGTGGTCGAGGGAGTGGCGGACCGGGTCGGTGTACCTGGTCAGCGCGTCATAGCCGTCGTAGGCGAGCATCGTGTAGGCGTTGGTCGCCAGCCGGTAACTGCCGTCCAGGTCGAGCGGCTTCCCCTTGATGGTGACCGTCGCCGGGTCGACGCGGGAACCCACCGGCTTCGAGGTGTCGTAGACGTAGCGGACCTCGTCGGACACCGCCAGCGGGTAGAAGCCCACGCTGCCGCCGGCGGTGGTCTGCCACTGCTCCTCGAGCGCCTCGTGGATGGTCGCGCCGGTGTAGGTCGCGGACATGTTGGGGCTGTCGAAGCCGTACGCCTTCCATGCCTCGCCGAAGAGGATCACGCCGTCGGTGTCGCCGGCCGCGGTGCCCTTGGCGTAGGGCAGGTCGCCGCCGAGGGCGGAGCGTGCCTTGGGGGGCTTGCTCGGGAAGATGGCGAGGTCGGCGCGGTGCGGAGCGCGGTCGGCGCCCTTCTCGGCGTACTGGGTGGACTCCCAGACCAGGAAGTCGGCGACCAGGTTGCCGAGCGTGGACTCGCCGGAGGGGCCCGCCGCGCGGGTGAGGTCGCCGGTCTGCCGGGCGATGGGGGTGGCGTCCAGTTTGGTGGCGCGGCCGGTCCAGTAGGCCACGATGTCGGCGATCTCGGCGTCCTGGGGGACGTCGCGGGTGACGGCGTGGTTGGTGGACGTCGTCAGCTCCCGGACGATCTTCCCGGTGCGCGCGTCCAGCTTGATGGTGATCTCGTTGATGAGCTGGCCGTAGTAGCCGGCCTCGACGACCGGGCGGGGCACCCCGTTCGGGTCGTTGATCATCATGTTGAAGCGGCAGTGCCAGTGGCCGGTGACGATCACCCCGATGTCGGGGTCGGCCTTGGCCGCCAGGTCGAAGGCGGGCCCGGTGGGGCTGCTGCCGGAGTTGTAGTCGTCGCCCGCGTAACCGCCCTCGTGCATGACGACCACCAGCGCGTGGACGCCGCGCGCCTTGAGCTCGGCGGCGGACCGGTTGGCGCTGTCGATGAGATCGGTGGTCTTCAGGGTGGGCTGGTAGGAGCAGTTGAAGTTCGGGCCCTCGACACAGCCCTCGACGGTGATGTGGATGAAGCCGATGGGCAGCCGGCGCCCGCCGGGGCCCCGCACGTACTCGATGTTCCAGGACGGCAGCAGCTGGCTGCCGTCGGCGCGGTGCACCACGTTGCCGCTGTAGTACGTCCAGTTGGCGCCCTTGAAGCGCCGGCCGGTGGACAGCGGGAAGCTCTCGAAGGGCGCGTCGTAGGGGTAGTGCTTGCCGCGCACCATGTGGTTCATGGTGAAGTCCATGCCCTTGTCCAGCTCGTGGTTGCCCAGCGAGGAGAACTGCAGGCCCATCGCGTTGAGGACCTCGATGGTGGACTCGTTGTTCTGGATGTCGGCGTAGTACGCCCATCCGGAGAAGTTGTCGCCGGCCGAGAAGAAGAGGGAGTTGGAGTGGCTCTCCCTGATCCGCTTGAGGTGGGTGGCGAGATACGCGGCGCCCCCGGTGACGATCGGCGAGCCGCCGGCCGGGTCGGGTATCGTGCCGCCCTCGCTGGGGCCGGGAGGGGCGATGTAGCCGTGCAGGTCGGTGATGTTGACCAGCTGGACGTCGACGTAGCCGTTGGTCGAGAGGGTGTCGGCAGCGGCAGGGGTCGCGCGGGCTGCGGTGCCGACGGCGGCGGTGACAGCGGCCGCGGTCCCGGCGGCGAGAACCGAGCGGCGCCGGACGGTCTGGGTTTGCGGATGCACGGGTCTCCCCCATGGTCGACAAGGCTGACGAGGCGGCAGCGACGCGCTGACACGCGGGAAGGCTATGCAGGCGCCGACAGGGGCGGCCATGCAGTCATGAGCCGGAGTTTTGCCGGAAGCTGCTACCGGCGGGAAGGTTCGGCCGCACGTCGCTGACCGTTGGGAACCCGGTCGTCCCGCCGTCGGTGCCTGATCATCTGCCGGGCCGGTCCCGCCCGTTGCCGGCCCGGTAGGCCGTGGGCGGCACGCCGAAGCGCCGCCGGAACTGGCGGCTGAAGTAGTAGGGCGACGCGAAGCCGACCTCGGCGCCGATCCGGCCGACCGGCAGTCCGGTGGTCTCCAGCAGGGTCGCGGCGCGCCGCAGCCGGGCCGCCAGCACCACGTTGCCGATGGAGTCGCCGGTCTCGGCGCGGAAGAGGTGGGCGAGCCGGGACGGTGAGAGCGCGACCCCGCGGGCCAACTGGTCGACGCGGAGGGGTGCCGCGGGGTCCGCGGCGATCTGGTCGAGCACCTGGCGCACCCGCGGGTCCTGCCCGGGCTCGGCGCGGGACTCGTGCTCGACGGCGGCCATCAGCAGCAGTTCCTCGATGCCGTTGAGGGCGAGTTCGGTGGCGTAGGCACCGTGCCGGGGACCGCGGGAGACCGGTACGCGGCCCTGCGGGGCGTCGACGGTGGCGTACATGGCGTTGCGGTGCACACGCGCGAAGGCCGCGTCCGCGTGGCGCAGCCCGTGCTCCTGCCCCAGCCGGGCGACGCTGAGGCCGGGGGCGAACTCGGGCAACCGCAGCCAGTCGAACCAGCTGTGCCGGGGCTGGAAGTGGGTCCACCAATAGCCCCAGGGACCGTCCCCGCAGGCTCGGTAGTGCTGGGGCGTCCCCGGGGTGATGACGACCAGGTCGCCGGGGCCGGTGGTCAGGCGGCGGTCACCGGCGAAGTATTCGGCGCTCCCGGAGACGGTGAGGCTGACCATCCAGTTCCGCGCGCCGCGGTCGCGGTAGACGACGTTGCCCGGGTGCTCCTCGAAGCGGCCGGCCGACAGCAGGTCCGCCTCCGGTATCTCGGTCCACACGACCGTGCCGCCTCCTCTCGCCGATCGCCCGACCAGCACCCTGTGCGACTCCCCGCGCGGGGTGCCCGTACTCCCGTGCCCGGGCACGGCGCCAGGCCGGCCCGCCGGTCCCGGTGGGCGTCGGGGACAAGGTACCCGGCGCCCGGCCCGCGTTCCGCCGATCGATGGGGCGTGATCAGCTCGTGCGGCCGGGCTCCCGGGTCCCGTCCGGATCAGACGATGGTGGTGTAGATCTGCCAGCCGCCGCCGACCAGGGTGCGCGTGTTGAGCACGCTGTAGTTCGTCGTGCCGGTGTAGAGCCACAGCTTGCCGGCGCCGTCGCGGGCGATCACGTCACCGCGGTAGTCGAAGTTCGCGTCGCCCGCGCTGGTGATGACGTCGTAGATCTGCCAGCCGCCGCCGACCCGCACCCGTGGTGCGTACGGCTGGCTGTCGGTGCCCCGGGAGCCGTCGTACTTCCACAGCACGCCGGAGGTGTCCCGTCCCATCACCCCGGACGCCTCCTGCCCCAGCCCGCCGTTGCCGACGTGGGCCAGCAGGTTGTAGATGTTCCAGCCGTGGCCGGCCAGGACGCGCCGCTCGAAGGGGCGTGCGGCGTCACCGGTGTTGGCGTACGACCACAGGTGGCCGGCGGAGTCGCGTGCCACCAGGACGGATCTGTACGCGTGCTGACCGCCGGAGGTGATCGCCGTGTACTGCCCCCAGCCGCCACCCACGCGGACCCGGGGGGCGAACGGCCGTGCCGGGTCGCCGGTACCCTGGTAGTACCAGAGGACGCCGGAGCGGTCGCGGGCGACCAGGTCGCCCCAGCCGGACGCGCTGGTGGGCTGGACCTTGGTGATCAGGTCGTAGACCTGCCAGCCGCCGCCGATCCTGATCCGGGGCTGGAAGGGCGCGGTCGCGTTCGCGGTCCCGCGATACTGCCAGAGCACACCGGCCTTGTCGACCGCGTAGACCGCGGTCTCCTCGCCGCGGGTCGCCACCCGATGGAAGTGCATCGACAGCGGGCCGGTGGCCAGCGCGGTGCCGGTCGCCGACGTCACGTCGACGGCGGCGGTGATGTCCTGGTCCTCAGGGAGGAAGTTCTCGTTGACGGTGACCTTCACGTCGTAGTGCACCGTCGGCGCGGCCGCGACGGTCGGCAGGTCGAGCAGGATCTCGCCGACGCCGGGCTCGTCGTGTCCCGGCGTGTGCCACTCGCAGGGCGTGAAGGTCCCCCCGTTCGCCGAGCACAACGCGGTGCCGAGCGCACCGGTGATCCGCCAGGGGTCGTATCCGCCGGGCGGGAACTGGCTGTCCGACATGTCGAGCTGCGCGTGCACCTCACCGCTGGCGCTGTCCGGCAGCGTCGCGTCGAAGTGCAGTTCCGCGGGTTGGCTCGACCCGTTGACCAGCGTCGGAACCCCGCCGGTCTGTACGACGGTGCCGCTGGCGCCCGCGCCGGCCGCCGCGGCCGGGAACGCCCCGGCCAGCGGCAGGAGCGCCGCGGCCACGGCCGCCGTCATCGCCGAGCCGAGTATGTGCCGTGTGCCGGGTGTGCTGCTGTGGTGCGAAGTTCGTGCCTTCACGTATGTCCTCCCACGAGCCGGTGTGCCGATTGGACGCCCCCGGGCCGCATTCGGTTGTAGGGAAGCAGGCATTCCGCCCTGACGGGCAGAAATATGCCTGATGTCCTTCCCATTGGCCGCGCGCGGGATCAATATCGATCCGGGAACCGATCGGCCCGGCTCGCTAGCATGCACCGCATGCCCATCAAACTTGAGAACGTCGGCATCGCCGTTCGGGACCTCGAAGCAGCGATCTCCTTTTTCACCGACCTCGGCCTGACGGTCCTCGGCCGTGACACGGTCAGCGGTGAATGGACCGACACCGCCGTCGGCCTTGACGGCAATCACGCCAACATCGCGATGCTCCAGACACCGGACGGTCACGGCCGCCTTGAGCTCTTCGAGTACATCCACCCCGAGGCGATCGAGTCGGAGCCCACACGTCCCAACGACATCGGCATGCATCGCGTCGCCTTCTCGGTCGACGACATCGACGAGGCCCTTGAGGTGGCGGCACGACACGGATGCCGTCCGCTGCGCGGTGTGGCGACCTACGAGGACATCTACAAGCTCACGTACCTGCGAGGTCCCAGCGGAATCCTGGTGATGCTCGCCGAGGAGTTGAACAAGAGCTGAAGAAGAACTGACGGCCCGGTCGGGCCGGTTCACCTCGCCCTCTTCTCCAGGCGGCCGGTCGGTCGTGCGCTGGACGAACGCCGCGGTCAGGCGGCCTGTTCGGCAGCGGGTTCCTTGGCAGCGGGCTCTTCCGCGGCGGGTTCCTCGACGCTGTGGGAGTCGGTGAGGCTCAGCGCGCCGCCCGCCGCGATCAGCCCGACGACGACGGCGAGCACGGCGTAGGTGATCCGCTCGCCGTGGAAGAACGACGCGACGAGGTGGCTGCTCCAGGTGCCCGCCGGGAGCCGGGTGGTGACCAGCGCGGCGATCAGGGTGCCGACCACCGCGGTACCGATGCTGGAACCGACCTCCTGGGCGGTGTCGTTGAGGGCCGCGCCGATGGAGGTGCGGTTGCCCGGCATCGCGTCGACGAGTGCGACCGCGCAGATCGTCATCACGGTGCGCAGTCCCACGGTCATGAGCACCATGCAGACGGCGATGGCGGCGTAACCGTGGTCGACGCCCCAGGAGAGTCCGGCCAGCGAACCGGCCAGGCAGGCGGCGCCCACCAGGCAGGCGACGCGGTGGCCGAACCGGCGCGCGAGCCATTCGGACAGCGGGGTCGCGGCGAGCATGGTCACGATGATGGGCAGGTTGGCAAGCCCGGCCCGCACCGGGCTCCATCCGTAGGCGTACTGGAAGTGCAGGATCAACCCGAACATCACGCTGGCCATCGCGATGGACGTGCCGATCTGCGCGATGGCGGCGCCGCGGATGGTGCCGTTGGAGAAGAGGCCCAGATCCAGCATGGGTGCCGAGCTGCGGCGCTCGTGCCGGACGAACGCCGTGCCGGCCACGATGGCCCCCACGATCGAGGCGAGGGTGATCGCGGAGAGCCAGCCGTGGCCGACGCCGCTGGTCAGCGAGTAGCAGGCGAGCCCGATGGCGCTGACGCTCAGGACCGCGCCCGGCAGGTCGAGCGCGTCCTTGGTGAGGTCCTCCGGCCGGTCGGCGGGGACACCGAGGCGGACGCCGAGACACGCGAGCGCCGCGATGGGGGCGTTGACGACGAGCAGCCACTCCCACCGGACGTGGGCCAGCGCGGTGCCGCCGAGCAGCGGCCCGAGGACGAAGCCGGACATGCCGACGATGATCATCACCGTCATGGCGCGCATCCGCAGGGCCTTGTCGTCGAACAGCCGGAAGACCAGCGAGTTCGTGATCGGGGCCATCGCCGCTGCGGCGATGCCGAGTGCGGCCCGCAGGGCGATCAGCTCGCCGGCTGTGGTGACGAGGATGACGCACAGGCTCAGCGAGCCGAAGACGGCGAGTCCGACCAGCAGTACCCGGCGGCGGCCGAGCCGGTCGGCCATCGACCCGGCCGTGAGCAGCAGGCCGCCGAAGGTCAGCGAGTAGGCCCCGGTGACCCACTGCAGCGCGGTCGTCCCGCTGCCGAGGTCGCGGCCGATCGTGGGCAGCGCGATCGACAGCAGCGTGTTGTCGACCATCTCGACGAAGAAGGCCAGGCAGAGGGCAGCCAGCGGAATCCAGGCCGCGCGCAGGGACGGATAGGTGCGTGACGAGCTGGGAGGCATGGCGGTGGTAGTCATGACAGTCCTCTGATCGAACGGCGTACGACTATCGAACAACGTACGATGCGTTACGATAGAACAACGTTCGATGCTGTGCAAGACGCGAGGGGATGTGAGCCATGGCACGCCTGCAGAACCGTTCGAGCGAGGGACGCCGACGGGCTTCGCACTCGATGGAGTCCGTGCTCTCCGAGTCGGTGGCCCTGCTCGACGAGGCCGGGGCGCCTGCGCTGACGTTCCGGGCGCTGGCGCAGCGCCTGGGCGGCGGCGTCGCCAGCATCTACTGGTACGTCGCGAACAAGGACGAACTGCTGGACCGGGCCACGGACCACGTGATCGGCACGGTGCTGGCCGACATCGAGCGGCTTCCGGGCAGCGACGACCCGATCGACGACCTTCGCGGCATGGCCGTGACGCTGTTCGACGCGATCGTGGACCGGCCCTGGCTGGGCGCCTACTTCATGCGCAACACCGACATCCAGAGCAACTCCCTGCGCCTGTACGAGAGGCTCGGCCGGCAGACCCTGCGCCTCGACCTCAGCGCGCGCCAGCGGTTCCACGCCGTGTCCGCGATCGTGGGGGTCGTCGTCGGCTCGGCCATCGACATGGGCCAGGAACCGCCCCAGGAGATCCTGGACGGCGCCGTGGATCGCGACCAGTACCTCGGCCGCTACGCCCAGGCCTGGCGGGCCCTCGATCCCGAGGACTTCCCGTTCGTGCACGAGATCGTCGACGAGTTCGACGGCCACGACGACGTCGACCAGTTCCGCTCCGCGCTGGAGCTGACCCTGGCGGGCCTGCGCCTGCAGGCCGGAGCCTGAGCCGGGTCACGTCCGCGCCGCCGCGGCAGGTGCAGCGCGGACTGGTGACCCGGCTGGGGGCTAGGAGCGGTGATAGGGCTGCGGCACGTACGGCTGAGCGCCGAGCTCCTGTGCCGCGTGGCGCGCCCAGTACGGGTCACGCAGGAGTTGCCTGGCCAGCAGCACCGCGTCGGCACGGCCGGAGGCCACGATCTCCTCGGCCTGGGCCGGTTCGGTGATCAGGCCGACGGCCGCGACGGGCATGCCGGCCTCCTCGCGCACGCGCTCGGCGAACGGGACCTGGAAACCGGGGCCCGCCGGGATGCGGGCATCCGGGACGAGGCCGCCGGTGGAGACGTCCATCAGGTCCACCCCGCGGGCCTGCAACTCCTTGGCGAAGGCCACGCTCTCATCCGCGGTCCACCCCTCGCGGTCGTCGTCCGCGTTCTCGCTGAGCCAGTCCGTGGCCGAGATCCGGAAGAAGACCGGCAGGTCCTGCGGCCACACCTCGCGGACGGCCTCGACGACCTCCAGCGGGAAGCGGACGCGGTTCTCGAAGGAGCCGCCGTAGGCGTCGGTGCGGCGGTTGGTGTCCGGAGAGAGGAACTCGTGGAGCAGATAGCCGTGCGCGCCGTGGATCTCCGCCACCTCGAACCCGGCGGCGAGCGCCCGGCGGGCCGCGTCGGCGAACTCCCCGACGATCCGGCCGATGCCGTCCTCGGTCAGTTCCACCGGCACGGTCGACGCCGGGCCGAACGGGACGGCGCTCGGGCCGACGGGTGTCCATCCGAGTGGCTCACCGGGCCCGATCGGCACGCCGCGGTCCGCCCAGGGCCGCTCGGTGGATGCCTTGCGGCCGGCGTGGGCGAGCTGGATACCGGCGACGGCGCCCTGCTCCTTGAGGAACGCGGTCACCCGCTTGAAGGCGTCGACCTGCGTGTCGTTCCAGATACCGAGGTCGTAGGGGGTGATCCGGCCCTCGGGGCTGACCGCCGTGGCCTCGGTGAGGATCAGTCCCGTGCCGCCTGCCGCGCGGGCGGCGAGGTGGGTGAAGTGCCAGTCGTTCGCGGTACCTGTGCCCGCCCCGGTGGGCGCGGCACTGTACTGGCACATGGAAGCCATCCACACGCGGTTGCGGATGACCAGCGACCGCAGGGTGTATGGCTCGAACAGCTGGGACATGCGGAGTCTCCGGAGTTGTCGCGGTGCCGGACGGGTCGGGGTGCCCCTCTCCCGCAGGAGAGCGACACCCGAGGCAACAATACTTGCATGAGCGGGTATATTCCCGCGCATCAATACTCGCGGCACGCGACCCGTGGGGTCCCCGGCGGTTGCGGCAACCGAACGGTGGCGAGCTTACGTAGTCGTCCCCCCGTTGGCCGAGTGCGACCCGGCACCGCGAGCAGTCCGCGCCGGCAGGTATGCCCGGGCATGTCGGCGGATCGGAGCGGTCGGCCGGCGCGTCCGGCGCGATTCCCGGACTGCGTCCAGCCGACCGAATGGTTACGTTCGCGGCATGGCACAGGTCAAGGTCACCAAACCGTCACCGTCCCTCTGGCGTGTCAGCTTCGACAATCCGCCGGTCAACCTCGTCGGCTCGCAGATGGTCCTGGAACTGCGTTCGCTCGTGGAGGCAGCCGAGGCGGACCCCGACGTCACGGTCATCGTGTTCGAGAGCGCGAACCCGGACTACTTCCTCGCGCACTGGGACCTCGCCGACGACGGGGCACCGCAGGAGGCCCTGCCCGCCGGGCCCACCGGGCAGCACCCCTTCGTCGACGCGCTGATCCGGATCAGCAGGCTCCCGGTCGTGACCGTCAGCGCGATCCGCGGCCGGGCGCGGGGCGCGGGAAGCGAGTTCGTCCTCGCGACGGACGTGCGCTTCGCCAGCAGGGAGAAGGCCGTTCTCGGCCAGTTCGAGATGACCACCGGCGTGGGCCCGGGCGCCGGCGCCCCCGCGCGGCTGCCGCGGCTGGTCGGCCGGGGACGCGCGATCGAGATCCTGGCGGGCGCGGAGGACTTCGGCGGGGACCTCGCCGAGCGCTACGGCTACGTCAACCGTGCCGTCCCTGACGCCGAGTTCGAGGACTTCGTCACGGCGTTCGCGCAGCGGGTCGCCCGCTTCGACCGCCGCGGCGTCGAAGAACTCAAGCAATGGGTGAATCCGCTGACGCTTCCGGACGACGAGGAGTTCCCGCCACAGCTGAGGGCTTTCTTCGAGGCGGTGCAGCGGCCCGAGGTCATGGCACGCGTCCGCTGGCTCTTCGAGCAGGGCCTGCAGCAGGCCGGCCCCACCGAGGAACGGCTCGGCGAAGTCATCGCCCCGGAGTAGCCGAAGGGCGCGCCGGGGTGGCCGGGGCTACCCGCCTGGCGGCACGTCCCCGAGGCCGGCGGGTCGGGGACGGCTTCCGTTCGACCCGTCCGGCTCGTTCGGCTCGTTCGGCTCGTTCGGCTCGTTCGGCTCGTTCGGCTCGTTCAAGCTCTCCGCTCTTTCAAGCTCGTTCGGCTCGTTCAGCCCGCGAGCAGTTCGAGGGTGTCGACCACGCGGTTGCAGAAGCCCCATTCGTTGTCGTACCAGGAGACCACCTTGACGTGCCGACCGTGGACACGGGTGAGGGCGGAGTCGAAGATCGACGAGGCGGGGTTGCCGGTGATGTCGGAGGACACCAGGGCGTCCTCGGAGTATTCGAGGACGCCGGCCAGCGGGCCTTCGGCGGCGGCGCGGTAGGCGGCGAGGACGTCATCGCGCGTCACCTCGCGGGTGACGGTGGCGTTGAGCTCGACGATCGAGCCGACGGCGACCGGGACGCGGAGGGCGTCGCCCGAGAGCTTGCCGTCGAGGCCGGGAAGGACGAGGCCGATGGCCTTCGCGGCGCCAGTGGTGGTGGGCACGATGTTCGCCGCGGCGGCGCGGGCGCGGCGGGGGTCGCGGTGCGGGCCGTCCTGGAGGTTCTGCTCCTGGGTGTAGGCGTGCACCGTGGTCATGAAGGCCTGTTCGATCCCGGCGAGGTCGTCCAGGACCTTGGCCAGCGGCGCGAGCGCGTTCGTGGTGCAGGAGGCGTTGGAGACGATCTTGTGCGCGGCCGGGTCGTACACCTCGGTGTTCACTCCGTACGCGACCGTGGCGTCGGCGCCACTGGAGGGGGCGCTGACCTGGACCTTCTTCGCGCCTGCGGTGAGGTGGGCGCCGGCGGCCTCCGCGGAGGTGAAGCGGCCGCTGGACTCCAGGACGATGTCGACGTCCAGGTCGGCCCACGGCAGCCGCGCCGGGTCGCGCTCGGCGAACACCCTGATGCGGTGACCGTCGACCACCAGGTAGTCCCCGTCGACCGACACCGGCCGCCCCAGTCGCCCGGCGGTGGTGTCGAAGGCCAGTAGCCGGGCCAGCGTCGCGGGATCGGCCAGATCGTTGACGGCGACGACTTCCAGATCACTCCCGCGTGCGAGCAGGGCCCGCAGCGCGTTGCGGCCGATGCGGCCGAATCCGTTGATGGCGATACGCGTCATGGCACGAGTCCTCTCGATGTCCCCCGGCGCGGTGCGGCACCGGCCCGGGCCGCCGTGTTCCGGTCACCGGCACGGCACGGCCCGTTCCAGCCCGCCCAGGCTTTGTCGCTCCGCCGCCGTGCACGCCGAACGCCCGCCGGGAATCCTGTTGTCGTCTGTCCCCGCCCGGCAGCCGGGCGGAGCGGTGCAGAGCAGGAGGGGCGGGAGAGTCGGCCGGCGCAGGCGTCAAGCCCGCGACCTCGTGGAGCCCAGGTGGGACCGGACCGGTCGGCCCGACGACCCCGCTCTGACGCGTACCCGCCGGTCCGCAGCGCGGACCGGGAGTCACACGGTCGCACGCTCCAGCCTCACCCCGTGGGGAGGCGACGGCAACCGGGGGACCACCGGCCGATCCGGGGTCGCCCGGGGCCGTGGCCGACCCTCTGGCGCGAACCCTCCCCATGCCCGCAACCGCCCGCCCAGGGTTTTGGCAGTTCTATTGACGAGACCTGGACATCCCTTTACCTTCCAACTCTGAGAGCGCTCTCTTCTGATCGGCCACCCCCACCAGGACGACAAGTCCTTCCCCCACAAGGAGAGTTGTGATCACGCGCACCCCTACCCGCCGCCATGGGCGCCCCGCGCGCCGATGGCGGAGCCTGCTCATCGGCTTCGCCTTGACCGGCCTCACCGCGTCCACCCTCTACGTCAGCTCGACGGCCGCGCAGGCCGCACCCACGCTGCTCTCCCAGGGCCACACGGCCACCTCCTCGACGACCGAGAACGGCGGCACCCCCGCCTCCTCGGCCGTCGACGGCAACCTCGGTACGCGGTGGTCGAGCGCCGCCGCCGACGGCCAGTGGCTGCAGGTCGACCTGGGCGCCACCGCCACGGTGAGCCGGGTCGTGCTCAACTGGGAGACCGCCTACGCCAGGGGCTTCCAGATCCAGACCTCGGCCAACGGCACGAGCTGGACCACCATCCAGACCACGGCCAACGGCACCGGCGGCAACCAGACGCTCGACGTCTCCGGCAGCGGACGGTACGTCCGGCTGCTGGCCACCCAGCGCGCCACCCAATGGGGCGTCTCGCTCTGGGAGTTCCAGGTGTTCGGCGAAGGCGGGGCCAGCACCCCGCCGACCATCCCGCCCGGCGCCGTCAGAGTGGCCGAATTCCTGGCCGAGTGCCCGTACACCCACCGGCTGCCCGACGATCCCATCGTGCTGCCGAACCTGCCGGGCGCCTCGCACATGCACAGCTTCTTCGGCAACGATTCGACCAATGCCGCTTCCACGCTCAGCAGCCTGGAAGTCTCGGGCGGCTCGTGCAATCCGACGGTCGACATCTCGTCGTACTGGGTACCGACCCTGTACGCGGACAATGTCGCCGTCGAGCCCACCGGCACGACCTTCTACTACCTCGGTGAAGGCGTCCGCGACGATGTGATCGCGCGGATCCAGCCCTTCCCTCGGGGCCTGCGGATCGTGGCGGGCAACGCCAAGGCGACCGGTGTCAACGACAACACCATCGCGCGCTGGTCCTGCCTGCACGCCAACGAGGCCGGAGCGTCGCACGACTTCGTCAACTGCCCGGCCGGCACCATGCTGGAGTCCTACCTCGACTTCCCGCAGTGCTGGAACGGCCGTGACCTGGACTCCGCCGACCACAAGAGCCACATGGCGTATCCGGTGAACGGCGACTGCCCGGCCACCCACCCGGTGCCGGTGCCCAAGCTGCGCCAGGTGCTGCGCTACCCGGTCAACGGGGACCCCTCGCGGTTCCGGCTCGCTTCGGGCGGCGGCTACACCATGCACGGCGACTTCTTCAACGTGTGGCCGGAGGCCGAGCTGGCGCGCCGGGTGCACGACTGCATCAACCCGATCGTCAAGTGCGGGGCCGACGGTCACCCCTGACCTGACGGCGCCGCCCCCGGCGGGAACGGGCTCGGCTCCCGGTCCCGTTCCCGCCGGTCCACCCCCTCCACGCTCCTGCCGCCGTGCGCACCACCGTGCGGGCACCCCGCTCGGGAGGCACGGGAAGCACACCCCCTTGGAGTGCAGCAGATGAGAGCCCCCAGCGTCGCCGCCGCCCTGCTTGCCGCGACCCTCGTCGCGGGATGTTCCGCCGAGGCCGCCTCCGTACCGGCCCCGCAGGGCGCCACCTCCGCCGTGCCCTCCGCAACGGGTACGGGGGGCGCCCGGCAGCTCGACCCGACCGATCTGGCCTGGGCCCAGTTGCTCAAGCCGATGGACGAGCAGGTCATGGCCATGGTCCAGCTGGCCCCGAGCCATGCCGCGGCCCCCGCCGTCCGACAACTGGCGCAGCGGATCTCCCCTGACGTCGCCGCCGAACTCGCCTCGCTGGACGGCCTGTTGCGGAGTGCCGGGCAGGATCCCGCCGTCAACGTCCATGAAGGCCACCACATGCCCGGGATGATGACCGTCGACGAGCTCACGTCGCTGGGCGAGAGCCAGGGGGCCGCCTTCGACCGGCTCTTCCTGCGACGGCTGCGCGACCACGGGGAGCAGGCCGCCCGGCTCGCCGCTCTGGAGGGCCAGGCGGGCAGCGACCCGGCGAGCCGGGCGCTGGCCCGGACGATCGCCGCGGCCCGAGCCGGGCAACTGGCCGCGCTCACCAAGGCGGGTGGCTGACCGCGGGGTGCCGGCACCTGCGGCGGTCGCCGCGGGAGGCGAAGAGAATCAGGACGCCGGAAATCGCGGGGCCATCCGCCGGCATGTGAGGCGCCGTGCAGCCGGCGTGCCCGCTGCACGTTCTACGGTGGGGACAAAGCGGTCCCCCTTGCGACGCATCCGGTCCGCTCCGTTTCTCGACTCCGTTTCTCGACGAAGGAGCGTCATGAAGACCGTGGTGGTCGGCGCAGGCGCCGTAGGTGGTTATGTTGGCGGCCGGCTGGTGCAGGCGGGCCGCGAGGCCGACTTCCTCGTCCGTCCGGGACGCGCCGCGCAACTGCGCGAGCAGGGCCTGCGCATCCTCGACGGCACGCAGGCCGAGGTGGTCGACGTCAGCTGCGTCACGGCCGCGGAGCTGACCGGGCCGTACGACCTCGTGCTGCTCTGCGTCAAACCCGACGCGCTGGCCGCGGCCATGGCCGACGTCGCGCCCGCCGTCGGAAGCGAGACGGTGCTGGTCCCGTTCCTCAACGGGATGAAGCATGTCGACATGCTCACGGAGCGGTTCGGCGCCGCGGTCCTCGGGGGCGTGCTCAAGGTCGTGACGCAACTCGAACCGGACGGCAGCATCCGCCAGTTCGCGCCGGGCGGCCGGATCCAGATCGGCGAGCTCGACGGCACCGCCTCCGATCGCGTACACGCGGTGACGAGGACGCTGTCCATCCCGGGCTTCAGCGTCGGCGTGCCCGACACGATCATCGACGCAATGTGGTCCAAGTGGGTGATGATCGCAACGGTCGGCGCCGTCACCTCACTGGCCCGGGGGACGATCGGTGAGGTGGCGGCCCTCGAAGGCGGCACCGGCTTCGCCGTGGGGACCTTCGAGGAAGCGGCCTCGGTCGCGGCGGCGGCGGGACATCCGCTGGGCGCGGACGACCAGGCAGCCGTCCGGGCACTGGTGACCGCCGCCGGTGCTCCGACCACCTCGTCGCTGTCGCGGGAACTGGTCGCCGGCCGGGCGACCGAAGTGGAGAACGTCCTGGGAGACCTGCTCAACCGCGCCCGCACCTTCGGCCTCTCGCTCCCCCGCCTGGAAGCCGCGGCCCTCACGCTGCGAGCTCAGAACGCCCGGTTGGCCGCGGCGAGCTGACGATGTGTCAGTAGGCCTGAAGAGCGACGGGCTGCCCGGAGGACGTGATCGGGCGCGGGTTCGGCAGGGGTTGACCTGCGGAGGTGCCGGGGGTGTCGATCGCCCACCAGATGCGCGCGTCGGGCAGGTGGTGTCCGGCGGGCAGCACGACGGCGGGGACGGTCCGGTGCGTGGCCACCTCGACCCGGGACGCCTGCGGCGGCACCGGCCCGAAGCGGATGGCGCCCGCACCCTCGGGAAGGCCGGGCACGTTGCCGGCGAACCAGAAGCTGTTGTCCGGCTCCTTCTTCGTGGGGGCGCTGAACGTGCAGGCGCCGCTCCCCGACGCCCCCGGCGCGTCCTGGGGTCCCCCTGGTCCGTCGACCGCCAGGCACAGGCCTTGGCCGGTCTCCCATGCGTCCAGCTGCCACCGCACTCCGTGAGTGGTCTGCCGCATCAGCGTGACGTGGTCGTGGCCGTCGTCGTTGCTGTCGTCCGGGTGGGACGAACAGGCGGACAGCGCCAGCAGGATGGCGGCAGTGCCTGTTGCGAGAGCTGTGCGTCCCATCGTTCCCCCTGTCGCGGTGGCCGGTACGAGCCCGCCTCCGGTGATCGAAGGGAAACACGTCCCGGTCACTCCACCGGTTCCGGCCCGCGCGCACTTCGGCCTGCCGCCGCGCCAAGTCGGGCAGCGGGGCAGGGGTGTTGCCGCCGTCCACCCTCTCGCCGCATCGACCCGGCAATCGGGGGAAGATCCGTTCCGCTCGGAGGTGTTGGTCGTAGGCTGAGGCGGCCGGAACCAGGGAGGCACGTATGCCACGGTATCTGATCTCGTTCGACGACGGCACGATGGTCGTTCCCGATGGGGAGTTGCCGGAGGTCGGCGAGGCCGCGCACGAGGTGGTGCGGGCGGCTCAGGACGCTGCCGTGTGGGTCTTCGGCGGCGGACTGGAAAGGCAGCAGGCGAGCGTCGTGGCCACCGACGGGACGGTCACCGACGGCCCGTTCCCGGAGACCAAGGCGGTCCTCGGCGGCTTCTCGGTCGTCGACGTGCCCTCACGCGAGGACGCGCTGAAGTGGGCCGCCAGGTTCGCCGCCGCGTGCCGCTGCCCCCAGGAGGTCCGGGAGATCATGCCCGACCCGGCCGTCTGACCGCGGACAGCCCCGGGCCGCCGCGCCCCGTTCACGAGCGACGACCGCCGACGGGCCAAGGGCCGCACGTCCCCGCCCGCTCAGCGCGGGATCGCCCAGGCCGGCGCCCATGCCCCGGTGGCGTCCTGGCCGGCGGTGGCCGCGGCGAGGTGCGCGTGCAGGGTGGTCAGCGCCGGGTGGGGGTTGTCGCGGTGGGTCAGGAGCGAGTGCGGGTAGACGGGCGTCGGGTCGGTCACCGGGATGCGGCGCAGGCCGTGCCCGGCGGGCCAGACGAGGCGGGTGGGCTCGCCCATGAAGGTGGCAAGCGCCGGGGTGTCGGCGATGGTGTCGAGGAGTGCGTCGGTGCCGAAGTTGGGGCCGGTCGCCTCGATGGTGAGGCCGAACTCGGCGACGAGGTCGTCGTAGTAGGCGCCCCACTCGGTGCCGGGAACGATGCCCGGCATCCAGATCCGGTGCCCGGCGAGCTGGGCGAGGGACACCGATCGGGCGCCGGCCAGGGCGTGGGCGGGGCCGGTGAGGAGCTGGAGCGGTTCGTCGAGCACCCGGACGGCGGCGATGTCGTCCGGCAGCGGCCGGCCGGGGGCCGTGACGGCGCGGAAGGACGCGTCGACCGCACCGGAGCGGATGGCGGCGACGGCCGTCTCGATGTCGAACAGCATCACCACGTCGAGTTCGATGTCGGGGTGGGTGCGGTGGAAGCCGCGCATCAGGCCCGACTGCGCGCTGCGCGAGGCGATGATGTCGACCCGCAGGGGCCGGTGGCCGCTCCACACCGAGGCGATCCCGCGCTCGGCCACCCGCAGCAGTTCGCGCGCGTGGGGCAGGAACGCCTGTCCGTCGATGGTGAGTTCAGCGCCGCGCGGGGTGCGGGTGAACAGCCGCGGCCCGAGGGTGCGCTCCAGCGTGGCGATGCGTTTGGACACGCCCTGCTGGGTGATCGACAGGTCGGTGGCGGCCTCCTGGAACCGGCCCGCCTCCGCGACGGTGACGAAGGTGCGTACTGCTTCGAGGTCCACGCCGGCCACCTTAGTGAACAACCAAGGGTTGTGAACGGCCGGCAGATCGGTTGTTTGACCTGCTGTTGCGCTGCCCGCTTGGCACTCCCCGGTCAACGTCGGTTTGTTCGGGTGGGACGGCACGAGGAGCGCGCTGAGCATGAGGGGCAGGAGACCGCTGGGCCGGCAGTTCGGCTGGCTGTGGACGGCGTATGCGATCAGCGCGTACGGGTCCGGGCTGGGGTTCGGGGCGTTGCCGCTGATCGCCGTCCTGGTGCTGCATACCGGCCCCGCGCAGGTGTCCGCGCTGTCCGCGGTGGGCCCGGCGGTAGGGGCGCTGATCGCGGTGCCGCTCGCGCCGTGGGTGGAGTTCCGCCCCAAGCGCCCGGTCATGATCGCGATGGACCTGACCCGGTTCGCCGTCATGGCGACGATCCCGGTCGCCTACGCCGTCGGCCGGCTCGGCTTCGTCCACCTGCTGGTGGTCTCCGCCGTGGTCGCCGCCGCCAAGATCGCCTTCAACGCCGCCAGCGGCGCCTACCTCAAGGCCCTCGTCCGCAAAGAGGACCTGCTCGTGGCCAACGCCCGGTCCGAGTCGACGAACTGGAGCTCCATCGCGATCGGGCCACCGCTGGGCGGGGCGGCGATCGGCCTGCTCGGCCCGGTCACCACCGTGGTCGCCGACGCGCTCAGCGACCTGCTCTCCGCACTGGCCATCACTGCCGTACGCGGCCGGGAGGAAGCACCGCGGAAGACCGGGAGCAGCCCGCTCCGGGCAGGCGCCCTGCTCGACGGCTGGCAGCACATCCTCGGCGATACGGCCTCGCCTTCGCCGTCCCCTGCCTCGGCGGCCTCATCGGCTCCCGGCTGGCCGCCCGTGTCGCGGCCCGCCACGGCCGGCAGGCGGTCTTCCGGACCGTTGGCACCCTGCGCGCCGTCTGGCTGATCGGCCTGGCCTTCACCCGTCCCGGCGTCATCGGTCTCGTCACCGTGATGGCCGTCGAGCTCGCGATCATCATCAACATGAGCCTGTACAGCCCGGTGCTCGCCACCTACCGGCTCGAACACACCCCCAGGCATCTCATCGCCCGCACCCTGTCCGCCTGGTCCATCGGCCAGCAGGCCTCCATCGCCCTCCTCACCGCCCTCGCCGGACTGCTCGCCGACCTCACCACCACACGCACCGCCCTCACCGTCACGGGACTGCCCATCCTCACCAGCCCCCTGCTGCTCCCCCGACGCGACCGGACGGAGCAGCACGAACCGGAACCTGCCCACAGCCACTCATGACCGACCGCGCCTGACCGCCGCCGTCCCGGTCGCCGCACGTCAGGGCGGAGCCGATCGGTTCCGCGTACCAGGAGTAGTGGGGCGCATGCGGAACGTGGCCACCACTCCGTCACCCTGCGATGCGCGGCGAGTCGCACCGCTCTCGTACGGTTGAAGAAGCGGAATGGTCGGCTCCGACGAGGTCGGCCGGCGCTGAGACGTGGCCACGGAGGTATCGCGATGGCACACAGGCTTGGAGCTGGTACGGGGCAGGCGTCCGTCGACTTCACGGCGAGCGCCTCCGATGTCGCCGCCCCCGCTCTGGCCCTGGTCGCCTCGAACGGGACCGTCCTGGCATGGGGCGACGGCTGCCGCCGGCTGCTCGGCTACCGCGCCGAGGAGGTCGTCGGGCGGTCAGTGGAACGGCTCACGCAAGGGCCGGTCGACGCGCTGTCGTGGTCCGCGGCTCCGGGCGCCGTCGGAAATCGCGGCAGCCGGCAGAGCGCCGGCGCCGTGGTGGAGGCCAGGCACCAGGACGGCCGCGTCCTGCCTCTGACCGTGGAGATCGTCGCCGCCGGCGGCACGAACGGTGAGGACTGCTGGTTCGTCGCCGTCACGGGAGCGGCGGGCGGCGCGGAAGCAGGGGACGGCGAGGAGGGGCTCCTCGACCGGTCGCCGCTCGCGGTGGCCGTGTGGGACTCCGACATGCGGCTGATGTGGCTGAACCGCGCCTCCAAGGAGCTGATGGGTCTGCCCACCGAGGGGAACCCCGGAGAGTCGGTGCTCAGGGTCCTGCGCGGCTTCGACCGCACATCCGTCGGGCCGGTGCTGCGGGGGGTACTCGAATCGGGGCAGCCGGTCGGCAACCACGTCGTGCGGTGGGTGTCCCCCGAGGACGGCCGGGAGCTCGTCTTCTCCTCCTCGCTGTTCCCGCTCGCACCGAGGGACGGCACCCTGCCGGGTATGTGCTCGGTCTCCCTGGACATCACCCGCAGCTGGGAGCGGGAGCGCCTTGCGCTGCTCAGCAGGGCGGCCCAGCGCATCGGCACCACTCTCGACGTGCTGACCACCGCGCAGGAACTCGCCGACATGGCCGTCCCCGCCCTCGCGGACTACGTCGCGGTGGACCTGGCCGAGGCAGTGCCCCTGGGTGAGGAACCGCTGGAGCGCATGCACGAGGGAGAGCTCGGCATCCCCGTCTTCCGCCGGGCGGGCATGGCCTCCATCCACGACGGAGTGCCTGAGGCTCCCTACAAGGTGGGCGAAGTGGTGTACGTGGCTCTCGGGTCGCCGTACCTCGCGGCGCTGCGTGAGGGCCGGTCCTATCTCAACCCGATCCTGGAATCAGGGCCGGGGACGTGGCTGGCGCGCGACCCCGTCCGCAGGCGGCGCGTCCGTGAGACGGGCATGCACTCGCTGATGACGATCCCGCTCAAGGCGCGCGGCACCATCCTCGGCCTCGTCTCCTTCGCCCGGAACGAGAACGTCGTCCCCTTCTCCCGGAACGACCTGCTGCTGGCGGAGGAGCTGGCCGTCCAGGCGTCACTGAGCCTGGACAACGCCCGCCGTTACACCCGCGAGCGCACCGCCGCCCTCACCTTGCAGCGCAGCCTCCTGTCGGAGCATCTGTCGGGCGGTGCCGCGGTCGACCTGGCCAGCCGCTACCTGCCGTCCGCACGGTACGAAGGGGTCGGCGGCGACCTGATGGACGCGATCGAGCTGCCCGGCGGCCGGATCGCGCTGGTCATCGGGGACGTCGTCGGACACGGCATCCATGCCGCCGCCAGCATGGGCCGCCTGCGCACGGCGGTCCACACGCTCGCCGTGCTGGACCAGCCCCCCGCCGAACTGCTCGACAACCTCAACAAGGTCGCCGTCCAACTCGCACGGCGGGACACCTGGACGGCCACCGGCTATCCGTCGATAACGGGGGCGAGCTGTCTCTACGCCGTCTACGACCCGGCCGACCGCACGTGCACCCTGGCCCGCGCCGGCCACCCGCCGCCGGTCCTCGTGACCCCCGACGGCCACGCGGCGATCCCCAGCACACCGGTGGGCCCGCCTATCGGGGCCGGCACCAGCCCGTACGAGTCCGTCGAGCTGGAACTCCCCGACGACACGGTGATCGCCCTGTTCACCGACGGACTGGTCGAGACCCGGGAGGACGACATCGACGCCGGACTCGACCGGCTGACCGCCGCAGTCCGGCACCCGCCGGCTGACCTCGACGACCTGTGCACCCGCGTCATCACACGGATGACGGCGCAGGCCCCGCCCGAGGACGACGTGGCACTCCTGGTGGCCCGCACGCACGGGCCTCGGCAGACCTGATCCGCGACCGGCCCACCGTCAGCCGCTGTCCCCCTCGACCCGGTTCGGCCCCGCCGTTCCGGGCCCCTGGGTTCGTTAGGATCACCTGATGACGAACGTGACGGCGGGGAACGGGATGGTCGCCATCCCGGCAGGGCAGGTGACGCTGTCGGACCGGCGGACGCAGCGCAGCTGGACGGTCGAGCTCGCGCCCTACGAGCTCGCGGCAGTGCAGGTCACGCAGGGGCTGTACGCACAGGTCACCGGCCGACGGCCGAGTACCGCCCGAGGGGACCTGCTGCCGGTCGAGTCCGTCTCCTGGTGGGACGCGGCGCGGTTCTGCAACTCCCTGTCCGAGCGCGACGGGTTCACGCCCGCGTACCGCGTGCACGCCGACGACGAAGGCATCGAGTGGGACGCGTCCGCCGACGGGTACCGGCTGCCGACCGAGGCCGAGTGGGAGCACGGCTGCCGCGCCGGTACGGCGGGACCGCGCTACGGGGAGCTCGACGAGATCGCCTGGTACCGCGGCAACTCGCAGGAAAGCATCCACGACGTGGGCGGCAAACGCCCCAACGCGTGGGGGCTCCACGACATGCTCGGCAACGCCTGGGACTGGTGCTGGGACGTCTACGACGCCGAGGTCTACGGCACCTACCGGGTGCTCCGCGGCGGCGGCTGGTTCGACGAGCACTGGAGCTGCCGGGCCTCCGCGCGGCGCCGCAGCCACCCGACCTTCCGGGTCGACGACGTGGGTTTCCGCATCGCGCGTTCCCTCATGTGACGACCGGACGGCGCGGAAAACGGCCATTCCTGCCCGGCTCACCGTGCCTCGGGAAGACCCGCGGTCCCGGCACGACGGCAGGTGCCCCGAGGCCCCGTCGTGGCCGGGGAGCACCACAGCCGCGCTGACGGCCGGGCGGGGTATGCGGTGGTGCCGCGTATCTCGGCGAACACCCCAACGCACGTGGAGCCCTGGTGCCGTACGGCACCAGGGCTCCGGAGCGCCGGTGGGACCCCTGCGGGGTCGCGAGGGCCGGGCGGGGTGGTCAGGGGCGGTCGGCGGCGCCTCCGCCGGTGGGGGCGGAGGCCTGCTGGCGGCCGCCGGGGCGGGTCGGCCGGCGAGTGTCGCCGATGCTGTCGCGGGCGGCCGCGGCGACCGCCTCGGGGGTGATGCCGAACTCGGTGTAGAGCCGCTGGTAGGCGGCGGAGGCGCCATAGTGCTCCAGGCTGACGATGCGTCCGGCGTCGCCGACCACGTCGCGCCAGCCCTGCCCGACCGCGGCCTCGACGCTGACCCGTGCCGCCACCGCCGGCGGGAGCACCTGGTCCTGGTAGTCCTGCGGCTGCGCGGCGAACCACTCCCGGCACGGCATCGAGACCACCCGCACGGCGAGGTCGTCAGCCGCCAGCAGCTCGCGCGCCTCCAGTGCGATGGCGACCTCGGAACCGGTCGCGACCAGGATGACGTCGGGCGTCCCGCCGCCCGCCGCGTCGATCAGGACGTATCCGCCCCGGGACGCTTCCTGCGCGGGGGCGTACTGTCCGCTGTCGCGGTCCAGGACCGGCAGGTTCTGCCGGGACAGGACCAGTCCGGCGGGACGGTCGGTGTGTTCGAGGACGGTCCGCCAGCAGGCGGTGGTCTCGTTCGCGTCGGCGGGGCGCACGACGTCCAGGCCGGGGATGGCCCGGAGCGCCGCCAGGTGTTCCACGGGCTGGTGGGTCGGGCCGTCCTCGCCCAGGCCGATGGAGTCGTGGGTCCACACGTAGGTGGCGGGCAGCTGCATCAGTGCGGCCAGGCGGACCGCGGGGCGCATGTAGTCGGAGAAGGTGAGGAAGGTTCCGCCGTAGGGGCGGGTCAGGCTCTGCAGGGCGATGCCGTTGAGGATCGCGCCCATGGCGTGTTCGCGGATGCCGAAGTGCAGGGTCCGCCCGTAGGGGCCGCCTTTCCAGTCCTTGGTCTGGCGGTCGGCGGGGACGAAGGAGGGCTCCCCGTCCATGGTGGTGTTGTTGCTCCCGGCCAGGTCGGCCGAGCCGCCCCACAGCTCCGGGAGGACCGGTGCCAGGGCGCTGAGGACCTTCCCGGACGCGGCACGGGTGGCCATGCCCTTCGGATCGGCGGGGAAGACCGGCAGGGCGTCGGTCCAGCCGTGGGGCAGCCGCTGTGCCTGCAGGCGGTCGAGCAGCGCGGCCCGCTCTGGGTTCGCCGTCCGCCATGCGGCGAACGCCGCGTCCCACTCGGCGTGTGCCTGAGCGCCGCGCTCGCGGACCTGACGGGTCCGGGCCAGGACCTCGTCCTCGACGGTGAAGTGCTGGTCGGGGTCGAAGCCCAGCAGCCGCTTGGTCGCGGCCACCTCGTCCTCGCCGAGCGCGGAGCCGTGTGCCTTTCCGGTGTTCTGCTTGGTCGGGGCGGGCCAGCCGATCAGGGTGCGCAGCATGATCAGGGACGGGCGGCCGGTCTCCGCGCGTGCGGCGCGGACGGCCGCGAGGAGCGCGTCGACGTCCTCGACGTAGTCACCGGTGGCCGTCCAGTCGACGGACTGCACGTGCCAGCCGTAGGCGGCGTAGCGGGCCGGGACGTCCTCGCTGAAGGAGACGTCGGTGTCGTCCTCGATGGAGATGTGGTTGGAGTCGTAGAAGACGGTGAGGTCGCCGAGTTCCTGGTGGCCCGCGAGGGACGCGGCCTCGCCCGTGATGCCTTCCATCATGTCGCCGTCCGAGGCGATGACGTACACGTGGTGGTCGAAGGGGCTGGTGCCCGGTTCGGCGTCGGGGTCCAGCAGCCCGCGTTCACGTCGGGCCGCCATGGCCATGCCGACCGCACTGGCCAGGCCCTGCCCCAGCGGCCCGGTGGTGATCTCCACGCCACGGGTGTGCCGGTGTTCCGGGTGCCCGGGCGTGGCCGAACCCCAGGTCCGATACGCCTCAAGGTCCGTCAGTTCCAGCCCGTAGCCGCTCAGGTAGAGCTGGGTGTACAGGGTGAGGCTCGAATGCCCGCAGGACAGCACGAACCGGTCACGGCCCAGCCACTGATCGTCGTTCGGGTCGTGCTTCAGCACGTTCTGGAACAGCAGGTACGCCAGCGGGGCCAGGCTCATCGCCGTACCCGGGTGGCCGTTGCCGACCTTCTGCACCGCGTCGGCCGCAAGCAGCCGCGCGGTGTCCACCGCCCGTACGTCCACCGCGTCCCAGCCGGCCCGGTCCGCGACCGGCATCAGCACCGACCTGTTCGACTGGGCCGCATCGTCCGACCGTTCACTTGCCACGTCGCTGCTCCTTCGGGGGAACCGGTGGGCGACACCGTCACGCGCGGGCGTTGGCCCGGCAGGCGGCGTCGCCGGCCTTCTCGAACTTCTTGAAGAACTTCTCGACCGTCTCGTGCTCGTCCTTGAGCAGCGCGACCGCGTCCGCCGGGCCCTTGCCCCCCGCACGGTCGGGCACGCCCGGCCGGCCAGCGGGTCGCATCTCCTGACGCATGCCGACGAATGGCGATCGACTGCCGACTTCCGGCTGCCGCCTACCCTGCCCGCGCAAACCAACCCGCCCGGGCGCACCTTTTCACCACTTTCAGCCGCGCCGACGTTCCGTCATCCGGCCACGCTCCCGCGGCGGTCGGCGTACGGCGCGGGTGACCGCCAGGGGACATCTGTCCGGCTTCCGCTGCTCTGTACGGACCTACTACGGTGACCTTGACCGGTGCGCGGCCGTTCCGAGCGGAGGATCTGGTGGGCGAGGGATCGGGAGGGCTGCCGCGGCTTCAGCTCGATGAGCTGCTAGAGGAGCTGCAGGTCCGGATCGATGCCGTGCGCGGCACCCGGGACCGGGTGCACGACCTGCTGGAAGCGGTGCTGTCCGTCGGCGGCGAGCTGGACCTGGCACAGGTGCTGCGGCGCATCGTGGAGGCCGCGGTGGTGCTGGTCGACGCGGAGTACGGCGCGCTCGGCGTCATCGAGGGGACCCGGCTGTCCCAGTTCCTGACCAGCGGGATCTCCGCCGGGAAGGCGGAGGCGATCGGCCCGCTGCCGTCCGGCCACGGCATCCTCGGTGAGCTGATCCGCCACCCGGAGCCGCTGCGGATCACGGACATCTCCCAGCACCCCGCGTCACACGGCTTCCCTCCCGACCACCCGCCGATGCACTCCTTCCTCGGCATGCCGATCCGGGTGCGCGAGGAGGTGTTCGGGAACATCTACCTCACCGAGAAGCGCGGCGGCGCCGAGTTCGACGGTGAGGACGAGACGGTCCTGCGCACCCTCGCGGTTGCCGCCGGTGTGGCCATCGAGAACGCCCGTCTCTACAAGGCCGCCCGCGACCGGCAGCGGTGGCTGGAGGCGAACGCCGCCATCGTGCGCGATCTGCTGTCCGGCGCCGACCAGGAGGCGATACTGCGGGGCATCGTGGAGCACGCCAGCCGCATCGTCGATGCCGACCTCGGGGTGATCGCTCTGCCGGTCGGCGAGGGCACGGATCTCCGGATGGTCATCGCGGTCGGGGTCGACGCGGAGGACCACCGGGGCCTGGTGCTGCCCGCGGAGGGGTCCTTCATGGGAGCCGCGCTGGCCGCCGGAGGCTCCATCACCACCAGCGAGATCCAGAAGGACCCGCGGGTCACGGTCGGGCCGCCGCGGTGGAACGGGCTCGGGCCGGTGGTGGCCGTTCCCATGCTGGCGGAGGACCGGGCCCGCGGTGTGCTGCTGCTGGGCCGCGCCGAGCGCGCGCTGCCCTTCACCGAGGACGAGACCGCCCCGCTGGCCGCCTTCGCCGGACAGGCCTCGCTGGCCATGGAGCTGGCCGAGCGCCGCCGTTCGGCCGAGCAGGTGGCCCTGCTGGAGGACCGCGACCGCATCGCCCGCGATCTGCACGACCTCGCCATCCAGCGGCTGTTCGCCACCGGCATGACGCTGCAGAGTTCACTGCGCTTCATCGAGCATCCCGAGGCGAACGAGCGCATCATGCGGGCGGTGGACGACCTCGACGAGACGATCAAGATCATCCGGTCCACCATCTTCGGCCTTCGGGCGAAGGAGGCCGACCGCAAACGTCTGAACCTGCGCACCCGTGTCGTCACCACCGTCGAAGCAGCGGCCCGCACGCTCGGGTTCACCCCGTCCCTGCGGATGGAGGGACTGATCGACACCGACGTTCCGGCCGCGGTGGCGGAGGACGTGGTCGCGGTGCTGGAGGAGGCGCTCTCCAACGTCGCCCGCCATGCCCGGGCGTCGGCTGCCGAGGTCTCGGTGGCCGTCGCCTCGGGCCGGCTGGCCCTGACCGTGGCGGACGACGGCATCGGCCTTCCCGGTCAGACCCGGCGCAGCGGCCTGCGCAACCTG
Organism: Streptomyces sp. NBC_01198; assembly: GCF_036010485.1. NCBI lineage: Bacteria > Bacillati > Actinomycetota > Actinomycetes > Kitasatosporales > Streptomycetaceae > Streptomyces > Streptomyces sp. NBC_01198. The sequence goes on from NZ_CP108568.1 coordinate 911,069, forward strand.
GCCGAGCGTGCCGCACACCGCGGCGGTGAGTTCACCGCGGGCCCGCGCGACGAAGCCGGGACAGGCGGGACCCGCCTGGTCTGGCGGGTACCGCTGGCCCCCGCCGCGGACCATTGAGGGCAGGGCCGGCGGCCGTGAACCGCTCTGCCCTGCCCGTGGCGCGGGCTGCCCGGCAGCCCGGCGGCGGTGGGCCGACCGGCCCCGGGCTCAGCGCCTGCCGGTGCGCGGGTCCGGTGCCGGCGCGGCGCTGCTGGAGGCGATGACCGCGGCCTGGACCCGGCGTTCGACGCCGAGCTTGGCCAGCAGGCGCGAGACGTTGTTCTTCACGGTCTTCTCCGACAGGTACAGCCGCGTGCCGATCTGCCGGTTGGTGAGGCCGTCGCCGATGAGCGCCAGGATGTCGCGCTCCCGCGGGGACAGGGCCGCCAGCGCCCCCTGTTCCGGGCCCGCGCCGGAGTGGTCGTCGCGCAGGCTGCTCATCAGGCGTGCCGTGGTGGCCGGGTCCAGCAGGGACTGGCCGGCGGCGACCGTCCGTACCGCCGAGACCAGGTCGGAGCCCTTGATCTGCTTCAGTACGTAGCCCGCCGCGCCCGCCATGATCGCGTCCAGCAGCGCGTCGTCGTCGTCGAACGACGTCAGCATCAGGCAGGCCAGCGCGGGCATCGCCGAGCGCAACTCGCGGCAGACCGAGATCCCGTCGCCGTCGGGGAGGCGGATGTCCAGGACGGCGACGTCCGCTCGCAGCGCGGGCCCGCGGGCCATCGCGTGACCCGCGGACTCGGCCTCGCCGACCACCTCGATGTCGGGTTCGGCGTCCAGCAGGTCGTGGACGCCGCGGCGCACCACCTCGTGGTCGTCGACCAGGAAGACCCGGATCGGGGACTCCGCGGAGAATCGCGCTGCCTCACTCATGGGCGGACCTTCACCTGTCGTCTGCCGGCCCGATGCCGCGCTGGGGCTCCGATCATCGCGTCCGGGCCGGTCGGGCACCAGGGCCGAACGGACCCCGGAGCGGGGCCGACCGGCGGGTCGCCGCGGCCCGCGCCCTGGAGCCGTCGATCCGGCCGGCGCGGAGGTCGCCGGAGGCGCCGGGGTCACGGTGGGACGTCCTTGGGTCGCCGTCCGTACGCGGACCTGCCGGGCGGTCTCACCGAGTGCGACGGCGCCGTCCCCATGTGGTGGCCATCGGCGACGAGTGCGGACTGCCGCATGGCAGTGGGCCGCCTCGTGAGGGACGCTGGAAGTGAGGGCGCCCCGCGCGCAGGACCGCTCGCGGCACGCAGAACCGCCGCCAGGTTCCTGGGCGGAGGCAGGCCTGGTCCTGCCGCCGGCGCCCGCGGCCGGATATTCCTTCCGGGGCAGTTCCGGGAGGAAAGGAGGACGTGCCATGACCGCCAACGCCGAACCCGCGCGGGAGCCGGCTCCCGGAGACCTCGCCCGGCGTATCGGCCAACGTCGTGTGCACCTCGGCCTGAGCGAGAACGCGCTGGCCGTGCAGTCGGGCATGGCGCCCCGCTACCTGCAGCAGCTGCTCGCGCAGGGGCCCGCCTTCGACCCCGGCGGCTTCCTCCGGGTCGCCGCGGTCCTCGGGATGAGATACGAGGATCTGCTGGAGGGGCGCAGCGACCCCGCGCCCGGGCAGAGCGCCCCGGCCCCGCACCCGGTGCTGACCCGCCTCACCACCGCCGAGTGCTGGGACAGGCTGGGCGAGCACGGGGTGGGGCGCGTCGCCCTGGCCTCCCGTCCCGCCCCCATGGTGTTCCCCGTCAACTACGCGGTGGAGGGTCGGTCGATCCTGTACCGGACGGCGTCCGAGGGCCCGGCCGCCGCGGCAAGTGGCGCGGAGATCTCCTTCCAGGCCGACCGGATCGACGACCGGCACAGCGACGGGTGGAGCGTCCTGATGTCAGGTGCCGCAGAACGGATCGACGACCCGGACACGACACGGCGGCTGGCGGAAGAAGGCGTGGTGGAGCCGTGGGCGGGCGGCGACCGGCCGTTGTGGATACGCATCGAGCCGACCGAGACGACGGGACGCACCATCGGGACCATGTGACCGAGGGCAGCCGCGCCCCGCACGGGAGCTGTGCGGGTCACCGCCCGGCGCGCGGAAGCCGCGCATATGACACGGTCGAATTCGAGCACATTCGGATGGGTTGCCGACAAGCCCCGCAGGCCGCGCTGTATTCGTGTTGAGCTTCCCCCATGGGGTTCGGGCGAACACGGGGCGGAACATGACCACGACAGCCGAGGAGCCGTTCCGAGCGCTGCTGGAGGCCGCCCCGGACGCGATGGTCATCGTGGACGACGCGGGCGTCATCCGGCTGGTGAACGCCCAGACCGAGGCGCTGTTCGGATATCCGCGACAGGCGTTGCTCGGGCGGCCCATCGAGGTCCTGGTGCCGCGCCGCTTCCGCGCCCAGCATCCGGGCCACCGCCTGCGGTACGCCGACAACCAGCAGGTCCGCCCGATGGGCGCCGACCTGGAGCTGCACGGGCTGCGCGCTGACGGCCGCGAATTCCCCGTCGAGATCAGCCTGAGCCCGCTGGAGACACCCGAAGGCCTGCTCATCTCCGCCGCGGTACGTGATGTCAGCGACCGCAAGGCGGCGGAGGAACGTTTCCGGGGGCTGCTGGAGGCCGCGCCGGACGCCATGGTGATCGTGGACGACGCCGGGACGATCCAGCTCGTCAACGCCCAGACCGAGGCGCTGTTCGGCTACGTCCGCGAGGAGCTGCTCGGCCAGCGGGTGGAGATCCTCGTTCCCGAACGCTTCCGCGGGCACCACCCGGGATTCCGGCACGGCTACGTGGACAACCGCCGGGCCCGCCCGATGGGCGCCGGGCTGGAGCTGCACGGGCTGCGCGCTGACGGCCGCGAATTCCCCGTCGAGATCAGCCTGAGCCCGCTGGAGACACCGGACGGCACCCTCGTCTCGGCTGCGATCCGCGACGTCAGCCAGCGCAAGGCGGACGAGGCCACGCTCGCCGAGCTCTACGAGCAGCAGCGGCACGTGGCGCTGACCCTGCAGCGCAGCCTGATGGGATCACCCGCCCCGGTGCCGGGCATGGCGACCGCGAGCCGCTACTTCCCGGCCCAGCAGGGCGCCGGCGTCGGCGGTGACTGGTTCGACCTCATCCCCCTGGGCGGGGGGCGGGTGGGGGTGCTGATCGGCGACGTGATGGGCCGCGGTCTGGACGCCGCCGCCGTGATGGGGCAACTGCGGTCGGCAGCGCATGCGCTGGCCAAGACGGGGATGCCGCCCTGGCAGCTGATGCAGGCACTGGACGCGGTGGTCACCGAACTCCCCGACCAGCTCGTCACCTGCTGCTACCTGGTGGTCGACCCGGACGCGGCCGAGGTCACCGTGTGCTCGGCCGGCCACCTGCCGCTGCTGCTGGTGGAGGAGGGCGGCTCGACGCACCGGCTGCCGGTGGAGGTCAGCGTGCCGCTGGGCGTGGGCGAGGTGCCGCACCAGCAGAGCCGGCACGCCGTGCAGCCGGGCTCGGTGCTCGCGCTCTACACGGACGGGCTGGTCGAGACCCCGGAGAGCGACCTGGAGATGCAGATCGACCTGCTGGCAGCCGCGCTCGGCAAGGCGGTGGCGACCGCAGGGAACCTGGAGCGGGCGGCCGACGAGGTCCTGGCGCACCTGCTGCCGGGCCCCCAGGACTACGCCGACGACGTGACGCTGCTCCTCGTCGACATCGCCCATCCGCCGGACACCGCGGTCTCCGCCGTACTGACCACCGACCCGGCCAGCGTGCCGCAGGGCCGCCGCTTCGTGCGCGAGACGCTCGACGCGTGGAACTGCTCGGCGCTGGTGGAGACGGCGACGCTGCTCGTCTCCGAGCTGCTCTCCAACGCCGTGCGCCACGCCTGCGGGCCGCTCAGCCTGCGGTTGCGCAGGGCCGGCGCCGAGCTGAGCGTCGAGGTGTGCGACGGCAGCCCGGTGGTGCCCCAGGCCAGATACGCCGTGGCGGACGAGGAGTCCGGGCGCGGCCTGCTGCTGGTCGACTCGCTGGCCACCGCGTGGGGCACGCTTCCCACGGCGGAAGGCAAGGCGGTCTGGTTCTCGCTGACGGTCCCGTCGCCGAGCGCCCTTTGACCTGCCGGGGCGTGCCCGAGATGGCCGGCTGGACCTGGGCGGGCTGAACCATCGCGCAGCCGGCAAGGCGTCGGCCCGCCGGAAGCGTCCGGCGGGCCGACGCCCCGTGTGGCCCGGTCCGACCGGGCCCGCGAGCAGGGCCGTTCGGCCCTCACGTGCGGGCCGTGGGCCCCCAGCGCCGGCACCGCGGCGCCCAGGACAGTGAGGGCATACCGAACGACAACCCACCGAGCAGGGAGTCACCATGGCCGTCCACCAGCACACCAGGCAGCACACGGGATTCCGCCGTCCCGCCTGGAAGCGGGCATCCGCCGGCCCCGAGGGCGGGACCACGTCCGTCACCGCCGGGTCCGTCCTGGCTGCCAGGTCGCTGGCCACCGTGCGCGTCGCGACCGGCTTCATCTTCCTGTGGGCGTTCCTCGACAAGGCCTTCGGCTGGCACTACGCCACCGGCTCCGGCAAGGGCTGGATCGACGGCGGCTCGCCCACCAAGGGCTTCCTGTCCGGGGTGTCCGCCGGTCCCCTCCAGTCCTTCTTCCACCACATCGCCGGGCAGGGCTGGACCGACTGGCTGTTCATGCTCGCGCTCCTCGGTATCGGCGTCGCCCTGATGAGCGGCGTCGCCCTGCGCCTCACCGCCGTCGCCGGCACCGCGCTGATGGGGATGATGTGGGCCGCCGAGTGGCCGCCCGCCCAGCACCTGACCGGCGGTGCCCCGAGCATGTCGTCGAACCCGATCGTGGACTACCACGTCATCTACGCCCTCGCGATGATCCTCTTCGCCCTCACCGCCGCCGGCACCACCTGGGGACTCGGCCGCGTCTGGGCCCGACTCCCCGTCGTCCGCGAGCGCCAGTGGCTCCGCTGACAGCGCCCGGCCGACACGCAGCGGGGCACCGCCCACCAGGCGGTGCCCCGCTCGCTGCCGCGGAGCTCAAGTCCGAGTTGCTGACGAACTGACAGGCAGCCGGAGCGGGGCCGGCCGCCGCTGACGCCGCGCGGCGGCGGGCCGGTCCGACCGGTGGTGCCTCCGACGCGAGCTCAGTCCTTCGCCTCGGGTGGAAGACCGAAGAGCGGCAGGCAGGGCGTGAGACCGGTGGTCGTGACGGGGACGCGCCGGCCGACCTCCCAGCCGGCCCGGGGCAACCGCAGGCGCCGCATCGTCGTGCGCCGGCCACGGACGTTCCAGTGCTCGACGCCGTCGAGCTCGTAGTCCAGCTTCTCGGACACGGCGAAGGAGGACGGATTGTCCTCGAAGGCGCCCGACAGCGCGTCGACCGCCCCCAGCCCGGCGAAGGCAAGACGCAGGACCGCCGCGCGCATCTCGGTACCGATCCCCTGGTGCTGATGGCGCAGGCCGAGCCATGAGGCCGTACTCACCTGGCGCAGCACGGCGAAGTCGCGGGCAGCGATCGTCTGCAGGCCGACAACGTGGCCGTCCTTGAAGACGCAGAGGTTCAGCGCCCAGTTCTCCGGTGCCCAGTTTCCCAGCCGCAGCCAGTGGTGCTGCACCACCGAGCGCGCCCTCTCCTCGGGCGGCAGGTCCGTCCAGGGCACGATGAACGGCATCCGATCCGGCTCGTGGACACCCTCGCCCGCCAGGTCCGCCAGCTCGCCGAGCTCCTCCCCGGAGGGCAGCCGCAGCTCCAGGCGCGGGGTGTTCAGGCGCAGGCCCAGCAGGGGCCAGTGATCCGTGAGCATGCGCCATTGTCGAGGCCCGGCACGACCGAGGTCACATGGTTTTCCACTCCGTGCACCCGCATGCCCCGCCCGGCAGCCGCGCGTACTCCGGGACGTTTACTTGTAGACACCAAGTGTTTGCTGTATACACATAGTAGGAACCGAGGTGATCGCTGATGAACCAGCCAGGCGTGGCAGCCGCCGCTGAGCACGCGGCGGAAGGCGGCCGCGCCGGAAGCGGCGGCGGAGCCGGAGTGGCTTCGGTCGCGGACGCCGTGGTCGAGCTGCTGCGGACCGTGCGCCGGTCCAAGGCCCGACTGCTGGCCGCGGCGAGCAACGACGTCGACTCGGCGGCGCAGATCCTGCTGCGTGCCGCCGCGGCCGAAGGGCCGATACGCGCGAGCGCGCTGGCTGCCAGCGTCCAGACCGACCTGTCGACGGTCAGCCGCCAGACCGCCGCGCTGGTGACGCGCGGGCTGCTGGAACGGCAGCCCGATCCGGTGGACGGCCGAGCCTGCCTGCTGGTGGTCACCACCGCGGGCCGGGCCGTCATCGCTGACCACGAGCAGGCCCGCACGGCCTTCTTCGAGGAGGTGGTGAGCGACTGGTCACCCGAGGAGCGGAACCAGTTCGCCCATCTGCTGGAACGGTTCACCGCGGCCTATGACAAGACCCACACCCGTTGGCTGACCGACGCGGCGCGGCAGGCCGCCGCCCGCGCCGGTCACCCGGAAGAAAGCAGCACCGCATGAGCGCCACCGCAACCCGTTCGACGAGCTCGCCGCCGGACGGCGCGCTGTCCCATCGCCAGATCCTGACCATCCTGTCCGGGCTCGTCCTGGGCATGTTCCTCGCGGCGCTGGACCAGACCATCGTCTCGACCGCGATCAAGACGATCGGCAACGACCTCAACGACCTGTCGGCGCAGGCGTGGGTCACCACCGCGTTCCTGATCACCTCGACGATCGCCGCACCGCTGTTCGGCAAGCTGTCCGACATCTACGGGCGCAAGCGGCTGTTCATGCTCGCGATCGTGATCTTCGTGGTCGGGTCGGCCCTGTGCGGCCTGGCCCAGTCGATGTACGAACTGGCCGGCTTCCGGGCCTTCCAGGGCATAGGCGCCGGCGGCATCATGCCGCTCGCGCTGGCCGTGATCGGCGACATCATCCCGCCCCGCGAGCGTGCCCGCTACCAGGGCTACATGATGGCCGTCTTCGCCAGCGCCTCCGTCCTCGGCCCGGTGCTCGGCGGCCTGTTCTCCGGCACGGACAGCTTCCTGGGCGCCGCCGGATGGCGGTGGATCTTCTACATCAACGTCCCCATCGCCGCCTTCGCCCTGGTCGTCATCGCCAAGGTGCTCCACCTCGACCACGTCCGCCGCGAGCGGCGCATCGACTGGTGGGGCTCGGTCCTGCTCGCCGTCGGCCTGGTGCCGCTGCTGGTGGTCGCCGAGCAGGGCCAGAGCTGGGGCTGGGCCTCGGCCCGCTCCTTCGCCTGCTACCTGATCGGTGCGGCGGGGCTCGCGCTGTTCGTCCGGGTCCAGCACCGGATGGGTGACGACGCGCTGCTTCCCCTGCGGCTGTTCCGCAACAGCACCTTCTCCGTCGCCTCCGCCCAGGTGACGATCATCGGCATGGCGATGTTCGGCGGGCTGTCGGTCATCCCGCTGTACCTGCAGATCGTCAAGGGCGCCTCGCCGACGAAGTCCGGCCTGCTGCTGCTCCCGCTGGTCGCAGGGCTGATGCTCGCCTCCCTCGCCTCCGGCCAGCTCATCGCCCGCACCGGCCGGTACAAGATCTTCCCGGTGATCGGTTCCGTCCTCATGGTCATCGGCATGGGCCTGCTGATCACGATCGGCGCCGACACGCCCCTGTGGCACACCGACATCTACATGGCCGTCTTCGGCATCGGCCTCGGGCTGAACATGCAGAGCCTCGTCCTGGCGATGCAGAACGCCGTGCCGGCCAAGGACATGGGCGTGGCCTCGGCCTCGTCGACGTTCTTCCGCTCGATCGGCGGCACGCTGGGAACCGCGATCTTCCTGTCCGTGCTGTTCTCGCTGGCGGGCTCCAAGATCAGCCACGAGTACACGAAGGCGGCCGACGACCCGGCCTTCGTCGCGGCGGGCAAGGCCCACCCCGATCAGCTGGCGGCACTGCACCAGCACCTGGGCGGCGGGCTGAACGACACGTCGTTCCTGAACGGGCTGGCCAAGCCGCTCAGCCACCCGTTCTTCGCCGGCTTCTCCGCCGCCGGCGACGTGGTCTTCGCGATCGTGGCCGTCCTCCTGCTGGCAGCCATCGTGCTCTCGACCCGGCTGAAGGAGGTCCCGCTGCGGATGGTCTCAGGCAACCAGGCCCGCTCCCAGGCGGAAGCCGCGGCGAAGGCCTCGCCGGCCGGCGCGACCGCGGGGCCGGGCAACGAAGACGCCACCACTCCGCGGGCGGGCTCAGGAAGCGACCGCTAGGCCCAATGCCGCTTACTCAGCGGCGCCCGCGGGCCCTTGACCCGTCGCGATGCCGTCGCCGGCACCCTCTACGAGGCGGCAAGTCACTGGTATTGGGCCTAAGGGCTTGCAGGGAATCAAGGTGTTACTTCTCGTCCTGAGGCTCGTTGGTGTGGTATGCGCATTCCGGACAAGACTCGTGATCAACTCGTCGCGAAGTTCGCTGTGTTGTTCCCACACTTGGACGAGCGGCAGCGGCGGCTGTTGATGGCTGCGGAGGCCCGGGGGCTGGGGCACGGCGGTGTCCGGGCTGTGGCCCAGGCGGCTGCGGTCAGTGAGACTACGGTTCGCAAGGGCGTGTTCGAGCTTGAGGCGGGTGTGGAGCCTCTGGGGCGGGTGCGGCGTCCGGGCGGGGGCCGCAAACGAGTGGCGGATCTGAATCCGGGGCTGCTGCCAGCACTGTTGGCGCTGGTTGAGCCGGATGTACGGGGTGACCCGATGTCGCCGCTGCGGTGGACGGTGAAGTCCACCCGCGCGCTTGCACGAGAGCTGACCCGGGCCGGGCACCGCGTCAGCGCCGACACCGTCGCCGGCCTGCTGCGGGACGAAGGCTTCAGCCTGCAGGCCAACGTCAAGACGATCGAGGGCAGTCAGCACCCGGACCGCGACGCCCAGTTCCGCTATCTCAACGAGCAGGCCCGTGGGCACCGGGACAGTGGCCAGCCAGTGATCAGCGTGGACACCAAGAAGAAGGAGCTCGTCGGAGACTTCAAGAACAGCGGCTGCCAGTGGCGGCCGGCAGGTGAGCCGGTGCCGGTGAACGTGCATGACTTCGCTGACCCGCAACTGGACAAGGCCGTCCCCTACGGGATCTACGACGTCGCGGCGAACACCGGCTGGGTCAACGTCGGCACCGATCACGACACCGCGGCGTTCGCGGTCGAGTCGATCCGCCGCTGGTGGCACGGACAGGGCCAGGCTGCCTACCCGCAGGCGCCACGGCTGCTGATCACCGCCGACGCGGGCGGCTCCAACAGCTATCGCACCCGGGCCTGGAAGCTGGAAGCTCGAACTGGCCCGGCTCGCCGCCGAAACGGGACTGACGATCACCGTGTGTCATCTGCCGCCCGGCACATCGAAGTGGAACAAGATCGAGCACCGGCTGTTCTCGCACATCACCATGAACTGGCGCGGCCGCCCGCTGACCAGCCACGAAGTCATCGTCCAGTCCATCGCCGCGACCACCACCCGCACCGGGCTTCGCGTGAATGCCGCACTCGACACCAACACCTATCCCACCGCGGTCCGTATCGGGGACGCGGAGATGGCGGCACTGCCGCTGACCCGGCACATCTTCCATGGCGAGTGGAACTATGCCCTGCACCCGCAGCCCTGTCCTGCCGTCCCGGTGGCCCGAACCCCGCATGAGCAAGCCCCGCGGTGGGACCAGGCCCTGCTGTCCGATCCCGCTCTGACCGGCATGTCCCGGGAACAACTGGACGTGCTCACAGAGACTTTGACTCCCGACGGCGATGCCCGGCGCGGCCGTCCGCCCCGGCTCGCCTTCCCCGAACAGATCCTGGCCACCCTGCTCCATCTGCGGGTCGCCCTGGCCGCGGAACCTCTCGCCGTGCTGTTCAACAGCAGCCGGACCGCGATGCACCGCACCCTTCTGAAGAACAGGAAACTGCTCGAGGCACACGGCATCGTCATCTCACCCGCGACGACACCCCCCGGGGTCCTTATGGCCATTCAGGCTCGCGTCATCGCCCAAACTGACGAGCCTCACGGCAAGATCAAGACGGCGTGTTAATGATCTGCAAGCCCTTAGGCCGGCTGATCAGGTATCCGTCCGGCGAGTGATCACTGACGCGATGCGGGATCGGAGCGGACCGAGCCGCTGACGCCGGCCGATCCGGTCTGCGGGCGGCGGCGGGCCGGCCGTCGCGGTCCTGTGGCGGCGGGCACCCGGTTCGCCTGGGGTCACCGAAGGCGCGGCCCGGGCAGCCGGTCAGCGGTCGTGGCCGAGAGCCGTTCCGGACCCTGGGCGTACAAAGGGCGTGCTGCGGCCCCGAAGTTGCGGCCCGTGTTTTCCCGAGGCTCCGCAAAATGCCGTGTCGAAGTGGCATGGCGTCCTGGCGGCGGACAGCATTCCTTCGGGTGTCCATCCCGGTGCCCAGCAGCTTCCACCGAGGTGCCCGCATGCCCGATCGCACAGTCGTCACCCCAACCGCCCGGCCGGCCGCACCGGGCGTCCGGCCCTGGCCGCCCACGCCGCGGCCCGGCGCGCTGCCATGGCTGGTCGCCGTCAGCGGCGTCTACACGGTGGTGCAGCTGTGGCTGACCGTACCGCGGACGGGGCTCGGTTGGGACGAGACGATCTACACCAGCCAGGTGAGCGGCACGATCCCAGCGGCGTTCTTCAGCGCCCCACGAGCTCGCGGCATCAGCTTCCTTGCCGCGCCGGTCGCCGAACTGACCACCTCGACCACGGCACTTCGGGTGTGGATGGCGGTGCTGTCCGGCGCGGGGCTCCTCCTCGCGCTGTGGGTGTGGCGGAACCTCGTACCCGTGCGAGTGCTCGCGCTGGCCGGCTCGCTCTTCGCCGGACTGTGGATCACGCTCGACTACGGCGCGCAGGTGATGCCCAACCTCTGGAGCGCGTACGGGGTGATGCTCGCCACCGGCTGCTTCCTGCGGGCCGCCCGGGACCGTACCGACCGCGCGGCCCTGGTGGGGCTGGTCTGCGGGGTGACCATCGTCGGCCTCATGCGGCCGCCGGACGCGGTGTGGCTGGCGGTCCCGCTGCTGGCGGTCGCCCTGGCAGTGCCCGGGTGGCGGCGGCCGTGGCTGATGGGTGTGGTGCTGCTCGGAGTCGTCCTGGGCTGCGGCGAGTGGGTCGTCGAGGCGTACGTACGCTTCGGCGGGCTGGCCGAGCGGTTGCGGCTGGGCAGCGACATCCAGGGCGGCATGGGCCTGAACTTCGCGGTGGACGACCAGATCCGCTCGCTGGACGGGCGGGGCCTGTGCCGGCCCTGTTCCATCCCGTGGCGGCACCGCGGCACCGGCATGTGGTTCTTCGTGCTGCCCGTCCTGGCCGTCGGGGGCGCTTTCGCGGCGACAGCGGCCAGGCGCCGGGCGACCGCCTTGCTCCCGCTGCTGGTCGCCGTCTTCGTCTCCGTGCCGTACCTCTTCCTCATCGACTACGCGGCGCCGCGGTTCCTGCTGCCCGCCTACCTCCTGCTTGCCGTGCCCGTGGCCGACTGCCTCTGGCGGCTGGTAACCCGCCGCCCCCACGGCCGGTTGCGCCCGGCGGTCGTCGCGCTCGTGGCCGCAGCGGTCGGCACGCACCTGGCGATCCAGTTCTCCGTCCTGGCAGGCACCATCCAGAACAACCGCGCGCAGCACCGGATCGCCGACGCGGTCTCCGCCACCCTGCACCGGGCCGGAGTGCGTCCGCCCTGCACGGTCACCGGGGACAGTTCGGTCCCGGTCGGCTACCACGCCGGGTGCGCGTCCCGCGAAACGCGGGGCGCCGACACCAGCATCACGACGCAGGGCGTACGGTCCCTGGCCGGTCGCATGCCGGTCGCCGTCCTCGTCCCGCACGGTCAGCAGCCGCCGCCCTACGCCCGCACCTGGCGCGCCGTCCCCCTCCCCGACCGCCTGCACCACGCGTACATCTCCCCCACTCCCCCGGGCCGGCACCGATGAGGACCTGAAGGGGCCGGCCTCGGTGGCCTCCATCACCGGTGCCGCGGGGGGCCGTGCGGTCAGCCGGTGGACTCCGGGGCAGGGCTGCCGGACGCCGGCGGGGCGCTCACGGGCCCAGCGGGCGCGCCCTTCACCCGCGGGAACTTCCAGGCCGGACCGTCCGAGAGGTAGGTCGTCCGGCTGAGGACGTCCTTCCGCAGGATCAGCTCCTGCTGCAGCAGCCTTCCCGTTCGCGCCTGCACCAGCAGGGTCGTCTCCCAGACCGGCCTGCTCTCGTCGACGATCAGGATCCGCGTGCCTGAGCGCCCGCGGGCGTCCTTCCTGGTGCCGTCCAGGCGCACGCCGGGCAGCTGTGCGAGCGCCCCGAACACACCGGCCCGCAGCTTCGCGGACGCCGGCGAGTCGAGCAGCGCGGCGGCCTCGGAGGCCATGGTGTGGAGGGAGGCGGTGCCGTGCTCGGTCAGCTGCGCCTTGAGGGCGGCAGGGTCGGTGGGCAGCTCGTCGAGTCCGGCGACGTCGAGTGTCTTCCCGCCGATGTGCCACCGGCGACTGGTGTCGAAGCCCACGGTTGTCGTTCCGTGGGCGCCGAAGATGTACACCCGCTGAACGCCTTCGGTATCGGTGTAGGCGGCCGACCGGTCGGCGGAGCCGGGGGTCGGACCGGAGATCCCCTCCGACTTCCAGTACGGCGCCCCCTTCATCCGCTCGACCGCGGTGCTGCCGTCGTCCTGGGCCGCGGTGCGGTCCGCCAGGTCGTCGAGGAAGGCCGCCGCGCTCGCGCTGGCGGCCGGCTTGCCGCCGAGGTCAAGCGCCGGCAGCACCGCGACCCCGGTGGCCGCCGCGGCCACCAGCGCCGCCGAGGCGATCCAGCGCCGCCGGAAGAACCGGCGGCGCACCGGCACCGCCGCTCCCGGGGCGTCGTCCAACGCGGCCGGTTCGCTGACACGTTGGGCCCGCTGCACCGCCGCGGTGACGACGGCCTGCGAGCGGGTGAGGACGTCCGCGGCGGGCGGCGCCACCGTACGGGCGGCGGCCAGCCGGCCCATGCCGGGCAGGTCGAGGTCGAAGGCGTCATCGTGGTCGGCGGCCGTGCGGCCGCGTGTGAGGTCGTTCATGCCGGGTCTCCTGCCGGTCGGTGGGCCGTGGCGTGTGCCGCGGTCGGGGTGAGTGCGTCCCGCAGCCGGGTGCGGGCTCGGTGCAGCCGGGAGCGTGCGGTGCCCTGCGGGATGCCGACCACCGCGGCGGCCTCGCTGGGCGTCAGCTCCTCCCAGATCACCAGCAGCAGCAACTCGCGTTCCACCGCCGGGAGTTCGCGGAGGGTGCGGCGGATGAGCGGGGCCACCGCCGCCGCGTCGAGCCGCTGGTCGACCGCCTGCCACGGGTCGGTGGCGGCACCGTCCTCCGCTTCCGCCACCGGCCGCGACTCCCGCCAGTGCGCGGCCAGTACGTGCCGGGCCACTCCGAACAGCCAGCTGCGGGCGGTGCCGCGGGCCCGGTCGAAGCCGGCGCGGCCGGCGAAGGCGCGCAGCCACACTTCGGCCACCAGGTCGTCGGCAGCGCCGGGCGCCCGCCGCGCCAGGTAGCCGTGCAGGGCGCCGGTGTGCCGGGCGACCAGCGGTTCGAATGCGGCGGGGTCGCGGGCCGAGCGGGCCAGCGCGGCGGCGTCACTACTGTCATCGTCTTCCATTTCCCCTCCTCATCCGGCCGGCGCGTACTCCGGCCGCACCCTGTACTTGCCGTCCACGGCGCGAGCGTTCGCGCAGACCGTGAAATCCCCGCGTGGCATGCAGGGTTGAACGCGGAGGAGCAGTCCGGCAACCTCGGCCTGACCGGGGAAGGCCGCGGGAGGAGGACGCCCCAGGGCGTGGGTTGCCCTGGGGCGTCGGGGGAGTCGGGGGGGTCAGACGACGATGCGGTCGAGGTTGGGGGCCCCGGCGGAGGGGTTGGAGAATTTGATGGTGTTGTTTCCGGCCTTGAGCTGGATGGTGACGTTCTTGGTGACCACGGTGTTGTAGTCGGGTGTCTCGGGGAAGCTGACGGTCTGGTTGACGCCGTTGACGCTCACGACGGCGGTGCGGGCCTGGCCGACGCTCATGAAGGAGATGCTCATGGTGTAGCTGCCCGCGGCGGGTTCGGAGACGGTGCTGAAGGTCGCCGTGCCGCCGTTGCCCAGGTAGCTGAGCTTCTTCCCGCCCGAGCAGTGCGCGCAGCTGGTGATCGTCGTGCCACCGGCCAGAGTTGCCGCCTCGGCCTCGTACGACACGTTCCCACCACCCGGCGGAGGCGTCGACGGCGGCGGGCTGGTGGGCGGCGGGGTGGTGCCGCCGGTGATCTTGTCGAAGATCTGGGAGTACGCGTATCCGGTGGCCTTGTCGTAGCTGTCGACCTCCCAGAAGGACAGCTCCTGGACGCCGTTGGTGGCGGCGAAGGCCTCCAGCGTGGTGGCGTTGGCCTGGGTGAAGTTCTCGTTGTCGTCGTTCCGGCCGGCGATCGGAGTGAGGCCCAGGCGTCCGTAGGCCTGCGAGGTGGAGATGCCGTAGAGGCTCGCCAGCTGCGCGGCGGTGCTCTTGGCCGCGGACAGCGCGTCGTTGAGGGCGTTCTCGCCGTCGCCGAAGTCCATGGTCATGATGTTGACCAGGTTGACGTTGACGCCCTTGCTCTTGGCGTCCTTGAGCAGGTTCAGCGTGTCGGACTCCAGGCCGGACGGGTCGACGGCGAGGGTGTAGTCGACTTGGACGTCGGGGTTCTGGGCCTGGAGGGCGGCGAGGGCCTGGTTGCGCCGGGCGTTGGCGGCGCTGTCGCCCAGGGTGTCGCCTTCGATGTCGAAGTCGAGCCGGGTGATGCCGTACGTGTTGACCACGCTGGCGTAGGCGGCGGTGAGTGACGAGACGGCCGTGCACGTCTGCGCCAGTTCGCCGCCCTCCGCGCCGCCGAAGGAGATGATGACGTCGCCACCCGCCGCCTTCAGGCTGCCGACCTGTGAGGTGAAGGCGCCCAGCGCGCTGTTGCCGGCCTCCCACTGGGGAGTACAGACCGACTTGGGGATGAGGAAGGCCAGGGTGTAGTCCTTCAGCCCGGTGGCCTTCATGTCGGCTGCCATGTCACCTGCGGTGCCGCTGGAAAGCTCCAGGTAGGGCGCCGCGTAGTGGGCGGGGAACCCGTTCGTCGCCTGGGGACTGGCGCTGGCGGTCGCGTTGATGCTCATCGCCACCGCTGCTGTCGGGAGTGCGGAAGCGCCCAGCACTTTGGCGAGTCGTGACCATCTCACGTGTGTCCTCCAGAGGGGATCGGGACGGGGCATGCCCCGGGGGGTCAGCTCTCGGCCCGCGTGAGGACCGGAGCTGTGACATGCGGGTGATCTGGGAGAGCCGACGCGCAGCAGGGTGCCGACGCCGTACGCAAGACGCGACGGGTGGTGCTGTAGTGACGTTGCGTCCGCAGCGCCCGCAGTCAATCCCTCCGTGGGACGGCCCGTCAAGACAATGGGATGGAAAGTTTCCTAACAGACCTGTCCTGTCAGGGAAGTGCCCGGATGGTCGGGGGTGACGCAAGTGGCCGTCGTGGAGGGCCCCTTGGCCGGTCCCCGTGCAGGCCGCCGACGGGTCCGCTCCGGCGCACGCGCACCCAGCCGCGGGGTGGCCGGCGCTTGACCTGCACGTTCGAAGGCCGACTCGGCGTCGGGGCCGCGAGCCGGTCACCCGCTGGAGGTATGGACTTAGTAAAACTACTTAACGAGATGATTGTTCGACCGGGGTCACGAGTGCTTCTATTCGTTAGGAAGCATTACTAACGATTGACGGAGGGCCCCACACCGCCATGTCATCGATACGTACGCGCCTCGTTGTGGCAGCCGCCGCAGCCCTGGCGCTCGCCGTCCCGCTCGCCATCGGCAACGCCGATGCCGCGACGACCCCGACAACAGCCAAGGCGGCCCCGGCCGCCACCTCGTACACCGCCGCCCAGGTACTGGCCGGCGTCCAGCAGAACTCGACGGCCGCCAACCAGGTCAACTCCAAGCCCCACATCAACACCATGACGCGGGCTCAGAACGTGAACGTGTACCAGGTCGCGAGCGGCGTCTACGCCTACAGCTCCGGCATGGCCATCGACACCGACGGCAGCGACTCGGATCCCGATCCCGACCACCAGGGCGAGACGACCTGGGAAGACAGCAACGGCCAGGCCCTGGGCGCGCACCACGTGCCGTTCTACGTGCTGGGCGACGACTGCTGGGACCGCACGTCCCCCTGCCCGCACTTCTACTACAAGGAACGCGGCATGACCGGCCGCCAGTTCGCGCTGATGTTCTACAACGGCAAGGTCATCGGCTCGATCTTCGGCGACACGCAGACCGCGAACAACCAGACCACCTCGGACAACGACTCGCGCGAACTGGGCGAGGCGTCCGTGAAGGCGGCCCAGCTGCTCGGCATCCCCAGCAGCGGTACCACCGGCGGTGTCGACAACGGCGTGACCGTGGTGATGTTCTCCGGCTCGAACTGGGTCGTCAACGGCAGTAACGCCAACCTCAACACCAACACCCAGGCCCTGGTGCAGACCGCCCTGGACAGCCTCGGCGCGAGCATGAACGGCGGCACCACCCCGCCGCCCACCACTCCGCCGCCGTCGACGCCTCCGCCGGGTGGTGGGAACGTGTCGTACGAGGCCGAGGCGGCAACTCTGGCCGGTGGCACGACGATCACCAGCTGCGCGCACTGCTCGGGCGGGAAGAAGCTCAGCTACCTGGGCAACGGCGGCACGGCGACCTTCAGCAACGTCTCCGAACCCGCCGCGGGCAGCTACACCATGAGCATCTCCTTCATGAGCGTCGGCCAGGCCCGCACCGCCGTCGTGAGCGTCAACGGCGTCAACCAGACCGTCAGCTTCCCCGAGACACCCGACTACAACACCGTGGTCACCAAGAACGTCACCATCCAGCTCAAGGCCGGAAACAACACCATCAAATTCTCCAACCCCTCCGCCGGGGCCCCCAACCTCGACCGCATCGTCGTCTGACCCCCCCGACTCCCCCGACCGGTGGCCCACCAGCCACCGGTCACGACCCATTACCCGAAGAACCCCCCCGCCAGGGTCATGCCCCTGCCCTGGACAGGGCAGGAGGAGAGCAGGGCCCCACGGCTCCGGTCCGCACCTCGGACCCACCGCGCCGGACGGCACAGCCCGATGGCCGGGTTGGCCGGAAGACGCCGCTCGAAGCGGTCCGGCGCGGGAAGGTCTGGACAACAGGGGACGTGCGAGGCGTAATCGAGAACGAGAGGTGGCGACCGACGTGCCGCCACCGAGGGGGAGGCGTCCGATGAGCGGCCTCAGTAAGGGCATCGAACGGGCCGAGGCACGGCTGAAGTGGGACCCGAGTCCGCTGGGGGCTCCGCCGAGCGATCTGGATCTGATCGCCGCGACGTACCGGGTCGGGGCGGAACACGGCGACCCGGCGTATCTGGTCGCCTTCGGCAGCCGGTTCTCGCCCGACGGCACGATCTGGCTCAACCGGGACAGCACCAACGGCAAGGGCCTGGGCTTCGACGAGGTGCTGACCCTCGACCTGGGCCGGCTCTCTCCCGAGTACGGCCGGGTCGTGGTGGCCGTGGCGATCCAGCAGGGCTTCGGCCGGCTGGAGTTCCAGACGGTGGCCAACCCGGCCTACCAGCTCGTGACCGGCTACACCGTGCTGGCCGAGGGCGACTTCACCTCGATCGGCCCCGCCACGGGGGCGACGCTGGCGGAGTTCACCCGCGCCCCGTCGGGCGCGTGGGAGTTCCACAGCCTGCTGGTCGGCTATGACGCCGACCCCGACACCCTCAGCCGGACGATGGGCCACCGGTCGGCCTGAGCGCCGGCCGCACCGGGCGGTGGGTGCGCTGAGGGCGGACCTGCCGGCCCGGCAGCGTCCCCACCGCACACGGCGGCGTCGATGCCGCGGCTCACGTCGTGGCGAGTTCGATGAGATGGCGGGCCGTGCGGGCAGGTTCGACGACCTGATGCAGGTGCGCGCCGGGCAGGTGGGCCACCTGCCAGCCGCGTTCCCGGGCCTCGGCGGCAGGCTCGTCGTAGGGAGGGCCGAACAGCAGGTAGGCGCAAGGGTGGTCGTCCCAGCCTGCGGGCACGGGGATGTGCTGCTCGTAGTAGGACAGCGGCAGGGTGGGCTGCTCCTCGATGACCGTCTGTCGCACCGCCGGGTCGGAGAACATGGGCGCGACGTCGGCCTCGTCCCACCAGTCCGTCCAGCGCGGCAGCCTGCCGTCCACGGCCATCGGGCGCAGGAATGCCAGCAGTTCGGGTGGGGCGACCGGGGTCGGACCGTGCCGGGCCGGCAGTGCGGCATCGACGAAGATCGAGCTGGTCACCGGATGGTCCAGGCCCGAGCGGATCGCGGGGAGGAACAGGCCTGCGTTGCTGTGTGCCACCAAGGTGACGGGCGTGTCGACCGGGACATGCCGGAGGTCGTCGTGGACGGCCTCGGCGATGCGGGGCCAGAACGGCGGCGCGCCCGCGCCGATGTGCAGCAGTGACGGGACCCGAACCTGGTATCCCGCCGCTGCCAGCTCTTCGGCCACGGGCCGCCAGGTCGAGGGGCCCACGGACGGACTGTGCACGAGAACGAATGTCGGCTGCATGCGTCGATCCTGTCGCCCCCGCCGTCGCAGGCTCTACCGGCTTGGCTGAGAGCAGAACTCCGGCACCGGCAGGTGCCGATACGGCCTCGCGGGGCGGCCGTTCACAACCCGACGGTGACGCAGCCGAGCTGAGGTGTGTCCGGAGCCGAAGGGCAGCTGGACGGTGATCCCTTCTGGAGCCGGGTTGATCGCGAACTTCCTGCCCGAGATCGGGTCCGTCCGGGTCAGTCGTGGTCGGCGGACGTGAATTCTATGGTCTCCCTGGACACCTGGCCTCCGCAGTGGTGGCAGGACCTGTCGATTTCCACGTCGTGCCCGCAGGAGTGCTTGATCGCCACCGATGACTCCGCGTCGGTCCATTTCAGGCCCCACTGGAAGAGGTGGAGCAGTATCGGCTGCAGCTCCTTGCCCGCCTCGGTGAGGTGGTATTCGTACCGGGGCGGGTGCTCGCTGTACTGCCGGCGCTCGACCACTCCGGCGTTTTCCAGCTTGCGCAGCCGGTCCGCGAGGATGTCACGCGAGGCGCCGGTGTATCCCGCGATCTGCCCGAAGCGGTGCACGCCGTACGTCATCTCCCGTACAGCCAGCAGGGACCACCGCTCCCCCAGAACTTCCAGGGACGCCGCCACCGGGCACTCCCGTACGCCAGTCGGGCGATCCTCCACGGGCCCCCTCTTTCCGTGATCTTCGTGCGTCCGCATACTTCCATCCTACTCTGTTGTCGTTTCCAACTCACTCCTGCTACGGTCGCCCGAGTCGGTTGGACATCGCAACACACTAGGAGTGGCCACCATGATCAACACGGAGCGAGCGCCCGCATCGGAGCGCCAGGCGCTGCCTGACGTCCCCCACGACGCGTCGTCCGCCGACAGCCGGCGGGCCCGCTGGGTGCTGATCCTGGGCAGCCTCGGCGCCTTCATGGTGTTCCTCGACACGACGATCGTGAACATCGCCTTCGAGACGATCAGCCGGAGCTTCCACACCGACACCGGCCGCCTGGCGTGGGTCCTGAACGCCTACAGCCTGGTGTTCGCCGCCATGCTCATTCCCGCCGGCCGGGTCGCCGACCGGTACGGGCGCAAGAGGATCTTCATCGTCGGCATCGCCGGGTTCGCCCTGATGAGCGCCCTGTGCGGGCTGGCGCCCGGCGCGGGAGTGCTGATCACGGCCCGGGCCCTGCAGGCGGTCTTCGCCGCCCTGGTCGTCCCCTCCTCGCTCGCCCTGGTCCTGCACGAGTACCCCGGCCCCCGACGGCACATCGCCATCGGCGTCTGGGGCGCGATGGCGGCCGCGGCCGCCGCGGTCGGTCCCACCCTCGGGGCGCTGCTCACCGAATACGCCTCATGGCGGTGGATCTTCCTGGTCAACGTCCCGATCGCGGCCGTGATCATCCTGCTCGGCAGGCGACAGCTCCGGGAATCCCTGGACCCGCGCGAGACCGGCATCCCGGACCCCGTCGGAGCGGTCCTGGTCGCCGCGATCCCCGCGCTGCTCAGTTACTCGATCATCGAGGGCCCGTCCCGCGGCTGGTCCGACTCCTGGGTGGTGGCCGGGTTCGTCCTGGCGGCACTCACCGTTCCCGTCTTCCTGTGGCGCACCTCGAAGGCCGCACGGCCGGTGATGGACCTCTCCCTTTTCAAGGAGCGCCAGTTCCGGGAGATCAACATCGCCACCCTGCTGTTCGCGACGGCGTTCTTCGGGCTGCTGCTGAGCAACCTGATATTCCTGCAGACCGAGTGGCACTACTCGGTCCTGCGGGCGGCGCTCGCCAGCGCCGCAGGACCGGTGGTCGTCACCGTCGTGGCCCGCTCGACGACAAAGCTGGCCAGCGTCATCGGACACCGGCCCGTGCTGCTCGCCGGCGCGGTGACGTGGGCCCTGGGCTGCACCGGGTTCGCGCTGTCCGTGCACGCCTCTCCGGACTGGCTCGGGCACTGGCTGCCCTGGACCGTCCTCACCGGCCTGGGGATCGGCCTGACCCTGCCCGTCCAGTCCGGCGCCGCCGTCGCGAAGCTGGCCCCGGCGCAGTTCGCCCTCGGCTCGGCGATCAACTCCAGCTTCCGGCAGCTCGGCGCGGTCCTCGGAATCAGCCTCTTCGTCGCCCTTATGGGCACCGGCGGACTCGCTCACTTCCACCACATCTGGTGGGTGTTCGCCGCCCTCGGTCTCGCCGCCGGCCCCGTCCAGGCACTGCCCGGCCGCCGGGCGGGGTCGAGAACCCCCGTGCGGTGACAGCCCCTCACCAGGTGCGCCCCCGTGCTGCCGGACGCCGGGCGATCGTCGGGGGCGTCTCACCCCTTCAGCAGGGAGGCGACTTCCGCCGGGCGGTCGGCCTGGACCCAGTGCCTGGCCCCCTCGACCAGCGACAGCCGCGCATGCGGGAACAGCTGGGCCAGATGGCGCGCCACCCCGGGATCGAGGTCGGTGTCCTCCGCCCCGAAGATCACATCGACGGGGGTCTGCACCGACGACAGCTCCCCTGCCGCCACCGCCTCGTCCTGGGCGGTCAGGTCCGCCGGAATCCTCGCCGTCCAGGCACGAATCGCCTCCACCGCGTTCGGACGACCCCGGCCACCGACGAACTGCGGCAGCACGGCGTTCGCGATGACGTCCTCCGACGTGTCGTAGCCCAGGCCGGCCGCCGTGTGCGTGAGCAGCCACAGGCCCTGAGCAGGTTCTGCCAGCATCGCGTCCGTGAAGCCTGCCAGCGGGCCGTCGGAGAACAACTGGATCATGTCCGGGAACGTCAGCGTGTCCGAATGGCCGTAGAAGCAGTTCATGAGGGCGATTCCCGCCGCCCGGTCCGGGTGCTTCCTCCCGTAGTCCACGGCCACCGGGCCGCCGCCGTCGTGCCCGACGAGGACCGCCTGCGCGATACCGAGCTCGTCCATGACGGCAGCGGTCTCGTCGACCCGCTGCGACGCGCCCATCGGTACGGTCTGCGAGCGCTCGGAGTCTCCATACCCCAGGAAGTCGAAAGTGACGACCCGCCGCGGCGAGAGCTCAGGAACGAGGTTCCCGTACACGTAGGAGTCGTCGGGATACCCGTGCATCAGCAGGAAGGCAGGTTCCTCGCCGGCGTGGTCGACGGCGGCAACCCGGCCGTAGGGCGTGGAGACCGAGTGCTCGATCGTGGCGGACGCAGTCATCACTGACTCCTGTTCCGGCCTCTTCCGGCCTGCCGGGGATGACGTCACCACTGCGCTCCGAATAACGCTAGCACCGGCGAGGAACGTGTGCGTGCCGGTGGAATGCGGGTGCGAGCCCGGTCAGCGCCCCCGGTAGGGGACGGTCTTCGCACTCAGCCCAGCGGGGTGGCCGGGACGACCGTCTCGACCAGGCCGCTGGAGACGTCGTAGACCAGGCCCGACACCAGGAAGCCGGGCCCGCCGGGGATGTCCTGCTTGACGACGTCGACATCTGCGCGGACCGAGCCGAAGGGGTCGCTGACCGACTTGGTGTCCAGTTCGACGGGCGCGATCTCGAAGTATTCGGCAAGCATCTCGGGGAAGGCCGCGAGATCGGTCATCCCGCAGTCGGTGTGGTGGAGGATGACCAGGTTCCAGTCACCGGGCACCCGGCTGTCCTGATGGGCCTGGCCCACTTTCCCGAGCATGCCCATCGTGCGCAGGGTCGCGGGGGTGATCCTCCCGCCGACGTTGCGGATGACGGCGGCCTCCCCCAGGGACAGGCCCAGCACGTGGGAAGGGTCGACGCGGGGGTCGACGCATCCGACGACCGTCAGGTTGCCGCTGGGGTTGATCCGCAGGCCGGCGCGGAACCGGTCCCGGGCGAACACGGCGTTCCGCGAGATGAGATTGCCGGTATCGGTCATGGTGAGTCCTAGCCAGGACGATGGGCGCGGGAGGGGAAGAGCTTGCGGCCCCGCACGGCAGGGCTGGAGACGGCCCAGGGCTGGACGACGGTCTGCGTCCGGCCGGTTGCGACGTCGTGGACGAGTCCGGAGACGCGCACGCCGGGTACGCGCGGGTTGTCGCGCAGCGCGGCGACGTCGTGGGCGACGGAGCCCCGCGGGTCCACGCAGCCGATGATGATCGTCTTCAGCCGGGGCATCAGCCGCGGTTCCGAGTAGGCGCCGGTGGCGGCGAAGCCCGCGTTCCGGCTGGTGTGGGTTTCGACGACGCCCACGGTGCGTTCCTCCACTAGTGAGTCCGGACTTACGGCTTGGCCTGAAGGAATGGGGCGAACTCCACGCTACGGACGCGGAGCCGAAAGCCGTGTTCCGCCACAGCTGCGGCGCCGAGCTTCACCCGCTCAGCATGTGCGGCGCGTGCCGCCAGGACATCGCCCGCGGCGACTTCGAGGCCGACGGAGGCACCCGCCCGCCGCGCCTCGTCCGGTAGGACGTCGATCCGCGGTCATCTCGTTCGTCGTCAGTTCGGACCCGGATCTCCGGGGCCGTGGACAACGCAGACGGAGGTTGCGGGATGGACACGCGGGAGCAGGGCGCACGGTCGGTCGGTGGCGGGAGCGGGCGGTGGCCGGCCACCGCGGTCTTCTTCCTCAACGGGCTGACGCTGTCGACGTGGATCGCGAGGCAGCCCTCGCTGAAGAGCGCGCACCATCTGTCGGACGGACAAGTGGGGCTGCTGGGGCTGCTGTTCGCGCTGGCCGCCATCGTGTCCATGCAGTTCGTCGGGCCGCTGGTGGCCCGGGTGGGCAGCCGGCCGGCGCTGCGGGTGTCGCTGCTGGTCATGCCGCTGCTGCTGGCGGCGGCCGGTCTGGCGGGCGGTCTCGGTGCGCTCGCCGCCGCGACCGTCGCGCTCGGCGGCGTGCACGGTACGACGGACGCGGCGATGAACGCGCACGCCGTCGCCGTCGAGCGGCGTACCGGACGGCGGATCCTCAACGGCTGCCATGCCGCGTGGAGCGTCAGTGCCGTCGTGGCGTCCCTCGCCACGGCCGGGCTGTCCCGGGCCGGTGTCCCGCTCACCGCGCACTTCGTCGGGGCGGCAACCGTACTGGCCGTCGGCGGGCTCGTGCTCGGTCCGCGGCTGCTGCCCGCCGCGGCGGATCGCCGGAGCGGCGCGGCTCCGGGGCGGGGCGCGCGCGGACGCGGCGTCGGGCGGCGGGACGCGGACCGCTCGGGCGGTGGCTGGAGGGGGGCCTTCGTGGCCCTCGGGTTCGCCGGTACGGCCCTGATGATCTGCGAGGGGGCCGCGCTCGGCTGGGGGCCGATCTTCCTGCACGACGGGCGGGGCGTCTCGCTGGGCCTCGCCGCGACCGCCGTCACGGCCTACGCCGCGGGCCAGACAGCAGTACGCCTGGTCGGTGACCGCCTGGCCAACCGCTACGGCGCCCCGAGGGTGTTCCGCGCCGGCGGGCTCGTCGCGGCGGCGGGGCTCGGCCTGGCGGTGCTGGTGGCCGACCCTGTGGCCGCGGTCGCCGGGTTCGCCGTGATGGGCGCCGGGATGTCGGTCCTGCTGCCGCTGGCCTTCAGCGCGGTCGGCCGGGTGGAGGGGATGAGCACGGCGACCGCCGTCTCGCGCTTCACCACCTTCACGTACACGGGCGTGCTGCTCGGTCCCGCGGCGGTGGGGTGGGCCGCCGAACTGACCGGTCTGACCCGCACCCTGGCCGCGCTGCTCCCCGTGCTCCTCGCCGTCGCCCTGCTGACCCGGCTGCCGGTCGGCGGCGCCGGTGTGCCGGACGGCGGTCATGGCCGGCGCGCCGCCTCGGCGGACGTGGCCACGACCGGCGGCCGGCGCCGCCGGCACCCGTCAGAAGTGTGCGGCCTTACGGAAGGACTTGGTGTCCCGCAGGATGACCCTGCCGCCGGCGCCGTACTCCGTGACCACGCCGGTGAGGCCGTGCTGCGCCCGGACGGCGAACCAGCGCCGCGCGGAGCCGGCGACCCGGACCATCGGCAGGTCGTGTGACGAGCCGTCGGACCAGCGGACGCTCACCCGCCGGACGTCGTCGGCGACGGTGCCGACCATGGTGCGGGTCTGCTGTATGCGCGTTTCCGGACCGATGAAGTCGCCCGACGTGCCCATCCCCACGGTGGACGGGTCAGTGGTGCTCTCGGACGGCCCGGCGTCGTCGTAGCTGGGGTTGGGGTAACGCTTGCCGTCGAGGCTCCCGGAGAGCTGGATGTGGTCCTGCTCGAACTGCGCCGGCACCCAGCTGTCGTCGATCGGCCCCCAGCCCGGCGGGAACTTCTCGTCCACCGCGATGGCCCGCAGTTGCGCCAGGGCCTCGCCCTGCGTTCGGGGAGCCGGCCACAATCGTGCCGAGACCCGCCAGGTGTGGCCTTGGTTGTCGGTGCCCTGCCCGATCAGCACGCTGGGCGAGGGCGCCATCGGGTCGGCCGCGGGAGGAGTGGTCGTCCTGGCAGGTTCCGGTCGGGCCGTAGTGGCCGCGGGGACGGCCGCGTGGTGAGCGGCGGTCCCCGAAAGCGCCACCGCGCCGCCGACGGCGGCCACGGCGAGCGCCGCGGCCCCGGCCAGGGCCGCGCGGCGCCTGACCAGGCGGCGGCGGCCTCCGCTGATCAGCGACGTGTACGACGGCGCCGGGGGCAGCGTTTCGCTCTCCGCGAGCCGTGCGAGCAGGGTGCCGATGGCGCCGGTGTCGTCATCGTGGGTCATTCGACGCCTCCTGTCGGGGTGAGGTTGCCCAGGGACGGGGCCAGGCGCAGCCTTGCGATGCCCCGGGACGCCTGGCTCTTGACCGCGCCGACCGAACAGCCCATGGCCGCTGCCGCCTGGGTCTCGCTCAGGTCCTCCCAGTAGCGCAGCACGACTGCCTGGCGCTGGCGCAACGGCAGCGCCGCGAGGGCGGCAAGCAGCACCGGGCGGGTCTCCGCCCAGCCGCCCCCCGCCGCTGCCGGCTCCCTCGGCTCCGGCACGTCCGTGACCAGCGACTCGCGCCGCCGGCGCCGCAGGAGGCGGGAGTGCTCGTTGATCATGATCCGGTGGACGTAGGCGTCGGGCTCGTCGGCCCGCTCGACGCGTTGCCAGGCCACGTAGACCCGCTCCAGGGTCTGCTGGAGTAAATCCTCGGCCGCGTGCCGGTTCCCGCAGAGCAGGAAGGCAGTACGGAACAGATGCGTACGACGGCTGGCGGCGAAACGCACGAAGTCCTCGTCCCGGCCCGCTGGTCTGTCTCTCATCGGCGACCTCCTCAACCCATTGAGTCACCGGGGGCGGCAAACCGTTGCCTGCGGGCGCCGCCTCATCCGTCGGCCGGAGCCTCGTCCCTACGCGTCAGGACCGGCCGGCTCCGCGAGGTGGGGGCGGCAGTAGCGGCGGACCAACTCCGCGTGGTCGGGGAAGAGCCGCACCAGGTGGTCCGCCGGGGCCAGCGTCATGTCGGCGTAGTCGAACCCGGGTGCGACGGCTTCGCTGATCAGGCCGTGGTCCCCGTCGGTGAGGTGGGATGCCTTCCAGACGCCACCGGGCACAGCGAGGGAGAGGACCTGCCCCTGGCCAGGATCCTGGCCCACTACGGCGCCGCGGTACCGGCGGAAGTATCCGCCCTCCACGTGCTCCTCCAGGCCGAGCGTCTCGATCCAGTGCTCTGCTGTGATCATCCCGTTCTCTCCGTGATCTCGTGGTGTTGTGACGGCCGCTCCCGCCACGCGCCGTGCAGGGGAGGCGTCGCTGCTGTGCGAGCGGTTGATGCCGGACTTCGGGGCGCCGCTCGGGACTCAGTCCTGCGGCGGCGTGCTGGGAGGGGTCGCGGAAGCGCTCCGGTGGAGGTCCCAGTCGGCGTGTCCGCCGGCGCCCAGAACCCCGGCGGGCCGATGGAGTTCGGCCGGCGACAGCCGCGCGAACGAGCGGCGTGCGGCGCGGGCCACCAGGTACGGGAAGATCGGGCGCAACGGCTGGGCCAGGCGCAGCCATGGTGGCGCGTAGACGGTGGGGGCGCGGCGCTCGATGCCGCGCACCAGCAGGGCGGCGACCCGGTCGGGCGTGTGCACGCGGCGGGCCGGCGAGGGCTGGCGGCTGCGCAGCTCGCGCAGCACGACATGCTCTTCCAGCTCACCGATCATGTCGGTGCCCGTCCAGTGCAGATAGGCGATTCCGACGCCTACGCCTTCGGGTTCCATCTCCATCCGCAGGGCCTGGGCGAAGGACTCGACACCTGCTTTGGACGCACAATAGGCACTCATCATCGGAGCGGATCCGAAAGCCGCGGTCGAGGCGACCTGCAGCAAATACCCGGAGGTCTCCAGGAGTTGGGGCAAGAAGACCCGGGCGGTCACCGCGCTGCCGATCAGGTTCACCGCGACGACCCGGTTCCACAGGGCCGCGTCACAACCGGCGAACGGCCCCGCGGCGGCGATCCCGGCGTTGGCGACCACGACGGAGACCGGCCCGAGGCGTTCCGCGACGGATCGCGCAGCCCCCTGCATGGCCCCCTCGTCGGTGATGTCCGCCTCGATGCAGCAGGATTCGCCCGGGAGTCCGCCCGCCACCTCTCGCAGCGACTCCAGCTCCCTGCCGAGCAGAACCACCCGCAATCCGCGCGCGGACAGCTGCCGCGCGACCGCGGCACCGATTCCCCGCGCCGCCCCTGTGATGACGGCGACCTTTCCGTCCCTTTTTGCCATCCTCGAAATTTATTCGCGACGCCACATTCCCGAGGATTCGCCGCGCCCCTGTGGAGAGCCCTTCGGGTGCGCCGGCCGATCGGCGCGGCGCACTGTGGGGCTCGCCCCAGGCCCGGCCATGATGGGCGCATGCCTGAGATGACAGAACCCGAGTGGCGGGCCTTCCTCGCCCACAGCACCCGTACCGCCAAGCTCGCGACCACCCGCGCCGACGGCCGTCCGCACCTGGCACCGGTGTGGTTCCTGCTGGAGGGCGACGACATCGTCTTCAACACCGGCCGCGAGAGCGTGAAGGGCCGGACGCTGGCCCGCGACCCGCGGGTGGCGATCTGTGTCGACGACGAGCGGCCGCCGTTCTCCTTCGTCCTCGTCGAGGGCCGAGCCGACCTCTCCGAGGACCTGGACGACCTCCGCAGCTGGGCACGCCGGATCGCGGCCCGCTACATGGGTGTGGACCGGGCCGAGGAGTACGCGGCCCGCAACGGCGTCCCCGGCGAGCTACTCGTCCGCGTCCGGATCGAGAAGGTCGTCGCGCAGGCCAGCCTCGCGGGCTGACCGCCGCGCGGCCGCTCCGGGGCATCAGTCACCTCGCGGCAGCCTCACGAGGACGGGCCCGGTGCGGTCCGTGGTGAGCAGACCACCGTGCGCCGCCGGTTCGGGCGCGGCCCCGGTGACGACGTGCCGGGCCGGCCGGGGCTCCTCGTCCCACCGGTCCCGGCACCTGCTCGCAACAGGGCGAGGTCCAGCAGACCTTCTCGCCCCGTCACCGGGGCCCGGTCCGGCTATTGCGCCGGCCGGCCCTGCTCGGAGTTGTGCGGGTTGTCGCGTTCGTCGATCGCGTCGGTATAGCACGCGAGGACTTCGTCCATGACCTCGTCCTCCACTTCGTCCCGTTCGCGGGCCGGGGTCTGGTCGGGGTCCGGCTTCGTATCAGTCATGGTGCCCGCCTGTCCCGGTTGGCGGAGTTCACCCTCAGGTTCACCCCGGGCGACGGACAAAGCGGGCACGTGCGGCGCGCGCGGAGATCGTTCGCGACCCTCTCCTACGCGCATCCGTCCCCACCGGCTCCCCGGAAGCGGCTCCTGCGCGCACTCCCCCAAGGGTGAACGCTCAGGCCGCCGGGGCGGCGGGGCGCGCCTTCGCCCACCGGGTGAACGCGGTCGCCCGGGCTCGCGCGAACTCCCTGTGGGGGTCCGCACGGTAGGTCCAGGCAACGGCGCCGGCGCGGGAGCCGAACACGGGGAACAACCGCTCGGGGAAAGTAAACTGTGCCGGCGGCCGCGGCAGGGGGGGCCGTGCCCGGCGCCGCATCGGGTGGCGAAACGGATGCGGCCGGTTCAGACGTGGAACTCGGTGAGATCGATCGTGTGAACACGCAGCGGGAGTCCGTACGCCGGATGCGTCGTCTCGCGCTCCAGCACCATGCCGAGCTTCCGCATCACGTTCTCCGAGGCGTCGTTACCCGCCGCGCTGATACTGATGACGCGGTCGAGACCGCGGTCCTGGACCGCGAACTCCAGCGCGGCATGGGCGGCCTCGGAGGCGTAGCCCTGTCCCCAATACTGCCGGCCGAGCCGCCAGCCGATCTCCACGGCAGGCAGCACCTCCGGCAGGAACAGGGGGACGGAGAGACCGGCGAAACCGGCCAGCTCGCCCGAGGCCAGCAGCTCCACGGCGAAGAGACCGAAGCCCTCCTCGTCCCACTCCTCCTCCCACCGCTCGATATCGTCCGCCGTCCGCTCCAGATCACGGACGGAGCCATCGCCGATCCAGCGCATGACCTGCGGATCCGCGTTGATCTCCGCCATGGGGAGAAGGTCGTCGTCGTGCCAGCGGCGGAGGATCAGGCGAGGGGTCTGGATCTCGGTCATGGCACCCATCCTGCCGAGAAGGAGGGTCTCAGCGGTAATCGACGGCACCGTTGGACCAGTCCCCCCACCAGGACCGGACCCCGCCCCGGAGCACCCGGTTGGCGGCGTGGCCAAGGCGCAGGTGGCGGCCGACGGCATGACCGCCGCCATCGTCACGCCCAGAGTGCTGGTGGCAGAAAACCCTTCGATCTCCGGGCCCCGTCGCTCTAGGGTGATCGAATGCTGAGCGCCGGTCAGGTGAACGAGTTCGCAGAGCGAGGCTTCGTCCTGGTCCCGCAGGTGGTCCAGGGCGATCTTCTTCACCGAGCGGCCAGGCGGATCGACGAGCTCGTGGCCACCGAGCCCCCTGCGACCGGCACCACCGGCCACCACTTCTACTTCCGCCGCACCAAGGACGAGCCGGCGCTCAGAGAGCCGTTGACCCGCAGCCCCGCGTTCGGTCTCGCCGAGCAACTGGCGGGGGCCGGGACACTGAAGTACCCCTGGCAGGTCCAGGTCGCCCTGAACATCCCGCCGTACTCACACCGTCCAGGTGCGCCCCACATCGACTCCGACCGGCAGGAACCGACCGGTGAACCCGTGCAGGGCACGTTCACCCTCCTGGCCTGCGTCCTGATGTCCGACCAGCTCACGGAGAACTCCGGCAACCTCTGGGTCTGGCCGGGCACCCATCTCCGCCACGCCGCGTACTTCCGCGACCACGGCCCGCAGATGTTCTGCGCCTACCCACCGATCGACTGGCCGGAGCCCGAGCAGATCAGGGGACGGGCAGGCGACCTGCTGCTCGCCCACTACCTCCTCGGCCACAACATCGGCGGGAACTACGCATCCGACCAGACACGGCGAGCCCTCTACTTCCGCATCAGCGCCCGGGACCACGACGCCCATCAAGACGACTTCCTCCAGGACCCATGGCTCGACTACGGGCCCATCGCGCTCCGAGCCGACCCGGGTCCGGCGGCCGCCTGACGGCGTACGGCCACGCGAGGCGGCTGGTCAGCGCACCGTCACCTTGTTGTCGAAGGCCACGTACCCGCTGAAGTCCCTTCCCACGCGGTCGATCGCGGAGGACGCCGGCTCCGGGTACGACCACGCTGCGTCCGCGTGCCTGGTGTCCGCGGCCTGGACGTCGAAGTACTGCGCCCGGCCCTTCCACGGGCAGGTGTAGGGGGTGTCGCTCTTGGACAGCGCTTGCGGGGTGACGGTCTCCGGCGGGAAGTACCAGTTCCCCTCGATCGAGACCACGTCGGCTTCGTCCGCGTCCGCAAGGACCGTTCCGTCGAGTACCGCTTGCATCAGCTGTTCCTTTCAGAGGTTCCGGGCCGGATCTGGAATCGCCGTCTCGGCCGATCCGTGGAGCGACCGGCTCCGCCGGGGATGCCAGGGCGGCAGGCCATTATCCGTCAACCGCGAGGCGTACAGGGAGCGCGACACCCTGGAACGGGGCACCCCGCTTGCTGCGACGGCGGGACATCGCGACCCGTCACGGCAAGACCGTGCGAGCAGGGCGCCCTGCGCCGTATCACTCCAGGACACGCCGTCGTCACCTGCTCCTCCGACGGCCTCCTCGGCGCCACCGGGGCGAGGTCGGTCGCCCTGCGAGTGCTCAGCAACTCCCGCCGTTGCCACGTCATTTGACGGTCCCCAGCGCAGGTAGGGGAGTTCACCTGCGTCCGCGAGCATCGGCGGCCATGAGGAACCTCAGTCGCCGCATCTTCATCCTTGGCGGGCTCACCACCGTGGGCACTGCCACGCTTCAACTCGGGGCGGCGGCCCAGTCGTCGGCCGCCGCCACCCCGTTCCCCTTCACGCTCGGCGTCGCCTCCGGGGAACCGGACGAGAGCAGCGTGGTGCTCTGGACGCGTCTCGCCCCCACACCGACCAACGCCGACGGCCAGGGCGGCATGCCCAACGCCGACGTCGCCGTCGACTGGCAGGTGTCGGCCAGCCAGAGCTTCGCCACCCTCGTCAGCTCCGGTACGGTCACCGCCCGCTACGCCCAGGCCCACTCGGTGCACGTGCTGGCCGGTGGACTCGCCCCGGACGCGGAGTTCTACTACCGCTTCCGGGCCCAGGGATTCGTCTCCCCGGTGGGCCGGACCCGCACCGCACCGGCGAAGACCGCGGTCGGGCGGGACTTCACGATGGCCTTCGCCTCGTGCGCGCACTACGAGCAGGGCTACTACACCGCCTACCGCCGCATGGCCGACGACCGCCCCGACCTGATCCTGCACCTGGGCGACTACATCTACGAGGGCGGCGCCACCGCCGGCGCCCTGCGCCAGCACCTCGGCAGCGAGATCGTGTCGCTGGCCGACTACCGCCGCCGCTACGCGCTCTACCGCAGCGACCCGGACCTGCAGGCCGCGCACGCGATCGCGCCGTGGCTGGTCGTGCCGGACGACCACGAGGTGGAGAACAACTACGCCAACATGGTCCGCGCCGACAGCAGCCCGGTGCTGACGGCGGCCCAGTGGACCGCGCGCCGTACCGCCGCGTATCAGGCCTACTTCGAGAACATGCCGCTGCGGGCCGCATCGACGCCTTCGGGCAACAGCATCCCGCTCTACCGCCGGGTCCGCTGGGGCACCCTCGCGACGTTCCACATGCTCGACACCCGCCAGTTCCGGGACGACCAGGCGTGCGGCGACGGGACGAAGGTCTGCGCCGACGCCGATCTGGCCACGCGTACGATCACCGGCACGGCCCAGGAGTCATGGCTGCTCGACGGACTCGGCCAGCACCTCAGCACCTGGGACCTCATCGGCCAGCAGGTCTTCTTCGCCCGCAACGTGAACTCCGCCGGCGCGATGAACATGGATGCCTGGGACGGGTATCGGGCCAGCCGGGCGCGGATCCAGCAGGGCATCATCGACCGGGCCGTACGCAACCCGGTCGTCCTCACCGGTGATGTGCACGCGTCGTGGGGCAACAACCTCAAGGCCGACTACGCGAACCCGTCGTCGGCGACGATCGGCTCCGAGCTCGTCTGCACCTCGATCACCAGCGGCGGGAACGGAACCACCACCACGGCGATCCCCAACGGGTCGCTCAACCCGCATCTGCGCTTCTACTCCGATCGGCGCGGCTACGTCCGCACGCACATCACGCCGTCGCAGCTGACCGCCGACTTCCGGTCGGTGGCGACAGTGACCGAGCACGGCGCGGCGGCGACCACCGCCGGGACCTTTGTCATCCACGACGGACAGCCGGGGTTGGCCGATGCGTAAGCTCTCGATACTCGTCGCAGCCCTCGCCGGCCTCCTCGCGGTCCTCGCTGTGGTGGCCCCGGCCTCGGCGGCGGGGCCCTCGTCCTGGGTGACCGCCAACAGCGACTCCGCCGGTGACCAGGACACCTCCTCGATCGCCGCCAACCGCCTCGGCGACGTGGCAGTGGTCTGGGAGGACGACCGCGACACGACCGACCCGGGCGACAACACGCACAGCGACGTGTGGGTGCGGATGTACCGCAACGGCGTGTCGGCTTACGAGAAGAAGCTCTCGGCCGGCGGGACCGCGGGCACGGCCTGGCGGCACCTCCAGCCAGACGTGGGACTCGACGACCGCGGCAACGCCGTCGTCGTGTGGGCGGAGGACCCGGACGGCAACGGCTTCTACAACATCACCTACCGAGTGCTCTCCCCAGCCGGTGCGGTGCTCGGCTCCGGTCAGGCCAACGCGAGCGCCGACGGCCAGCAGATCCATCCGCGCGTCGCGGTCGATCCGGACGGCGCGCCCAGCAGCACCACCGCGGTCGCGTTCTCCGTGGTGTGGGAGGACATCCAGGGCACCGCCGCCGCGACCGTGAAGGCGGCCGGGTTCACCGGAACCACGACGAAGGCCTACGAGGTGACGGTCAACGCGGCGGGCGGCGCGCACCACAACCCCGACGTCGCGACCTCCGCCTCGGGCGACGCCGTCGTCGTCTGGGACGAGGACACCGACAACAACGGCTACTACCAGATCGGTCTGGTCAAGCTGGCCAAGGCGAACGGGGCCGTCACGCTCACCCGCCGCAGCGCCAACAGCCTCGGCAGCGGGCAGCAACAACAACGCCCGGCCGTGGCGGCCGACTTCAACGGCGACTTCGCCGTGGCGTGGGAGTCCGATCACACCGGCACCCGTGGCGTCTGGGCCCGGTCGTTCACCGCGACCGGCACCGCCGGCTCGGCCGAGGTCGAGACCTCCAGCGGATCCGGAGCCGGCAACCCCACCGTCGGCATCGACGACCAGCGCGACGCCGTGGTCGGCTGGAGCGTCGCCGGCACCGATCCAGCGGTCTGGGCCCGGGGCCTCAACCCCGACGGCACCTTCACCGGCCGTCTGCCGGCCCAGTCCGTCAGCCAGGTCACGGCCGGCCGGCAGGAGCAACTCGCCTTGACCTCGTCCCCGTTCGGCACGCTCGCGATGTCCTACACCGACGACAACGACGGCAACACCTTCGACCAGGTCCTGATGAGTCTGGGCGCGACCAACTCGGACTGGTGACGTCCCGCCCGTAGCGCCAGGAACCGTCCGTGCCGCCCGTTCGGGCAGCACGGACGGCACGGGGCGGCATCAGTACGGGTTGGCGGCCACCCACCTCTTGCTCACCGTGGTGTGCGCGGGGGTGAAGGTGTCCCCGTAGAGCACGAAGGCGACGTTCCAGTAATTCGCGTACGTGTCCTGGCCGGTGACGGTGTTGCACCCGCTCGGCAGCGACAGGTATTCCAGGTCCGTCTCCTGCCAGGTACTGCCGACGTAGCCGGCGTTCACCGCGACCTGGATCTTCGGCGGGGTGTAACTGGACTGCTGGCACGCGGTCAGCGAGTAGCGGAACGAGTTGCCACCGTCGTCGAACTGCACCCAGCCGTCGACGTGGCCGAGTTGGACCGTGGTGCCGGTCGGGTACTGGTAGGTGTCCTGGACGGAGAAGGTGTACGTCGTCCCCCAGGCGGCGTGTGCCGGAGTGGGGGCCACCAGGAGGCCGCCCAGCGCGGCGGCTGCGGCAGCGGCTAAGCCGGCGGTCCGCCGTCCTTTCTGGGCCGTCTTCGTCTTCATCGTCGTACCTCCGAGATCGTGGTCGGATACCGCGAGGGTGCTCAGATGGGGCCATGCCAAGGGTAGGTGACACACGGCGGTGGACACCCGCCGCGACCGGAAACGATTCCGGACGTCCTCGAAAGCCCCTGGTGCGCCGGCGAACACCCCGACCGCGCCCCCTGCCCGCCCCCGCCACGGGTCAGCCGGCGCTCCCGCCCGGCTCCAGCGACAGGGCCCGCGCGAGGGCGTCGCCCGTCGGCGGCGTTCCGCTTTCACGCGCCTTCAGGCGGCGGACGACGAGTGCGGACACCGTCTCCTCCTCGACGTCCTCAAGGAATTGGATGAGGTCGTCACGGATCCCGCTGGCGGTGACGCTGCAGGGCGTCGGCTTCGCCCTTGGCGGCGCCGCCGCGCAGGTCATCGGCCCCGCCGGCGCCTTCGTCGCCGCGGGCGCGGGCGGTATCGCGGTCATCGTCGTCCTGCTCGGCCGGGAACTGCGGCCGGCCCGCGGCTGAGCGCCGGGCGGCGGGCACCGTACCGTCAGCCCCCGCCGCGCGGCGGCAGCCGGTGCAGCACCACGTCCGTGAGCACGCCGTCCCGGGCGGCCGCGGTCATGAACGTGCAGTGCGGCTGGCGCCGGCGATCGGTCGGCGAGCCGGGGTTGAGCAGCCGCATCCCCCCGGGGGTGGTGGTGTCCCACGGGATGTGGCTGTGGCCGAACACCAGGACGTCCGCTTCCGCGAACAGTTGATCGCAGCGCTCCTCGCGCCCGCGCGCCTGCCCGGTCTCGTGCGTCACCGCGAACCGGACGCCCGCCACGTCGGCCCTGGCCACCTCGGGCAGCCGTGCCCGCAACGAGGCACCGTCGTTGTTGCCGTACACCGCGACCAGCCGCCGGCTCCGGGCCGCCAGCAGGTCGAGCGTGGCCTCGTGCACCCAGTCGCCCGCGTGGAAGACGACATCGGCCGCGTCGATCGCGACCAGCAGCTCATCGGGCAGCGCCCGCGCCCGCCGGGGCACATGCGTGTCGGTCGTCAGCAGCAGCTTCACGCGCGGCTCCTCCTCATGAGGCATGGCCCCCGAACCCGGCCGCCTTTGCCGGCCCCGGGCATTATCCAAGGTCAAGCGGCCGTCAAGTGGAAGCGGAACAGCCGGTATCCCTTGTGTCGATGAGGAGCACGTGGGGAGTACACGCACAAGGCAGGGGTACGCCACAGCAGTCATGGACCACGACCGGGCCGACGCCCGCGTGAGTCCTGCCTGTCGGCGAAAGGACTTCGATGCGCAGAGGATTCTCCCGCGCCCGCCTACTGCTACCGCTCGCGGCCCTGCTGGGTCTGACGTTCGGCGCGGCGCCGGCGACGCACGCCGCGGCACCGGCCCCCGCGGGGGCGGCCGTGGCGGCGGACGAAGGCACCGCACTGCCGATCGCCTACCACTGCGACATGGCCGTGGACGGGCTGCACAAGCGGGTGTTCATCTCCGACTACACCACGGGCACGGTCCTGGTGGCCGACTACCAGGGCCGCCTGGTCGGCACGATCAGGAACCTGCCGGGCGTGTGCGACCTGGAGCTGTCCGCCGACTCCCGCACCCTCTACGCGCCGCTCGCCCTCGGCGACGCCATCAGCGTCATCGACACCGGTACCGCCCGGCAGCGGGAGCGGGACGCGACCGGCGCCGGCACCGCGCCCCTGCACGCGGCTCTGAGCGGCCGCACCCTGTACTTCAGCTACGGGGACCAGTGGGACGCGAACATCGGCTCCATCAGGCTGGGCACCGCCACCCCGACGGTGCGCCTGGGCCTCATCCCCCCGAGCAGCTTCGACGGCGCACCGCTCCTGGCGACCTCCCCGGCGGCACCGGGCACGCTCGTCGCCGCGGACCAGAACCTGTCCCCCGGCTACATCTCGGTCTACGACGTCTCCGGCACGACGCTCCTCCCGCACACGACGGTGCGCGAACCCGGCGGCAGCTCCAACTTCAGCGACCTGGCCATCGCGCCGGACGGCAGGACGCTGCTGACCGCGTCCGGTGCGCCCTACCACCATCCCTCGTTCAGCCTGCCGGACCTGACCGAGGGCCACACCTACCCGAGCACGAACTATCCGACCGCGGTCGCGGTCTCGCCGCGCGGGGACGTCGCGGCGGGTGTGGACAGCATCGAGCCCGACCCGGACGTCTACCTCTACCGGACCGGGGCCGACACCCCGTACCGCACGGTCTTCCTCCCCCCTGCCACCGGCTACGAGGCGGGCTATCTGCGGCCGCGCGGCCTGGCGTGGGCACCGGACGGATCGCGCCTGTTCGCCATCAGCGGGCACAACGAGGAGCAGGACCTGCGCCTCGTGGTCATACCGTCGGCGGAGGCTCCGGCGGCCGGGTAGTACGACTGTGGGGGGGCGCCCGCGCGGAAGTCCGCGCCCCGCGCCCCTCCCCTTTCGGGTGAAACAGCGCCCCGGCCCTTGCCACATCCTCGTGTCGGTGGGCTACTTCGCTTGACGAACAGGTGCCACGGCCGCCCGGCCAGTCGGCCGGTAGTGCTCCGCGTCCGTCTCCCCGACGGAGTCAAGGAGTCCCCATGCCGGTCTCACCGAACCAGGGATCCACCGGCGGCGGCGATGCGGTGACCCTCACCGGCACCCACTTCACCGCCACCACCGCAGTGCGCTACGGCTCCCGCCCGGCCGCGAGCTTCACGGTCGTCAGCGACACCACCACCGCCACCGTGACGCCCGCCGGTCAAGGGCCCGTGCCCGTCTCGGTGACCACTCCGGGCGGAACGGGAGTGGTCGGCACCTTCTACTACCTCGGGCCGCCCTCCTTCCGCCTCCTTCCGCCTCCCGCGGGCCCGTTGGCGGGCGGCAACACCGTGATCCTCGCCGGTGCGGGCCTGTTCACCGCCACCGAGGTCCTGTTCGGCACGCAGGCAGCCGCGTTCACCGTCGACTCCGACGGCCGGCTCACGGTGACCGTCCCGGCGGCGCTCGCCGCCGGCCCGGTCGCGGTCGTCGTGCGCACCAGGGGCGGAATCGCGTCCGGGGCCACCTACACCTATCTCGCCTCGCCCGCCATCACCGTCGTCACCCCCGACTCGGGACCCGTGGACGGCGGCAATCTCGTCGTCATCACCGGGACAGCGTTCTCGTACGCCACCGGCGTCACCTTCGGCGGCACCCCCGTCCTCTCCTACCGGGTCGCCTCGGACACCGAGATTGACGCCCTGCTCCCCGCCGGCGCGCTCGGTCCGGTCGACGTCTCCGTCACCACTCTCGGCGGCACCACCACCGCCGTGGACGCCTACACGTACCTGGGACGCTTCGCCGTACTGGGCGGGCAGACCGTCACGAACACCGGCCCCACGAGCGTCACCGGCGACCTCGGGGTGAGCCCCGGAGCCGCCGTCACCGGATTCCCACCCGGCCAGGTGCACGGAACCATCCACGTCTCGGACGCGGACGCCGTCCAGGCCCACGCCGACCTCGTCGCGGCGTACGACGACGCGGCCGGCCGGATCCCGGACGCCGGTCTCCCCGGAGAC
The DNA here is from genome assembly GCF_036010485.1 of Streptomyces sp. NBC_01198. Lineage (NCBI taxonomy): Bacteria > Bacillati > Actinomycetota > Actinomycetes > Kitasatosporales > Streptomycetaceae > Streptomyces > Streptomyces sp. NBC_01198. The sequence goes on from NZ_CP108568.1 coordinate 948,662, forward strand.
CTCGGCGACATGACGCTGACTCCCGGCGTCTACAACGCCGCCTCCTCCCTCGGGCTCACCGGCACGGTCACGCTGGACGCCCTGGGTGACGCCAACGCCGAGTGGGTCTTCCAGATCGGATCGACCCTGACGACGGCGACCGCGAGCCGAGTCCTGCTCACCGGCGGCGCCTCGGCCCGCAACGTCATCTGGCAGGTCGGCAGTTCCGCCACCCTCGGCACGGGCACCGCCTTCGCCGGCCGGATCCTGGCCGCGACCTCGATCACGGTGAACGCCGGCGTGACCGTCAGCGGCCAGACCCTGGCCCGCGACGGGTCAGTGACGCTGGACACCGCCACGATCGTCCGCCCCTGGTAAACCCGCCCACGGCGCCGACGCGGCCCTTTCATGCCCACCCCTCCTGAGTGGCGAGCGGCTGCGCAGCTGGGTCCGCGAAAAGGCCTTGGCGGGCGAGAGGGACCGCTGGTACCGTCGCGGAGGCCGTGCGAGAGAACGAGGAGGTGGTACCCGTGGACGCAGTATCGACATGGGCGCTCTCCTCAGGGGCCACGGTCGGGCGGTAGGTCGTCCGGGAGCGCCGTTCGCGAGCACTCCCGAAAGGCACGATCATGCATTTCACTTCCGAGCAGCGCCTCGACGAGGACGTCCTGGAACGTGAATTCACCCTCGGTGAGATCCCCGGCATCCTGTGGACACCCGCATCGGCATCCGCCTCCACTCCGGTACCGCTGATCCTGCTCGGCCACCCTCCCCTCGGGCTGCGCAAGATGCACCCCCGGCTGGCGGCCCGGGCCCGGCACTCCGCCGCGGACGGTTTCGCCGCGGCGACCATCGAGCTTCCGGGGAGCGGCGACCGGCCTCGTTGGCCCGCCGTCGAGCGGGCCCGCGCCGACCTGCGCCGGACGTTGGAGGCCGGCGAGCCGGTCAGCGACGAGATCGTCGACGCTCTCATCCTCCCGCTGGTCGACAAGGCGGTCCCGGAATGGCAGGCCGCCCTGGACGCCCTCCTCTCACTGCCCGAGATCGGCGGCCCGGTCGGATACTCGGGGGGAGTGATCTCCATCGGCATCAGACTGGCGCTGGTCGAGCCGCGCATCGCGGCCGCCGGTCTGTTCGCCGGGAGCTTCGTACCTCGCGCCATGTTCGAGGAGGCCCGCCGGGTCACCATTCCGCTGCACGTCCTGCTGCAGTGGGACGACGAGCGGAACGACCGGCAGGCGGCCCTCGACCTCTTCGACGCCTTCGGCTCGAAGGAGAAGTCCCTGCACGCCAACATGGGCGGCCACACCGGCGTCCCGCAGTCCGCGGGGGACGGCGCTGCCCAGTTCTTCACCCGCCATCTGAGGTGAGGCCGTCGGCGCAGGGCAAAGTCCCACGTCCTGTGCCATTGAACCTTGAGCGTGTGCCATCGAAGTTTGAGTGGTGTGGATCACTAGGGATCAGGTGCGTCGCGCGAGGAAGACGAACTCCCTTCCTGGCCGGTCCGGCGCTTCGCGGACGTCCTCCACCACGAAGCCGTGCTCGATCAGGTCCCGTTCGACTTCCTTCTGCTCACGGAAGCGCAACGTCGAATCTGACGTCAGCACCTGTCCGTCCACGGCGAAGACGTAGGTCCAGCAGAACGTCACCAGCGGCAGGCGGACCTCGGTCAGCTGGACCCAGCTCTCGACGGAGCCGAAGCCCGGGATCTCCGTGACGCTGTATGAGTTTTCGCGGGTCCACTCCTCCCAGGCGCGCCGGGCGGGGCTGCGGGTCTCGAAGACGAGATGCCCGCCGGGCCGCAGTGCATCGTGGGCTGTCCGCAGGGTCTTGTGCCATGTCCGCGGATCGACGATGGCCTGAGCGACGTTCGCTGTCATCGTCGCGAGGTCGACCTGCAGTGGCGGGAGGACTGTGGCGTCGCCGCAGATCCAGTGCACTCGCTCGCCGCCGGGCTTGGCCCGGGCCACGTCGATGGAGGCCTGAGCGGGATCGACGCCGGTGACCTCGATCCCGCGTTCGGCCAGCAGGAGCGCGAAGACTCCCGTTCCGCAGCCGATGTCCAGCACGCTATGCGCCTGAAGCTCTTGTGTTATTTCGAGGTATGCGTCGAGGTCGCCGCGGCCGGGATCGAGCGGGTCATAGATCGCGGCGAGCCGTGGATGTGCGAAGCATTCGTCAGCCATGCGGCCGACCGTAAGCGGAGCCGGGCCCGGCAGCTACTGGGTTTCGCTGCTGGTGTCGGTCCTGAGCGTGGCGAGACGCCGGGTAGCGACGTAACGGACGATCGCTGCGAGGTTGCTCACCGCTATGCCGTGGTCGTCGTAAAGGCGGTCCCAGATCTGTTTTGGGAGGAGGCCCTCGTCGGCCATGGGGTCGATCAGTGCCTTGATCGGCTCGATGGCCAGCTGCCTGCGTCGGATGATGTCTGCTCTTGGCGGTGCAGGCGTGCGGAGCGCTCGTCGGACGGTCCCGCGGGTGACGTTGAAGTGTGCTGCGACGGTTCGAAGGCGCAGTCCTCTTCCTGCAGCAAAGGTCCGGATCTGCAGGAAGAGCTGTGCCTGGCGATCTTCGAGTTTGTCCCGGTCGGAGTGTCTGATTTGGATGAGCAGTGCGGCTGGGTGCACCAGAGGCCTGGCTAGGTGTTCTTCGGGGAGTCCGGAAAGGGCGGCAAGCCGGTCCGGTCGAGGCTTGAGGCCCTGCCAGAAGGGGGGCCGATGAGGAATCCGTGCAGGTAGCTGGGGCGCAGGTGGTTGGCGATGGCCAGGCGGCGGACGTAGGAGTGGACTGCTTCTCCCGTGCGACGCGCACGGGGAGCGCTGTCAGCCGCTCGGGGATGCCTGCTCGCGTCATCGGGCCGGCTGCCGGAGGGCAGATGCCGATTGCTGTTCGCTGTAGTCGAGCGGGACAGCGGCGAGGCCCTTCTTGGTGATCTTCTCCGTGCCGCCGAGGATCGCGTCGACAGCGGCCCCGCGGATCTGGTGGGACAGCGCGCCGATCATGCCGCCGGCCCGGTCGTGGAGGTATCGGTCAAGGGCGGTGAGGGTGCCGGGGCTGTGGCGGCGCAACAGCAGCGTGCTCTCCAACGCTGCGACCAGGCCTTTCCACTCGGCATTGTAGGGAAAGGGGTGGGTGGGGATGATGGTGAAGCGTCCGGCGATCTGGGCCCCGCGTGCGCCGGACAGCAAGTTGCTGCGCTCGATGTCGATGCCGGCGTAGACGAACGTCGCGGGTATGCGCTCGGAGAAGTACTTGAGGGTGTCGGCGACCTCGGCACCGTTGCGGGTGGCCAGCGAGATGTTGTGGACTTCGTCGACCAGGACCAGGCCGGTCCGGGTGTCGGTGCAGACTCCGACGACAGCTTCGATGATGTCGGTGATGTTCATGCCCCGCATGATCGGCAGGCCCAGGAACCGGCCGAACTCCGCTGCCACCATGCGGGCAGTGGCCGCCGGCGGGACGGTGATGTAGAGGCCGGGGATCCGCCCGGCGGCGTGGGGATGCCCGTGCCCGGTCCAGAAGTTCGTGGGAGCGGCCCAACTGGGTCAGCGCGATGGTCTTGCCGGTGCCGGCCGGGCCGGAGACCAACAGGCCGCGGCGGGCACTGATCGCGTGCCGGTTCAGCAGGACCAGGCGGCGCCCGGTGGTGACCGTGTGGCGGATGGTGGAGGTCGCCACGACCAGGAGCCTGGCGTGGTGGTCCAGACGTTCCTCGTCGTGGGCGCTTCGGGCCTCCGGGGAGAGGCCGCTGTACTCACTGTCGGTCAGCGGCTGTGGCGCGGGAGGTGGTTCGCTGAGGAACTGGCGCCAGCCCCTCAGGGTGGTGAGCTGGAGCCCGGCCTCCTCGTCCGCGTCTTCAAGGAAGGTGCCCCCTCGAAGGTCGTAGCTGGTCATGTCCGCTTCCACGGGTCCTCCAGAGGGTCGAAGATCTCCAGGGGGATGACCTCGGCCAGCGCTTCGATTGCGGCCTGCTCCAACTCCTGCCGCGGCTGCACGGGCGGAGCCGGTGGTGCGGCGGGCCCGGCCGCGCGCGTGCGGGCAGCGACCCGCCGAGCCCGCGATGCTGCCTTGCGCCGGGGCTGGTCGGGGCCCGCGTGGGCCTTGGCCAGCAGGGCGGCGACCGCGTCGGCGATCTCCGCCTCGGTCGCCTCGGGCAGGCCCTGAGCGGCGTGGTCCCAGGCCAGATCGCCGAAGGGGACCGGAACCCGGTTCAGGTGCTTCCAGGCGGCCTCGATCCAGCCGCTGCTCGCGTGGTGGTTGCGCACCCAGATCCGGGAGACGTCGTAGGGGTCGTGGTGGACCTCCCACAACCCCTTCTTCTCCCTGACACCGGAGTGCTGGCGTCGCAGCCCGGCCAGGGCCGGGCTGTCGTAGGTGCGGCGCTTGACCTTGATGCCGTAGTCGTTGACCGCGCGCCAGAGCGAGGGCAGCAGTTCGACGTAGTCGTCGCCGGTGAGTGCGACCGGGACGTAGCCGCAGGCTTCGACGAGGGCGGCGTACTTATCATTGGGCGTGAACGACCGTCCAGGTGTGGCCGGGTCCCGCAGCCCGTCGTGCGGGCGGTTCTGCCAGTGGGCGACGATCCACTCGTCCAGCAGTTCCTGCAGTTCCATCAGCGTCCACAAAGGCTGCTTGTCCAGATGCCGGCCGCGGCGATCGGTCGTGTTGCCTGTGTAGCCGGGCAGGAACTGCGTGAACAATGTGCCCACGGAGGCCAGCGTCTTCTCGATGTGCCCCTTCTCGAAGGGCGAGCCCTTGTGCGCGGGCTGGAGATCGATCTGGAGGAAGCGGCAAGACGCGAGGAAGTTGCGCGACATGAACGCCTTGCCGTGGTCGCATACGATCATCTCGGGAACGATCACCGGCCGGGCAGCGGCGTGCTCCAGGCGCTCATCCAGGGACAGCAGCCGCCGGTGCGGGAGCACCGAGCGGGACATGCGCAGGGCATCGACCCAGCCCGGCCGCATCAGCTCCGGGGTGACTGTGCGGGCCAGCAGCACGCTGGCATCGACTGCCTTCGTCGTCGGCCGCAGCACCGCCGCGGTCACCGTCCTGGTCGCGACGTCGACCATGCCGGTCAGCTCGACCGTGCCCGCCACCGCGTCGTCCAGGCGGACCAGCACGTCCAGCGGCGTGGAGTCGATCTGCATCACCTCACCCGGCGCGAACGCCGGCAGCTCACCGAACGGGGCGGCTGCCCCGTGCGCCCGCGACCTGCGCGTTGTTGCCGAGCCCGTGGAGTGGGTGCCGGCAGTGAGCTTGTCCAGCAACCGGTAGAGCGTGGGCCGCGACGGCAGCTTCGCGTCCGTGCTGTCCTCGCTGGTCTTGAGGATCTGCTCGGTCCGCCAGAGCAGGAAGGTGCCAGTGCGGGTGGAGGCATCTGTCGCCTCCCTGATCGCCTGCCCCATCGCAGCGACCACCGCGTCGTCCACCGTGCCGTATCTCGGCGTCCTGCGGACCGGCCGGTGGTCGGCCAGCCTCATCACTCCGTCCTCTCGTAGCGGCGGCGCCGGTTCGCGACCGTTCCCGCGGTGACCCGGTGCCCTGCGGCGGTGAGCTCGACCGCCTTCGCTCGTTCCCGCGCGGTCAGCGAACGGGACAGGGCGTACTGGGGCTTCGGCTGCGTGCCCGCAGCGGCATCCGGCGGCAGCCCGCGCAGCACCTCCAGAATGTGCCCCTCCCACCACAGGGCCTTCTCCAACGCTGCCTGCGGCAGGGTCTCCAGCAAGGACACCGGCGGCAGCGGCATCCGGCCCGCGCTGTCCACGACCTCGAAGTCGTCGTCGGCGAACAGCACTGTCGGCGGAACCGCCCGCACCGTGCCGCCCATGCCCGACAGGGTGACCGACCGACCCGAAACGGCCAGGACCAGTCGGACTTGCCCCTCGAACCGGACGCGTTCACCAACGGCCAGGCCCTGCGGCCGAGTCAGACGTCCCACCGGGACCTCCTCTCTGCCGTGTGGACCACGGCGTCGGAATCGAGCAACCGCGTGGCCACGTCCGTCACCAGAGCGCCGGACCACAGCAGGTGAAAGAGCACCGGCAGCACCATCAGCGGATCACCCACTCGGCCGGCCTCTGGCCGCAAAGGTCCTGGCTCGGCGAAGACCTCCAGCAGAGCGGCCGCGACGTGCGGGCGCAGGCACCGGAGCCTGCGATATCGCGACAGCCACCGCATGTTCGCCATCGGCACCGGATCAGGAACTCCAGCCCGCTCGAACTCCCAGGCCACCGCCCGGCAGGCCCTCGCAGTGGCTGCGAACGCCTCGGCTGCCGCGTCGTCCACGCGGTCCGCAGCACGGACGTCAACCACCCGGCCCCGTCCATTCGCAAGGCGCACGAAGTAGTCGGGGGCATGCCGGCGCTGACGCCGACCGTCGTGCCAGTGCAGCCAGAACGGCTGCGACGCAATGCCCCTCACCTGCGGGTCGGCGTCCAGGAGAATCAGCCGGTCCCGCTCCAGCCACGACTCGTAGCCGATGTGCCCGCCGGTCGTCGCACAGAAATACCATCCCTCGAAGCTCTCCCCGCCCTTGGGCCACCGAAACGGACGCACCGGCTCCGCGTACTCGAAGCGCACGTCCCAGCACGCCGCAAGCGTCCGCCGAACCCGTACGCCGTTGTCCGTTCTCATCGAGGTTCGCTGACCAGAGGTCTCTGAGCTGGGAACTGTCATCTTGGAGTGACACTGCTCCGTCCGGTGGAGTGTCACGTGGTGTGCGGGAAGGTCGGCAGAGCAATGGGGTGTCGTCGAGCCTGGTGAGGGCCGAGTTGCTGAGCTGTGGTTTGTCAGTCTCGCTGATACTGGTCTCGCGCCGTTCTCGCCGGACTTTGCAGTATCGGGAAGAGGCGAGGCGGATGGGAAGAGGTAGCTGGGAAGCTGTCCTGATGATGGACAGGGCGGGTGGGGTTCAAGGTCAGTCGGTTTGCCCGGGAAAGTATGCACGCGTTGAGCGAGAGAGACGGTTCCTGTTGGCCGAACCGCCGACGCCGTCAACCGTGACGGTCACCCGTGTGATCACCGACCGGTATCTGGTGGGAACACGTCTGCGGCTGCGGCGTGCCGATTTCCCGGGCGGTGGCTGTGAACGCAAGCTCACGCAGAAAGTGCCGATCCCTCGTCCAGGCGGTGTTCAGGGCCTGATCACTAATACCTACTTGTCGCTGGCCGAGTACGACTTGCTCGCCTCGCTGCCGGCCGTGGTACTGTCCAAGACGCGTTTCAGCGTGCCCCCTCTGGGCGTCGATGTCTTCGACGGTCCCCTGCAGGGCCTGGTCCTGGCTGAGGCCGAGTTCACCACTGATGAGGAGGCGGAGTCCTTCGTTCCCCCGCCTGAGTGTGTGGCCGAGGTGACGAATGATGTCCGCTTCACCGGAGGACGGCTTGTCGAGACCTCTCGCCAAGATTTGCTCGGGTGGCTGGCAGAGTACGGGCTCTGCCCAGAGTGACAGGACCGGCGGGGCCAACTACCTGATCTTCGAGGTCTCTTGACCCAGTAGGCCCAAGGGCACGACGTCGCCTATCGGCTTTCGTAAGAGTTGATTCCGAGTTGCCGTGCGGCTTCTTGGCGGAAGTCCTGGTTGGCGGACCAGTGCGGTGAGCCGATCATGGCTGTGAGCCTGATGGTCTCGGGGTAGGTCGCGAGTTCGATCCGGAACGGCGTGGGACGGAGGGGGTCTCCGTGCGGGTCGTCGCCGAGGAGGTCGATGCGGTTGTTCCAGCATTGGCGCAGATCGGATGGCTCTCCCGTCCGCAAGCAGTCCATCAGGAAGTCGCGGGCGACGGTGTAATGCCTCGTGAGGGAGGGGGCTCGGGTTCGGCGGGTAAGGCGGCGGTGTCGGCGGTTGGCTTGTCGCACTTCGGGCAGAGCGTGAAGGCGATACTGCTCGTCGCCGAGGAGCCAGCGATGGTGCCGCCGGCAAACGGCTTCATGGGGCGGGATGTTGCGGACCACGAGCCCGTGAACTCCTCGTCGGGCCATGCAGCGGCGGCAGGCAGGACGCCGGAGTATCTCGTCTGCCTGGTCGCTCACCGCCCGCAGGGTGCCGTCGGCCAACTCGCTGATCACGGCGAGGGCCGGGATCGCGTGAGACAACTCGGCAGGGGTTCTCCCCGTCAGGGAGGAGAGCCGGAGCAGGGTCTCGGGTGTCCAGTGATTGGTGCGATTGTCGTCGCGGCGGTGGTGCCGATTGTGCCCGAGCAGGATGGACAGGAATTGGACTGGCAGGCGGTTGGCGTCGGCGAGCCGGTTCAGATAGGAGCCGATCGTTTCGGCGTGCATGGGCGGCGGTGTGACCGGAAGCATCCGCAGGCGCGTGCTCACCCGGCCTTCCTCACCGGGGACGACGGTCGCCGGGGACGGGCCTGTTTGACGCCTCTGTCGAGTTCGACCGTGTCGAGTCCGATTCGGGTGATCTTCTCGGTGCCGTCGAGGATGGCGTCCAGGGCCGCCTCGCGGACCAGGTGGGACAGGCTCCCGATCATGCCCGCGGTGCGCTCGTGGAGGTAGGCGCTCAGCTTCAGCAGGGTGTCCGGACGGTGAGCGTGCAGCCGAAGGGCGCCCTCCAGCGTGGACACCAGCGATTGCCATGCCTCTTTGTCCCTGTTGGTTCTGTGGGGGAACGGCCTGGTGGTGATCTCGGTGTAACGACTGGCGATCTGCCCGCCGCGACGTCCCGTGAACAGCCCGGTGCCCTCGACGTCCACGCCGGCCAGGATGAACGTCGCCGGGATGCGCTCGGACAGGTACTTGATCTGGTCGGAGGCTTCCGCTCCGACCTTGGTACGGATGTCGAGATTGTGCAGCTCGTCGATCAGCACGAGGCGGCAGCCTCTGCTGCAGAGCAGGTCACAGACCCGGTTGGTGATCTCCACTTGGCTGAAGCGGCTGGGCAGCGGCAGGCCGATGAAGCGGGCCAGCTCAACCGCCAGCATCTTGGGCGTCGCCGCCGGAGGGACGGTGACATAGACGACGGGCAGCGCCTGGCGGGCGACCTCGCCGCGGCGCCGGGCGAGGAGTTCGTAGTTCTTGCCGAGCTGGGTGATTGCTGTCGTCTTCCCCGTACCCGCGGCTCCGGTGACGATCAGTCCGCGGCGGGCCGACTGCTGGTGGCGGTTGAGCAGGATCCGCTTGCGCCCGATGGTGGTGACGTGCTGGATCGTGGGAGTTCGGACGATGACCAGCCGCGCGTGGTACTCCTCGCGTTCCCGCTCGCGTGCGGCCCGCTGGGCCGGGTCCAGACGTTGGAGCGCGGCCGGCGGCAGTGCCCGTCACCGCCCCGGCTCCCGTGCCATCACCACGGTGCGATCGCTCAACCGACGGGTCAGATCCGCCCGCAACACTCCGCACCACAGCAGGTGAAAGACCACCGGCAGCACCTCGATGGGATCACCCACCGTCGCCGCCTGCGCCAGCAGCGGCGCGGGGACCGCGAAGGCCGAGCAGACCGCCGCCATCACTCCCTCCGACACCGCGAAGCGGGGATGGAGGGAGCCCGCCAGCCAGCGCAGATTCGCCGCCCTCACAGGCTCGATCTCGCCGACGACGCGGTAGGCCCCTCCCATCGCCTCACATGCCTCCCGCATGCACGTGAACGACTCCGCCGCCCTCGCATCGATCCGGTCCGCCGGACGGCAGTCGACCACCAACCCCGTTCCGTCCACGACCCGCGCGAAGTAGTCCGGAGCATGCGAACGGCTGCGGCCCGTCTGCCTGTCCCTCCAGCTCAGCCAGAACGGCTGGGAGGACAGACCCTTCACCAGCGGATCGAAGTCCAAGAGCATCGCGTGGTCCCGCTCCAGCCAGGACTCGAACCCCACATGCCGGCCTGTGGTCGCCGCCCAGTACAGACCTGGGAAATGGCGCTGCCCACGGTAGGACGGAAAGTCCCGCACCGGCGCTGCATCCTCGAACGCGACCTCCCCGACCTCGGCCAGGAGCCGACGCCCCTCTTCACCGTCGGCAGTCACCCACGCGATCTCGTACCCCGCCATGTCGGCGTACACGGAAACGTGCTCAGCCCCGTGCCCCCTGTCCGACACCGCCGCTGGCCTCGCGTGGACCCCACTCATGGGACGACCATGCCGGGTTCCCTGACACAGACCAGATCAGATGAGACCCAAACCGCCCCGTAGGAGGAAAATCGTCCTCCCGCTGCACGGCCCACCGGGAACGGCCCGGGTGCGGCGGGGCGGAGTGTTCCACACGTGGAATCGAACGGGAAATCGAACTAGATTCGGCGGGTGAGCGACGACGACCAGGTGCAGCCCGCGCGGCGGGCTGCTCCGCCGCGGGCTGACGGGCCGCTGGTCGTCGTCACCCTCCCGGACGGGCAGCACCTGTTCGCCGTGGTGACGTCCCGGCGGAAGGAGCCCGACGGCACGTGGTGGTACGACCTCCAGATCCACCTGCCGAGCCAGGGCAGTGAGCGCGGCCGGCTCCTGGTCCTCCCGGCAACCGTCGACTTCCGCGCACCGGCCGCCCTCTGCGAGCCGATCGACGGGCAGCCGTACGACCAGGTGCCCACCGAGCGGTACGGCGTCACCCCCGCATGGAAGGTCGAAGAGCCGGTGTACGTCGGAGCCCAGCAGGGCCCCGCCCGCGTCGTGCACCGCGGCGACTGCCGCGCCGTCCGCGACCCCGCTCGGCCCGCCACGACCGAGCACGCCCGCGCCGTACTCGGGCGCGAGGACGCCGCCCCGTGCCCGACGTGCCGACCCGACCGGCCGCTGCGCACCGGATTCACTGCCCTGGGCTCGACCGTCCCCGCCCCTGTCGAGCATGACCGCCCGGCGGGCTGACCAACCCGCGGGCTGACCAAGCGGAGACATGGCGCAGCGACATCAACCGTCGCCCAAGTGCCCTTCAGCCCGGGAGGATCCCGCTGATCGACGTGGCGGGAGCAACGGCTTGAGCGGTGGGCACGGCCACCGTCACCGGGTGTCCGATGCCGGACAGGGTCATCGTGACGGTCACGCTCGTTTCCCCCTGGTTGAAAGAAGTACGGGTCCGGACGACGCGGCCGGCCGGATCGACCCAGACGTCCGCGTCCGCCCCTCCGAGGTCGTTGCTCATCGCGGCCACCTGCTGTCGTATGGTCAGCGCCATTCGCAGTGTCAGCGGGGCCTGGCCGAGGTTGCCGGAGTAGTGCGTCGTGGAGACGCCGCCGATGCTGGCCGCGGCTCCCTTCGACACCTGGTCGATCGCGGAGATCTGCTGGAGTACGAACTCCGGGTCGTTGAGCGGCGCGCGCAGCAGGTAGTGGGCCTGCGCCTCGCTGCGAACGGTCTTGGCCCACTTCTGGCCCAGGTTCGACAAGCCCCGCAGGTAGATGGTGGGACCGTCGAACACCTCGTCCATGTGGTCGATGGCTCCACCGGGCAGGCGCACGATGAGGGCGCCCTTGTCCGCGGCCATGTCGAAGCTGCCGGCGACGGTGAGGGTATAGGTGGAACCATTGCCGGTGATCACGATGGTCTCGTTGACCTGCTCGCTGGTGTTCCTGCTCGCGGCAACCGCAGAGCGGACAGCGTCCTTGTAGTCGACCGGCGTCGGGGGCGCTGTTGCCTCAGGCGGCAGGGCGTCGTGCGACCCGCCCGCGCACCCCGCACATCCGGCCAGCAATGCAAAGGCACCCAAAAGACGATAAAAGCGTCGCACGAGATGATTCCCCCCAGGGATGAACTGCGCCCCATGGCAGCGGTGCAGGATAGCCGCGGCCACCCGGCACATGCCAACCGCGTTGTTCGCACCTGTCAGCGGTCTTCGTCGGCTGACGCCCGGTGCACGCGGAAGCCGCCATGCACCCGTCCGGCCCCGGCCGGCGACCGGTCGCATGACCCCCGGCCGTTGCGGAGCGGACGAGTGCCGTGATCTTCTGGTGCGGCTCCCCCGCGCCGACGGGTCCAACTCCTGCTGGACCGGGGGGCGTTCGCGCCGAGGAGGCCACATGAAAGTGTCCAGGGTCCGTGTGCTGCTCAGCCTGATACCGGTGGCCGCCTTGCTGGCCGCGCTGTCGGCCGGCACGCCTGCCTACGCCAGCTCGGTGGCCAACCCGGGGCCTCTGGCCGACCGGACGTCCTACTCGGCCGAAATGGCGAAGCTGAAACTCACGGAACACCAGGTGTCCCCCGCCACGATCAGCGCCCTCGACGGGCAGATGCCGAACGTCGGGGTGGACACGGTCCTCAAGAGCGCCAACCACTCGATGCGCGACCGGGCCGACTGCCAGGGCTCCGAACTGGCGGCCCTGCCCGTCAAGCCGACCGCAGGCGCGGCCTACTGCTGGGATACCGGCGACTCGGTCAGCCAGGACTGGGTGCCGCAGGGACTGACGTCGTCGGGTGACGCCGACGACGACGGCATGTGGGGCACGAACAAGCTGATCCTCTCGGGCTGGACCGAGAGCAGCACCTCCGCCCGGGTGGCCTTCATCGACGCCAGCGACCCGGCCCACCTCAAGTACCGCTGGGTGCTTCTGGTCATCCCCACCGACGGCGGCAACAACTTCGCCAGATTCGGCTCGCATGTGGGCGGCATGGTCTGGTTCGGTGACAACCTCATCGTCACGGGTCGTGCGGGAGACGGCAGCAACAACGCGCTGTACGTCTTCTCGATGAAGCACATACTGCAGGCGCAGGTGAACAGCACTGCGGTCGGCAAGGTGAGCGGCGGCTTCTCCGCCGACGGCTACCAGTACGTGATGCCGGCCGTCGGCTCCTACAGCCAGCCGGGCGCCTGCACGATGGCGAACGACACCGCAATTCCCTGCTTCGCCTCCGTCTCCCTCGACCGCACCACCACGCCGTTCAGCATCGTGGCGAACGAGTGGTTCTCCTCCAGCGGCGGGCCGGCCGCCCGGATCTTCCGCTACGAACTCGCCGCGCCAGGCGGAGGCATGCCACTCGAAGACAGCGGTACGGGGACCGTGAACGCCGGCCAACTGCTGAAGTCCAGCGCCGTGGGACTCCAGTCGGTCCTGGCGCACGCAGGCACCTACTACGGTGCGGACGCCCGCGGCGGTGTCGGGCAGTCCGGCGTCATGTGGCGGATGAGGACCAGCGGCGGCACCACCTCGGACACCTGTGGCAGCGGGGACACGGACAACGCCTGCTGGGCGCAGCACAGCGAGGGCATCTCGCTGTGGTGGAGCACGCAGGAGGTCTGGTCGCAGACCGAGTGGGCGGCCGACGGCAGCGGCGACCCGCACGGCACACCGGTGGTCCCGCAACGCGTGCTGTTCTCGGTCCCGTTGAGCAGTATGTGAGACAGGGCGGCGAAGGAGCTGGGCGGCACTGGCCCTGGGCGGCGAGCGTGGGTGGGGTCAGCCGTATGCGCGGATGATCTGGCCGGTGCCGTCGCCTTCGACGCACTGCAGATACCGGTCGACGAGGTGGTCCATCGGCACGGGCGCCATGCCGGGGAAATGATCGGTGAAGGCGGCGACGGAGTCGCCGACCATGGTCGGGCTGACCACGTTGACCCGCATGTCTCTGGGCACTTCGATCGCGGCGGACAGGACGAAGCTGTGCAGCGCGCCGCTGATGACGCCGCCGCCGGTGACATGCGGCCACGCCTGGTCCGCGAAGATCCCGGAGGTCAGGGTGAAGGACGCGCCGTCGGCGCAGTGGTGCTGGCCGGTCAGCACCAGATCGACCTGCCCGAGGAACTTGGCCCGCATGTTCTCCAGCAGTGCGTCCGACGTCAGGGTGCTGAACTCGTCGAGCGCGCCGTGCGCCGCGACGCACACGACACCGTCGACCGCCGCGGCCTCGGCGTACATGGCCTCGATGGACGCGTGCGAGGCCAGGTCGACCCGGACATCGCCCGAGGTGCGGCCCGCCACGACGACGTCATGGCCGTGGGACCGCAGCGCTGGCACCAGCCGTCGGCCGATGGTGCCGGCGCCGCCGACAACGATGATCTTCACGGGGTCTTCTCCTCGTCGGATGTGGTTCCCGGCGCGAGGCGCCGGTCCAGGCTCTGTGCCAGCAGGGCGAGCGCGTCGGCGTCCGGTGTCCCGGCACGCGCGTGGAACAGCCCGAGGTGCTGGTCGTCGTCGGGCAGACCGACAGTCTCGTTGGCCAGGGTCATCCGCCCGACGACCGGGTGGTCGAGTGCGCGCACGGCGTACGAGCAGGTGCGGACCGGTCGCCGCGCCCACATCCGAGCGAACTCCGGGCTGTCGACCGCGAGCCGGCCGACGAGGCGTTCGAGCTCGGCGTCGCCCGGGTGCCGCGCGGCCGCCTGGTGCATGACGGCCACGGTGGCATGGGCCTTGGCGTGCCAGTCGCGGTACAGCGCCCGGTGGTGCGGGTCGAGGAACAGCATGCGGGCGATGTTCGGACGGATCCGCGACTGCGGGGCGTCGAAGGCGATGTGGCCGGCCAACAGCGCGTGACCGAGCGGGTTCCAGCACAGGACGTCTGCCCGGTGGTCGATGACGATCGCCGGCACCCCGGGCATGGCGGCCAGGAGCTCCCCCACTGCGGGCCTGAGCGTGGATCTGCGGGCACGCGGACGGGTCGGGCGGCGCGGGGAGGCGAGCGTTCGCAGGTGCTCGTGCTCGGCCCGGTCGAGCCGCAGCGCGGCGGCCAGCGCGTCGATGACGGCGCCCGACGCACCGGTGCTGACGCCCTGCTCGAGCCGGGTGTAGTAGCCGACGCTGACACCGGCCAGCTCGGCCAGTTCCTCCCGGCGCAGCCCGGGGACCCGCCGGTGGGTGGCGCCAGCCCCGATGCCCGCGGCGGCCGGGGTCAGGCGCTCACGCCGGCTGCGCAGGAATCCGCCGAGATCGTTCGCTCCTGTGCTGGTCACCCGCCCATCGTGGCGCAGCGCGCCGCCCCGTGCCTGCCCCGAACAGGGATACCTTCGCCGCCCCGTCGGGGGCTGTGCCACTCGGCAGGCGGGTACGGCGGCAGTACCGCGCCCGCCGCCCCGCGCTCAACAGCCGTTCCGGTCACGGCACCCGGCCGACGCCCGCGCCACGGGTCAGCAAGTGCTCGGGGCGACCTTCGGCATCGATCCAGGCAGCGTCGCCGGACTCCTCGACGACATCGCGGGGCGCGAGCTGGAGGTTCGCCCACGGTCAGGCAGCGTCGATGGTGTCGAGCAGCGCCTGCGCCTCCTCCGTACGTCGGTGGGCCGGGCCGAAGGCGGCCAGGCAGGCGTCGTACGCGGTGGCAGCCTGCAGGCGAGCCTCACCTGTGCGGCCCAGCCCCAGAAGGGCCGTGGCGACCGCCAGTTCGACGGCGCCGGTCTCCGGGCGGTGCTCCTCCTCGGGCAGGCCGCGCCTCAGCGCCCCGGCCCGCTCCGCCTCGGCGAGAGCGTCCTCGTGCCGGGCCTGGCCGTTGAGGCTGCGGGCCAGGCCGAGCCGCAGGACGAGGCCGAGCCGGTCAGGTTCGCGCTGCGCGGACAGCGCCTCGCGGGCCGCCTTCTCGGCTTCCACATGATGGCCCTGCCCGTTGAGAGCGAAGATCAGCCCATTGCGGGCGGCGTCCGCCACCAACGCCATCTCGGGCCCGGCACCCCGGGTCGCAGCCAGCACAACGGCCGCACACTCCCGCTCGCATTCCTCGTGCCGCCCGAGCGAGGCCGTCGACTGCGCACGGTCGGAGCGCAGTTTCAGGGTCTGCGGGCCTTCGGCGCCGAACACCCTGGCGAAGTCGGGCAACACGGCGTCGTAGGCGGCGACCGCCTCAGCGTGCCGGCCCTGCGCGCCCATCGCCATCGCGGCGACGCTCAACGCCATGGGCACGTGCGGATCCCCGGGCCGCCAGGACCGGGCCGCGGCGACGTCGCGGGCCGCGGACTCCGCGGCGGCGTACCGCCCGGCCACGTACAGAGCGACAGCCTCATCCAGCGGCGACCTCGGCACCAACCGGGCCCCGCCTCGTGCCCGCGGTCGGAAAATCCTCATGCCCGGAGCATACGGACCCCGCGCACACCGTTTGCCAGACGGGCACGAGGGCCGGCCGGCCGGGAAGGTTTCGCGCGCCCTATCCCGGCCAGGAGAAAGAACTACGACCTCACGGTACGAGCGACAGTGGCGCGCCAACGCCCGCGGTGCTCGCGAAAGGCGCGTCGGAGAGAAGATGCAGCATGACGAGCAGGAAGGGCCGAACCGCGGACGCTGCGGCAGGGCAGAGCATAAGCCGCGTCACCCGGGCACCTCACGAACCGGCCGGCAGGCCACGCGTCTGCCTGCCCGCGCGGGCCACGGGCGAGGGGTGGCGCTACCCCGAGGGGGACGACTCCGCCATCGTCCGCGGCGAGGACTGATCTCCGGCATCTGCCCGCTGCCGGGCCCGCCAGCCGGTACCGCCACACCGTCACCGACCGTCGCCGCCGCCGCCGGAGGACCATCCCAGGTGATCTGACGAACGTGGCTCACCGGCGCAGACCCCGGCGCTTCCCGGCACGCGTCGCGTCAGACAAGGAGCCGCCACCGGCCTTCGGAGACAACGTCCACCGTGTCGTCCCTGACGCGAACGGCCGTCTCGTCGTCGATGAAGTAGACCGGAAAGTCCGCCCGTTCGGCAATCTGATCGGCCCAGGCGTCGTCCCGCTCGGGGAAGTCCGGCGAGTACAGGTGTGGCTTCAGACACCAGTCGAAGAGGCCGAAGGGTGGCTCCAGAGTCGTCGTACCGAGCACGTGGAGGTCCGCGGCGTCCCCGATGACGTCGGCGGAGTGCTCGGTGAGGTTCCGGCTGAAGACCATCGATCCGGCGCTCACCCCCACATAGACCCGGCTCTCCAGCGCCTCAAGGAAGCCTTCTGCCAGGTTGTTGCCGGTGATGCTGCGCGCAAGGTGGTATTGGTTGCCGCCCTCGACGTAGATGACGTCGGCACGCAGCAGCCGGTCGAGCACGGTCCGCCGGGGCAGACCGTTCAGTTCCACGACGTCGAACTGCCGCCAGCCGAGGCCGTGCAGGCGGTTCATGTCCGTGACGAACCACCCGTGGTCCCCGGGCTCGGCGACGGACGCGGTGGGTACGAACGCGACGTTCGCCGACCCGAACGGCTTCCCCAGCATGTCCCGCAGCGCGTCCCGCAATGACTCGTTGCGCAGGCCACTCGCCATCAGAAGAAGCTCCATTTGGCGAGCCAACCACGGCCGGCAGGCGCGCGCAAAGATCTTTCCGGCACGGCCAGGCGCCCGTGTCCCTGCCGACAACGTCATCCACGCCGGTGCGCCGGCACCGAGGTCGGCCGCACCGGTCCCGCTCGTCGCGGCGGTCGGCAGCTTCCGTGGGCCCGCTACCCGGCTTTGTCCACGCGGAAGGTACGCCGGTAGGCGGCGGGAGTGGTGCGCAGGGCCTCGCGGAAGCGCCGGCGCAGGTTATCGGCCGAGGACGGGCCGACCCGGTGCGCGATGGTCTCCACGGGCAGGCCGGTCTCCTCCAGCAGTGCCCGGGTGGCGGCGATGCGCCGGTCGAGCAGCCAGCGGCCGGGGCTGATGCCCAACTGCTCGGTGAAGCGCCGGGTGAGCGTGCGGGCCGAGACCTGGGCGCGCGCTGCCATCTCGGCGACGCCGACCGGCTGGTCCAAGCGCCCGGCCAGCCAGTCGAGCAGCGGGGCCGGCGAGTCGGCGACCGGTCCGGAGGTGGGCAGTTCGGCGTACTGCAGCTGGCAGCCCTCGCGGTGCGGCGGCGTGCTGCTCTTCGGCCCGCTGGTACCGCTCGGCTCGGCGCTGATCGGCGCCCGGTTCGGCCCGGACACCTACGGTCTCGCGGTCTCGTGCCTCGGGGCAGGAACGGTACTCGGCGGCCTGCTGGCGCTCCGGCTCCGCCCGAGCCGGCCACTGGCCGCCGGCGCGGGGGCGATGGTGCTGTTCACCGCGCTGCCGCTCTGCGTGGCGCTGGACGCCGGACTGCCGACGCTGCTGGCGGGCCGCGTCCTCGGCGGCGGCGCCCTGGCGTTCTGGTCGGTGATGTGGGCCACCGGCGTGCAGACCCGCTCCCCGCTGGCGGTGCTCAACCGGGTCACCGCGTACGAGATGGCCGGCTCGGTCTCCGGTATCGCGCTCGGCCAGATCCTTGCGGGGCCGGCCCTCGCGCTGGCCGCCCCGGAGCGACTGCTGCTGGTCTCGGCGGGCACCTGCCTGGCGGGCTGCGTGGCGCTGCTCGTCATCCCCGCGATCCGCACGCTGCACCACGCCGCCTCGACGGACTCCGGCAGTTGCCAGGGACCGGACGGCCCGCCGGCTCCGCACGTGCCGACGTCCGGCGGGGCTCTCCGGCCTGCGGGACCGGGATCGCGGCGCCCCCCGGCAGGCGGCGGCCGCACGCGACCTGGCTGCCGCACCTGACCCGCGTCTGCGCCGCCTGTCCTTCGCTGCGCCCCTCGCAGGGCCGATCCAAGTGGAATCCGCAGGGGATGATAGGCGGGCGTGATCGGCGACGGGCGGGAGATGATGGTTGTGAGCGGGCAGGTCGACGCGGGCGGAGAGGACGAGCAGGTGGTGCCAGGGGATCCGGAAGCGGACCGCCTGGGAAAGCGGATCGAGTTCCTGTTCACGTATGTGCAGCCGCTGGGGCGGCGGTACACACTCCAGGAAGTGGTGGACGGGATCCGCGACTCGGCGCGGCCCGGTCATTCCAAGATCTCCGTCGGACGGTTGTGGGCGCTGCTCAGGGGGCGGGCCGGGAATCCCACGGTCGGGACGCTGCGCGCGCTCGGCGACTTCTTCGGGGTGCCCCAGGCGTACTTCATCGACGACGAGGTGGCCGACCGGGTCGCCGCGCAACTCGCGCTGATCGCGGCGATGCGCGCCCACGACGTACGGTCGGTCGCGCTGCGGGCGGCGGCCGTGGCGACGATGTCCGCGCACGGGCTGGACACGGTGCGTTCCCTGGTGGAGCGCAGCGGGGTGCCGGAACCGGGGGCGGAGGGTCCGCCGGCCGACGCCGCGCAGGAAGCCGGGCCGCCGGACTAGCGAACTGATCACACCACCAGTCGTCATGTCGTACAGCCACACCATCTGCCCCACGGGTTCTACACTCCCCTCGGGGGGCGCCGGCACCAGCGGCGCTTGCAAGCCGTGATGATGCCGGGGGGCAAATGCAGGGCGGGGAGTGGCGCCGGTTCGAGGCGCGTTGTGACGATCTGATCAGCCAACTCGCCGTAGCGCAGCCGTTCACGGTCGAGCGCCTGGCGGAGGCTGTGTCCAGGAGACGCGGGCGGCCGCTGCGGCTGATCCCGCTGCCGAGGGCCGATACGGAGGGGTCGGGCATCTGCGGTGCGTGGATCGCCTGCGCGGACGCCGACCACGTCTACTACTCGGTGGTCACGAGCGCGGTCCACCAGAGGCACATCGTCCTCCACGAACTGGCACACATCCTGCTGGGCCACCGTCGTACCGACGAGCCCGATCCCGCTGGTCTCGAGCAGCTGTTCCCGGACCTGGACCCCGCGATGGTCGCGCGTCTGCTGGCCCGCAGCGGCACGGGGGCGGACACGGTCAGGGAGCAGGAGGCCGAACTGCTCGCGTGCCTGATCTGGCAGCGTTTCAACAGCTCCCCCACCGCCCGGCCCGATGCCTCCGGCACGGTCGGCGACGTCCTCTCCCTCGTGATGTGCACCTTCGCCGACGCCTACGAGTGGAGGAGGCCGTATGAGGCTCTATGAGATGGTGCTGCTCCCGGTGCTGTGGTCACTGGCCCTCTACGGCTGGAGCCGCCGGCCGTCCGCGCCGCGCAGTGCCCGGATCCTCGCGGCGGTGTGGACGTGCTGGGCACTGGGTGTGACCGTGGGCACGGCGGACGTTCGGCGGATCGTGGACCGCTTCGTCGGCGTCGACAGCGTCACCAACCTGTTCGTGCACCTGCTGTCGCTGGCCGGCACGGCGGGCATCGTGGAGTTCGTGCGGGAGATGACGGGACGCGCGCACGGGCGCGTGTCACGTGGGAACGCCGCCGGGCTGCTGCTCGCCTCGGCCGCGCTGACCACCGCCTTCGCGGTGATGCCACGGCCGGACGGCGACGTCGCCCTGCTGACGTACAGCCAGGACACCGCGGCCGGCTACACGTACTGGGCGATGCTGACCGGGTATCTGGCCCTCGGGCTCGCCGCGGCCGCGCGGATCTGCTGGGTCCACGGGCGGTCCGTGCCGCGCGGGCCGGTGCGTACCTCACTGTGGCTGATGCGGGCCGCCACGGTGCTCGGCGCGACGTACCTCGCCCACCGGTTCGCCTACCTGACCGTGCGCTACGCCCACGGGTCCTTCCCCTTGCCGACGTCGGTCGCCGTGACCACGCAGACCCTGCTCGCGCTGACCCTGCTGTTTGTGGCGCTCGCCGTCGTCTGGCCCGCGTTCGCGGAACACCAGCAGAAACGGGCGGACGTGCGGAAGGCCCGCGGTATCGCTCCGCTGTGGCGCCTCCTCCAGAGCGCGACGCCCGAGGTGGCACTGGCGCTCCCCGCGGAACTGCGCCGCAGCAACCCCCGCCTGCGTCTGTACCGTCTTGTGATCGAGATACGCGACAGCGCCCTTGCCGTCGAACCGCATCTCGACGCCGGGCATCCGGCGGCGGCCGAGGCCGCCCTGCGGACGGCGGGGTTCGAGGGGCCGGTGCCCGCGCACGTCGTCGAGGCGGTCCTGGTGCGGTACGCGGTCGCCGCGCGGCTGGCCGGCCACGAGGGGGTGCTCGGGGGGCGACCCGAGGTGCACGACGCAGTGGACCTTGAGGCGGAGACCCGCTGGTTCGAGCAGGTGGCCGTGGTTCTCGACCGGCCTGCGGTGGTCCGCGCCGCCGAGCTGCTCAACGCCGGGCGCGATTCGGCGCCCGGCGCTGCGGACGACCCTGGGGGCGGCGCGGTCCCGGTGCCCCCGCACGGGACCGTGGCACCGGGACCGCGGGTCAGCCGCGACCGTCCCAGTTCGCCGTGACGGGGAGGTCGCCGACCGTCCCCCAGCCGACGGTCTTGGTGCTGCCGTCGTCCATCCGCAGATAGAAGGTGTGGTCCGACGGGCGGTAGATCCCGACGTTGTCCGGCCCCGCGTCGTCCCAGTTCGCCGACACCGGGAGGTCCCCGGTGGTGCCCCAGCCGACCTTCCTGGTGCTGCCGTCGTCCATCCGCAGATAGAAGGTGTGCTCGGACGGGCGGTAGATCCCGACGTTGCCCGCGTTACCGCCGTCCCAGTTCCCCGAAACAGGCAGGTCGCCGGTGGTGCCCCAACCGATCGTCTTCGTACCGCCGTCATCCATCCGCAAGTAGAACGTGTGCTCCGACGGGCGGTAGATCCCCACGTTGTCCGCACTACCGCCGTCCCAGTTCCCCGAAACAGGCAGGTCCCCCGTAGTACCCCAACCGATCGTCTTCGTACCGCCGTCATCCATCCGCAGATAGAACGTGTGCCCGGACGGGCGGTAGATCCCCACGTTGTCCGCACTACCGCCGTCCCAGTTCCCCGAAACAGGCAGGTCCCCCGTAGTACCCCAGCCGATCGTCTTCGTACCGCCGTCATCCATCCGCAAGTAGAACGTGTGCTCCGAGGGGCGGTAGATCCCGACGTTGTCCGGCCCGCGGTCGACGACCGGGTCGAACAGGGCGTCCGCGATGCGCTGGCCGTCGGCGGCCTGGAGTTGGTAGCGGTCCGGGTAGGCGGATCTCTGGACCGCCTGGCAGACGTCGCCGATCGGACGGGTCTGCCAGTCCTGGACGCCGAGCATCGAGCTGAGGAAGGCGTTGGTCGACCAGGTCGGGTTCATCCGCTGGTCGAACGTCCCCCAGCTGGAACGCTGTTGGAACAGACCCACGCTGTCGAGGTCCTCGGTGTTGGGGTTGTTGCGGAGGGTCGTCTCGACGATGGAGGTCGTCACGGCGATGACGGCGGCACGCTCCGGGAGGCCCCGGGCGCGGGCGGCGTTGACGATGGCTCGGGCACAGGAGACCCGGTAGGCGGTCATGTAGCCGTCGAGAGTCCCGGTCAGGACGCTGTTGAGCCGGTTCGCGACCGTCTGGTCGGAACTCAGCACGGTCCCGCACGAGTAGTCCGCCACGGCCGGGACGACGGCCGGGTCGGAGAGGTCGGGGCCGTTGTCCGCCCGCGCGGCCGGGGCTGCGGCCAGCAACGTGACGGCGAGGGTCGTGACGGCGGACAGGGCAAGGGCGCGGGGACGGCGCAGGCTGCGGTTCACGGGGTGCGGCTCGCTTCCGGGTCGGCTGGGGAGGGCGGACGGTCCGGTGGCGCGGCCCGGCGGAACCGCGCCGCGCCACCGGACGCGGTGTCAGGAGCGGGCGTCCCAGTTCGCGGTCACGGGGAGGTCGCCGACCGTCCCCCAGCCGACGGTCTTGGTGCTGCCGTCGTCCATCCGCAGATAGAAGGTGTGGTCGGACTGGCGGTAGATCCCGACGTTGTCCGGCCCCGCGTCATCCCAGTCCGCAGACACCGGCAGATCCCCTGTGGTGCCCCAGCCGACGGTCTTGGTGCTGCCGTCGTCCATCCGCAGGTAGAAGGTGTGCTCGGACGGGCGGTAGATCCCGACGTTGCCCGCACTACCGCCGTCCCAGTTGCCCGCTACGGGGAGGTCGCCGACCGTTCCCCAGCCGATCGTCTT
Organism: Streptomyces sp. NBC_01198; assembly: GCF_036010485.1. Classification (NCBI taxonomy): domain Bacteria; kingdom Bacillati; phylum Actinomycetota; class Actinomycetes; order Kitasatosporales; family Streptomycetaceae; genus Streptomyces; species Streptomyces sp. NBC_01198. The sequence goes on from NZ_CP108568.1 coordinate 971,204, forward strand.
GGTGCTGCCGTCGTCCATCCGCAGATAGAAGGTGTGCTCCGAGGGGCGGTAGATCCCGACGTTGTCCGCGGTGCCGCCGTCCCAGTTCGCCGACACCGGCAGATCGCCCGTGGTGCCCCAGCCGATCTTCTTGGTGCTGCCGTCGTCCATCCGCAGGTAGAAGGTGTGCTCCGACGGGCGGTAGATCCCGACGTTGTCCGGCCCGCCGTCCCAGTCCCCCGCTACGGGGAGGTCGCCGACCGTTCCCCAGCCGATCGTCTTGGTGCTGCCGTCGTCCATCCGCAGATAGAAGGTGTGCTCCGAGGGGCGGTAGATCCCGACGTTGTCCGGCCCGGGGTCGACGACGTCGTCGACCACGCTGTTGTTGCGGACCGGCTTGAAAGTGCCGTAGCCGCTGAAGTACGGATACGGGATGGTGCGGTGGTGGACGCCGCTGCCGGTGAACTCGTAGCCGTCGTAGGAGGTGTGCGACGAGTCGGTCCAGCCGCCGAAGATGGCGATATGGCCGCTGTTGCCGGCGGAGTCGTTGAGCAGGGCGTCGCCGGGCTTGAGGTCGTTCTTGCCGATCCAGGAGGCGACGCCGCTGGGGACGAAGCTGGTGGTGTCGAGTCCGGGGGTGCCGAGGTGCCAGGCCATGGACGCGTAGCCCGAGCAGTCGGTGCGGTAGCCCTGGTAGGTGCTCCCCTGGTTGTAGTCGAGCCCGATGCCGACCCAGGTTTGCGCCCGCGCCAGCACCTGGCTCCGGGTGATCTGCGGACCGGCGGTGTTCGGTGCGACAGCGACAGACGCGCCCTGGCCGGCACCTCCCTTGTCCCGGGCGGCGACGGAGGACGCCGAGGGTGTGCCGGCGCCGGGAGCGGCGAAAGCGGGTGCGGTGACGGCAAGGGTGCCGAGGAGTATGACGGCGATGCCGAGTGTGCGCCGCGGGGCATGCGTATGGAACACGGTTCTCCCCCCAAGGAGAATGAGCACGTGAGACCCACCCGGATCCCGGGCAGACCGCGCCCTCCCGTCGTGGCGGTCACCCGGGTCCCCCCGCGAAACGCCGATGTGACGGGTGGTCACGAGCGTGCATCTTTCACGCCCGATCGAGGGCTAGTCAATCTTTAGTGAAAAACGGCGCTGCCGCGAGATGGCTGAAACTCCCTGTCGGACCGACTGGACAAATAGGCACGCAATGGCGCTTCCAGGGGCGATGACCTGGCGATATGGGCATGAATCCGCGATATTGCGGCAGCCGGCATCTGGACTGCTCATTGGCCGGTTTTTTTCACTAAAAAGTCAGTGCCGAGACCCGCCGTGGGATCAGCGGGTCATGCCTGCCAGGCTCGGAATGTCAACGCTGCCCACGGGTGACCGAGGTAGCGATACAGGCTGTGGGCGTAGGCTTCTGTGATGGATATCGGTACCGCGACCGGTCCGGCCGGCCGAACCCCTCGCACGGCAGGCGGCGCCGCAGACAGCCGGGAAGGCGGCGCCGAAGCCCTGGTCCGGTTCCTGGCCGGACGGGGCCCGGTGCTCGTCCTCAGCGGGGCGGGTCTGTCCACGGAATCGGGTATCCCGGACTACCGCGGAGTCACCGGTCGCCGGCGGCCGTCCGTGCCGATGACCTTCCAGGATTTCACCGCCGCCGAGGCGAACCGGCGCCGGTACTGGGCTCGCAGCCATCTGGGCTGGCGGGCCGTCGCACAGGCCCGGCCCAATGCCGGTCACCTGGCAGTGACACGTCTGGTGCACTCGGGCCTCGTCTCCGGGGTGATCACCCAGAATGTCGACGGCCTGCACAGCGCCGCCGGAGCCGCTGAGACGATCGACCTGCACGGCAGGCTCGACCGCGTGGTGTGCCTCGACTGCGGTGACCACAGCGACCGTACGCGGCTGGACGAACGCCTGGCGCGCGCCAATCCCGGCTTCCGCGACATCGCGGCCGCCACCAAGGCGGACGGGGACGCCGAACTCCCGCCCGACCGTGTCGCGGAGTTCCACATCGTGGCCTGCGAGGCATGCCGCGTTGGAACGCTCAAGCCCGACGTGGTCTTCTTCGGGGAGAACGTGCCCGCCGAGCGCGTCCAGCGGTGCTACGACCTGGTCGACACGTCTCTGGCGCTCCTGGTCCTGGGCTCCTCCCTCACCGTGATGTCCGGGCTGCGCTTCGCCCGGCGCGCGGCCCGCCAGGGCACTCCGGTGGCGATCGTCAACCAGGGCCCCACCCGGGGGGACGCACTCGCCGCACTTCGGCTCGATCTGCCGCTCGGACGGACCCTCACCGCCCTCGCCGACGATCTCGGCGCTTGACGGACAGCGACCTGCGCAGCCGTGGAACCTGGCGAGCCGGCGCAGCCACAGCCGGGCGTGCGGCACCTCTTCGTTGATCCGGACCCTGGCGGCCAGCAGCCCGCGGACCACTCGGCTCCACGATCCAGCCGGCTGTCGGGTTCGACCACCCGGCGTCGTCAGTCGACCGTGAGGCTGCTCGGCTTCTCGCCTCGATACGGCAGCCGGCGATATCCGGGGCGAAACGGAACGTAGAGGTCGCCGAGGCCGAGCTCACGGTGCAGCTGTTCGCAGAGGACAAGCCCGTGGAGGCTGCCGTCGGCAAGCTCCTCCGACCACTCAGCCCTGAGTTCATCGGGATCCAGCAGCGGTTCCGGATCCCAGCCGACCCGCGCGGCGACGTACCCGTCGAACTTCGCAAGCAGCGCGTACAGCTGGTGTCCGAGCTCGGTGAGCTCGGCTGGGGTGAGCCGTAACGGGGGCAGGCTGCCGTCGGGGGCGACGCGCCGTCCGACGGCCACCGGCAGGACGGAGAGCTCGATGTACGGGCCCGTGGTGCGGAGTATCGGCCGATGGAGCGGGACTTGACGGGTGCCCGCGCGCAGCACCCGCGGGCTGGGGTCGGTGAGAGCGGCACCCTGTGCCGCTTCGAGGTTGTCGCCGAAATTCACTACCAACTCGAAGCAGATGGCCACCGTTGGACTTCCTCTCCACGTTCCTGCCACGGCCTTCGGGCCGGCCGACTCCGCGGGTCGCCACGCAGCCGGATGCTCCGGCCGTTGGATGAGGGCACCATTCTCCACCGGGGCGCCGCCCGGACGGCGGGATCCGAACCTGGGGCCCCTTGATCCCGCGCCTCACGCGGGGGTGGAGGTGCGGCGGCGGAGCCAGGTGAGGCACCAGGTCACTGCGACCAGGATCGGCGAGACGAACAGGAGCCCCGCCGTGACCAGAGTGGTCCAGAAACGCAGCCGCAACGGGTCGGTCGCGAGTCCGTGCGCCGCCCACTCGCCGGTGGTGAGCATGATGCGGCCGGTGAAGTGGGCGTAGAACCAGATCGCCAGCGGAAGCCCGCCGAGGTAGAGCCAGCGGAACCAGCGGCCGACGCTGAGGTCCCGGGGGTGTGCGGCGGCCAGCCGTTCGGCCTGCTCGGGCGAGAGCCGGCCGAACGCGCGGCGCAGCAGCAGCCGCTGGGTTTCCCAGAGGTTGTAGCAACCGGTCCAGGTGAGCAGGACGCTGTAGAGATCGGTGCGCAGGAAGATGAGGCACTGCCAGACGCAGGTCATGACGGTGGCCATCACCAGCGCCGCCGCCAGGTGGTCGGCCGGCCGCGGGATCCCGGGGTGTCCCGCGGCGCACAGCCGGAAGACCAGCAGGGCCGCGAGGATGACGGATTCGATGGCCAGTCCGGCGAGTTGAGGACCGTAGCGCTTCCTGCGCGGGAGCGTCCACAACTGGGACAGGTCCGTCTCGAACACCAGGAACACCAGCCGGCGGTCGACGCCGAAACGGGCGCCGAGCCCGGCCGCGCGGGCAGCCAGCCAGTGCCAGTATTCGTGCAGCGCGGTCATGCCGTAGGTGAGCGGAATGAGCAGCAGCATGCCGGGGCCGGGGGCGCCGGTCACGAAGGCGTCATGCGGGCTGGGGAAGAGGGATGGCCGCAGGGCCAGGCAGCAGGCGCTGAAGACAGCGGCGGCGGCGTAGACCGCCCAGGCCGCGGGCGAGAAGAGCGCCGAGACCCACCGGCGGTCCGGCCGGATCAGCCAGCGGCGCTGCTGGATGGGCGCGGTACGGTGCGGCACCGGCCGGTCCGCCGGGGGTCCGTCGCCGGGGCCCTCAGAACCCTCAGGGCCTCCGGAGCTGCCGGCGGTCTCCTCGGCCAGGAACCCCACCTCGCTCAGGGCGTCGAGGAACGCGGGCACGTCGACCGGTTCGCCCGCGTACGCCTCGGCCACACCGGTGGCCTCCGCCACGGTCGCCCCGCCCTGGAGTTCGCGGATGACGAGAGCACCCACCGCGGGCACGTTGATGAACGTGCCCGACTCGGAGTCGCCGACGACGAAGGAGTCCTCGCCGTCCTCGACCACCGTGAGCGGGCGCAGCCGTACGGTCCGGTCCTCGGTGGCCGGGGTGCTCATCGCGCGGTCCCGGCGAGGAGGCCTCTGCTGGGGGCCAGGGCGCACACCCGGCAGTCGGGGTCGGCGTCCCACGCTTCGCGGTGCGGGGCGAGGTGGTCGGTGGCGTCCAGGAAGAAGTGGGCGCCCGCGACGTGCGGGGGCTCGTAACCGGTGAGGTAGCGGAGCAGTTCGAAGGCCGCGTAGCCGGCGAGCAGGCCCGCCACCGGCCCGATGGCGGTGTTGGGCATCGCGTCCGCCGCCCGGGCGTTGAGCCGGCCGGCCACCGCTTCGGGGCCGGTGACGCCGTCCGCCGGCCGCCGGTAGCAGGCGTAGCAGGCGCTGCGGCCGGGATCGACCGAGAAGTAACTGAGCCGGCTGCCGCTGACTCCCGCCCTGACCCAGGGCACGCCGGCCGCCACGCACGCCTCGTTCACCCAGTGGTTCACGCCGTCCGGCTGGTCGATCATGCCGGAGACCGCGCTGACCCCGGTCAGCAGCGGGGCGATGTCCTGCGGCCCGGTCACCCTCAACTCCACCGCGTCGACCCTGATCCGCGGGTCGAACTCGCGGACCCATTCCGCGGCCCGGCGTACCTTCGACCGGCCGACGTCCTGGTGCCTGAAGGCGTATTGGCGCGCGAAGTTGCCAGGCTCGACGAGATCGAAGTCCAGCACCGTCAGCCGCCCGACACCGAGTCCGGCGAGGTGCTGGAGCACGTTCGATCCGACGCCGCCGACCCCGAGTTGGAGCACGTGTGCGTCGATGAGGTCCCGCTGCGTGGCGGCCGGGGGCTGGGCCCGGGTCGAGAAGAGGTCGAAGAAGGCGAGGTTGCTGCGATAGCGGCCGTCGTCGGCCACGGCGTCGGCGGTCCGTCCGTCGCCGCTCCTGAGCAGGGCGAGCGAGTCGAGGACGTCCAGTGCGTCGCGGACCTCCTGCAGCGTCACGTCCACTCCGTCCGCGGCCAGCCGCTGCCGCAGGTCGGCGGGGCTCTGCGGTCCGGCCGACAGGGCGGTGAGCATTCTCTCCGCGTGGCCGTCCGGGTCGGCGAGTTCGATCTGCTTGCTCGGGTCGTGCACGACCAGCAGCAGGTCGTCATAGCGTTCCCATGCGACGTCCTTGAGCCGCACCAGTTCCGTCATCGTTCCCCCTCCACGTTCAGAGGGGCCGTGCCCCCTCTACGGCCGAGGGGGCCGGGACCGAGGAGACACACCCTCGGGTCCCGACCCGCCCCGTGCGACGGTTCCGCCGAGTCAGCAGGAGCCGTCCTTGAGACCGGTCGACTTGATGGGCTCTACCTTGCGGACAGTGATCGTCATGATTTCTCCCTCTTTCTTTTCGTGTGGCGGACGAACCGGCCTGTTCCGCCGACCCACTGGGCCGGGAGAAACGCAGCCATTCCCGGTGCGGAGAAGAAGGCGGCCAGGGCCACCATCCCCGCAGTCACCCCGGGGCTATTCGGCCGACTTTCGGTGAACGTTGCCCGTCACCGTGAAAGGCACTTTGCCAGGTCACGGAGGGAAGATCAAGGGAAGATCGAGGCCGTCACCGCTTCTTGGCGGGACGCGGACACGGCTCCATCATGGCCGACGGTGCCGCACGGTCGCTCATCCGGCATCCGGCCATGCGCGTAGAGTGGCTGCTCAGATGGGGTATGGCGGCAGCTCACCTCCGACGCTTCGGGTGCGGTCTGGCACCGAAACATAGGGGGCGCGCAATGCGGAATTTTGCGGTCCGTAACGAAACCTGCCCCGCCCGACGCCCCGAGGAACAGAACACGAACTCCGAAGTTCGGCTTTTATCGCCGATGACGCCTGCCGCAGAGTCGTCTGAATGAGTGCGTTCGAGAGGAACACACCGAATGGTTATGAGTTCCCACCTGTGCGGGCGTTCAGCTAGGAGAAGGGTGCTTATGTCGAGCCGGAAGCACTCCGTGAGGTGTTTCCCTTGCCAAGCGTGTCGTACGATCGGATGACTGCTCCTCACCCGGTGGGCGACCGCTGGCCGGCGACGAGGTCGCGCAATTCGTCACGGGTGCGGCAGTGCGCCGTGTGTGGAACGCGTGGAGGGGCCTTGGCGCCGTGTCGGCGCCAAGGCCCCGAAGGAACTGCAACACCATCTACCGGCCCTACTACTGCGCCGGCCTGCTGTGTCCGCACTGCCGCAAAGGGGATGGCGGCGTGTGCGGGGATCGCGATTGCTTGACCGGAGACCACCTCCCTATCGATGTCCTGCGGTACCCGGGCGCAAGACATCCGCCCGGGCGATCCCGATGGCGCTCACATCCTCCGTTCTTCCCTCTGGGTCAACCACTTGCCAACCATGTACTGCGTACTGCCTGTTCGCGGCGGCCCCTGATCACTGCGGGCCCCCGGGTCCGGTCGCCAGTCCCGTCGCCCGTCCTGCAACCGCTCTGGCTTCGAGTTCACCGCCGTCGACGGTCAGGCCTACGCCGGTGACCCACTGGGCCCGGTCGGATGCGAGGTAGGCGACGGGGTCAGCCTGCGGGAGCGGCCGGCCGGGTCGGGCGCAGTCCGTCGAGGATGACCTGGAGGTTGCGCTCCCACTGCTGTGCGCCCGCTTGCACGCCCAGGGTGCGCTCACCGGTCGCAGCGGCGGCGAGCAGGAAGGCGACGTCCTGCCAGGTGACGTCGCTGCGTATGGCGCGGCTTGCTCGGGCACGTTCCACGAGGCACCGGATCCGGCCGCGCAGGTCCTCCAGGCGCTGGGCCAGCGCCTCTTCGCAGGCGCCGCCGAGTGCCTCGCTGACGCCGCAGCTCTCTGCCCGGAGGCGCACATAGGCTCCCGCGAATCCGCGGAACCCGTTCCAGGGATCCTGGTCCTCCAGCGCCTGGTCGGCCAGGTCCATGATCTCGTCGAGGATCTCGTCGAGCACTGCCGTCAGCAGGACGTCAAGGGCGGGGATCCGCCGGTAGAAGGTGCCGACGCCGACGCCAGCCCGGCGCGCGATCTCGTGCGCGGAGACGCCGACGCCGACCTCGGCGACCGCGATGCGGGCCGCCTCCACCAGACGCTCGACGTTGCGCCGGGCGTCGGCGCGCGGGCGACGTCCTGACGCGTCGACGAGCAGGCGGTCCACCGCGCTGCGGGATTGGTCCATGCGCCGATCCTACCGGTAACTGGACCAATCTTGTCCGGTTAGCTAGGGTCGGGAGAACATCAAACGGACAACAGGTGTCCGTTTACCGAGGGGAGTCCGGGGATGGAACCGCAGAAGATCCGGGTCGGCGTCGTCGGAGCGAACCCGGACCGGGGCTGGGCCGCCCGCGCACACCTGCCGGCGTTGACGGCGCTGCCGGAGTACGACATCACCGCGGTCGGCACCAGTCGCCCCGAGAGCGCCCGTGCGGCAGCGGGCACGTTCGGTGCCGCACACGCCTTCACCGACGCAAGGCGACTGGCGGAGCACCCCGAGGTGGACCTGGTCGTCATCACCGTGAAGGTTCCCGCGCACGCCGAGCTGGTCGGGGCGGCGCTGGCAGCAGGAAAGGACGTCTACTGCGAGTGGCCGCTGGCCCGAACCACCCGGGAGGCCGACGCCCTCACGGAGTCGGCACATGGCGCGGGCGTGCACCACGTGATCGGGCTGCAGGCGCGTTACGCCCCCGCGATCGCCTACGCCCGCGACCTGGTCGCCGACGGTCACGTCGGACGCGTCACCTCGGCGACCGTCCACGCCACCCGCGGCAAGGCCACGGGCGACCGGATCCCCGCCTGGGCGGCGTACACCCTCGATCGCGACAACGGCGCCGGGACACTCGAGGTCGCGGGCGGCCACACGCTCGACGCCCTGCAGTACGTGCTCGGCGGCATCAGCGACCTCTCGGCCACCTTGGCCGTGCGGCGCCGCGTCTACACCATCGCCGAGACCGGTGCCGCGGTCCAGGCGACCAGCCCGGACCACCTGCTCCTCAACGCGACCCTCACCAGCGGCGCAGTCGTGTCAGCCCACATCCACGACGGCAAGGCCACCGACGCCGGGACCCGGCTGGAGATCTCCGGCACCGAGGGAGATCTGTCCATCGTCTCCACCGGAGCAGGTGGCCCGGCGGGCATCCAGATCGCTCAGCTGCGGCTGCTCGGCACGAACGACTCGGACGGCAGCTACCGGGAGCTGCCCATCCCCGACCGATACCGCTTGGCCCCGGGGATCAGCCCGGCGAACGAGGCGTTCAACGTGGCCCAGACGTACCGCCGGCTTGCCCTTGACCTCCGCACCGGCGCACACAGCTCCCCCGACTTCGATGCAGGCCTGCGGCTGCACCGCCTCCTCGATGCCATCAGGCTCTCCGCGGACACGGGCACCCGCCAGTCCCCCGCCGGGGGCTCCGGGCCGACCGGGTGACCGGAACGCCGCTCCCCCACGGGATTCACGGCTCGCCGGCGGGTTCCGAGAGGGTCAGTCCCCCGCCTTCCCGGACAGGAACGCCGTCAGGCTGTCCAGGAGCATGGTGCTGCCCTGCTCGGCCATGTCGCGTTCCTCGGCGCTGTCGCAGGTCTGGCGGAGCACGATCTGCATGGAGTGGCCGTCGTGCTCGTCGAGTTCGACGGTCATGACCGAGGGGTCGGGCTTGCCGGGTACGTCCATGCCGACCACCAGGTGCCGGTTCTCGGTGACCTCGAGGTAGGAGCCGGTCAGCGGGAACCGGTCACCGTCGGGTGTGACCATCGTGGCCTTCCACGCACCGCCCGGCCGTACGTCCATCTCGACGGAGCCGGCGGCGGCGTAGGCCCACTGGGTGTACTGCTCGGGGGTCGTCCACGCCCGCCACACCGCTGCCGCGGGGGCGTCCAGCGTGCGGGTCAGCGTGTAGGGAAAGCCGTCGGCCGCGGTGGTCTGGTCAGTGCCCATGTCTCGTCTCCTGGTCTCGACTTCGGTGTGCTGTCACATCGGTAGACGGACCCGCGCGCGGAAAGTCATCGGTCCACCGAGGGCGTCTTCAGCGAAGGTGTCCGATGCCCATCCCCCACGATGGCGTCATCGCGCCGACCGGCGGGCGAGGTGGAGCAGGCCGGTGCGCATGCGGTCTTCGCCGAGTTCCGGCAGGAGTGCGGCGACGTGGTCTGCTGCCACGGCGGCGAGCAGGGCGTGGGCGGTGTGGTCGGGGTCCGGTGCGGTGGCGAGCAGGATCGCCACATGTCGGTGCCAGAACCGGTAGGCCCCGATCCGGTAGCGGGCTCCGGGGCTGGCGGTCTCGGACATCCGGACCAGCGCCAGGTGTTCCAGCAGGTAGTCGAAGTAGGCGTTGAGGAACGCCGCCAGGCGCTCGTCGGCCGGAGCCCCGGGGCCGAGCGGGGGCGGCCCGTGCAGGACGGCCTCCTGCAGCACGCGCTCGCGGGCGTCCAACAGCGCGGCGGCCAGGCCCGACTTGTCGCCGAACCGGCGGAACAGGGTGCCCTTGCCGACGCCGGCGGCTGCGGCCACCTGGTCCATGGACACCGCCTCGACGCCGTGTTCGGCGAACAGCCTGGCGGCCGCCTCCAGCACCGCGACCCGGTTGCGGGCCGCGTCGGCGCGCTCCTTCGGCGGCGGCGCCTGCAGAAGTTCCAGCGGGATTGCCGAACCGGACCGCGGTCCGTTACCGTGGTGAGCCATAAGAGGACTGTAGTCCGATTCCCTTGGAGGTACGACATGACCGCACTCATCACCCGCGACGAGCTGGAAGCAGCAGTCAAGGACGGCACAGTGACCCTTGTCGACGCGCTCGGCGGCGAGTTCTACGCCCAGCAGCACCTGCCCGGCGCTGTGGCGCTGGTCCTGGCCGACGTCGACGCCCAGGCATCCACCGTGCTCCCCCGACCGCGACGCCGCGATCGTCACCTACTGCACCAACCCCGCGTGCCCCAACAGCGGACAGGTCGCCGACCGGCTCACCGGCCTCGGCTACACCAACGTCCGCAAGTACCGCGAGGGCATCGAGGACTGGGTCGAGGCCGGCCTTCCCACCGAATCCGCCTGACCTCCGCTCCCAGGGGCGAAGGCTCCGCGCGGAGCCTTCGCCCTTCCGCGTGCGGGCGGACCGGCGATCGGCGGCCGCCGGTGCGGCGCAGGACCCGGGAGTGCGCCCATGATCAGCGCAGGTGGACCAGGATCCGCCCGGGATTGGCCGGGTCGACCTCGACCCGGGCGTAGAGCTTCTTCAGATGCGTCTGCGCCAGCGTGGTCAACACCCGCTGCCTGAGCGCGCCCGTCCCCTTCCCCGGGATGACCTGCAGCACGTCGACCCCGGTGGCAGCAGCCCTGAAAAGCGCCTGACGCAGCGCGACGTCGAGATCGCGATTGTTGCGGAAGATCGGATGCAGGTCGAGCGTGATCAGGGTGACCGCCTCCCACGGGTAGCGTTACGGTCGCAGCGTACGGCAGCCACGGCGCAGCGACGGCTCCGGCGCCGTGATCGGAGCGGCCCCCGCGAGATCACCTCAGATCATTCGTTACGGGAAAATCCTTAGCGCGCGGACCGGCGGAGCGCATATCAGGTTGAGCCGATCGATGACCGCCTGCTCCATCCCGGTGGATCCCTCTCGCATATGCCTCGGCCGGCAGGCGGGCCCGGAAATTCCAAACTAAACTCACGTCCACAAGCGTGCAAAAATTCGAGGATTCCTCGGCCTGTTCAGCCCGCTGGAATCGGCACGCCCCGAAATTGCGAAACGTACTCCATGGTCGATCGGGAGCAGTTTCAGAAATCCGAATTGTCGCCGGGCATATGGAATCCGAGCTCAGTAGAAGAATCCCACGAAGGAGAGGCTCACGTGAAGCGCAGGCGACGGCTCAGTCTGATCGTGCTGGCGACAGCGGCAGCAATCACCTCGGCGGCGAGCTGCGCCTCCGCAAACGGCAGTCATCCGTCCGTCAGCGGCAGTCACGTACTCGCCAGCGGCAGGCAGGCGCCCGAGGGCGGGCCGGCGCACGCCCCCACGCCCACGATCGTTCTGGTGCACGGCGCCTGGGCGGACGCCTCCAGCTGGGCGGAGGTCACCGAGCGCCTGCAGAAGCGCGGGTTCACCGTCCTGGCTCCCCCGGACACGCTCCGCGGGGTCGCCACGGACACGGCCAACCTGCGGGCGTTCCTGCAGACCCTCACCGGGCCTGTGGTGCTCGCCGGCCACTCCTACGGCGGGTTCGTCATCACCAACGCCGCGACGGGCCTCTCGAACATCAAGGCACTCGTCTACGTCGATGCCTACATCCCCGACACGGGTGACACGGTGGGGCAGCTGACCGCTGCCCAGCCCGGATCGGTGCTGGCCGTATCGGATCCCAGCACGGTCTTCAACTCCGTTCCCATTCCGGGCAGCAATGGGGACGCGGACCTGTTTGTGAAGCCGAATCTGTTTCCCGGCTTCTTCGCCGCAGGCGTCCCCCTCAACAAGTCCGCGGTGCTGGCCGCGGGGCAGAGGCCTTTCGCCGCCAGCATTCTGACCCAGCCGTCGGGTCAGCCCGCCTGGAAGACCATTCCGTCCTGGGCCCTGATCGGCACGGCGGACAGAGTGCTTCCCCCGGCGGAACAGAGGGTCATGACGGCCCGAGCCGGCTCGCACACCGTCAGCGTGAACGCACCGCACCTGTCGATGATCTCCAACCCGGACGCGGTGACCGACGTGGTGATCAGCGCCGTCCAGGGAAGCGAGTGACCGTCGCGCAGGCAACGCCGTAGGCTCACCGCGTGGGGCCCGCGCGGAGAGATCGGACCTTGTCCGTCGCTCCGCGCGGGCCTTTTGCCGGCGGTCCGTGGCGTGCCGCGTACAGCCGTGCGGGAATCCCAGGGCAGGCCCTGACGACACGGCATTCCGTGCGCGACGTGATCGACCGGCCCGGGCGGTCAGTCGGTCGCGTGCGCGGCCTGCTCGATGAGGCCGGTGACGATGCCCGGGTCGGTGACCTGCGCGGCATGCGGGGTGTTGGCGGTGGTGATGTGTCCGTGGGCGCGGGTGGCCATGAAGCGTTCAGTGGCCGCGGGGATGAGGTGATCGTCGTTGGACACCAGGAACCACGAGGGAATGGTCTTCCAGGCGGGGTCCCCGGAGCGGTCCTGAAGGGCCTGCAGGGTGATGGGGTGCTGCTCGGCGGCGAGTGCGGCCGATTCCTTCTTGCCCAGCTGGTTGCTCAGGACGAGGTCGCGGTAGTGATCGGGCTTGGTGTAGAGGTCGACGCCGGTGGTGCCGTCGGCGGAGGTGAAGGGGACGGCGCTGAGGGCGGTGGGGAGGGGCGCGCTGGGATCGTCGGTGATGTGGGTGCCGGGGAACTTCGCGGTCAGGTCCTGTGCGCTCTCACCCTGGTCGGGGGCGAAGGCCGAGACGTAGACGAGCGCCTTGACATTGCTGTTGCCGTCGGCCGCGTCGGTGATGACGGATCCGCCGTAGGACTGGCCGACCAGGACGATGGGGCCCTCGATGGTCTTGAGGTACGAGCTCAGGTAGGCGGAGTCACCGGACAGGCTGCGCAGGGCGGTGGGCGGAGCGACGACCGGGTACCCGTCGTTCTGGAGCTTCTTGATCACGCCGTCGAAGCTGCCCGGCTCGGACCAGGCTCCGTTGACGAGGACGACAGTGGGCTTCGGGGCCGAACTGCCCTCGTGGGACGGCGCGGCCGACGCCCACGTGGTCACGCCGGCGGCCAAAGCGACGCTGGTCGCGCCTAGTACGGCGATGCGGAAGGTGCGGGGCTTGGGCATGTCTGTCTCCATGACTCGTCGTGTGGTGATCGTCGGTGGGGTGGATGCCTTCCGCGTCACCGGCGCGGAACGGCGTTACGGGGTACGGCGGCCGGCCGGGAGCCGCTGGGCGGAGGCGGCCGTGTGGAGCGTGACCGCGGCGGCGCCGTGGTCACGCACGGGCGGTGGCGTGCTCCTCCGCCCAGTCCAGGGCGTAGTCGGCGACTTCCTCCCAGCCCTTCTGGCCCACGATGAAGTGCGAGCGCCCCGCGAATTCCCGGTAGTCGGTGACGGCGGGCGACTTCCGGTAAAGGTGCCAATTGGCCTTGTTCACCTTGGGAGGGACGATGTGGTCCGCCCCACCTGCGATGAACAGGAGCGGGGCCCGCCGGTGGTTGCGGAAGTTGATCCTGGTGGCGGCCCTGGGGTTGAAGTTGGCGAAAGCTCCCTGGAAGAGGACACGGGCCGGTCCCGGGGCGGCGTAGCGTTCGTAGTGGGCCGCCGACTCGGTCTCGCTGAGGGTGTTGGTGACGGCGTAGTGGAACTGTTCCAGGCCGGGGTGATGACCCGGTACCCGCGGGCCTCGTAGTGGTGTCTCCAGCCCTCCCAACTTCGTGGGGTGACCCACCGGCCGTGGATGAGCACGATCGTGCCCGCCGAGTCGTCGTCCGTGCCGCTCATGCGGAAACTCCGCTTCTGAAGAGGTTGTTCATTCCGGCGTTGTCCTGGAAGTCCGGCGCCACGGTTCTCGCGGCGGCGGAAAGCCGGCCAGGCCGAAGGCGCGACCTCAGAATTCCCCGGCACGCTCGGCGCTGCATCTGTCGATCGACCACCGCGTCGCCCGACGCTCGGCAGTCGTTCGTCCCACCCCGCACACGAGCGAACTCCCGGGGTGTGCGCAAGGACCGGCCCCGCGACCACTTCAGGAGGATCGGATCGCGGATGCGGCTCCCGGACCGTCCTGACCGAGGCGGCGGGAAGCACAGTCAAGACGACCGTCATTCGACGTAGGCGGGTGGACACGGCCCGCGCCGATACTGGCCGACATGGTCAGTCGCGTCCCGCACGGGCCGAGCGGGCCCCCGTCCCGAGGAGTCTGATGTCGAAGATCGTTCTTGTCACCGCGGCATCCACCGGACTCGGCGCGATGACAGCCCTGGCGTTGGCGAGTGCCGGTCACACCGTCTACGCCGGATTCGGGCCGGCCCGCGACGTGCTGCCCGGTGAACTCACCGCGGTGGGGGATCAGGTGCTCTCACAGGACGCACACCTCCATCCCCTCGCGCTCGACACCGCCGACCAGCGCTCGGTCTCCGCCGCGATCGGCGAGGTCACGAGGTGTTCCGGCCGCATCGACGCGGTGGTTCATGCTCTCGGGCCCGTGCCGCGGGGACCGGTTGAATCCTTCACCCCTTACCAGCTCGGGCAGATCTACGACGCGCACGTGCTCTCCAGCCAGCGGGTGAACCGCGCCGTACTGCCTGCCATGCGTGAGCGCCGTGACGGGCAGCTCATCTGGGTGGTGCCTTCCCTGCACCGCGGCGATGCGACTCCGTATCTCGCGCTGCATTCGGAGGCCGTCACCGTGATCGGCCACTTGGCGGCGAGTTACGCGCGGGAGTTGGCCGGCTTCGGCGTCGAGGTCTCCACCGTCACGTACGGATCGCTCACAGCCGGCATCGGCCGGCACCCGAGTCTGATCCATCCTGACGACGACGAGACGTTCGCCGCTTACGACGTGCGGCATCCCGGTCTCGTGGACAGCGTGGACACGGCTCTCGCGCACCAGGCCGCCGACGAAGCGGACATCGCCCGGACTGCCGAAGCCATCGTGGGGGTGGTGAACAGTCCGAAGGTGAGCGGGGGGCGCCGAGTCTTCATCGGCACCCCCCGCGAGTGACGCGCCCGGCGCCGCGGCTTCGGCGGCGCGGTCGGTGGCGCCGTCGACCTTGCGCTGCTCCGGCCGACTCCCGCCGGCCGGGACGCTATTGACCGCTCGGCGGCGGGACGGGGTCGACGAGAGCCCGGGAGATGCTGCGGGCGGTCGCACGGACAGCAGGAGCGACCTCCTGCACGGATCGGGTCCCGGTGCGGAAGCAGATGGAAACAGCCGCCACCACGGAGTGGTCAGGCCCGTAGATCGGCGCGCCCACGCAGTGGATGTCGGGGCCCATCATCCGGTCGCTGGAGGAGTAGCCCTGCCTGCGGACCGCGGCCAGGGTGGATCGGTAGAGGCCGGCATCCGTGACGGTGGTCTCGGTATAGCGCGGCAGCGGGCCGCTCAGGTATTCCTCGCGCACGTCCTCGGAGGCGTGGGCGAGCAACACCAGCCCGGCCCCGGTGGCGAAGGTGCCGAAGCGTCCGCCGGTCTGACCGATGACGTCCGGGGCCCGTGGTGTGCTGAGACGCTCCAGAATGACGACGTCGAGGTGGTTGCGCACGGAAAGATGGATGTGCTGCTGCTTCGTCGGGTCGTAAAGATTCTGGATGAACGGCAGGGCGACATCCCGGATACCGTGGCCGCGCGGAGAGAGGGCCGCCAGTTCCCACAGTCGCAAACCCACTCTGTACCGCCGGTCTGGGCCGCGCTCGAGCGCCCCCCAGGCGACGAGTTCGGCGACACGGCGGTGCACAGTGGGCAGCGACAGTCCTGTCCGCCTCGACAATTCCGTGAGCGTCAGCGCGGGAGTCTCATGCGAGAACACATCCAGCAGGGCCAGGACTTTACCAGTCACCGACGCGCCGTTCTCACCTGACACCTGCTCCACCTTTCGCATATGGTTGTCTGCTGTTGAATGCCCACTCGCAGCCCGCGGTCAATGGGGGGTCGTCGCGACACCTGTGGGCGACGGATCGCTGGGCCCCAGATGGCATAGATGATTACCAGACTACCATCGCCACGATTGCCGGTTCGGGCCCGCATAGGACGGCGCCACAGCATGCGACCGGCGTGGGGTTGAAACGCTGACGACGCATTCCCAGGCAGGCCCCGACGACCCGTGGACTCCTGCTCACCGGTGGGCCAGGGAGCTCATCGGAGAGACAGCAGCGCAGGTCGCCGTCATCACGACCGACCGCGATCCGGGCAAACGCGGATGCCGCACCGGAGTGCCGCCCGCACCGGACTTTCATTCAGTGAAAGTTTTTTGCCGGTCGGTGATCCAGCGGTAGCATTCGGCATCCGTAATCCATTTCAGAGCAGAGCCGGGCTTCAATGAGGCCTGCGCACAGTAGTGGTGGCCGAGGCGGAGTGTGACCGTTGAAGGACCCTTTCGAGGCCGACTTCTCCCATTCCCTGGTGGGACGCGCGCGGCAGGTCAAAGACATCTGCGCCTTCCTCGCTACCGCCCATCGCGGTGGTGCTCTCCTGCTCTCCGGACAGGCCGGAGTGGGGAAAACAGCTCTCCTCGACGCTGCGGCGGAAGCGGTGTCCTCGGCGGGGACGCAGGTCGTGCGTGCCGCCGGAGTCGAATTCGAAGCCGATGTGAGCTACTCCGGGCTCAACCAGCTTCTCTTCCCCCTCGCCGAATTCTTCGGCGAGCTCGACAGCGCGCACAGGGGAGCCCTGCGGACGGCACTGGGCTTCGACAGCGGACCGCCGCCTGACCGGCTCGTCGTGTCCAGTGCGACCTTGCTGCTCCTGCGCCAGGTGGCCACCGCGAACCGGCTGCTCCTCATCGTCGACGACCTGCCGTGGCTCGACCGCGCCAGCGCGGGCGTTCTCGCTTTTGTCGCCCGCAGGCTCGCGGGCAGCCAGGTCGGCTTTCTGGGAGCCATGCGGTCGGGGAGCCACACTCCCTTCGACCGCCTCGGGCTTCCCGAGTACGAAGTTCCGCCGCTGGACGGGGCCGCCTCGGGGGAATTGCTCGACGCACGTTTTCCCGACCTCGCTGAACGGGTACGGGAGCGGCTGCTGGTGGCGGCGGAGGGCAACCCACTGGCGCTCATCGAGCTGCCGACCGCGCTCAGCGGACCGCAACTCATCGCCTCGGAGGGCCTTCCACCCTTGCTGCCGCTCAGCCAGCGGCTGCAGGCCTTGTTCGTCTCCCGGGTCTCCGCACTCGGCGATGCCGCGCGGAATCTGCTGCTGCTGGCCGCACTCGACGGAACCGGTGATCTCGGTGTCCTCCAGGCATCGGCGCGGGAGGCCGGACACGAGGGCGGTATCGAGGCCCTCACCCCTGCCGAGGAGGACAGGCTGGTGCACTTCGACGCGGGCACCAGGCGGCTGGTCTTCCGGCACCCCCTGATCCGCTCGGCGGTTGTGGAGGCCTGCACCACTGCCCAGCGCCGCACGGCTCATCGGGCTCTGGCCCAGGTGCTGCTTGACCAGCCCGAGCGCCGGGCCTGGCATCTGGGAGAGGCATCCGTCGAGCCGGACGAGGACGTGGCGATCCTGCTCGAACGGGCGGCCCGCCTCATCTCAGGCCGCGGCAACGCCAGCGGCGCCGTGGCGGCCCTCGTGCGCAGCGCCGACCTGAGCCCCCGCGGGGAGGACCGGGCGCGCAGGCTCACCGAGGCCGCTTACATCGGCGCCGACGCCACCGGGGACCTGCTCGGCGTCTCGGACCTGCTGGCCCACGCGCGCCGGGCGGACCCGGACCTGACGGACTCCCTGCACTCCGCTGCCGCTGCCGTCTATCTGACCATCAACGGCGGCGGGGACGTCGACACCGCCCACCACATGCTCGTGACCGCGATCGAGTCCGACACCCACCGTTATGACGCCAAGGACGCCGCTCTCATCGAGGCGATCCACCTGCTCCTGCTCCTGTGCTTCTACAGCGGCCGTGCGGAACTGTGGCCTCCCTTCTACGCCGCGCTCGCCCGGTTGCGTCCGGAGCCGCCCCCTCTGCTGTCGGTGGCCGGCAAGACCTTCTCCGACCCGGCACGGTCAGGTGTGGCCGCCCTGGCGCAGCTGGGGCCCATCCTGGACGGCCTCCCCCATGAGACCGACCCCGGACGGATCGTGCGGATCGGGACCGCGTCGCTCTACGCGGACCGACTGGCGGACCTGCGCGAGTCCTCTTGGAGGGTCGTCCTCCAGGGGCGGGACGGGGGCCCGCCGCGAAGATCCCTCGGCGCCTTGATGCACCTGTGCCTGGGCGACTACCTGAGCGGCAGTTGGGACGAGTGCGATGAACTGGCCGCTGAGGGGCTGCAGCTGTGCGAGGACTCGGGATACCGCTTCTTCACCTGGTATTTCTGGTACTGCCGAGCCGTCGTGGCCGCCGTACGTGGTGACGACGGCTCCGCCGAGCGTCTTGCCGACCGGATCACCCGGTTCGCGACACCACGCGGCGTCGGGACGGCACTGCACTACGCCCGGCACGTACGCACCGTCGCGGCCATCGGGCGTAGGGACTTCGAGAGCGCCTACCAGCAGGCTGCGGCCATCAGTCCTCCGGGCACCTTCGCCTCCCATGCACCGCACGCGCTGTGGGTGGCGATGGACCTCGTCGAAGCGGCGGTCCGCACCGGCCGCCGTGCGGAGGCGGCCGCTCACGTACGCGCCATGCAGGACATCGACATGGCGGCGCTCTCACCCCGGCTGGCTCTGCTCGCCGGCGGCTCGGCGGCACTGTCCGCCGAGCGGGACGAGGACGCGATACGTCTTTTCGACAAGGCGCTGGCGGTGCCGGGTGTCGAGCGATGGCCGTTCGATCTTGCCCGGGTGCGGCTCGCCTACGGCGAACGACTGCGGCGGGCACGCGCGAACTCGGACTGCCGGGGACCGCTGAGCCAGGCCAACGAGGCCTTCACCCTGCTCAAAGCCCGGCCTTGGACGGAGCGTACGTCCAAGGAGTTGCGCGCCTCCGGATGGACCGCACCGAGAGCCGATGCGGCGGTGCGTCAGATACTCACGCCCCAGGAACGGCAGATCGCCGAGCTGGCCGCGTCCGGCCTCAGTAACAAGCAGATCGCCGAGCGGCTCTATCTCTCCCACCGGACCATCGGTGCGCATCTCTACCAGATTTTTCCGAAGCTCGGTATTTCGTCGCGAGCAGCACTTCGCGACGCACTTGCCGAGGCGGACGGGTGATACGTGGCGGGCGCTTACGCCCTCACTCGCGGTCGATGGCCTGCATGACAGCTTCGAGGGTCGCATCCAGGGCGGCACGGGACTCGTCGCCCGAGGGGAGTGCACGGGCTATGGTGACGGCGCCGACGATGGAGGCGATCATGGCCCAGGCGTGCTTGGTCTGCTCTTCCGGCGCGCCGCGCATGGCGGGGGCCAGGGTGGCGACCAGATCGACCATGTGGCGGCGGTAGGTCTCGCGGACGGAGTCGCCCGCTCGTGCGACGTCGGCGCTCAACGACGGCATCACGCAGCCGCCGGCGGGATCGGTGCGGTGCTCGTCACTCAGGTAGACGTGGAGTATGTCGCCGAGCCGGCGGCCTCGTTCGGCGGGGTCGGAGTCGGGGTGGGAGTCGGGGGCAGACGAGGGACCTGATTCGGGATCCGATTCGGGATCGGCGATGCCGGCGAACTGCAGGCCCAGTTCGGCGGCGACGACTTCTTCGAGCAGCCCTTCCTTGCCGGTGAAGTTGGAGTAGAGCGCCCCTGAGGTGACGTTGGCCGCAGCGGCCAGTGCGTCGACCCCGACCGCGTGGAAGCCCTTCTCCTTCAGCTTGCCGGAGGCTGCCCGCAGGATCTCCGCCTTCGCGTGCACCTTGTGGTCCTGGGCGTACCTCATCCTGATCCCCTTCCGCTGCTGCCGTGCGCGCTTCGAACTCCACCCCAGTTATAGAATAGCGATCGTTCCATAACGACCGTTATCCAATGAGCGCCAGGCGACCACGCCGGCGCCGAGCGAAGAGGGAGAGGACCCCAGCATGTCCGCAGCAACCGCAGCAACCGCGCCCACCCAGACCGTGAACGTCGCGGAGACTCCGTTCGCCTACCGCGAGGTGGGCCCGGCCGCGGGCGTACCCCTGGTACTCCTGCACCACGTCACCGCGGCGCTGGACGAATGGGACCCCGCCGTGGTCGACGGCCTGGCGGCCGAGCGACGTGTGATCCTGGTCGACCTGCGCGGCGTCGGCCGCTCCGGCGGGACCACCCCCGACACCTTCGAGGCGATGGCCGCCGACACCGTCGCCTTCCTGGACGCACTCGGCCTGGACACGGTCGACCTGCTCGGCTATTCCCTGGGCGGCATCGTCGCCCAGGTCGTGGCCCAGCAGCACCCCGACCGCGTCCGGCGGTTGATCCTGGCCGGCACCGCGCCCGCCGGCGCGCCGGGTCCCGCAGCCACCGGCGCCACCCTCCAGGGGGCGATTCAGAAGGCGACCGAGCAGGGCAAGCACCCCAAGCACTTCCTGTTCTTCGAACCCTCGCGGTCCAGCCAGGACGCCGCGGACGCCTTCCTCGGCCGCCTGGACGAGCGCACCACCGACGACCGCGACGCCGCGGTCTCCAACGAGACCATCGGCGCCCAACTGGCCGCGCTCACCGCCTGGGAGCAGAACACCTCACCGGACGGCCTGGCAGCCGTGAGGCAGCCCGTCCTCGTCGTCAACGGCGACAACGACACCATGTGGCCCACCGAGACCGGCACGCTCCGCCTCGCCCAGTTGCTGCCCGATGCCAAACTGGCCATCTACCCCGACGCCGGACACGGCGGCATCTTCCAGTACCACGAGGTTTTCGTGCAGCAGGCACTGGACTTCCTCCGCAACTGAGTCGCACCAGGCATTCCTCGACCCCCCACAACCGCGGCCGCCCGGACCCGCCGGCCGCGGCCTGGGTCGTTACGCGGGTTCGGGGAGGCGACAGGCGGCACGGGCGGGATGAGCACCACCGTACTGATCAGCGCGTTCCTGCGGGACGATCGACAGGGCAGCGATGAACGCACCGCGATGACCAGGCCCTGCGACGCGCCGATCAGTTCGCGCAACCTTTGACTGCACGGCGGCGCGCGCCACCGGGACAGGCGAACCTCCGTACAGGACGTAGCAGCCTCGCGGGCCGAGGTGTGGTCAGGTCGTCAGGAGGAGACGGCCGCCCACGCCGCCTTCTTCCAGGAGGCGGTGGGCCTCGGCCACCTCGGACAACGGCAGGGTCCGGGCGTCGATGGCGACCAGGCCCTGGCGGACGGCCTCCAGTGCACCCCGGGCGGCGGGGCGTACCATGTCCGGGCGATTGGGGAGGTAGAAGCCGATCGAGAAGCCGAGCAGGGCGTGGTTGGCGCCCCACAGGGCATTGGTCGGCACGGTGTGCTCCCAGTCTCCGCTCGCGTTGCCCACCAAGAGCATCCGGCCCAGCGGCGCCATCACCCGCAGGCTGTCCGTGCGCACCTGTCCGCCGACGGGGTCGATCACCACGTCGAAGCGCTGTTCGCCGAGCGTGTCGGCGAAATCGTCACTCGATACGACCTCGTCGTACGGAAGCGTGGACGCCTGCGCCTTGGCCAGCGAGGCGCGCCGCGCGGTACCGACCACTCGGGCAGCCCCGAGACCGCGCGCCACGCCGGGAAAGGTGGAGGCCAGACCGCCCAGGGCGCCGTGCACCAGAACCCGCTCGCCCTGCTTGAGGTGGGCCACCTCGGTCAGCGCCAGGTAGGCAGTGGCCGCGTTGGGCACAGCCGCCACCGCCGCCGCCGGATCCACGCCGGATCCCTCCAGGCTCACGGTCAGCGCCGCGTCCACGACGGAGATCGACGCGTAGCCGCCCTCGGCGCCGGTGCCGGACAGCGTCACCACAGCTTCCCCGACGCGGAAGTCCGTGACCCCCTCGCCCAGCGCCCGGACGGTGCCTGCCACTTCGAGCCCCGGTACGTAGGGGGGCTGCGGCATGCCCTCCCGCTCCTGGTAGAGGCCCTGCCGGATGTAGACGTCGACCAGGCCGACGGCCGCGTGGCTGACGTCGATCGCGATCTCGCCGGGACCCGGGACCGGGTCCGGGAGCTCGGTGAGCTCGAACACGCCGGGTTCCCCGAAGCGTGACACGACTGCTGCTTGCATCTCGAACTCCTCTACACAACGTCATTGCGTTACGGAAAGCTAACACAATCAGATTGCGTTATGGTGGAGCCGTGCAACCGAGAGCCCGTTCAGCCGCGGCGAAACTCCAGCGCGTAGAAGACCTGCTCGACGCCGCTCGCGTACTGGCGGCCGAGCGCGGGGGTGTACGCCACGTCACCTTGGCCGGGATCACGAAATCGATCGGCCTGCATCCCTCGGCCGTCCTGCGCTACTTCGCGAGCAAGGAAGAGCTGCTGCTCGAACTCGCGGAGCGCGGCTGGCGCGAGTGGAGCGAGAGCCTCGACGTCCACCTGGAAGGAGTCCGGGGTCTTCCGCCCCCCGGGACCGCGGCAGCGGTGGCGACCACCCTGACGTCAATGCCGCTGTTCTGCGACCTGCTCACCCACGTGCCGCTCAGCCTCGAAGGCGACGTCGGCATCGAACGCGCCCGTCGCTACAAGGCCAACTCCTTCGCGGCCTACGACCAGGCCGTCGCATGCCTGACGCGATCGGGCACCTTGTCCACGGCGCAGGTCCAGGACCTCGTCACCGTCGCACTGGGGGTGACGGCCAACCTCTGGCAGATCTCCCACCCCACCCCCACGCTGGCCCACCTCTACACGCAGGAACCACGCTGGGGCCACGCCGCCCTCGACTTCGCACCCCGCCTCATGCGCCTCCTCCAGGCCACCGCCATCGGCCTCGCCGCCCAGGGCGAGTGATCACCGGCAGTCCCCGGCGCGATGCCTGTCCCCGGCCGGCCGGTCCTTGGGACGTCGAGGTCCGTTGCCGCGGTCGGGCCATCTCCCTCGCGGCAGCCATCCTGGGCATCCGGAGCCCCGAGTCATCCCTCTGCGCCGGATGCCCCTTGAGGGGCCGCAGCCTGAGCTGTTGTCAGCCTTTGACCAGGCAGAAGGGATGCCCAGCTGGGTCGGTGAGGACCCGCCATCTCACATCCGGCTGGTGATCCGGTTTCCCCGCGCCCAGTTCCAGCAGACGGGCCTCGGCGTCGTCCAGGTCGTCAACCTTGAAGTCGAAGTGGAACTGCTGAGGCAGGCTCTGATCGGGCCAGCGGGGCGCACGATAGTCGTCGACCCGCTGGAATCCGATGAAGAGGCCGTCCTCACAAGTGAGACCGGCGAAGTCGGCATCGGACTTCGGATGAGGTTCGAGGCCGGTGGCCTGCTGATAGAACGCCGCCAGAGCCAGCGGATCAGGGCAATCGAGGGTTATCGCGGTCAACGTCATCTGCAGGGGCATGGCACCTCGCGGACCGATCGACGGATCTTCGTGACGCCAACCCTAAGGCTTCTCCCGTAGCTGATCATCGAGCAGACGCGGGCTGATCCGGGGTCTTCGAACGTGGTCGGGTCGAGGTCGGCGCCGCCGAACCCCGACCGGTGATACATAAAGACTTCATATAAATCTGCTATGCTTCAGGCATGAGTCGCCGAGACGCCGCGCACGGCGCATCCGATGCCATCCCGTCAGCCCTCTACGGTCTGGCCACCAGGGCCGTGAGACGCCTCCCTCGCGACATGAGCCTGACCTCAGCCGCCACCTTGGCCACCCTGGAAAAGACCGGTCCGCGACGGATCACCGATCTGGCGGTCACCGAGGGCGTCACCCAGCCCGCGATGACCGTCCTGGTCCGGGTGATGGAGGAATCCGGGCTGGTCGAGCGGAAGGGCGACCCGTCCGACAGGCGGGTCACGCTGGCGTGCCTGACCGAGGCCGGCGCGTCGTATGTCCGGACGCGACGCCAGGCGGGCGTCGACGCGTACGCGCGGTTGGTCGACAAACTCACCGATGACGAGGTCGAGGCCCTGGCAGCAGCGCTTCCGGCCCTACTGCATCTGGCAGAGCTCGAAAGTCACGCAGGAGAGGAGTCGGACCGGTGACCGCGCCCCAGGCTCACGACCAGCCCATGAGCACTCCCCCGATACCTTCCGAGGCACGTCTGCTGGTCCCCGCCCTGATGTTCATCGCCCTGGTCGTGGCAGCGGTCGCCAGCCTCGGGACGCCGCTCATCACCAGCGTGGCGACCACGTTCCACGTCTCCCTCGACAGCGCGCAGTGGACGCTGACCATCGCCCTGCTCAGCGGCGCCGTAGCCACCCCCGTCCTCGGCCGGCTCGGAGCCGGTCCGCACCGGCGGGCCACGACTCTCGCCACGCTGGCGATCGTCGTCGTCGGCAGCGCGCTCACCGTGCTGCCGCTGCCGTTCGCCTGGCTGCTCGTGGGCAGGGCGGCCCAAGGCGTCGGACTCGGCCTCACAGCGCTGATGATGGGCGTGGCCCGCGACCATCTTCCCGAGGAGCGCAGCGCGGGCGTGATCGCGCTGATCTCGGTGGTCTCCATCATCGGGGCCGGCGTCGGCTACCCGCTGGCCGCGCTGCTCGCCGAGTTCGGCGGACTGCGGGCCGCGTACGGCCTCGGCCTGCTCGTCACCGCCGTCGCCTTCGTGACCGCGTGGCGCTCGATGCCCGCGGCTCCCGAAGGCCGCTCCGCTCACGTGAACGTGACCGGTGCGCTCGTCCTGGCGGGTGGACTGCTCATCGTCCTGTTCCTGGCCGGCGAGCGGAGCCTGTGGAGCCGGCACCTCGCCGTGGCGGTGTCCCTTGCCGTCGCCGCCGTACTCCTGCTCTGCGTCTGGACCGTTTCCGAACTGCGAAGCAGGACGCCCCTGATCGACGTCCGGGCGGTACGGCACCCGGCGGTCGCCGGGGCGAACATCGCGATGTTCGTCGGCGGGAGCGGCATGTACCTCCTGCTCACGCTCATCACCCGCTACGCGCAGACGCCGCACAGCGCCGGCTACGGCTTCGGACTGAGCACCTTCGTGGCGGGGCTGGTCCTCATCCCGTTCTCCGTGCTGGGGTTCGTCGCCGGCAAGCTCACCCCACGGGTCCGCGAACGGATCGACGGCCCCCTGCTCCTGGCCGGCAGTGCCGCCATCGTCGGCGGCGGGTTCGTCCTGTTCGCCGCCGCCCGGTCCAACCTGGCCGAACTGCTCGCGGCGATGAGCGTGCTGGGCTTCGGCGTCGGCAGCTTCTCGGCCGCCATGCCCGGCGTCATCCTGGCCGTCACCCCCAAGAGCGAGACGTCGAGCGCCATGAGCTTCAACTACGTGGTCCGCAGCGTCGGGTACTCCCTGGGCAGCGCCATCGGCGGTCTGGTCCTGGCCGCCGGCACCACCACGGGCCACCTCTTCCCGGACGACGCCGCCTACACGACCGCGGCGCTGGTCGGCGTCGCCGCGATGGCGGTCACAGCGATGGCCAGCCTCGCCCTCGCCCGCCGACGCTCACCCGAGACCGATCCGAGCACGGCCCCAGCGGGTGTGCCGGGCCTGGGCCGGTCGAGTCGAACCGGAACCTGAGGATCGACGCCGTCCGACTTCGACGCCGTCCCCGTCGGCTCGCTGGCCCACAGCGCGCCGGCATGGATTCGAGCATGCTTCCGAGCATCAATTCCGAACACAGGAGGAACCGTGGCCAAGGGCTACTGGGTCAGCGCCTACCGCACCATTGCGGACCCCGAGAAGCTGGCTGCCTACAACAAGCTTGCCGGTCCAGCCGTCAAGGCCGCGGGCGGCCGGGTGCTCGCCCGCGACGGCCGGGTCGTCGCACACGACGCCGGAATCGCCGGGCGCACCATCCTGATCGAGTTCGACAGCTTCGAACAGGCGGTCGCCGCACGGGCGAGCGCGGCCTACCAGGAGGCGCTGGCCGCACTTGCCGACGGCGTCGAGCGCGACTTCCGGATCATCGAAGGCCTCGACTGACACTCGACGCCGGCGGGCGTGCGTTCGCCGAGGTTCCAGCGGCCGATGCCGGTCATCAGGGCGGGCGTTATCGATCCGTGCCATCACGCCGACCGGCATCGACCGCGTAGTCCTGTCCTCCGCTTTCGATGTTCGCTTTCGCTCTCCGGTAGACGCGTTGTCCCGGCGGCTCCGAGGTCCTGTTCTGGTCATCGCGTCGGAGAGTCAGATCCGCCTCTATCGCACCTCCGGCGCCGTGCTCAGCCCGTGCTCGAACGACCCGAGTGTGCTGAACGTAACGGTGTGACAGCAGTCCTCAATTGCACCGCAGTCAGCCCTGGGCCTGTCTCCATTCCTCTGCTCATCCTGAAGTTCTCCGACAAATCGTCGATGGCAGCCTGGCTTGACCGTACGCAGGAACCATCGGCATCCAGCCGGAACTGCCTCGGCGGTAACTACCAGGGCCTCTGGTCCGGCGGCGGAGTGGCGTGCCGGCTCGAAGACCCCGGGGACCTGCGCATTTTCTGGACCGACTCGGCCGACCTGATCGGTGCGATCGCGGACGGCCCGCAAGACGACTCGCTCATCGCGTGGTGGCAGGCCAACTGCCAGTTCGTCACCAGGAGATGATCACGACGACGTGGAGTTGCCGAAGGGGCCTGGCCTCGCCCATCCGCGACCGGCCGGAGGACCGACCCGCAGATCGGAGGACGTTGGCGGCCACCTGGTGAATACCGGCCCAATTGGCTAGGTTGCCCTGACCTGGTCCGATTCTCACAGGGGAGTGCCGGCCGTGCGGCAACAGCACAAGACCTTCCGGTCGATCGAGGTCGGCGACGGTGGTGACGGGCGGTGGGCCGCCTACGCCCGGGCCTTGTGGCAGGAGATGGAGGGCTTGCTGACCGAGGAGGGCCGGACTCCGCAGGGCGCGGACCGAGTTCAGGCGCTGTTCCGTGCACACATGCCAGAGCTGGTCCCGGTTCTGGACCGCCTGGCCGGCCAACTCGACCAGCCCAAGGCGGAAGCCTTCCTCACCCACGCGGCACTGCGGCCGTTCTCCCCGGGCTGCACCCAGATCGGCCAGAACGGCACTCTGCTGCGCAACTACGACTTGCCGCCCGACCAGTGCGAGGGGGCCATCGTCTCCACGTGCTTCCTGCGCCCCGTGATCGGGATGCAGGACATGCTGTGGGGCTTGCTGGACGGGATGAACGACGCGGGTCTGGCGGTCTCGCTCACCTGGGGCGGACGTTCCGCCTACGGAGACGGCTTCTCCATTCTCATCGTGGTGCGCTACCTGCTGGAGACGTGCGACACCGTCGATGAGGCGGTCGACAGGCTGCGGTCCCTGCCGGTCGCCGTCCCCCAAAACCTCACCCTTGTCGATCCGGTGAAGGCGGTGACGGTGTTCGTGGGACCGGATATGTCACCGATGCTGGCACCGGACGCCTGCGCCGCCAACCACCAGCACCTGCCGGTGACCGACGAGCAGGAGCGGGCCTTGCAGACGCAGGAGCGGCTGAGCGCCATTCGCGCCGCGGGTACGGACGTGGCGGCGATGCTGAAACCGCCGCTGTACCGATCCGTCGACGAGCAGGGGTCCAGAACCCTCTACACAGCCCACTACCGGCCCGTCGAGGGTCGGGTGACGTACTACTGGCCCGGTGAGTCCTGGCACCAGTGCTTCGAAGACTTCACACCCGGATCCCGCACCGTGACCTTGGGCCCGGCCAGTTGAGAGGCCTCCCGGACCCCCGCCCAAGCGGCAGACACTCAGCTCAAGGTCCCCGTAGTTGAGACGATCGTTGATCCGCGGCCGGCCGACCGCCGGTCGGGAAGGCCGGCTCCGGCATCGGTCTCCGCCCGTAGCGGTCGCCGGGAACCCGCGTCGCGTGCGCCTGAGTCGGGCGGCAGCACCGGGTCGACGACCGATCAGGAATTCTCTGGATTGGCCGGTGGATCCGGGGGCAAGCGCGCTCTGGGAGGTTGATCATCATGGCACCGTTGCTCATTGTTCTTCTGCTGGCGCTGCTCCTTATCGGCGCGGGATTCGCAGTGAAGTTGCTTTTGTGGATCGGCATTGTGGTGCTGGTCCTGTGGGCGCTCGGGTTCCTCGTGCGCTCCACCGGTCCCAGCGGAAACCGCGGCCGCTGGTACCGCTGGTAGGCAGCCGGCCGCAGCCCCGGTGCGGTGGACAGATCCGGACCCGTGGCAGCCAACGACATTCGGGATGACCTCGAACGCAAAACGGCCCGACCTTCCGATGAGGTCAGTTCGTGCGGGACCGTCACAATACTGCGAAGGGAAATCACATCATGAGCGACAACGGTAAGCTGAACGCCAAGGTCGATCAGATCAAGGGCAAGGTGAAGGAGACCATCGGCCACGCGGTCGGCAACGAGCGCCTGGAGGCCGAGGGCCGGGCAGAACAGGCGGGGGCCGACGTCCGCCAGGCGGGCGAGAAGGCCAAGGACGCCGCCAAGGACGTCTTCCACCCGCACGACTGAACTTGCGGGTCACACGTGCCCGTCCGGAGGAACACCTCTGGGCGGGCACGTCGTGTGTGTCCCCCGATGGTGAACCATCAACGCCGGCGCCACATGTGCCCGCAGCCGGCCGGCAGGGCCGCTGCCTCGTCGCCTGACCAGCGCGAATCATGTGTCGGTCTCCGCGGTGTGGGACATGTTCACGCTTGCGCCTGCGGCTGGACGGCCAGAGCGTCGGCTTCAGAGTGGGCGACCGGGTGTTCCTGGCGCACCGCGGCACCGGCTCCCGGCGGACGCGTTGCGGCGGGTGTGGGGGGGGAATTCTGAAGGGAGCGGCCCGCACGGTCAGCCGGAGTAGGGTCCGCGCACAATGCTCCTGCCGGAGTGGGCCGGGCTTCCGTTGTAGGCCTGGGCCGAGACGTCGACGACCGTGTAGTCGGAGAGGTCCACGTTGTCCGGTACCGGCAGGACGGCGTGCCCGTCCGGGCCGAGCACGCCCATGGATATGAGCTTCTTGTGGTTGCGGTCCATCAGCCACACCTCGAAGTAACCAGAGGTCTTGGGCAGTCCGTGGACAGTGATGTCCAACTTGCGATGGCCCGCCGTGTCCCCCAGACGCACCGACCCGACAGCCGCAGGTATCAGCGGTTTCAGGGGCTCGGCCGGCCCTGCGACGGCCGGCCTGTCGTGGTCCGAGAGCCACCAGGTGGCGCCACTGCCGGCTGCGGCACCGAGGAGCGCGGCACACGCGGCCAGGGCAACAGCCGCCCGGGTGAGTGGCCGACGGATTCGCCGCGCGGTCTCACTGTGCTGGTCAGACTGCGAGTGCCGGTCGTACTGCTCGTGCCGCGAGTGCCAGTCGTACTGCTCGTGCCGCGAGTGCCGTTCCTGCTCCCCCGCCATGGACGGCGCAACCGGTTCCGGGCCGTCGAAGGTCAGACCGAGCTCGGCGGAGATGCCCGCCCACACCTCGTCGGGGGGTGTCGCGAGGGGCGCGTCGCCAGGTGTGGCCGAGCGCGCGGCGCCGACCGCTCTGCGCAGCGCGTCGAGCTCCGCCGTGCAGCGGGGGCAGCCGCCCAGGTGAGCCGATTCGGTGTCCGACGGCGCTTCTCCGAGGGCCAGCATGGCCAGTGTCTCCTGATCAGTGTGCTGCACCGTCCACCTCCAGCCTGCGCCTGAGCTTGATGAGCCCGCGCCGTGTGTGACTCTTGACCGTGCCCAGGGGCAGTCCCGTCCGCTCGGCGATCTGGACCTGGGTGAGGTCCTCGAAGAACGCCATGCGCAGGATCTGCTGCTGGGGGCTCGGGAGTCCGGACAGTTCGTCCAGCACCAGGACACGGTCCACCACCGCGTCGGGTGTGGAGTCGTAGGCGGCTACGGTCTCCACCAGTTGCGAGGTCACCGCCTCCACCTCGCGGCGCTGTCGCGAGCGCTGGGTGAGGGCATCGGCGATCTTGTTGCGGGTGATGCCCATGAGCCAGCCGGGGAAGGAGCCGCGCTCGGGGTGGTATCCCTGCCGTCCCCGCCAGGCACCGACGAAGACCTGCTGCGTCACGTCCTTCGCCTCGTCGGCGTCGTCCAGCGATCGAACGGCCACGGTGTAGACGAGCGAACCCCACCGACGGTAGGCCTCGTTGAGGGAGGACTCGTCGCCCTGGGCGAAGCCCTTGGCGATCTCGTCGTCGGATATCGGCGGCACGTCTGACAGGTTAGCCCGTTGCCCGAGCCACCAGCCCCGCGGCATGCCCGTCCCGGTCCCGAATACCAGGTGATCCGTAGGTGAGGGCGCCGCGGTCGATCCGGGCCCGGTCGCCCAGGCGGGCGACGCCAGCAGCCCCGGGCCGGGAGACAGCAGGCCGTGCCACGTCAGCGGGCGTGGCCCTCCGCCACGAGCGTGCCGTCCGCGCCGGGCCTGACCGACTCGGCGCCGTTCGCAAGGGCGGCGACGATGCGCGCCACCGCCTGGTCGAAGTCGGCGCCCGGCGGCAGCGACGGCGGGGTGCCGTGTACGGCTCTGTCCGCGAAGCCGGTGTCCAGGTGCGGCAGGCAGATGTCCAGCACCCTCACCCGGCGGCCTCGCTGCTCGCGGCGCACCGCCCGCAGCCACGCGGCCAGCGCGGCCTTGGACGCGCTGTAGTCGGCCATCAGCGGCTGCGGATGCTCGGCCACCACCCCGGTGATCGCGGCGAACGTGCCCCCGGCTTCGAGCAGCGGCAGGGCGCCGCGTGCCAGGGCCGCCGGGGCCAGCGCGTTCACGGTCACCAGGTGCTCCGCGACCGCGTCCGTCGTCCGGCACGCCTCGCCGAAGGCCACCGTGCCGATCGCGCAGACCACCAGGTCGAGTCCCCCCAGGCGGTCTGCCGCCCACCCCGGCAGCCGTGCCACCGCGGCGAGGTCGTAGGCGTCGAACGTCGCTGCGGGCGCGTCGCCGCACCTCGACGCGACGGCGTCGAGTGCCGTCCGGTCGCGCCCGGCGAGGGCGACGGCTGCCCCGCGTCCGAGCAGCGCCTGGGCGAGGGCACCGCCGATGACCCCGGTGGCGCCGACCACCAGGGCTCGGCATCCGTCGAGCTCCATCTTCCGCCTCTGCCTCTCGGACTCCTGCCGTACCGGGCACGCTTGGACACCGCGCCGTGCGGCAGATCAGGGGCCGGCAGCGCGTCGCACGGCCGAGGAGACCACATCCTCCGCGCGGGCACGCTCAATTCCCGCTTCCGCGCGCGTCGCGTGCATCCGGGCAGCGGTCGACGGCGGAAGTATCGTCAGTGCCGGCCTGCGGCGTCCTCCTGATCGCGGAGCCGACGCCGAGAGCCCGACGGGCGGAAGGGTGGACCGTGCCTGAATCGGACGTCGTCATCGTGGGTGCCGGCGCGGCCGGGCTGAGCCTGGCGTACCAGCTGTGCGCGCCGACCGGCGGAGCCGCCGTACCGGTCGTCCTCGTCGACGCTCCCCCGGGACCGTTGCGCCCGCCGCCGCGCACCTGGTGCTTCTGGGAGGCACCTGGTGGCGAGTACGACAGCGCGCTGTCGGCGTCCTGGGACCGGCTGCGGGTCCGGGGCGCGAACGGGTCGGAAACGGTGCTGCGGCCCGCTCCGCTGAGCTACAAGATGCTCCGCTCGGACGCCTTCGAGACGCTGGTCGAGCGGCGGTTGGCGGCCTGCCCCGGTTTCCGGCGGGTGACGGCGACGGTGACCGGGATCGGCGACGCGCCGGGCGGCGGCGGCCGGGTGGTGGCGCGCGACGAGAGCGGCAAGCGGATCGTGCTGCACGCGAGGTACGTCTTCGACTCCCGGCCGCCGCACCGGCTGCCGGCGGCGCGCACCACGCTGCTCCAGCACTTCACGGGCTGGTTCGTGGAGACCGAGCGGCCCGTCTTCGACCCGGCGACGGCGGATCTGATGGACTTCCGCACGCGGCAGCCGGCCCGCGGGCTGTCGTTCGGTTACGTGCTGCCCCTGGGACCGCGTACGGCCCTGGTGGAATACACCGAATTCTCCCGCACTGTGCTGGACGCCCGGGGCTACGAGCGCGCGCTGCGGAACTACACCGGCGCGGTGCTGGGTATCGGCGCGTACCGGGTGACGTCGGTGGAGCGGGGTGTCATCCCGATGACCGACGGCCGGTTCCCCGGCCGGGCCTGCTCCTCCGTGTTCCGCGTCGGAACGGCGGGCGGCGCCACCCGCCCTTCCACGGGCTACACGTTCGCCGCCGTGCAGCGGCAGAGCCGGTCCATCGCCGCCCGCCTCCGGGCCGGGGGGAGGTTCCGGATGCCGCCCCCGTACGGCCGGTGGCCGCGCGCCATGGACGCCGTCATGCTGCGGGCACTGGACAGTGGCCGGGTGGACGGTGACCAGTTCTTCAGCGGTCTCTTCGGCGCCGTCCCCGCGACCCGCCTGCTGCGCTTCCTCGACGGCACGTCCCACTGGTACGAGGACGTCCTCGTCGGCCTGCGCACCCCGGTGGCCCCCATGCTCCGCACCGTTGCCGAACTCCCCTTCCGGCCACGGCGCGAGGCGCCCCCCGTTCGCGGGGCCGCGACGGCCGCCGTCGCCGCCCCGGAGGCCGGCCCAACTCCCGACCCGGAAAAGAGCGACCTATGACGCTGCCCCGCTCCACCACGTCCGATCACGGCTGCCCGGCGTGAGGTACGGTCCGTCCGCCGCGGGCGGCCACCGGCGGGGTCGCGACCGGCGTGCCGCGACGATCGCGGCGCCCGCCGGGCGAGACCGGTTCGAAGGCCAGGCGCCTGGGGTCGCCGTGATCGGCGGGGGCATCGCCGGACTGGCCGCGGCGACGCTGCTGGCCGAACGCGGCGCGCACGTGACGCTCCACGAACGCCGGTCGAGCCTCGGAGGCCGGCTCTCGGGCTGGCCGACCGAACTCGCCGACGGCGCGACGGTCACCATGAGCCGGGGTTTCCACGCCTTCTTCCGGCAGTACTACAACCTGCGCGGTCTGCTGCGCCGCGTCGACCCCGGACTCGAAACGCTGACCCGGCTGCCCGACTACCCGCTGCGGCACAGCGCCGGCCTGCACGACAGCTTCGCCCGGGTGCCGCGGACACCGCCGTGGAGCGCGTTGGGGTTCGTCGCGCTCAGTCCCACGTTCGGCTGGCGCGATCTGGTCCGGATGAACCCGCGCGCCGCGCTTCCCCTGCTCGACGTACGGGTGCCGGACGTCTACGACCGGCTGGACGGGGTATCCGCGCACGACCTCCTCGCCCGCATCCGGTTCCCCGAGGCCGCCCATCACCTCGCCTTCGAGGTCTTCTCGCGGAGCTTCTTCGCCGACCCGCGCGAACTGTCGGCGGCGGAACTGGTGCTGATGTTCCACATCTACTTCCTCGGCTCGAGCGAGGGACTGCTCTTCGACGTGCCGGCCGAGCCGTTCCCGCAGGCGCTCTGGGATCCGCTGGGCCGCTATCTGGAGGGCCACGGGGTGCGGGTGCGCACCGGCTCGACGGTCGAGTGCGTGACACCCGCGCCCGGCGGCGGGCTCGACGTCACCGCCGACGGGCACACCGTTCGCCACGACGCGCTCGTCCTGGCGCTGGACACCGGCGGGCTGCGGACCGTGGTGGCCGCCTCGCCCGCGCTGGGCGACGCGGCCTGGCGCGCCCGGGTGGACGGGCTGCGGACCGCGCCGCCCTTCCTGGTGTCACGCCTGTGGCTGGACCGGCCGGTCGCCACGGACCGCCCGGGCTTCCTCGGCACCAGCGGCTACGGCCCCCTGGACAACGTCAGCGTGCTCAACCACTGGGAGGGCGAGGCCGCCCGCTGGGCACGGAGCAACCAGGGCGCGGTGGTGGAACTGCACGCCTACGCGGTCGCCCCCGACGCGGACCGCGACACGGTGCAGGCGGCCGCGGTCGAGCAGCTGCACCGGGTCTACCCGGAGACGCGCGACGCCCGGATCGTGGACGCCCGGCACGAATGGCGGGCGGACTGCCCGCTGTTCCCGGTCGGCGGCTACCGCGACCGGCCCACGGTGCGCACGCCCGAACCCACGGTCATGGTGGCGGGCGACCTGGTCCGCACCGACCTGCCGGTGGCGCTGATGGAACGGGCCGCGACGAGTGGATACCTGGCTGCCAACGCCCTGTTGCAGCGGTGGGGCGTGCGCGGCCAGACCCTGTGGACGGTGCCGGCCGCCGGGCGCTCCGCGGTGCTGCGGAGACTGGCCGCGCTGGGCGCGGACTGACGCAGAACCGCCGGCCGCAGAAGCCCGCTCCCGGTCAGCCGGGGAAGCGGCCGCTGCTGCGCAGTTCCCAGCGGCGCTCGGCGTAGGCGAGGTCGTCGCGCCACAGCCGGCCGGCCGAGGACCGGATCAGCGGGCGAAGCAGTGGGGCCGCGGCCCGCGCCACGGCGAATCCGCGCCGGCCGGACGCGGCCAGGACCGCCTCCGTCACCGCGGTCCTCGGCCTGCCGTCCCGGCCCGGCCCCAAGGGCGTGGCGTGCGACTCGACCACGGAGCCCAGACCCTCGCCCTCGGTGATGCGCATGACGACGGTCCGGGGCCCCGGGGCGGTGAACACCGCCCGCACCGGGACGACGATCCGGCCTGCCAGCTTGAACGAGACGTCGACGGTGAAGCCGTCCTCGCCTGCCACCTCGCCTCTCGCGGGTGTGCCCGTCACCGCCAGGTCGACGAAGGAGTACGGGTGGAACCACGCGCCATGCCAGGGGTCGAGCCGGTTGGCCACCACGTCCTCGGGCTCGCACACCCCGACGCCCTCGTAGACGGCGTCGACGGCGTCCCCGGCCCGCGGGCGGGGTGGTACGGCAGGGGCCTCCAGCGGGCTCTCGCCGCCGATGTGGTCCAGGCGCACCCAGGCCAGGACCCCGTCGTCGTGGGCGGGATAGGGCTCCCATCCGGCGAACGGCTCGCCGTTCAGGGCGAGTCCGTGCCAACGGCAGACGAGGACACCGCACCGCACGGGGCTGTCCCGCAGCGGCGCCCCCAGGTGCGGGCAGGCGCCTGGCCCGGCCCGCAGGCGCCCGGCGCTGTCGCGCCAGGCCACCACCTCGTTGCCGGCCACGGTGCGGCTGATCGGCCGTCCTGCACCGAGCGCCCGGGAGGCGCCCAGCACATACCAGTTGCCCGACGGGCGGTCCATGGAGCGTTTCAGGGCGTCCGCGATGATCGCGGGCTTGGCGTCCCGCCAGGTGGGGCGCTGTCGCTCCCACGGGACAGGGGCCTTGCGCAGCCGCAGCGGGACGCGGCGCCTTCCCGTCTTTCCTTCACCGGTCACGGGGCCTCCTCGCGAGGGGCGGATGTCCTGAGGGAAGGTGCCGCCGGGATACGGCGGCCGGCCATGGCGCGCGCGGCCAGCGCGCGTGCCAGCCCGTCGAGCCCGACGGCGGCGCGGCGCTTTCTGGAGACCACGGCTCGTCGGTGCAGGACGGAGTAGCCGTCGTCCTCGATCGCGTCGAGGATGCCGCTGTAGAGGACGAACGCGGTGCGCACGCAGGGCCGGGAGACAGGCGCGAGCAGGGCCAGCCCGGGCAGCGCCTCGCGATAGACGCTCCTGTTGTGGGCGACGACCGACCGCAGCACGGCGGTGATGCGGGTGTCCCGCCGTCCCGTGTCCCTGCTCCACCGGAACCGCTCCCGGTCCACCCCGTGCGCCGCCAGGACGTCGGCAGGCAGGTAGAGGCGGCCGCGGTCGAGGTCCTCACCCACATCCCTGAGGAAGTTGGACAGTTGGAAGGCGACGCCGAGGGCCGCCGCGTACCGTGCGGCTTCGTCCCGGGGGCCGACGGTGCCCAGGACGGGCAGCATCTGGAGGCCGATGACGGCGGCCGATCCGTGCATGTAGCGGCCCAGGTCGTCATACGAGGCGTAGCCGGTGACCGTCAGGTCGCTGCGCATCGAGGCCATGAAGTCGGTGAAGTGCCGGTGGTCGATGGCGTAGACGGCGGCGGTGTGCGCGAGCGAGCGGATGACCGGTTCCGCGCTTTCGCCCGATCGCAGGCCCTCGTCGAGGCGGTCCTGCAGACCGTTCAGCGCCTCGGCGCGTTCCTGGGCGGTGGCGCCGCTGCCGAGGTCGTCCACGATGTCGTCGGCCCGCCGGGCGAAGCCGTAAAGGGCGTGCACCGCCGGGCGGCGCTCGACCGGCAGCAGCCGGGTCGCGAGGAAGTACGTCTTGCCGTGCCGCGCGTTGAGCCGACGGCACGCCGTGTACGCCTCACGCAGGGCGGGTTCGCGGATGCCCGCGGCGTCGAGTTCACGGGCGGTCATGCGGGGGCCCCCGTGGCTGCGTCCGGTGCCGCCACCGGTCGCGGCGCCTGCCGCACGGGTCGCGGCGACGGGCGCGCGGGGCGGGTGCCGGTGATCCTGGCGGCGGCGAGCTTCCCGGAGATGATGACGGTCGGCACGCCGACACCCGGCGTCGTGCCGCACCCTGCGAGCACGGCGTTGTCTGTGCCGCGCACGAGGTTGCGCGGCCGGAAGGGCCCGGTCTGGGAGAAGGTGTGCGCGGCGGAGAAGGGGGTGCCGGCGGCGTGACCCTGAGCGGTCCAGTCGAGGGGGGTGACCATGCCCTCCGCCTCGATCGCGGAGGCCAGTCCGGCCATCCCGCGGTGTTCGAGGGTGTTGAGCAAGGAGTCGCGGTACCGCGGTGCGAGCTGCCGCCACTCCTCGGTGCCGGGGCCGACGTCGGTGTTCGGGCACGGTGCCAGGATGTAGTGCAGGTGCTTTCCCGGAGGGGCGAGGTCCGGGTCGGTGGACGTGGGACGGGTGATCAGCAGCGACGGGTCGGACATCAGCGATCCGTGGGTGAGTTCGTGGAAGGTCTTCTTCCAGGCCGCACCGAAGGAGATGGTGTGGTGGGCCAGCCCTGGCCACGTCCTGTCGGTCCCGGCGTGCAGGATCACCGCCGAGGGCGAGTGCCGCAGAGCCAGCGGCCGGTGCGGGGCACGGCCGAGGAGACGGTAGCTGTCGGGCAGATCCGGTGTCAGGACCACGGCGTCACAGGGGAAGCGGCCCTGGTCGGTCACGACGGCGGTGATCCGCTCCCCGGAGCGTTCCAGCCGGCTGACGGTGTGTCCGTAGCGGAATTCGGCTCCCGCCTCGGCGGCCGAGTCGGCAAGCGCCCGCGGCAGCGCGTGCATACCGCCTCGGGGAAAGTACACCCCGGCGACGGTGTCCATATAGGCGATGACGGCGTAGGCGGCGAGCGCGCGGGACGGGGGCACTCCGGCGTAGAGGGCCTGGAAGGTGAACACCCGGCGCAGCCGCTCGTCCTTGATGAAGTGCCCGACGCGCGCGTCAAGCCGGCCGAATCCGCCGAGGGCGGCGAGCCGGGCGAGGTCGGGGTGCAGCAGCTGCAGGGGTGAGTCGAAGTTCGCGTCGATGAAGCGTCGCATCTGGACCGCGTACAGACGCTCCAGCCAGGTGCGCAGTGCCTGGTAGCCGACCGCCTCCCGGGCACCCGCGAACCGCTCGATCTCGGCCTCCATCGCCGCGGCGTCGGTGTGGACGTCCAGCTGCGTTCCGTCGGCGTACCGTGCCCGGTACGCGGGATGCAGCGGGATCAGCTCCAAGCGGTCGGACAGACGGTGGCCGACCGCCGCGAAAGCGTCCTCGACCAGGTCCGGCATGGTCAGCACGGTCGGCCCGGTGTCCATGCGGTAGCCGCCGCGCCCCAGCAGCCCGGCCCGGCCGCCGGGCAGCAGGTCACGTTCCACCACGGTGACCTGCCGGCCGGCGCCGAGCAGGTGCAGAGCGGCGGACAGGCCGGCAAGTCCGGCGCCGACGACCACCACATGATCGGTGGGTCCCTTCACGGTCCTCATCGGGCGGTGCCTCCTTTTGCTGCGGCCGTCAGAATGGGCTCCGCAGGGATCGGAGCGTTGTTCCCGGCGGCCTGTGATCCGGCCGTGGACCGTTCCGGCAGCGGCACGGCAGGTGCTCCCGCGATGGTGCGGAGCAACCCGAGGAGCCGGTGTCCGGCCCCCGGTTCCACGTCGGCTTCGGCGAGGTGCCGTCCGGCGTGCCGCATCAGCAGGTCAGCCCGGTCCTCCACGTCGGCACGTGCCCCGGTGGACGTCAACGCCTCGCGCACCTCGGCCAGGGCGGCCTCGGACAGGTCGGCGCATCCCACCGCCGAGTCGAGCAGGAACCGCGTCCGCCGGTCACCCGACTCCTGCGCCCGGGCCCGCGCCAGGGCGAGCAGATACGTCGGTTTGCCTTCCCGGATGTCGCCTCCCGAGGGCTTACCGGTCACGGCCGGATCTCCGAAGACGCCCAGCAGGTCGTCGCGGAGCTGGAAGGCGATGCCGGCGCAACGGCCGGCCGAGGACAGTGCCCGGGTGGTGCGCTGGTCGGCGCCGGCGAGCGCGGCGCCGAGCACGAGGGGGCGTTCCACGGAGTAGAGGGCACTCTTGAGGTACGCGGTGCGCATGGCGGCGGCTGCCGAGCGCGTTCCCGTGGCCTGCCCGTACAGGTCGAGGTACTGCCCGGCCACCATCTCGGTCCTCATCGCCCGCCAGACACCCTGCACTTGCCGCCGGACGGCCGGGGACATGTCCGTGTCCGCCACGGTGTCGTCGGCCCAGGCGAGCGCGAGATCCCCGACGAGCACCGCCGCCGACGTACCGAAGGCCTCCCCCAGCACCGAGCCGGGCACGGGGCCCGGCCGGTTCGCGAGGTCGATGTGCACGGCGGGGCGGCCGCGGCGCAGCAGCGACCTGTCCATCACGTCGTCGTGGACGAGCGCGCAGGTCTGGATGAGTTCGATCGCCACCCCGAGCCGCAGCGCCGCTTCGGTGTCGGCGGCAGATGCGCCCCCGCCGCAGGCGCGCATCGTCCACCACAGCAGCTGGGGGCGCGCACGCCTGCCCCCGGAGAGGGTGAAGTCCGCCACACCTTCGGCCAGGTCGCGGGAGAAGTCGGCGTCGATGGCGGCCGTCTGGGCGATCCGTTCACCCAGGACGACGCCTGCGGTACGGAGTACGGCTCCGGCGACGTCCGCGTCCACGGTCCGGGCGTCGACGGCGCCAGATGTGGCAACACCGCCCTCGGGCGTGCTGCCGGCGCGCCACTGGGGCAGCGCCCGGACCGGAGCCACCGGGCCCCGCGGACTCTGGTCCGGAAGAGACGGACGGTCGGCGGAGGACTGGCCCCTACGACGGCGCATCACACGTCCTTCCGGTCGGGGTGCTCGGCGCACGGTTCTCAGACTCTTCCGAACCGGTACCTCCGTCGGATGCAGTGCGATGCCGCTTTCTTCTCCGCCGCCGGCGGCAGCGCCTACCAGGCGAGGAGTCCGCCGCTGGACAGCGGAACGCCCGGCCGGGAGATCCGGTCGGGCGTTCCGTACGAGCCGACGTGCGTGACCGCTCACCACCGTCCCGTGGGTCCGAGGTCCGTCACCGGATCTTCGTCACCGCACATCCGTCACCGGGGACGGGACTTCACGGCGCCGGTGGAACGGCTGGTCCACGGGTCAGATCGTGGGGGTGTCGTCGACGATCTCCTGGTGCGGCTCGACGACGAACTTCCAGCCGTCGCTGGGCTCCAGGAACCGCACGCGAGGCGGGTAGATGTCCAGGGCGCGGCGGTCGCGGTTCTGGTTGCCCGCGCTCTTCCGGCCCCGGATCGGCTCCTCGAACAGGTCGACCTTGACATCCGGCACCGCGACGGACTCCTCCCTCCAGCGCTGGACGATCCCGGCGCCGAAGGCGTCCCGCGCGGCGGCATAAAGCGCCTCAAGCGATTTTATGTCGCCGCCGGGAACGAAGAGGGCGAGATTCAGCAGTACGCCCGCGCTCTGGAGGACCTCTATTTCCTCCCCTGCCTTTTCTGCGACCCAGACCCCGGGCTCCTCCGCATTGTCCGGGAGGAGCGTCATCTCGTCACCGAATATCGTGCGCGCGGTGAAGGAGCCCCCCTCGAAATTCTGGCCCGGCTTCGTGAGGCTGGCCTGGGCGTAGCAGTCGACAGGAAGGCTGTCCGTCCGCGCGGGAACGAAAATGACGTCCTGGAGACCCAACTCCGAGACCTCCTCAGCCGTGAGACGTCGAGCCACAACCTTCTCAGTATTCACGCCATTCCCCTTTTTTCGACGCCTCTGAATTACTCATCACCCTATCACGAAGACACCCGGTCAGTTCCCGCCCCCTATGCCGTCGCGACGGTCACGACACCCATGGTCGGCGCTCGGGGATTTCCTTCACCCGGACGCGAAACCGATACGCGGGCGACGCGTCGGGGACGCGTCTCTATACGCCGGCCATTCGCCGGAAAGGCGTCGGCAATTCGCCGGCAACGGCCGGGACCGGGCCTTGCCGGGCCGGCCGGCCGACGTACCGGCCCCGTGACCGCCCGCGGCAGAGAAGGGG
Organism: Streptomyces sp. NBC_01198; assembly: GCF_036010485.1. NCBI lineage: Bacteria > Bacillati > Actinomycetota > Actinomycetes > Kitasatosporales > Streptomycetaceae > Streptomyces > Streptomyces sp. NBC_01198. The sequence continues at coordinate 1,011,329 of NZ_CP108568.1, forward strand.
CCGACCTGCCTCATGGGCCGGTCGATTCCCTGGCCACCAGGGTGAAGGGGCTGACGACCTCTTCGTGGTCCGTGGACGGCAAGCGCACCTGCTCGATCCGGCGGACCAGCAGGTCGACAGCGGCCTGCGCCATCATGTCGTGGTCCGGGTCGATCGTGGACAGCGAGGGGACGAGGAATTCACTCACCTCGACGTTGTCGAAGCCGATCACCTTGACCTGGCCGGGAACGGACACCCCTGCGTCGGCCAGGCCGCGCAGCACACCCACCGCCAGCGAGTCGGTGATGCAGAAGACGCCGTCGAAGTCGAGGCCGGTGCGCACCATCTGCCGGGCTCGCTCCGCGCCGTCGCCCATGGTGAGCCTGTCCACGCACTGCACGAGGCCGGGGTCGAGCGGCAGCCCGGCTTCCGCCAGTGCCCGCTGGTACCCCGCCAAGCGCAGGCCGGACACATCGGGCTCCTCCCCCACCACCCCGCACACGATCGCCACCCGGCGGCATCCCCGGTCGACGAGGTGGCGTGTGGCGGCCTGCGAGGCCTCGATGTTGGGCATGGCGACGTGGTCCACCGGGCCACCGAAGATCCGCTCGCCGAGGATCACCACCGGGTAGTCGACCTTGAGCCACTCGCCGTCAGCGGGTCCCATCCCCACGGTGCTCAGGACCAGGCCGTCGTAGAGCCGGGTGCGCGACAACGTCAGCGCCTCCAGCTCGTTCTCCCGTACGGCGCCGGTCTGCTCGATGCCCACCCGCAGGCCGTGCCGCTCGGCGGCGGTGATGACGGCGGCGGCCAGCCGACCGTAATAGGCGCTGTGGACCTCGGGAACGGCAAGCCCGATGGTGCTGGTCCTGCCCTTGCGAAGGTTGCGAGCCGCCATGTTGATGCGGTAGTCCAACCGGGCCATGGCGTCGAGGACCTTGTCCCGCGTCGCCGCCCGCACATTGGAGTGGCCGTTGATGACGTTGGAGACGGTCATCGCCGAGACTCCGGCCGCCCTCGCGACATCCTGGATCGTTGCCACGCCCGCTCCCGGTGTGCTGGTGCCGAATCGCCTCGACGCCATTACACCGCAGCCCGCCCCCGACGGCCGACGGCAGGGCTGCGCCGGCCGCGCGCTCAGGACAGCGCGGCCCCCAGCGTGACGAAGGAGTGCGGCGGCACCGTCAGCACCAGACCCCGGTCGGTCGCCGTCACGGCGTCGAAGGCCCGCGGGCGCACGGCGTCGGGCGATGCGGCGGTGTTGTGGTCCTGCAGCCGGTCGGCCGTCAGCACCCGGGCCACCACCTCGCCGACGGAGCCGCCGCGCAGGTCGAGCGTCACCTCGGCGGCGCCCTCCGCGTCAAGGTTGGTCAGCGAGACCAGGACCCTGCCCTCCTTGACGCTCGCCGAGACCGACAGCGTGTCCAGTTCGGCGTCGCCCACTCGGCGGCGGGCGTCGCGGGCGCGCAGGTGGACGGCCAGCGAGGTGGCGTCCTGGTGCCCCTTGTTCATCTCGAACACGTGGTAAGTCGGGGTCAGCACCAGCGCGTCGCCGTCGGTGAGGATCATCGCCTGGAGGACGTTGACGGTCTGGGCGATGTTGGCCATCCGCAGCCGCTCGGCGTGCCGGTGGAAGACGTCGAAGTGCGTGCTGGCCACCAGGGCGTCGCGCAGGGTGTTCTGCTGGAAGAGGAAGCCGGGGTCGGTGCCGGGCTCGACGTCCCACCAGGTGCCCCACTCGTCCAGGACCAGGCCGACCGTCCTGCCGGGGTCGTAGCAGTCCATGACGCTGGAGTGCCCGGTGAGGATGCGGTCGATCTTCCGGGCGGAGAGCATCGTCCGGTAGTAGTCCTCGGTGTCGAACTCCGTGGCGCTGCCCTTGGCCGACCACGGTCCGGCAAGCGTGTAGTAGTGGACGGAGAGCCCCTGGAAGAAGGTCCGCGGTGCGGCCTCGCAGCCGAAGCAGCTGATCTGCTGCATCAGCGTCTCGGTCCACTTGTAGTCCGCGTCGGCCGCGCCGCAGGCGATGCGGTAGAGCGTGTTGTCGCCGTGGTCACGGCAGTACGTGGCGTACTGCCGTGACAGGTCGGCGGAGTATTCAGCGCGCATGTTGCCGCCGCAGCCCCAGGTCTCGTTGCCTATCCCCCAGAACTTCACCCGCCAGGGTTCCTCGCGGCCGTTGGCCTTGCGCAGCCGCACCATGGGGCTGTCGCCCTCGCGGGTCAGGTACTCGACCCACTCGCTCATCTCCTGGACGGTGCCGCTGCCCATGTTCCCGCTGATGTAGGGCTCGGCGCCGAGCAGTTCGCACAGGGCCATGAACTCGTGGGTGCCGAAGTGGTTGTTCTCCTCCACGTTGCCCCAGTGGGTGTTGACCATCGTGGGCCTGCGGTCTCTGGGCCCGATGCCGTCCTTCCAGTGGTATTCGTCGGCGAAGCAGCCGCCGGGCCACCGCAGGTTGGGGATGTTCAGCGCTCGCAGGGCCGCTACGACGTCGAGCCGGATGCCGCCCTCGTTGGGGATCGGTGAGTCCTCCCCCACCCAGAAACCGCCGTAGACGCACCGGCCGAGGTGCTCGGCGAAGTGCCCGTAGAGGTGGCGGTCGATCGTCGGACCCTCGACGTCGAGGTTGATGACAGCGGTGGCCGTGGACACGGACGGGCTCCTGGTGGGGTGTCGTGGACGCAATTTGTATCGATACAAATTTGCACCCGCGGCAGGCCGTGTCAAGGGAGTGGCCCGGAGCCGCTCTGAAGTCGGCGACCCGGGCACGGGCGAAACGAACGCGACCTGACGGTCGTCGGAAGCCCCCGACGTCAGTCCTTGACCGCGCCGGCGGTGACACCCGCGGCGACGTAGCGCTGGGCGAGGACGAGCAGGACCGCCGCGGGGATGGAGGCGACGACGGCGGTGGCCATGATGGCGTTCCACTCCTGGTTGTTGTTGCCGATGTATTTGTAGATGCCGAGCGTGATGGGGCGCATGTCGCCGCCGCTGTCGAGGGTGTTGGCGAACACGAAGTCCGACCAGGCCCACAGGAAGCTGAACAGTGACACCGTCACCAGCGCGTTGCGCGAGACCGGGAGGATGATGGAGGTGAACGTACGCCAGGTGTTCGCGCCGTCGACCTTGGCCGCGGAGACGAGTTCGTCCGGGATGCCGGACATGAACGCGGCGAAGATCATCACGCCGAAGGGCACGGCGATGGTGGAATCGGCCACGACCAGCCCCCACCAGGTGTTCATGATGCCGAGGTTGAGGAAGATGCCGTAGAAACCCATCGCCATCACGATGCCCGGGATCATCTGGGCGATCAGCAGCACCAGCCTGACCAGACCGCCGCCGCGCGGGCGGAGCTTGGCCAGCGCGTAGCCGGCGGGCGCGGAGAGCACCAGGGTGAGTGCGACGGTGCCAAGACCGACCAGCAGGCTCACCCACAAGTAGGGCAACTGGTCGTCGAGCACGGCACGGTAGCCGGTGAACGTGGGATGCAGCGGGAACAGGTCCGGCGGGCTCTTGCGCATGTCCTGCTGCGGGGTGAGCGAGACGTTGATCATCCAGTAGACCGGGAAGAGCATGATCGCGGTCAGGATGACGCCGATGACCGTGCTCCGGCGGAAGCGGTACTCGCGCGAGGTCATGCCGGCTGGCTCCTTTGGACGCGGATGTAGAAGAGCCCGAAGGCCAGGGCGACGACGATGAGGATGTTGCCGACCGCGGCTCCTGGGCCGAACTGGGGCAGCAGCGAGCCGAAGCCGAGGCGGTAGGACCAGGTGGACAGGGTGGTGGACGAGTCACCGGGGCCGCCCTTGGTCATGATCCAGATCAGGTCGAAGACCTTGAGGGTGTAGATCAGACCGAGCAGCAGGGTGATCGCCGAGACCGGCCGCAGCAGCGGGAAGGTGATGCGCCGGAACTGCTGCCAGCGGTTCGCGCCGTCCAGGGATGCGGCCTCGTAGAGCTCGCCGGGGATGTTCTGCAGACCGCTGTAGAGGATGACCAGGTTGAACGGGACGCCGATCCAGATGTTCGCGATGATCACCGAGGTCAGTGCCCAGTGCGGAGAGGTCAGCCAGTCGACCTCGCCGATGCCCGCTAGGTGCAGGAAGTAGTTGACCACGCCTGACTCGCTGTTGAGCATCCATGACCAGGTCGAGGCCGAGACGATCAGCGGCAGCAGCCACGGGATCAGGAAGAGTGCCCGCAGCGTCGGTGCGAGTCGGAAGCCGCGGTGGAAGAACACCGCGAGCGCGAGCCCCAGGACGTACTGGAAGAGGATCGAGACCAGCGTGAAGACCATGGTGTTGCGCAGAGCCGTGCCGAACGTCGGATCGTCGATCAGCTGCTGGAAGTTGTCCCAGCCGGAGAAGGGCGCGCCGCCCTGCACGAACGAACGCACGGTGTAGTGCCGCAGCGACAGGTCGACGTTGCGATACAGCGGATACGCGTAGAACGCCCCCAGATACACGACGACCGGCGCCAGGAACCCCCAGGCGGCCAAGCTTGCGTTACGGCGACCGGGACGGCCAGGACTCGTGTGACGTGGCGCGGAGCGTGCCTGCTCACGACTCGTTCCGGACGCTGCCGGCGACGGCGGGAGGCCGTCGACGTGGGCGGTGGACATGTGTGCTCCTCAGGGGGTGGGCTTCCTGGGCGGACGGCGATACCGCCCTGGGCGACTGCCACCGCCGTCGCGCGCCCCCCCGGGGGGAGCCGGGACGGGCCTGGCCCGCCGTGCCGCCGGGACGGGCGGCGGCACGGCGGGGTCTGGTCCACCGGATACCGGGCCTGGGCGGCCTGGAATCCGGTGGCGCGCATGCCGGCGTGGAGGCCGGCTCGGTCAGTCCTTGTGGCCGGCGGCCGCGGACTGCGCCGCCTTCAGCGCCGCCTGGGGACTCGCGCCTCCGGACAGGGCCGACTGCACCGCCGTCCACAGCTGCTGGGAGATCACCGGATAGCGCACACCGAGGCCGTCGCTGGTCCGTCCGCGGGCGGATGCCACCGCCTCCTTCCAGGGCTTCAGTTCCGGGTCTGCGCTGACCTGCTGGCTCTGCACCGCGCCGGTGGGGGCGATGTAGGACAAGGTGGTGTCGGTCGCCAGCAGGTTCGGGCTGTCGGTCAGGCAGGCGACGATCTTCGCGGACACCTTGTAGCGTGCCGTGTCCTTCTGCACGGGCACGGTGACGAACTCGCCTCCGGTCGGCGCCGGAGCGGCGCCCCCGGCGCGGGCGGGGATGCTGATCACGCCGTAGGGGAAGCCGGCCTTCTTGGCGTTGGCCAGCTGCCAGGTTCCGTTCTCACCGAACGCGTACTGGCCGGTGGCGAACTCCTGCCAGCTGGTGGTCTGGGTGTTGCTCAGCACGTCGTTGGGCGCCAGGCCCTGGGAGACCCAGTCCTTCCACAGCGTCAGTGCCGCCTGTCCGTCGGCGTTGTCCAGGTGGGTCAGGTCGCCCTTGGCGCCCCAGAACCACGGCAGGAACTGGAAGCTGCCCTCCTCGGTGCCGATCGCGGAGAAGGTGATGCCCTTCTTGCCCGCGGCCTTGACCTTCTTCAGTGCCGCGGTCAGCGAGTCCCAGTCCTTGATCGAGGCCGGGTCGACGTGGGCGGCGTCGAGTACGTTCTTGTTGTAGTAGAGCGCGAGGGTGTTGGCCCCGATGGGGATGCCGTAGGACAGGCCGTCCAAGGTGCCGGCGCCGATGATGTTGGCCTGGATCGACGTGGTCGGGACACCGACGTCGCTCATCTTGTTGAGGATCTGGGCCTGCACGAGGGTGGACACCACGGGGTTGTCCACGAGCATCACGTCGGGGGCGTTGCCCTGCTGGGCCGCCAGCAGGGCCTTGTTGCCCAGGTCGGTCGTGTCGTACGCGGTGCGCTTGACGCTGACGCCGGCCTTGGTGCCGCAGGCGGCGACCAGCTTCCCCCACGCCGAGGAACCGTCGAACTGCGGGTAGGGGTCCCAGAAGGTGTAGGTCCCCGACGCGGCGGAGGAGGACGAGCCGCCGCCGGAGCCACCGCAGGCGGTGACTCCGACCAGAGCGGTACAGGTCGCGACGGCGGCGATGGCGAAGCGTGTGTGTCTCATGGTTGTCCCTGGCTTGTGCGTGATGGGTTGGTGACGAATGAGCGGGGGCACGGGCGAAAGGCCGCGGCCTAGCGGGTGGGTATCCACACCCTCATGGGTCCGTCCTGCCGGTTGGCCCAGGCGTAGTAAGGGACGGCGGTGAGGGTCACCGCGCTGTCCTCGGGCGTGGTGTGCCGGGCGGCGGTGCGGTCAGGGCCGCCGGCCAGCTCGGGATACGGCCACCAGTCGCGGTCGGGCAGGCTGCGCCGGTAGCCCGCGGCCGTCACCGTGATGACGCCGCCGAGCAGTTCGGGATGCGCTTCCGCCACGAGCGGCCGGCCGGTGTCGATGACGAGGCCGTCCAGTCCGCCGGGGTTGTCGACACCTTCCAGGCAGTACACGAGCGGCCCGCGCTCGACGGCGACGCAGCCGCGGACGGCGTCGACGCGGGGGTCGGCCGACACCAGCCGCGGCGTGATGGCCAGTTCGAGCGTGACCTCGTCGCCCGGGGTCCACCGTCCCTCCAGGCGCAGCCAGCCGGCGTCGGTGGACGTGGGCGCGGCTTCCCGTCCGTTCACCGAGATGTCGTGGCCGGTGCACCACTGCGGGATGCGCAGGGACAGGGTCCACGGCTTGTCCACCGGACACTCCTCGACGGTGAACCGCACGGTCCCGGACCACGGAAAGTCGGTGTGAGCGCTCACAACGACCGCGTCACCCGCGACGTCGCCGGCGTAGCGGCCGGTGGCGTACTGGTGGATCTGCAACCCGGCTCCATCGGTGGAGGCGACGTAGTGCTCCAGGCTGGCGAGCAGCCGCATGACGTTGGGCGGGCAGCACGCGCAGCGGAACCACCGGGTCCTGCGCGCCGACTGGTCGCCGCCGGTGTCGGTGTGACCGTCGCGTACCTGGAGCGGATTGACGTACAACCAGCTCTCGCCGTCCAGCGAGACCCCGGCGAGGAAGCCGTTGAAGAGGGTGCGCTCGATCAGGTCGCTGTAACGGGCCTCGCCGGTGAGCAGCGCCATCCGCCAGCTGAAGTGCACTGACGCGACAGCGGCGCAGGTCTCGCAGTAGGCACGCTCGTTGGGGAGCTCGTAGGGGTCGCCGAAGTCCTCCTCGTCGTGGTGGGCGCCGAGCCCGCCCGTGATGTGGGTCTTGGTGGCCACCATGGCCGACCACAGCCTCTCGCACGCCGCCAGCAGTCCGGCGTCGCCCGTCTCGGCGGCCAGGTCGGCGGCTCCGGCCAGCAGATACAACTGGCGTACGGCGTGGCCCTCGACGTTCTCCTGGACGCGCAACGGTGTCCGATCCTGGCAGTACGCCTCACCGCCGAGCAGGCCGTGGCCGTGGCGTTCCACGAAGTAGCCGGCCAGCTCCAGGTAGCGCCGCTCGCCGGTCTCCCGGTAGAGCTCGACCAGTGCCGTCTCGACCTCCGGGTGGCCGTCGAAGCCGTCGATCTGCTTGTCCCGGCCGAAGACCGAGTCCACGTGGTCGGCGAACCGGACTGCCACGTCGAGCAGTTCCTTGCCGCCGGTCGCTCGGTGGTGGGCGATCGCGGCCTGTATGAGGTGGCCGGCGCAGTACAGCTCGTGTCCCCAGCGCAGGTCCTCGTAGCGGCGGCCGTCCTTGGTCACCTGGCACCAGGTGTTCAGGTAGCCGTCGGGCTGCTGGGCGTCCGCGACCAGGGCGATGATGCGATCCACTTCCGCGGCCAGCTCCGTGCCCGCGCCCGGGCCTGCGTCGGCGGGGGCGGCGGACGTGCCGAGCTGCCAGGCCGCGGCCTCCAGCCACTTGTAGATGTCGGAGTCCATGAAGGGCAGGTCGCCGCGGAAGGCCCCTTCCGCCGTGTGGGCGGCCAGCCGCAGGTTCTGCAGGTTCCCGGCCGACTCCAGCAGCCGGGGCCCCTGAGGGATTCCGACACGGGCGTTGACCTCACGGCGGCCGCGCCAGAAGCCGCCCCGGATGTCAGCCGCCGCCGCAGGACGCAGGGTGCCCAGCGGCCCCGGCCGCACAGGCCCGGCAGGGGCGGGTGATGTCGGTTTGCTCTGGGACATGGATCTCCCCTTCGAAGTACGGTCGCCGGGAGGTGCCGCTCCCGGCCGGTGGCACGGCGGTTCGAGTCCGCGGCGGTCACCGGCCGTCGACGGATCAGCCTGCGCTAACGTGAGCAATGGTTTTCTTGGACGAAACCTAGGGTTGCCCAGCGAGGCCGTCAAGACCTCTTGCGCAGTCACCGTCCGATCTCTTCAGAGCACTTGGGATACCGGCCGGCTGCTGGCAGGATGACCGCAGAGCTGTATCTGAGAAAAGGATTGTCCGTGACTGAGACTGATCGGCGCCTGCGTGTCGGGCGGGTGACGCTGACGGACGTGGCCGTCGCGGCGGGCGTCAGCGTGGGGACGGCATCCAAGGCCCTGAGCGGCAACGGCCGGATGCGTCCCGAGACCCGCGAGCGGGTACTCGACGCTGCGCGGCGCCTGGACTTCCAGCCCAACGAGCAGGCACGGGCCCTGTTGGGGGGCCGTACCTGGACGGTGGGCCTGATCACCACCGACGGGATCGGCCGTTTCAGCACTCCGGTGCTGCTCGGCGCGGAGGACGCGCTCGGTGCGGGCAAGATCTCCGTCCTGCTGTGCGACACGCGCGGCGACGCGATCCGCGAACGCCACTACGTGGAGACCCTGCTGGCCCGCCGGGTGGACGGCATCATCGTCACCGGACGGCGCACGGACCCCAGGCCGCCGCTGCGGGGCCTGCGGGATGTCCCGACCGTCTACGCGCTGTCCCCGTCCGCGGATCCCGCGGACATGTCGGTGGCAAGCGATGACGGGGGCGGTGCACAGCTGGCGGTGGAGTATCTGATCGGCTCGGGACGGCGGCACATCGCGCACGTGTCCGGCCCCGCCCACCACGCGGCGGCCCGCCAGCGAGCAGACCGCGCCCAGGAACTGCTCGGCCGAGCCGGTCTTGACCTCTCGGGGGGGCAGGCGCAATTCGGTGACTGGAGCGAGGCCTGGGGACGGCGGGCCGCCCGAACGGTTCTTCGCACGGCGCCGGACACCGACGCCTTCTTCTGTGCGAACGACCAGATCGCCCGAGGCGTCACCGACACGCTCCGGGAGGAAGGGCGCGCCGTTCCCGACGACATCGCCGTCATCGGCTATGACAACTGGGACACCATGGCGCTGGCCTCCCGGCCTCCGCTGACGACGATCGACATGGACCTGGGTGAGATCGGCCGCATCGCCGCCCTGCGGCTGCTGGACGCCATCGACGGCACGGCGGCCGGTGGTGTCAGGACCGTTCCCTGCCGGCTGGTCATCCGCGAATCCGCCTGACGCCCGGCCGGTCGCCCCCAGGGACTTCGAGGGGGCAACCGGCCGGGCTGATCCGCCGGTTCAGGCGCCGGCGGCCGGGGGTCAGCGCGCGGTGAGCTTCCACAGATGGTCGGCGGTGCCGTTGTCGTCCCACTGCAGGACCTGTGCGCCGCTGCTGGTGCTCATGTTCTGCACGCCCAGCAGCAGATGGCTGTTGCTGTTGACGATCTTGTAGTAGCCGGTGCCGTCGGGCACGAGGCTCCACAGGTGGTCGGCGGTCCCGTTGTCGCCCCAGATCAGCGCGGTGCCGCCGTCCGAGGTCCCGGCGTTGGTGATGCCGAGCAGCAGACCGCTGGCCTGGTTGCGGATCTTGTACAGGCCGGAGCCGGCGGACGCCAGGGTCCAGGTCTGGGTGGAGGAGGAGTTGAGGGTGGCCTGGTCGACCAGGGTGCCCTGGGCGGTACCCCCGTTCTGGGTGTCGAGCGCGAGTCCGCTGTTCTTGTTGGTGATGCGGTAGTTGCCGTCCAGGGTCGTGGTTCCGCCACCGGTCCCCGGTGTGATCACCAGGTGGTATCCGTCAGTCGTGTTGGTGGTCACCGGGACGGTGATGGAGCCGTTGCTCACCGTGTAGTTGGACTCGGACAGGGTGACCGGCCCGGACACCGCGGTGGTGCGGCCACGCGACGGGGTGTACTCGACCTTGACGTGCGCGGTCGAGCCGAACGCCGAGAGCGAGTTGAGGCCGTTCACCTGTACGGCCGAGTCGCCGGACCCGCCGCCGAAGATGACATCGACCTCGTTGCCCGCACTGTTACGGGAGGCTGCTCCGTCGATGCCGGTCTGCGCGGGGGCGGTGGTGGTGAGCATCGAGCCGCTCATGTCGGCGTACCACTTGTAGAGCCAGTAGGCGCCGTTGGGGCTGCCGCCCTGGCCGGTCAGCAGGTCGCCGAGCGCTCCTGACTGGTTCCAGAAGGCCAGTTCCGCGTCGTGGACGCCCAGCCGCTCGAACTTGGCGACGTAGCCGACCAGTGCGCCCGGGATGCCGACCTCGGAGGGAGCGGCGTACTCCTCGATCGCGATCGGGCGCGGGCTGATGCCGTACTTGTTCTCCAGCGCGGTGACGGTGGCGACGTCACCGGCGATCTTGGAGGAACGGATCAGCTCGTGCCAGGCGATGATGTCCGGCACGGTGTTGGTGGCGACCGCGTTCTTCAGGAAGTTGTCCATGTCGCCGATGTTGTCCGAGAAGCTCGGACCCTGGATCGGCGTCGTGGAGTCCTTCGAGCGGATCTCCCGGTAGGTCCTGGTCCAGAAGTCCTCGAAGGTGCCGTTGGCGGTCTTCCAGGTGTTGTCGGACTCGTTCCACGGTGCGTACGCGGCAAGGTTGGTGATGCCCGACGCCTTGGTCTGGGCGATCTGGTCGTCTACCACGCTCAGCCAGTTGCTCCAGCTGAACTGGTAGGGCCAGCCGGCGTAGTAGTCCGAGAGCCGGTTGACGACCTTCGCGCCGGCCCTGGCCGCCTTCTGCGCCACCGTGAGGACGTCGCCGGTCCCCTGCTGATGGCCACCCTGCGGTTTCTGCACGAAGGTGTTCGGCTTGATCGCCTGCACCAGGTTGTCAGCCGGCGTACTGGCGTTGGCGAGTCCGTACAGCGAGCCGGTCGCGACATGGGTGACCGGCCGGAGTACCTGGTTGGCGTTGACCACGAGGGTCGTGGACGGGGTCGGGGCGGCCTGGGCGGGGGCGCCGAGGAACGCCGTCGAGATCACGCCCAGTGCTGCGGCTCCCAGGCCGACGGTACGGCCCAGCGGCCGCCCTGGCTGGAGATGCGCGAATCCACGCATGGCGAAATGCCCTCCTGAGGAGTTGAGGTGAGGTCGTGCAACCGGTAGCGCCGTCGATGTCCGGGCCCCGCCCGTCCTGCGGGACCTGGTTCGACCGGCCTACGTCATGTGCGCTCTGCGCAATCGAGCAAACGGTTTTCCGGCGCACACCGTAGGACGGCTCAACCGCCGGGTCAAGGGAGCGCACACGCCCACTTCTCCCATGGTGCAGGGCGATTGGCTCCGTATGAAGCTCACCACCCGCGTGAGGAAGACGTTTTCCCCAGCCGCTGCGTGGGCCGGACCAACCGGGCACTGGCGCAGGGTGATGGCGGCTCATGTCTTGGCGTGCTGGGTGCGGTTCGCCGCGCACGAGTGGTCGCACTTTCAGTGCGTGCAGCAGGACATGGGTTCGAATCCGGTCGCCCCATCCCACTGACAGGGCCGGCACCAGGCACCGGGTTTCGGCTGGTAGCGGGAGTTATGCGGGGTACGATCCGTCTCCAGTCCCGCAATACCCCACCTTGAAGGACGCCCATGTCTGAAGACCAACTGCCCTCCGCAGGTGTCAAAGCGCACTACGCCGCCCAGGTGGCCGCCGACCTCGAACACAACGCGGCGGAGCAGGAACGGCTCGCCGCTGAAGTCGCCTCGATCGAGGAGAAGTTGCGGGTACTTCGATTCGACCGGGATCTGCTGCTGAACGTGCAGCGCGCCCTGGGCGACGGGGAGGCCGCGACCCCGGTCGAATCCGAGGTCGCACAGGTTCCCGAGCCGCGGTCGGCCCCCGCAGCGTCCGCACCGTCCGCTCCGTCGCGGCGCAAGAAGGCTGCGGCCACCCGGCCCGACACCAGCCGTATCCCCGGTCCGCGGACGAAGTCGCCGGGGAAGGCCACGAGGCCGACGCTGGTCGCCCTGGTCACCGAATACCTCGGCCAGAGCTCGAAGCCGCACTCGGCGTCCGAGATCACCGCCGCCCTCGGCCAGAGCCACCCCGAACGCGACGTCAAGGCCACGGTGGTGCGCAATGCCGTGGAGGCGCTGGTCGCCAAGGGGCTGGCCGAACGCAGCAGGCAAGGCTCCTCGGTCTTCTACACCACCGCCAACAAGGAGTCGGTCGAGAACCCCGAGCCTGTCTCGGGGTGAGCCGCCGGCACGCACGGCGGCCTGACAACGATGGAGGGTCTCCGAACGGCAGGAGAGGGACCCCGGCCGGCCAATGGCCGGGGTCCCTCGGTCGCGGGTACCGTTCAGCAGCCTGTTCTGCTGGTCGGCAGCGGGCGGTGGAGGGCGGTCACCGTGGTCCGGCCCATCAGTGCTGCAGGGTCAGCACGCCGGGCCGCCAGGGCAGTTGGTCGTAAGCACCGCCTGCGTTGGGCGCCTTGCCCTGGTAGAGGAACTGCAGGTTGCAGGGGTCGATGGTCATGGTCTGGTCGGGGTTGTTGCGGACCAGGTCGCCGTGGCTGATGTCGTTGGTCCAGCTGGCGCCGCTGTTGGCCTTGCCTGCGAAGGGGTTGCTCTCGCTGGCGGCCTGCGGGGTCCATGAGCCGCTGAGGCTGGAGGCGGTGAAGGAGCGGAAGTAGCGTCCGTTGGCGCCCATGGCCTCGACGATCATGAGGTACTGGTTCTGGTTCTGGACCTTGTAGACCTGTACGGCCTCGAAGAGGTTGGCCTGCGAGTCGCTCATCACTGTCGTGTACGACGAGCCGAAGTTGCCGGGGAAGTTCCCGATCGGCATGCTCGCCCGGTAGATCTTGCCGTTGTCACCGGCGAAGAACAGGTACATGTTCTGGCCGTCACCGATCAGCGTCTGGTCGATCGGACCGGTACCCGACCCGGAAATGCTCCCGGTGAACAGCGCCTGCGGGGACGACCAGCCATTGGGGTTCGTCGGGTCGCTGGACGTGCGGTAGATGAAGGGCCACGCACCCCACTGGTAGGCCAGCACCCAGATGTTCTTGGGGGCGAAGTAGAACAACGTCGGCGCGACCGTGGACTGGCTCATCCCGGTCTGCCCGGCCGACGCCATGTCCGACCAGTTGGTGAAGGGCTTGAAGGCCATCGAGCCGTACGACGAGCCCGACACGTTCGAGGCGTAGACCAGGTGCTTGCCGTTGTACACCACGTTGGTGAAGTCCTTCAGCGACACCCAGCCGTTGGCCGGCTGCGCCAGCGCACTCGTCGACGACCACCGGTACGTGGACGGAAGGGCACAGGTACCACTCGTCGGCGGGGTGGTGGAAGGCGTCGTCGTGGGTGTGGTGGGCGAGCTGGTGGTGACCTCGCCGGTACAGGCGGTGCCGTTGAGCGTGAAGCTGGCGGGGACGGGATTGCTGCCGCTGTAGGCGCCGTTGAAGCCGAAGTTGGTGGACGCGCCGGTGGCCAGGGCGCCGTTCCACGACGTGTTGGTCACCGTGACCTGGGTGCCGGTCTGGGTGTAGGAGCCGCTCCACAGCTGCGTGATGGTCTGCCCGCTCGCGAAGGCCCATGACAGCTGCCAGCCCGTGACCGGCTCGCCCAGGTTGGTAACGCTCACATCGGCGCCGAAGCCGCCTGGCCACTCGTTCGTGACCTTGTAGTCGACCCGGCAGCCGCCGGCCGCCTGGGCCGATGTCGTCGCCACGAAGGAGACCCCCGCGGCTGCGAGCACCGTGGAGAGCAGAGCAATGAGCAACGACCGGTACTTTCTGAACACATGCGTCCGTTTCACAGAGGACACTCCTTGAGTGATGAGCCATGTGGGAGATCGATTGCGCTGACACCCACGCGAATGGCACGGCAGTCCGCCATGCATCCGGCAGCCCGGCTCGGCCGAGCCGCGGAGGTGGGATCCGAGAGCGGGTGCGCGAGGGAGTCCAGTCGGGTTCGAGGTTCACGTGCCCGGACGGCGGCGGGACGACATGGCGGGGAGCACCCACAGCGAAGGCGTGTGCGCGCGATCGCGATCATGGAACCTCCAGCAGCGCGAAACAGCGATTACCTGTCAGGTACGCGCGAACCGCTAGGAGGGGCGATCTGCGAAAGGAAGGGCTGAGGCCGGACCCGCACTGCCGGCGGGTCGACGCCCTTCTCCCACTCGGCTTCCGATCCGGCAATCGGCAGCACCAGCGGGTTGTGGAGAGCAAGGTAAGCAGACGGGCCCGCCGGGCGTCAATGACAGCGGCGGTGACCAGCTGTCGGAGCTGACGCGGCTCGGCAGTCAGGCAGCGGGAAGGGTTGACACCCCGCAACCCCGGGTGCAGAGTGCGGTCGTTGGAGCTGACCGACTTTATGCGGACCGGTATCCGTCACCTGTGTTAGCGCTAACATACCCTCGCGCCCCTTGCCCACCCCCCACTGCAAGGAGAACCCCGCGTGAACGCCCCACACTCGCGCCCGCCCCGAGGTCACGCCCGTCGCCACCAGTCGTTCTGGCTGAAGCCGCCGAGTCGGCGGGCGGATGCAGCAGGGCGGCCCGGACAGCTGCTCGTCCGGGCCGCCCTGCGCTGCGGGAGAGGTCACCCGCGGGTGACGTCCGTGTCGTAGTAGCCGCCGACCTGCTGGTGGTAGTCCGAGTCGGTGGTGTGCTTCTCCTTGTCGAACTCGGGCGATCCCTTGATCTCTTCCTTGGTCCGGGAGATGTGCACCACCTTGGCATCGTGGTCGATGGCCGCGACCGTACCGGCCGGCAGCAGGACCGACTTGCCGAAGATCCACACCCCGGTGTCGACCACCAGGTAGGCACTGCCGACCTCGTCGGAGTGCTTGTCGACCTTTCCGATGTGGCCGTCGCTCGCCTCGACCTTGTAGCCGATGACATCCGCGTCCGCCTGGTAGCCGGAAGTCGCTCCGTAGCTCCAGATGTTGTCGCTCATAGCGTGCGTCCTTCCGTTGCCGTGCAAAGCCGCGGAGCGGTCCGACCGCCGGTGAGCGGTCGGTGCTCCACGCAGACGCGGCTACCCCAGCAGGATGCCGGCACACCTGCCTCACCCTCACCCGGTGGTGAGGGTCCACTTCTGGTTGGCATTGCCGTTGCAGTCCCACAGCTGGAGCTGCGTGCCGTTGGTCGTGGACGAGGCGGGATCGTCCAGGCAGCGGCCGGAGACCGGGTTGCGGTAACCGCCGTTGTAGGTCTGCCAGACCTGGTTCGCCCCTCCGTTGCAGGTCCAGATCTCCACCTTGGTGCCGTTGGCGGTGCCTCTGCCGGTGGCGTCCAGGCACTTGCCGACCGCGCGCAGGGTGCCGTCGGGGTAGGCGGACCAGGCCTGGGCCGGGGCGTTGTCGCAGCTCCAGATCTGCACCGGGGTGCCGTCGGCGCTGCTGCCGCCGTTGACATCGAGGCACTTCCCGGTGATCCCGGACACCACGGGGGCGCCCGCCGATGCCGGGTTGTGCAGCCAGCCGGCGCTGTCCGCGGCCTGGACGCCCCGGTGGAAGGCGTCGGCCATCTTCTGGTAGCCCCCGTCGTTGGGGTGCAGGGAGTCGGAAAGGTCGGCACTGGTCAGCGCGCTCATGTCCACGTAGCCGACGTGCTTGCCGGCCGCTTGCTCGCTCTGCACGATGCCGGGAATGGCCTGGTTGTATGCGGCGCGGTGCTGCTCCTCGCCGGAGCTGGTGGACACGATCAGCGACGCCAGCAGCACGGTGGCGTCGGGTACGTCGGCGGTGATCTGGTCGACCAGCGACTTCAGCCGGGCTGTGGCCGTGGAGACCTGGTAGTTCCCGTTGAGGTCGTTGGTGCCGATCTCCAGTGTCACGACGTTGGGCCGGTAGCGGGCCAGCGAGGCGTCGGCCAGAGCGGCGATCTGGTCGATCCGGTAGCCGGAGTGGCCCTCGTTGTCCGGGTCGGACATCGTGCCGTTGCGCAACGTGCCGACGAAGTCCGTCGGATGACCGTCTGCCACCAACTCGTTGTGCAACGGCCCCCGGTAGCCGTTGCCGGTGCTGCTCCCGACCCCCCAGGTGATCGAGTCACCCAGCGGCATCACGCTCAAGGCTGTCGTCGACGCCGCCGGGGCGGCGGCTGCCGTGGTCAGGCCGGCCGCCGCGCCGAGTGCGGCGGTGACGAGGGCGACCAGCAGGGCGGACAGTGGTCTGCTCATCGGTTCACGCTCCGATCCGGTGCGGGCATGGGGGTCATCGGTAGCCGGCCGCGGCGATGTCGGCCTGGACGGCGTTGTCGGTGGCGTCCGAGGGGTAGCCCGCGACGATGGCCCCTTCGTAGAAGGTCCCTTGGGACTGGTTGGTGTTGCCGTTGCAGCAGTCGCCGCCGCTGCCGAGGATGATGGCCCCCTGCTTCTTCATGGGGCTGTAGCCGGGAGGTAGTGAGCCGTCCCAGAGGGTGCTCAGACCTCCCGACTGGGCGTTGGCTCCCTTGATCGCGAATCTGGAGGTGCCGTTGTTCTTCAGCATGGCGGTGACGTACTTGCTGGTGAAGGCGCGCTGGTTGCTGTTCCAGGACTGGCTGCCGCCGGAGTAGAGCCCGTATTCGAGGTCTGCCTGGACCCACGGTCCGGAGCCGGAGCAGCCGCCGAACCAGCAGCTGGTGCCGAAGTAGATGGCGTCCATTGCGCCGGCGCCGTCGGCCCTGCGGTCGGTCTCGCTGTTGCCGTAGTCGAAGCAGCAGCCGCTGTTGACGTGGGTGCCGCTGGTCACCATGTAGGCGCCCTCGGGGGCACTCCCGGTGGGGACGCCGGTCAGGTGGCCGTCACGCCAGTAGCTGTTGCCGGGCTTGATGTAGAGCGAGTACGCCTTGGAGCCGCCGACGGTGAGCGACTCGGAGGTCGCGCTGGCGGCGGTGTCGGACCCACCGACGCCGCCGGGTCCCTGGTAGCCCACGTTGTTGCCGTGGCCGGACTGGTCGTAGACGGTGGTGATCACGCACGAGGTGCCGGCGCAGAAGGAATCCTGTGCCGAGGCGTCGGCCTGACCGCCCGCACTGACCACGCCGATGTTGCGGGTCGTGCTGTCGGACGAGCGCCGCACCTGGTAGAGACTGCCGGTGTACGACGAGTACAACGCACGCACCGTGCTGTGCGCGGCCACGCACGGCGTACCACCCGCCGCGTAGATGTCGCACGCGCGGGACCCGCCGGTCGGCGGCGGTGTCGTGGTCGAGGTGCTCCACTTCTGGTTGCCCTGCCCGTTGCACGTCCAGAGGATGACGGCGGTGCCGTTCGCGGTACCGGCGCCGTTGGCGTCCAGGCACAGTCCGGACTGGACGCCCGTGATCGAACCGTCCGAGTTGTGCCGCCACTGCTGGTTCGACTGCCCGTTGCAGGTCCAGATGAGTACCGCTGTGCCGGGGGTGGTCTGCTGGTGTGAGGCGTCCACGCACCGCGTGCCGCCCAGGGTCTGCAACTGCCCCGAGGAGGTGAACTCGAAGGCCTGGCCGGACTGGCTGTTGCAGTCGTAGATGTCCAGCACCGTGCCCGGCGTGGCGTCGCCGCCCTTCACGTCGAGACAGCGTCCCGACGCCGCGCCCACCAGGGGCGCCGCTGCGGCCTGCGCGGTATCGGGTGTCATCAGTGCGGCTGTGGCGATCGCGGCGAGCAGCGCCAGGACGGTGGCGACCACGGCGAAGGGGCTGCGCCGTCTGTGCGGGGGCCAGGCGGAGGGTCGAGCGAGGGAAGGCGACATGGTGCGGCTCCTTGGTGGGGGGAGGGGGATGCGGTGGTCACCCGGACGCCGCGAGCGCCGGCGGGGCGTCCGGGTGACCACGAGGGCACAAGGGCGCAGGGGGTCAGCCGAGCGTCCAGTGCTGGTTGGCCTGTCCGTTGCAGGTCCACAGTTCGGCCAGGGCGCCGTTGGCGGTGGACGCACCGGTGACGTCCAGGCACAGCCCGGACTGGGTGCCGGTCACGGTCCCGTTGGAGTTGACGCTCCACTGCTGGTTCGCACCGCCGTTGCAGCTCCAGATCTCCACCTTCGTGCCGGGTGAGGTCTGGTTGTTGTAGGCGTCCAGGCACATCTGGCTGCCGCCGGAGTAGACCGCCAGCTGGCCCGAGGACGTCCGCGTCCAGGCCTGGTTGGCGCCACCGCTGCAGTCCCAGATCTGCACCTGGGTGCCGGCGGTGGTGGACGAGTTCGGCACGTCGAGGCACTTGCCCGCACCGACCGCGTGCAGGGCACCCGTCGTACCCGTGCCACCGCCGCCGGAGCTGGTCCCGCCCAGCGCGGTGACAGTGGCGGTGTAGGCGGGTTTGGGCTGGAAGCTGCGGTCGTACATGGTGGCGGCGCCCCAGCCCGGGAAGGTGCCGTCGATCCAGGAGTTGGCGTCGTCCACGCCCCATTGGGAGACGCCGACACAGCGCGACACCGCCAGGCAGTCCTTGACGACGTTGGCGTAGTCGGTGGCCTGCTGCTGCAGACTGGCGCTGGAGGCCGGCAGCTGGATCCGGTCGTCGAGCTCGGTGACGGCGACATCCAGCCCGAGAGCGGCGAAGCGCTGCATGTTCGCCTGGAAGTCGGACGGGACCTGGCCGACGATGAAGTGGCTCTCGAAGCCTATGCCGCCCAACGGAACGCCCTGGGAGAGCAGGGACTTGGCCAGGTTGTACAGGGCGTTGCTCTTGGCGTTCTGCCCCTCGATGTTGTAGTCGTTGATGTAGAGCTTGGCGTCGGGGTCGGCGGCGTGGGCGGTGCGCAGGGCCTCCGCGAAGTAGCCGGTGCCCATGGCCTTGTAGAAGGCGTCGTTGACGTACGAGCCGTCGCCGTTGAAGGGTTCGTTGACCACGTCCCAGGCGTAGATGTGGCCCTTGTAGTGGTTGACCTCGGTGGTGATGTGAGCGTCCATGGCGCCCTTGACCTGGGCGGCCGGCAGGTTGCTGACCCACGAGGGCAGTTGGGCGTGCCAGACCAGGTTGTGGCCGCGGACCCGCATGTTGTGGGAGGTGGCGTAGGACAGGATCTGGTCGCCGGGTCCGAAGTTGTACTGGCCGTTGCCGGGCTCTGTGGTGTCCCATTTCATCTCGTTGCCGGGTGTGACCATGTCGAACTGCGCGTTGGAGATGTTCATCTCGTTGCCGTTGCCCAGGTCGGACACGGTCAGGGCGGTGCCGAAGTAGCGGCCCTGCGCTTCGGCGAGTCCGCGCAGGGAGGTGGCGGCCTGCGCGGGTCCCGCGGAGAGAGCCAGCAGGGACGCGCCGGCCAGCGCGACAGACACGCCCGCGGCCAGGGCGCGCGGCAGGCGCCGCCGGTGCGGCGGCCCAGTGGTGACGTTGTGGGGGGACATGGGGACTCCTGCGTTCGGTGTGTCGGTGCGGTGCCGGTGGCACCGCACCGGTGCGGTCATATGCCGGTGATCGTCCATTCGTTGTTGGTGTTCGAGTTCGGTGCCCACATCACCGCGGTGGAGCCGGCGGTGGTGCTGCCGCTGCCGTCGAGGGCGGTGCCGGTGCCGCGGTTGATGATCTGGTAACGGTTGCTTCCGACGTTCGTCAGCGACCACTGCTGGTTGTTGCCGCCGTTCCAGGCGGACTGCCGGGCGGGCGCACCGTTGGCGGTGTTGCCCCAGCTGTCGGCGGCCATGCCGTTGGTGCGGTTCATGATGCGGTAGTAGCCGCCGCCGAGGTCGACGAGCTGCCACTGCAGGTTCGTGCTTCCGTCGTAGTTCCACTGCTTGAGGTTGGAACCGGAGGCGACACTGCCGCCGCCGTCGAGCACCAGTCCGCTGGTGACGTTGGCGATCTTCACCCAGCTCGTGGTGCCGCCCGATGAGCCCAGGGAGGGGATCTGGCCGGAGAAGGTGAGCTTGACGGTGTAGGCCAGCGCGGTGAAGGGCGCGCTGGATCCGGGCATCGCCAGGTGCAGCCCTGAACCGTCCTGCGTGGGGGCCGGAAGGTTGACGTAGCTTCCCGTGGCGTTGTTGAGCAGTTGGGCGCTCTTCAGGGTGGTGGCGTTGAACTGGTTCGAGTTCAGTGTCGTGATGGTCATGGTGCTGCCCTGCCAGCCCAGTGCGGTGGCGTAGAGGACGGTGTTGTCCTGGCTGCGGGTGAACCGGACGTCCTTCGCCGTACCGGCCTTGGGGCCGCTGAACGATCCGCCGCCCATCGCCGTCGGCCCCTCGCCATAGCTGGTCCACGCGCGGGTGTTGTAGACCGCCTCGCCGAAACGGCCGAGCCAGTCGCCCATGGAGCGCAGGATCGACTGCTGGCCTGACGGGATGGTGCCGTCGGCCATGGGGGCGATGTTGAGCAGCATGGTGCCGCCCTTGGCGGCCCGGTCGATCAGCGCGTGCAGCAGTGCCTGCGCGGTGTAGTAGCCGATGCCCACCGTGTAGCACCAGCTGGAGGAGGAGATGCTGTCGTCGGTCAGCCAGTACGGCGCGAGCAGGCCCGCGGGGCCGCCCCGCTCGAAGTCGAAGACCTCGCCCTTGTTGTCGAAGCCGTCCTTGTAGGTGGCGACGACGTCCTTGTTCCACCCGACGGCCTGGTTGTAGTAGTAGGCCAGGAACTGGAGCCGGGTGGACTCCTGCACCAGGCCCAGGTCGAAGTCCTGCCAGATCAGGTCCGGCTGGTAGCCGTTGATCACCTCGACCAGCTTGTTGTACCAGAGCTGGTTCTCCGCGGACGCGCCCTGCTGCCCGTAGAGGATACGCAGCGTCGCGTCCGACTGGTACGGCACGTGGTCGTAGTAGCCGTTGAAGTGGTAGGCGTGGTGCAGCGACGCCATGAACTTCAGCCCCTGCCCGCGAATGGCCTGCGCGTGCTGGCCCACCAGGTCGAGCTTCGGGCCGTGCCTGACCGAGTTCCACGGGTTGGACTGGCTGTTCCACATGGAGAAGCCGTCGTGGTGCTCCGCGACCGGCCCGGCGAACTTCGCCCCTGCGGCCTTGAACAGCTGCGCCCACGCGTTCGGGTCGAAACTGCCCCCCTGCGAGGCCAGTTTGGGGGCGAACTGCACGAGGTTGCCCGCCTTGTCACGGGCACCGTCGATGAAGTTGTTGTACGGCCACGCCGAGGGATCGCCGTAGGTGGCGATGTGGTGCTGGTTCTCGGCGGAACCGCCGATGTACATGTTGCGCGGATACCACTCGTTGCCGAACGCCGGGACGCTGAAGACGCCCCAGTGGTAGTAGATCCCGAACTTCGCGTCCTGGAACCAGGCCGGCGCCGGGGGGTGCTGGTCGACTGACGACCAGCTCGCGGTGTAGCTGCCCGGCCCGTCGGTGGCGCCGGCTTCGGGGGCGAAGCGCAGCAGCCCCGCGGCCGCGGCCGCTCCGGCGGCCGTGAGCAGGCTCCGCCGGCTCGGCTGGAAGGGTGAGGAGGACATGGGGGGCCTTTCAGCAGGTCGATGGGGGGGAGGGGCCGGGACCCCGCGTGCTGCGAGGCCCCGGCCGGCCGGGAAGTGGCGGATCAGCCGCGTGTCCACCTCTGGTTGCTGCTGCCGTTGCAGGTCCACAGCTCCAGCAGGGTGCCGTTCGCGGTTCCCGCGCCGGTGGCGTCCAGACACAGGCCGGACTGCGAACCGGTGATGGTGCCGTTGGCGTTGAGCGTCCACTTCTGGTTGGCGCCGCCGTTGCAGGTCCAGATGTCGACCTTGGTGCCGGGGCTGGTGCCCTGGCCCGAGGCGTCGAGGCAGTCGCCGCCGTAGACGCGCAGCTCACCGTTCGAGGTGCTGGTCCACTGCTGGTTGGCGCCGCCGTTGCAGTCCCACAGCGCCACCTGGGTGCCCGACGTCTGCGACGCGCTCGGTACGTCCACGCACCGGCCGGAGCCTGCTCCGACGATCGCCGCCGTCGTGCCCCCGCCGGTGCCGCCGCTGCCGGGTGTGATGGACAGGTTGTCGAACTGCGCGGTCTCGGTCTGCGCGGTGCCGTAGCCCACCTGGCCGCCGGCCCAGGCGTAGTCGTTCACCGAACCGACCGTGGCACCGTCGACGGCGGCTGTGATGGTGGTGCCGGAGAAGGTCAGGGCCAGGGTGTGCCAGCGGTTGGTGCCCAGGGAGGCCACCGTGCCGTGTGCCAGTGTGGAGGTGGTGCCGTTGGTGCTCGAACTCAGGATCGACCACGCCCCGGTGTCGCTCACCCGGAGACGGTAGGCGTTCAGGCCGCCGGTGGTCGTGTAGTCCTGGGAGTTCGCACGGCCGATCAGGTCGGCGTATCCGGACTGTTCGAGCAGCACGTCGGAGGAGACGGTGTAGTTGCTCCAGCTGACGTCGCCGAGCAGCGCGTGCGGGTCGGACAGCGCGTCCCAGGTGATCGGCTTCTGCGGGCTCATCTGGCGCTCGCAGTTCCCGCTGCGGCCGCCCGCGCAGGCGACCGTCTCGAAGGCGCCCTGCCAGTCCATGAGGTACTTCGCCTCGGTGCCCGCCGCGTAGCCGTCGAAGGTGTCGCTGTACGGCAGGCTCAGGTTGCCCGCGGCGGGGCTGGTGGCGGTCCCCTTGCCCTGTCCCGTGGTGGTGGTCAGGGTGTAGACGTAGCCGGGCTGCGCGGTCAGGCTGATGTTCCCGTTGGACGGTGTGATGTCCGCGGCGTGCACGAAGTAGTCAGCCGGGTTGGAGGAGTTGACCTTGGTGGACCACACGTGCACGGTCCCGGTGGACAGCCCGCCGGCGACGGTGAAGTTCAGCGTCTGCGCACTGCCGGCGTCCATCGTCTCGACGACCGTGGAGAAGTCGGAGTTGTTCGTCGACTTCAGCGAGACGTAGCTGCCGTTGTTGCGGTTGCCGCCGATGTATCCGCTGGAGGAGTCGAGGTAGTGCCAGCCGGGCGCGGTGAACTGGGTGGTCTGCGCCGTCACCCAGGCGTTCTTGCCGATGGCGTAGTAGCCGGACCACGGCTGTGCGGCCAGCGCGAGGCCCATGGTGGGGTAGGGCAGGTTCGGCGTGACCGCCGCGACGACCGGCCAGTTGAGATACGCGGTCATCCGGCCGTCGATGTAGCCGCGGTTGATGCCGCGGGCCATGGCCTGCGCACCGCCGTTGTAGTCGTCGGAGCCGTTCTCGCTCGCCCACAGCTGCTTGCCGGTCGATGTGGCTGCCGAGGGCACCGAGCAGTTGGTCTGTGCCGAGCGGTAGCCGCACGGGTAGTGCGTGCCGAGGACGCTCACCGCCGAGGCGAAGGCCTGGTTGGAGTTCACATCGTTGGCGACCGTCCAGTCGGAGTCCGCCGCGACGATCTTGACGCTGCCGTAGCCGTTGGAGTTGAGCGCGGTGCGCAGTTGTTCGTACCAGGAGACGTTGTAGCCCCGCTCGTTCCACCCGCCCAGGTAGTCGATGCTCAGCCCGTGCTGCTTGGCACAGCCCAGCCACGAGACCAGGTAGTTGATCATGTCGGTGGACCAGAAGTTGCCGTTCCCGATCCATCCGGGCGCCCCCCAGGCCAGCCCGTACAGCTTCAGGTTCGGGTTGCGCGTCTTGGCCTGCCCCATCAGCCACCATTCGTAGCCCCGGTTGCAGTTCAGGTCGGACCGGGTGTGCTGGTGGCTCGGCTCGGCACCCGACGTGGAGTTGGTGTCGCCGCCGATCTCGGCTTTCAGGATCTGCAGGGAGGCCCCGTAGCCGGGCCGGAACAGGTAGTCGAGGACCTGGCTGCGCTGGGGCTCCGGGTAGTCGATCAGGAGCCGGCTGTTGCCGCCCCCGCCGCTGATCGCACCGATGCCGTCGAAGGTCCGGCCCGCGGAGGCGCCGTTGATGGTGATCGAGGTGGCGGCATGGGCCGGCGCGGCGACCGTACCCACGATGCCGCCGGCGGCCAGGACGAGGCCGACGAGGACGGCCGTCGAGGTGCGCAGGCGCCTGAACAATCGGCTGAGTGCTGACACTGGCGTTCCTTTCGCAAGGCGCAACAGGGGGGGCCGGAGGGGCGGCCGACGGCTCGGGAGCCGTCCGTGCCGCCGCCGCACCCGGGGGATCCGGCGTGCGCCGGGACGGCAGTCGGCTGCCGCCCCGGCAGTTCGCGAGATGGTCAGGTCAGCTCAACGACCACTGCTGGTTGGACTGACCGTTGCAGGTCCACAGCTCGGCCAGGGCGCCGTTGGCGGTGGACGCGCCGGTGACATCGAGGCACAGCCCGGACTGGGTGCCGGTGACCGTACCGTTGGAGTTGACGGTCCACTGCTGGTTGGGTTGCCCGTTGCAGGTCCAGATCTCCACCTTGGTGCCTGGCGCCGTCTGGTTGTTGTAGGCGTCCAGGCACATCTGGCTGCCGCCGGAGTAGACCGCCAGCTGACCCGAGGACGTACGCGTCCAGGTCTGGTTGGCGCCGCCGCCGCAGCTCCAGATCTGCACCTGGGTGCCCGCGGTGGTGGACGAGTTCGGCACGTCGAGGCACTTCCCCGCACCCACCGCGTGCAGCGCACCGGTGGTGCCGGTCCCGGTTCCGCCGCCGGTCGTCCCGCCGGCGACCCGGTACATCACCGTGCCGTGCGCCGGCACCGAGGCGCTGATGGTGCCCGCGGTGCTGGAGGCGGCTCCCGACCACAGGTCGGTGAGGTTGTAGCTCGACGCACCGGTCTTGCCGATGGCGGCGGCTGTGGTGCTGATGGTCGCCGTCGACCCGGTCTCGTTGAACAGCGCCACGGACACGTCGCCGTTTGCCAGCGGCTTGGCCAGGACGTCCAGGCCACCGGAGGAGGAGACCATCGTGCCCTGCTTGCCCAGCGGGTCCTGGTCGACCGCGATCACCCGGGAGTTGGTCAGCGTGGACAGGGTGGCCGAGCTGGCCGAGGCGATGTTGGTGCCGGCGATCAGCGGTGCGGCCATCTCCGACCACAGGCTGAACTCCGTGCGGTTCTCGGTCGCGGTGAGCGAGCCGTTGCCGACCTCCAGCATGTCCGGGTCGTTCCAGTGCCCGGGCCCGGCGTAGGAGGCCAGGCCCACGTTGCTGTGGAAGATGGACAGCATGCTGGAGTAGCTGGCCTGGATGTCACCGGTGGTACGCCAGCTGTTGCCGACACCGGCCCCCCAGGTCCACACGTTGTCCTGGCCCCAGTTGCACAGGCTGTAGAGGATGGGGCGGCCGGTCGAGGCCAGGGCGTCGCGCATGGCGGTGTAGCGGGACTGGGCGTTCACCCCGGAGTTGTTGCAGTTGTCGTACTTCAGGTAGTCCACACCCCACGACGCGAACGACTGCGCGTCGGTGGTCTCGTGACCGAGGCTGCCGGGGTATCCGGCGCAGGTCGCCGTTCCCGCGTCCTCGTAGATGCCCAGCTTCAGGCCGAGAGAGTGCACGTAGTCCGCGGTGCCCTTGATCCCGTCGGGGAATTTCGCGGAGTCGGGGACGAGATGCCCGCCGCTGTCGCGTGAGTGGGTCATCCAACAGTCGTCGATGTTGACGTACGTGTAGCCCGCGGCCTGCATTCCGTTGCTGTGCATGGCCTGCGCCGTGGACTTGATCAGCGACTCCGACACGTTGCACCCGTAGGCGTTCCAGTCGTTGAACCCCATCTGCGGCGTCAGAGCGAGTCCGTTGCCCAGTGCGGCGGCGGGCTGGGCCGCGCCCAGGGTGGCCAGGGGCGCGACCGCGGAGAGCAGCACCACAGAGGTTGTGAGCGCTAACGTCCTGCGGAGGGACCGGGGCGCGGACGGCTGGGCTGGACGCTTGGCTCGTGCGGTGAACAGGCGCATGATTCTTCGACTCCTGAGCCGGGTTGTGGGAGGACGTGGGATGAGGGGGCAGGGGGGCCGTGGTGGTCCTCCGGGACGTCCCGGAGGACCACCACCTACCCCACCCCCCACGGGTGAGGTGGTCAGCGGTAGCCGGCTGCGGCGACGTTGGCCTGGACCGCGTTGTCGACGGCATCGGACGGATAGCCCGAGACGACGGCTCCTTCGTAGAAGGTGCCCGCGCTGAGGTTGGCGCCTCCGCCGGGCTTGCAGCAGTCGCCACCGCTGCCCAGGACGATCGCCCCTTGCTTCTTCATGGGGCTGTATCCGGACGGCAGGGCCCCGTCCCACAGCGTGGTGAGACCGCCTGACTGGGCGTTCGCACCCTTGAGCGCGAATCGTGACGTGCCGTTGTTCTTCAGCATCGCGGTGACGAACTTGCTGGTGAAGGCGCGCTGGTTGGCGTTCCAGGACTGGCTGCCGCCGGGGTAGAGGCCCCATTCGAGATCCGCCTGCACCCACGGGCCGCTGCCCGAGCACCCACCGAACCAGCACTGCTTGCCGAAGTTGATCGCGTCCATCGCACCGGCCGCGTCGGCCTTCCTGGTCGTCTCGCTGTTGCCGTAGTCGAAGCAGCAACCGCTGTTGACGTGCGTACCGCTGGTCACCATGTACGTGCTCTCGGGTGCGCTGCCGGTCGGCACACCTGTCAGGTGGCCGTCTCTCCAGTAGCTGTTACCGGGGTTGACGTACAGCGAGTAGGCCTTGGCGCCGCCCACCGACAGCGACTCGGTGGTCGCGTTGGCAGGACTGCTCTGACTCGATCCCGGCACCTGGGCGGATCCCTGGTACCAGAGGTCGTTGCCGTGCCCGGACTGGTCGTAGACGGCCGTGATGACACACGAGGTCCCCGTGCAGAAGGAGTCCTGGGCCGCGGCGTTGGCGTAGCCGCCGGCGGCCAGTACGCCGATGTCCCTGGTCGCACCGTCGGAGGAACGCCGGACCTGGTAGAGCCGGCCGGTGTAGGAGCCGTACAGCGCGCGGGTGGTGCTGTGCGCGGCGACGCACGGCGTGCCGCCGGAGCCGTAGATGTCGCACGGGCCCGACCCGCCGCTGGGCGGCGGAGTCGCCGAGCTGCTCCACTTCTGGTTGCTCTGGCCGTTGCACGTCCACAGGATGACCGCGGTGCCGTTGGCCGTGCCGGCCCCGTTGGCGTCCAGGCACAGGCCCGACTGGACACCGGTGATCGACCCGTTGGCGTTGAGCGTCCACTTCTGGTTGGCGCCGCCGTTGCAGGACCAGATGATCGCCGGAGTGCCGGTCGACGTCTGGTTGTTCGAGGCGTCCACGCAGCGGCTGCCGTTCATCGTCCGCAGCTCTCCTGCCGAGGAGAGCTCGAAGGCCTGGTTCGCCTGGCCGTTGCAGTCCCAGATCTGCAGCGCGGTCCCCGGGGTGTCGACGCCGCCGGCGACATCGAGGCAGCGCCCCGACGCAGCACCGACCAGGGGCGCGGCCGCTGCCGACGCGGGCACCGACCAGGTCAGCGCCGTCGCCAGCATCGTGGCCAGCAGCGCCATCACGGCCATCACGGCAGGCGCGGGCGAACGGCGTCTGCGAAGGGCAGGACTTCGGTACGAAACGGATGAAGACTGCATTGTCTGTCCTTGGCGATGTGGGGGGAAGAGCCCGCTTTGTTAGCGCTAACCCCAAGGCTCCTCGACGCGAGCGGGCCGCGAGCCACAACAGCGAGGCATGGGATGAATTTATAGGTTGAGGCCTGGTCGATGTCCAGACCCGTGCGCGGCCTATCTCAACAGTCGCCGACTACCAGCGGCTTTCTCTTTGAGGCCGCAGGCAGAGCGTCGACTGCCGCCGTCGGGATGAGAAGAGATGGGATTGATCACCCCGGTGAGCGCGTCTCACTGTCCCACCGGTCGGCCGCTGTGGGAGAGCGGCTCCACCCGTGGCCGGCGGTGAGCCGGCCACGGGTGTCAGCCGTTCAGTTCAGCTCAGCTGAGGTTCCATTGCTGGTTGGACTGCCCGTTGCAGGTCCACAGTTCGGCCAGGGCGCCGTTGGCGGTGGACGCACCGGTCACGTCCAGGCACAGCCCGGACTGGGTGCCGGTGACGGTGCCGTTGGAGTTGACGCTCCACTGCTGGTTCGCACCGCCGTTGCAGCTCCAGATCTCCACCTTCGTGCCTGGCGTCGTCTGGTTGTTGTAGGCGTCCAGGCACATCTGGCTGCCGCCGGAGTAGACCGCCAGCTGACCCGAGGACGTCCGCGTCCAGGCCTGGTTGGCGCCACCGCTGCAGTCCCAGATCTGCACCTGGGTGCCGGCCGTGGTCGACGAGTTCGGCACGTCGAGGCACTTGCCCGCACCCACCGCGTGCAGGGCACCCGTCGTACCCGTGCCACCACCACCTGATCCGTAGGCGACGGAGTTGATGTTGGTCTGCACCGCGTTCTCGGTGGCGTCCGACGGGTAGCCGGAGGTCATGACGCCTTCGTAGAAGGTGCCCTGGGCCCCCTTGCTGTTGTCGCCGCCGGTCCCGAGGATGATCGCGCCCTGCTTCCTCATGGGGTTGTAGCCCGAGACATTGGGGCGTGCCCCGTTGTAGAAGGTGGACAGGCCGCCGGACTGGGCGTTGCCGCCACGGATCGCCCAGTGGTTGGGCTCACCCTTGATGATGGCGGTGGTGTAGCGGTAGTTGACGGTCGGGTCACCGGAGTTGAGGTGCTGGTTGACGCCGGAGAACAGTCCGTTCTCCAGGTCGGCCATGATCCACGGACCGTTGCCCGAACCGTAGCCCCAGACCTTGATGTTGCCGAAGTAGATGGCCTCCATGGTGCCGTTGCCGTCGTCGTTGCTGTCGGTCTCGGCGTTGCCGTAGTCGAAGCAGCAGCCGCCGTTGTAGTGGGTGCCGTCGAAGATGGCGTACATACCCTCGGCTGCGTCACCGGTGGCGATGCCGTTCGTGTGGTTGTTGCGGTAGCCGGTACCGGGGGCGACGAAGACGCCATAGGCCTTGTGGCCGCCTACCGTGGTCGGCGCGGCGGTCGCGTTGGCCAGGTTGTCGGGGCCGCCGGCGGCACCGCCCGCGGGTGCCTGGGTGAGGTTGTTGTTACGCCCCGACTGGTCGTAGATCACGGTGATCACGCACGAGGTCCCGGAGCAGAACGAGTCCTGCGAGGCCGCGTCGGCGTACCCACCCGCACTCAGGACCCCGATGTTGCGGGTGGTGTTGTCCGAGGAGCGCCGCACCTGGTAGAGCGACCCGCTGTACGACGAGTACAGCGCCCGCGTCGTGCTGTGTGCCGCCACGCACGGCGTACCACCCGAAGCGTAGATGTCACACGGCAGCGAACCGGCTGCCTGCGAGGTGTGGGTACCGCCGACCAGGACGCCGGCCGCGAGCGCGACGGACGCACCCGCCGTCAGCATCCACCGCCTTATCCGGCGAAACCGTTGAGCAAGTGCCGATGATGACATCAGCATCCTCCTTGTGTATGGGGGAACGCCGTCGCAGCCGGCAATCACGGCCGTTCGAGTGGCAGGGCCGCTTCATGCGAAACCCGACAGCGCGGGAAAAAGGCGCACGGGAGCCAGGAAGTCGGGCCGCCGTACGTGGTGTGGTGTGCTCCGCGCGCGGTGCCGCCCGTTGTGAATGCCGGGGAGAGCAGGAACGGGCGGCACCGCAGTGAGCGCGACGCCGTGTCGACGCTCACATGTGTGTCAGGAGCTGGTGCAGCTGAGGGACGGGGCCGACGGGGTGCCGTTGGCGAGGAACCCGAAGGTGGTGGAGGCCGATGGCTGGAGCGAGCCGTTGTAGGACACGTTGGTCACCGTTGCCGTCGAACCACTGGTGGACAGCGTTCCGTTCCAGACCTGGGTGATGCTCTGCCCGCTGGACAGGGTCCACCGGACGGTCCAGCCGCTGATCGCCGCGCTACCCGCGGTGACCTTGACCTCGCCTTGGTAGCCGCCCGACCAGGAGTTGGTGGTGGTGTACGTCGCCGCGCACGCGCCTCCCCCTGTGCCGCCGGTGGTGGTTCCGCCGCTCGTGGTGCCGGTGGTCGTCCCGGAGGACGTCCCGCCGTTGGTCGTGCCCGAGGAGGTCCCGCCATCGGTGGTCCCGGAAGACGTCCCGCCGTTGGTCGTTCCCGAGGACGTCCCGCCTGTCGCGGTGCCCGTGGCCGCGTTGAGGGCGTTGAGGACCGCGGTGTAGGCGGATTTCGGGTTGCCGTTGCTGTCGAAGAGCAGGGGGTTGTCGCCGCTGCGCCAGGAGTCGCTGTCGCGGATGCCCCAGACGGTGATGCCCGCGCACCGGGTCACGTGCAGGCAGGCGTTGACGGTGTTGCTGTAGGCCGACGACGAGGCTTGGGCGATGTCGAGTTCGGTGAGCTGGACGTCGACGCCCAGGGCGGCGAAGTTGCTGAGGGTGGTCTGGAAGCTGGAGGGGGGTCCGCCGTTGCCGAAGTGGCTCTGGAAGCCGACGCAGTCGATCGGGACGCCACGGGACTTGAAGTCCTTGACCATGTTGTAGACGCCCTGGGTCTTGGCGTCCGACCAGTTCTCGATGTTGTAGTCGTTGTAGCAGAGCTTGGCGTTCGCATCGACCGAACGGGCCGTGCGGAAGGCGTGCTCGATGAAGCCGTTGCCGAGCTTGTCCTGGAAGGGCGAGCTGCGGTGCTGGCCGCTGCCACCGTCGGCGAACGCCTCGTTGACCACGTCCCAGGCGTAGATCTTGCCCTTGAAGTGCGTCATCTCCTGCGTGATGTGGTTGTCCATCGCCGACTGCAGGTCCGAGGCCGACAGGTTCGACACCCATCCCGGCAGCTGGTTGTGCCAGACCAGGGTGTGACCGCGCATCCGCTGGCCATGGGCCTGGGCGTGACTGACGATCTGGTCGGCCGGCCCGAAGTTGAAGTTCCCGCGGGACGGCTCGGTGGTGTCCCACTTCATCTCGTTCTCCGGGGTGATCATGTTGAATTCCCGGTCGAGAATGGTGGAGTACGCGGAGTTGCCGAGCTTGCTCGCCGGCACCGCGGTACCGAAGTACCGGCCCGACTGCGCGGCCGCCGAACCCAGCGAACCCGCCGCCGCAGCATGGCCGGCGAACGTACCCATGCCCACCACGGCCAAGGCCGCACTGGCTGCTATTCCGGTGATCGTCGCCAGCGTACTTCTCCGGCGGCTCTTTCTCTTGAACCATGACATTGCAGGAATTCTCCTTGTGTGGGGGGAGGCATCCGCCGACAGCCGATGCCCGTACTACGGCCACCTCACCAGCTCTGCTGGGCGCGGACCGGCCCCTGTCGCTACCAGGGGACCTGCGAGTTAGCGCTAACACGCCAGGGGGGCGGACGAGCGGTCGGTCTACGGAAGCGCACGGACAGGAGCCGAGGCCCGCCGCCCTTCCGTGCGGAGGAAGGGCTCACGAGCCTCAGCGCGTCGATTGACGCAGCGTCAGGCTGGTCACTGCCGACGACCCGAAGGAGACTTGCCTGCGGCTTAGTGAGCGTTAACATTCATCTCGCCCCATTCGCTGGTGCGATGCCACCGTGGGAGGGCGCGCGACCGCACCCGAAACTTCTGAATGTTTCACGAACGTTTCGGGCACCTTAGGTCACCGGGCCGAGCGCGTCAATGCATCGCGCGGATTCCCCCCGACGTTCCCCGGCAAGCACCACTGCGGGTCAAAAAGCGCTGCGAATCGGTTCGACCCGAAGTCCCCGGGAGGGCGTCCCGCGACCGCTCACCACCGTTGCTCACGGACTTCGTCGGATCCTCTGCTGGTTCCGCCAGGCAGCGGATTCGGGGGCCCTGGCAGCTGTCGGCTCTCATTCGCGAATCGATTCGTGCCAGGTACCATGACGTAGCGGGCACCAGAAGCGAGGAGTCGCATGAACATCGGGGAGATCGCGCGGCGCGCCGGCGTGTCCCGCAGCACCGTGTCGTACGCGCTCAGCGGTAAGCGACCCGTCTCCGTCAGTACCCGCAAGCGGATCCAGGACGTCATCGATGAGTTGGGCTACCGGCCCAATGCGACCGCCAGGGCACTCAAGGAGGGCAGGACCAGGACGATCGGCCTGGTGATCCCGCCCGCCGGCAACCGCCTCACCCATATGCAGCTGGACTTCGTGGGCAGCGTCGTCGAAGCGGCGGCCCGGCTGGACCTGGACGTCCTGCTGTCCCCGTCGGGCGGCGACCACGACCGGTCCTTCGAACGACTGGTCTCCGAGAGCCGCGTCGACGGGGTGATCCTGATGGAGATCCGCCTCCAGGACGCGCGCGTGGGCACGCTGCACCGGGCAGGACTGCCCTTCGTCGGAATCGGCCACACCGACGACGACTGGCAGATGTGCTGGATCGACATCGACTACGCCGGGCTGATCCGGCACTCCGTCCACCACCTGGCGGATCTGGGCCACCGGACCGTGGCGCTGGTCAGCCGTTCCCCGGAGCTCGTCTCCGCGGGTTACGGTCCCGCGCGACGGGCCCAGGAAGGCTTCACGGCGGCCGTCCGCGAACGCGGCATGGAGGGGATCGAGGCCATGTGCGGTGACGACGCCCGCTCCGGCCAAGAGTGCGTCGAAGGGCTGTTGCGCGACCACGCCGGCCTGACGGCCATCACCACGATCAACGAGGCCGCGCTGCCCGGAGTCCAGCGGGCTCTGGCCGACGCCGGACTGGCAGTTCCCTACGACTTCTCCGTGACGGGAGTGGCGGCCCGGCCCTGGGCCGAGGACTTCCGGCCGCCCCTCACCGCGGCCGACGTACCCGCACAGGAGATGGGAGAGCAGGCGGTCTCCCTGCTGATCGAACGCATCGCGGCTCCGGAGACGCCGCCGCGGCACATCCTGCTCGCCCCGTCGATCTCACTGCGCTCGAGCACCGGCGCCGCTCGCGCGGACCGCGGCGCACGCGCGGCCGCGCAGGGCTGAAGCACCCCCGAGCCGCGCCGCCGTACTGCCCGGCGGCGCGGCCTTCGCGCGGGCTGGGCACTGATCCGGGGATCAGGACCAGGGGGTGGCGACGTTCCAGCTGGTGTCGTCGTTCCACGAGGTGGTGGAGTCGAACGCGTTGGAGCCGCCGTTGGAGGCGATGTAGACGGTGTAGTTGTAGTGGCGCAGGTAGCGGTTGGAGTAGTTCACCGACTGGAAGGAGTAGCCCTGGCCGTTGTGCCCGGACTGCGGGCAGAACGTGGCGTCCTGGGTGAACGTCGAGGAGCCGTCGTTGCCTGCCAGATGCAGTTGGTAGTTCTGGTGGCGCAGGTACTGGCCGGACTCGTTCGCGGACTCGAAGGAAAGGCACGAGCTGTTGGCCAGGCCGGACCGGACGATCCAGGTGGCGTCGCCCTTGTCGGTGGACGAGGACGACGAGGAGACGCCCGCGATGACCACGTTGGTGTCGTTGTCGTCGTGCTTGATGTAGTCGGCGGTGCAGCAGGACGTGGTGGCCTGCAGGGAGATCCGGGAGCCGGGCGTCAGGGTGCCGGGATTGCCGCTTCCCCCGCCCGTGGTGCCGCCGGTGGTGCCGCCGCCCGAGGTGCTGCCGCCGTAGTTCACGGAGTTGATATTGGCCTGCACGGCGTTCTCGGTGGCATCCGTGGGATAGCCGGAGGTCATGACGCCTTCGTAGAAGGTGCCCTGGGCGCCCTTGCTGTTGTCGCCGCCGATGCCGAGGATGATCGCGCCCTGCTTCTTCATCGGGTTGTAGCCCGAGACGTTGGGGCGTACGCCGTCGTAGAAGGTGGACAGGCCACCGGACTGGGCGTTGCCGCCACGGATCGCCCAGTGGTTCTGCTTGCCCTTGACGATAGCGGTGGTGTAGCGGTAGTTGACCGTCGGGTCACCGGAGTTGAGGTGCTGGTTGACGCCGGAGAACAGGCCGTTCTCCAGGTCGGCCATGATCCACGGACCGTTGCCCGAACCGTAGCCCCAGACCTTGATGTTGCCGAAGTAGATGGCCTCCATCGTGCCGTTGCCGTCGTCGTTGTTGTTCGTCTCGGCGTTGCCGTAGTCGAAGCAGCAGCCGCCGTTGTAGTGCGTCCCGTCGAAGATCGCGTACATGCCCTCCGGGTTGTCACCCGTGGCGATGCCGTTCGTGCTGTCGTTGCGGTAGCCGGTTCCGGGGGCGACGTACACGCCGTAGGCCTTGTGCCCGCCCACAGTCGTCGGCGCGGCGGTGGCGTTGGCGAGGTTGTCCGGGCCGCCGGCCGCGCCGCCGCCGGGCGCCTGGGTCAGGTCGTTGCCGCGCCCGGACTGGTCGTAGATCCGCGTGATGACGCAGGTCGTACCGGAGCAGAAGGAGTCCTGTGCGGACGCGTCGGGGTAGCCGCCCGCGGTCGTCGGGCTGAAGCTCTTGTAGGTGTTGTCCGAGGAACGCCTGACCTGGTAGAGCGGGCCCGTGTAGGAGCCGTACAGTGCGCGGGTGGTGCTGTGCGCGGCCACGCAGGGCGTACCACCGGACGCGTACAGGTCGCAGGGAAGTGAGCCGGCCGCCTGCGAGGCGTGCGATCCGCCGGCCAGGACTCCGGCGATGAGGGCGAGGACGGCAGCAGCCGCCAGCAGATATTTTCTGAACTGCCGTGGGATCACGGCCGTCACTGGTGCGGACACCGGGTTTCTCCTCTGTGTGGGGGGACCGGACGCGCGGCCCGGCGCATGGCCATGTGCGGCCGGCGGCCACGGAACTGACACCGGCACGGTGGGGGGCCCGCGGGTGGGCAGGCCGAAGCCCGGCCCAGCGCCCAGGAGCGGGGTGCGGGGCCTGGCCTCGGGCGGGGGCTCAGTTGCGGCGGGCGACGCTTCTGGCGCGGAGCCGGTCGGCGGTGATGGCCAGGCCGAGGACGCAACCCAGCACGATGTTGGTGTAGTTGGAGTTGATCTGCAGCGTGGTCAGGCCGTTGTTGATCAGTTCGAGCAGGATCGTCCCCGCCACGATGCCGACGATGCGGCCCTGGCCGCCCACCAGGCTGACCCCGCCGATGACGGCGGCGGCGATCGCGGAGAGCTCCCAGCCGACCCCGACGCCGCTGGCCGAGCCGACGCCCATCCGGCCGAGCACCATGATCCCGGCGAAGGCGGACAGCAGCGAACTGGTGACGTACATCGACACGATCCGCCGGTCGCCGCGGATGCCGGCCAGCCGGGCCGCCTCCGCGTTGCCGCCGACCGCGTAGACCTGGCGGCCCTGGTAGGTGCGCTCCAGGAAGAACCAGGCGGCGATCGCGACGACGACGAAGAGGATCAGCGGCAGCGGGATCTGCGCCACGTATGTCTGGCCGACGTCGCCGAAGAAGCCGCCGATCCCGGTGATCGAGGTGCCGGAGGTGATGGCGAGCGTGACGCCCTGGGCGACGGTGTAGGTGACCAGGGTGACCACGAACGGCGGCATCTTCAGCCGGGTGACGGCGAGCCCGTGGATGAGGCCGACCGTGCCGGCGATGACCAGCGTCACCAGGACGGCGAGGACCGGCGGCAGGCCGGCCCGTACGTTGAACCAGGACATCAGGATCACGCTGGTGCCCAGCAGCGCCCCGACCGACAGGTCGATGCCGCCGGTGAGGATCACCAGCGACTCACCGATGGCGATCAGGCCGTACTGCGCCAGGTCGAAGCCCATGCCCTGGAGGTTGACGGCGCCGGCGAAGGTGGACTTGTCGATCGCGAGCGACACGAAGACGACCACGCAGGCGACGACGACGCCGACTTCGGGGGTCTCGGCCAGCCGCCGGACCAGGGACGTACCCGGCTTGTCACCGGTGTCCAGGTCCGCGAGCGCCGGAGCGGTGCTGGTCTTCATACGCGTGCCTTCCCGTGAAAGACGTCCGCCGTGTCGACGGCAACCGGGATACTGCGGGTGGTCATGCGCTTGCCTTCCCCTGCTGGCCGTCCAGCAGCCTGCTGCGCGTGCCGGCCGCGGCGGTCATGATCGTTTCCTTGCCGAATCCGTCACGCGGGATGTCGGCCACCACCTGTCCGTGGGACATCACCACGATGCGGTGGCAGATCCACATCAGCTCCTCCAGTTCGGAGGAGGCCACCAGCACGGCCAGGCCCTTCTCGGCTGCCTCGTCGATGAGGGCGTAGATCTCGGCCTTGGCGCCGACGTCCACCCCGCGGGTCGGCTCGTCGAGCAGCAGCAGCTTGGGCTCGGCCGAGAGCCAGCGGCCGAAGACCGCCTTCTGCTGGTTGCCGCCGGACAGCGAGCTGATCGGCTGCTCCTGGCTGTGCAGCCGCACGCCCAGGTCCTTGACGATGCGGGCCGCGTGCGCCTTGTCGTTCCTGGGGCGCAGCACACCGCGGCGGCTGATCCGGCGCAGCGTGCTGAGCGTGACGTTCCAGCGCACCGAGTGCGCGGGCAGCAGCGACTGCACCTTGCGGTCCTCGGGGACCATCCCGATACCGGCCTCCACCGCGTCGGCCGGGTGCCGGGGACGGAAGTCCTTCCCCTCGAAGGCGACGGTGCCGCCGGTACGGGGCTGGGCGCCCATGATCGTGTGCAGCAGGCGGCTGCGGCCCGAGCCCATCAGCCCGGCAACGCCGACGATCTCACCGGCCTTCAGGTCGAGATCGACCGGGCCCAGGCCGTCGGCGGTCAACTCCCGTACCGACAGCGTCGTGGCGCGTTCCACCGAGGACGGCGGGGCGAGGTCGGCGCGAGCGAGCTCGCTGCCGACCATCTCCCGGATCATCCGTTCCTCGGTCGCCTCGGCCGGTGTCAGATCCGCGACCAGCTCGCCGCTGCGCAGAACGATCACCCTGTCCGCGACCGCCCGCACCTCGTCGAGGCGGTGCCCGATGAAGAGCACCGCTCCCCCGGCGGCGGCGTGCGCGCGGGCCAGGTCCAGCACCCGCTCGGCCTCCACCGGTCCCAGCGACGACGTGGGCTCGTCCAGGATCAGCACGACGGGGCGGTGGCCCCAGGCCTTGGCGATCTCGATCATCTGCCGTACGGGGACCGGGAACCGGCCGACGGGGCGGTCCACGTCCACGCCGGTGACGCCCACCTCCTCCAGCAGCGTCCGCGCCTCGGCCCTCGTACCCGCCCGGTCGAAGACGACCCGCCCGACGGGGCCGGAACCGGCCCGCTGCGGACGGCGCCCCAGCAACAGGTTCTCCGCGACGCTCAGTTGGCCGACCAGCGGGAACTCCTGGGCGACGAGGGCGACTCCGAGTTCGCGGGAGTGGTCGGGCCGCCCGGGCTGAAGCGCGGTGTCGGCGATCTCCATGGACCCCGTGGTGGGGGTGACGGTGCCGGACAGCACGCCCATCAGCGTGGACTTGCCGGCGCCGTTCTCCCCCACCACGGCCACGATCTGTCCGCGAGCCAGGTCCAGGCTCGGGATGTCGAGCACCTTCACCGGGCCGTAGGACTTGGTCACGTCCCGCAGCGAGACCGCGTTGCCGCCGGGAGCCCCGGCACCAATGTCGGTGGACGGGTCCATCAGCTGATTCCCAGGTCCTTGAGCTTGGCCTGGTAGTCCGCGAGATTCCCTCCGGTGACCAGACCCACGCCCGAGGACAGCGTGGCTCCGTCCGACTCCAGGTAGGGCTTGACGAGCTTCAGCGTGGCGTCGACTCCGAGCACCTTGAACGCGGCGAGCAAGTACGCGCCCGTGTAGCCCTGCTGGTACGGCTGCTGCAGGACGGTGGCCTGGATGACACCCGACTGCACGAACTTCAGCGTCTGCGGATCGCTGTCGTCCGAGATGATCTTGACCTTGCCGGACTTGCCCGCCGCCTGCACCGCCTGGCCCGCCGACGGCCCGTCGTAGGAGTACACCCCGTAGAGCCCGTTGATGTTCGGGTTGGTCTGGATGGCGGTCTGCGCGTTGGTGAGCGCCTTGGCCGCGTCCATGCCGTCGCTGAGCTTCTGCGCGACCTTGATGTCGGTGCCCTTGAGCGCGTCCTCGAAGCCCTGGATGCGCTCGACGGCGTTGGACGTGGTGAGCGAGCCGACCAGGACGACGACCTGGCCCTTGCCGCCCAGCGCCTGCTTCATCGCCTCGCCGGCCTTCTGGCCCGCGGTGTAGTTCGGCGTGCCGAGGTAGAGGGCGGCGCCGTCCTCCTTCGGCAGCGGCGAGTCGATCGCCAGCACCGGGATGTGGGCCTTGTTGGCCGACGCGATGGGGGCCTTGATGGCGGTGGGGTCGATCGCCGACACGCTCAGGCCGGTGATGCCCTGGCCGCGCAGCGTCTGGATGATCGACAGCTGCTGGTCGAGCCGGCCGTTCGCCGGCGCCTGGTAGGTGCCCTTGACGCCGAGGTCCTTGAGGCCCTTGTTGAAGCCGGCCTTGCCCGCGTTCCAGTAGTCGACGGCGACGTTGACGACCATCGCCTCGTTCAGCTTCGACAGGTCCTTCCCCGCCAGCGCCGCCTTCAGCGCGGTGTCCAGCTTCGCCAGGTTGTCGTCGTTGAAGGCGATGTCACCCTTGATGGTCACCGCGGTGGACGTCGTCGCCCCGCCGCCGGACTTGCCCGTGTCCGACGACGAGCCACCGGCTCCACTCTTGCTGCACGCGCCGACAGTGGCAACCATCGCAACAGCGATGGCGGCAGCACTCCAGCATCGGACTCTCTGACTACGAGACCGCACATCACGCATGATCAAATCCTGTTCAGAGGGGCCTTGCGGCCTGTTAGCGCTCACATCATCTGGTGCAAGGTGCCGCTGTGGCCGACGGCTGCTGTTCCCATCACGCTTCCCCCGCACCACAACGCCGTACGGAGCTGCGTTCTCCGGCGGGTGAAACCGCACATGGGGTTCCGTACCCCGTGCGCTTACCCTCCCGTGCCGGTGCGGACATCGCCACCTCTCGCCGAGAGACATCAGAAGCCCGCACGATCGCTCCCGTACCCGCTTGTGGTCCGTTGCTTGGCAGCGATTGTTAGCGTTCACCGGCACGGCGTCAAGACGTTGCACAGAACAAAAACGGGCGGGCCGACGGCGCCCCCCAGGGCGAGTTGACCGTTCGTCACACAGCTCCCGTCCGGTAGATCGTCGTCGACCGGTAAGGACGCTCCGGGCGCAGCCACGCGGACGGGTAGTCCGGCCGCTGGGGCGAGTTGGGGAAGTGCTGGGTCTCCAGCGCGACACCGGCGTGCCGGGCCGGCGAATGGGGTCCTGTGGCCTCACCCGTGCCTTCCCCGGCGTCGGGCGGCACGGAGGAGTTGGCTGTGTACACCTGCATTCCCGGCTCCGTGGTGAGGCACTCGATCACCCGGCCTGTCGCGGGATGGCTGAGCACCGCGGCCAGGCGCGGCTCACCTGACGTGCCCCGCAGGACCCAGTTGTGGTCGTAACCGCCTCCGGCGAGGGCGAGTTGCTCGTCGTCGAGACGATCGAGCACCTGACACAGCCGGCGCGGGGCGGTGAGGTCGAAAGGGGTGCCCGCGACCGGCCGGGGCGGACCTGGCAGCGGAATGAGTGCGGCGTCCACCGGCGTGTAGAAGTCGGCCGCGACATACAACTCGTGGTCATGGACCGTACTCCGCTTGCTGCCGGAGAGATTCCAGTACGCGTGGTTGGTCAGCCCGAACGGTGTCGTCGCGTCCGTGGAGGCCGAGTAGTCGAGCCGCAGTTCCCCCGCTTCGCTCAGGCTGTAGCGCACCGTCACCTCGACATTGCCGGGAAAGCCCTGATCGCCTGCCGGGCTGGCGAGCGTCAACGCGACGCCCACGCGTCCTGCGACCCGGAAGGGGCTGCCGTCCCAGATCCGCGAGTCGAAGCCGTCGGGACCGCCGTGCAGCGTATGGCCGTTCTCGTTGACACTCAGCTGCACAGGACCTTCGGGAGCAGGCACCAGGCCATGCGCGATGCGGTTGGCGTAGCGGCCCACCGTGGCACCCAGATAGCGCGCCGCGGTGAGCTTGTCCTGGACCCCGGCCGGAGTCAGCACCACGTCGGCCGACCGTCCCGTACGGTCCGGAAAGCTCAGCGTGTGCAGGCTTGCTCCGAGGGTCAGGACGTCAGCGCGGACCCCGCCGGCCGCGAGCCGCCAGCGGTGCACGACGCGGCCGTCAGTGAGCGTCCCGGCAGGCGAGCAGGATACGTCGGGCATACGGTCTCCGGTGAGTCGGGGCGTCGCGTGGGCATGCTGGGGCCCGGATGGGTGCCGGGACGCCGACCGTCCGGACAACCGGGTCCTGCACGGTCCTCACAGGCCCCGGGCGAGGCGGTAGTAGGCCTGGTTCCAGCGGATCTCCTTGGTGAACTGGCGCAGGTCGGTGTCGGTGTCGATCATCAGCAGCTCGGTGCCCAGGAGGTCGGCGAGGTCGGTGAGTTCCTCCGCGCCGATCGCACTGGACAGCACCGTGTGGTGGGGGCCGCCGGCGGTCAGCCACGCCTCGGTGGAGGTTCGCAGGTTCGGGGCGGGGCGCCAGACCGCCCGGGCCACCGGCAGGGCCGGGAGGGGCTCCACCGGCTCGACGATGTCGATCTGGTTCGCGACCAGGCGGAAGCGGTCCCCCATGTCGGCCAGGCCCACCACGACCGCGGGCCCGGGGGCGGCGTCGAAGACCAGGCGGACGGGGTCCTCCCGGTTGCCGATGCCCAGCGGGTGGATCTCGCAGCTGGGCACGCCGGCCGCGATCGTCGGGCAGACCTCCAGCATGTGCGCGCCCAGGATCAGTTCGCTGCCCGGGGCCAGGTGGTAGGTGTAGTCCTCCATGAAGGACGTGCCGCCGGGCAGCCCGGCGGCCATCGCCTTGACCGTGTGCAGCAGCGTCGCGGTCTTCCAGTCGCCCTCGCCGCCGAAGCCGTAGCCGTCGGCCATCAGCCGCTGCACCGCGAGCCCCGGCAGCTGCCGAAGTCCCCCAAGGTCCTCGAAGTTGGTGGTGAACGCACCGAACCCGCCGCCGTCGAGGAAGGCGCGCAGGCCCAGTTCGATCCGCGCGGCGTAGCGCAGCGAGTCGTGGCGTACGCCGTCCGGGCCGAGCGCGGGATCAAGCCGGTAGGCGTCGGCGTACTCCTTGACCAGGGCGGTCACTTCGCTGTCCGCGGCCGAGTCGACGGCCTCCACCAGGTCGTTGACGCCGTAGGTGTTGACCGAGACGCCGAAGCGGAGCTGCGCCTCGACCTTGTCGCCCTCGGTGACGGCGACATCGCGCATGTTGTCGCCGAAGCGGGCCAACCGGAGTTTGCGCAGGGCCGCGTGGCCGAGCGCGGCCCGCATCCAGGTGTGGATACGCTGCCCCACGGCCGGGTCGGTGACATGCCCGGCGACCGTCTTGCGGGTCACCCCGATCCTGGACTGGATGTAACCGAACTCCCGGTCGCCGTGGGCGGCCTGGTTGAGGTTCATGAAGTCCATGTCGATCGTCGCCCACGGCAACTCGACGTTGGCCTGGGTGTGCAGGTGCAGCAGCGGCTTGCGCAGCAGATCCAGCCCGCCGATCCACATCTTCGCCGGCGAGAACGTGTGCATCCAGGCGATCAGCCCCACGCATCCGTCGTCGGCGTTCGCCGCCAGCACCGTGCCGATGATCGCCGAGGCGTCCGTCAGCACCGGCTTCCACACCACCCGCACCGGGCCGCCCGGCAGCGCGGCGAGCTGGTCGGCAATCCGCCGTGACTGGTCGGCGACCTGCGCGAGGGTGTCGGGCCCGTAGAGTCCCTGGCTGCCGGTGAGGAACCAGATCTCGGCGGTGGGCGTGGCGTTCATACGGTGGCTCCTCGGTCGGTGACGGGACCGTCGTTAGCAGGCCGATCGACGGCGGAACGGTCGTCCGCCTCGCCCTTCGCGGACTCGGACCCGAGCTCGGGAACGGACGCGGGCGCGGGCTGGCCGTAGACGTTCTGGTAGCGGTCGTAGAGGCGGTCGATGTCCGGCCCGGCTATCGGCAGCAGGTCACCCAACTGGCGTGAGACGTGGACGGTTCGCGCCACGTCCTCGCACATCACCGCGGCCTTGACCG
Organism: Streptomyces sp. NBC_01198; assembly: GCF_036010485.1. NCBI lineage: Bacteria > Bacillati > Actinomycetota > Actinomycetes > Kitasatosporales > Streptomycetaceae > Streptomyces > Streptomyces sp. NBC_01198. The sequence continues at coordinate 1,052,967 of NZ_CP108568.1, forward strand.
CCGCCCGCGCGTCCCGGCCGACGGTGAAGACGCCGTGGTTCTGCATCAGCACGGCGGGCGAGCGGTGCCCTGCCAGCGTCTGCACGATGCCCCGCCCGATCGAGTCGTCGCCGATGAGTGCGAACGGCCCCACCGGGATCTCCGCCCCGAACTCGTCGGCCATCGCGGTCAGGACGCACGGCACCGGCTCCCCCCGCGCCGCCCAGGCGCAGGCGTAGGTCGAGTGGGTGTGCGCCACCCCGCCCACCTCCGGCATGTGCCGGTACACGTACGCGTGCGCGGCCGTGTCGGAGGACGGCGAGAGGCCGCCACCGTCCACCACCCGGCCGTCCAGATCGCACACGATCATGTTCCCGGGTGACAAGCGGTCGTAGTCGACACCGCTGGGTTTGATCACGAACAGGTCGGCGCCGGGCACCCGGGCGGAGACGTTTCCGGCCGTCCACACCACCAGGCCGTAGCGGACCAGCTCCTGGTGCAGGTCACTGACCTGCCGGCGCAGCCGGCCGAGAACATCGTCGACAGGGGACGGAGGAGGGCGTTCAGGCATCGGGACCTCGAATACAGGGAGGAGGTTAGCGCTCACATAGAAGGAATGTCACTGCTCGTCCGCGTCGCGCGCATGGCCCGCAGCCGGTGCATCACGTCGCTGCCGCCGCGGCCGAAGTGATCGTGCAGGGCGCGGTATTCGGCGTAGAGCAGGTCGTACGCCGCCGCCCGTGCCGGATCGGGGGTGTACGCGGCCCGCTCGATCCGGCCCATCACCGCCGACGCGCTGCGGATGTCCGGATACGCCCCCGCGGCGACCGCCGCGTGGATCGCCGCCCCGAGGGCGGGTCCCTGCTCCGAGGCCAGCACGTTGATCGGACGGCCCAGCACGTCGCTGTAGGTCTGCATCAGGAAGGTGTTCTTCAACAGCCCGCCGGCCGCGGTGAATTCGCCGACCGGCACCCCGGCCGCCGTGAAAGCCTCGATGATCGTGCGGGTGCCGAACGCGGTGGCCTCCACCAGGGCCCGGTAGATGTCCTCGGGACGGGTGTCCAGCGTCAACCCCACGATGAGGCCTGACAGATGGTGGTCGACCAGGACCGAGCGGTTGCCGCTGTGCCAGTCCAGCGCCACCAGCCCGTGCCCGCCCACCGGTTGTGCGGCGGCCTTCTCCGTGAGCAGGTCGTGCACCGGCACGCCGCGCCGCGCCGCCTCGGCCGCGTACTCCTGCGGCACCACCGTGCGCACCGCCCACGCCAGGATGTCGCCCACCCCGCTCTGCCCGGCCTCGTAGCCCCACAGCCCCGGTACGACGCCGTCCCGCACCACCCCGCACATGCCCGGCACCTCGGCCGGCACGTCGGAGTTCATGATGTGGCAGGTCGAGGTGCCCATGATCGCCAGCATGTGGCCGGGCTCCAGCGCCCGGGCCGCCGCGCTGGTGACGTGCGCGTCCACGTTGCCCACCGCGACGACGGTGCCCTCGGGCAGCCCGGTCAGCGCGGCCGCCTGCGCGGTCAGCTTCCCTGCGGGCGAGCCCAGTTGGGACAGCGGGTGCTCCAGCTTCGCGGTGAAGCCGGCGAAGTCCTGATGCAGCGAGGCCAGGAACTCCGCGTCCGGGTAGGCGCCGTCCTGGTGGATGCCCTTGTAGCCGGCGGTGCACAGGTTGCGGTTCTCCGCCCCCGTCAGCTGCCACACGATCCAGTCGGCCGCCTCGATCCACCGCTCGGCAGCCGCGTAGACCCCGGGGTCCTCGCGCAGCACCTGCAGCGCCTTCGCGAACTGCCACTCGCTGGAGATCTTCCCGCCGTAGCGTGCCAGCCAGCCCTGCCCCGACGCCTCGGCCGCTGCCACGATGTCGTCGGCCTCCGGCTGCGCCGCGTGGTGCCGCCACAGCTTCGGATACGCGTGCGGCCGGTCCGCGAAGGCCGCCACCTCGCTCAGCGGCGTACCGTCCGCCGTCACCGGCAGCACCGTGCAGGCGGTGAAGTCGGTGGCGACGCCGATCACTTGCTCCGCCCGTACGCCCGCGGCGGCCAGCGCCGCCGGCACCGCGACCCGCAGCACGTCGCGCCAGTCCTGCGGAATCTGCAACGCCCAGTCCGGCGGCAGAGCGCCGCCGCCCGGCAGCTCACCGTCGACCACGCCGTGGGCGTACTCGTGCACCGCACTGCCCAGTTCGGCACCGTCCTCGACGGAGACGACCAGCGCGCGGCCGGACAGGGTCCCGAAGTCGACGCCCACGGTCACAGCGGGCGAATCGGTGATCATAAGTGCTCTCCAGAGGAAACGGAATCGATAAGGCGCCCGGCCGGTTGCGGGGGGAGGGCCGCCGGTCAGGACGACGTGCTGCTGCGCCGGACGATCAACCGGGGCTCGATCACCACGCGTTCACCCTCGTGGCCGGTCGAGCCGGACTCCAGCTGGGAGACCAGCAGGCGGATACTGGCCTGCCCGACCGCGGCGAAGTCCTGCCGGACGGTCGTCAGGGGCGGCGCGAAGAACTCGGCCTCGGGAATGTCGTCGAAGCCGGCGATGGCGACCTGGCCCGGCACCGACAGACCGGTCTCGCGGAACGCCCGCATCAGGCCGAGCGCCATCTGGTCGTTGGCCACGAAGACCGCTGTCACACCGGCGGACGTCCTGCGGGCCGAGCCCGCCGCGACCCGGCCGGCCAGCTCCTGGCCCGCCCGGTAGCCGGACAGCGGCGTCCAGTCCCCCACCAGCGGCTCCGGCACCTCGGCGCCGGCCTCCTCCAGGGTGCTGCGCCAGCCCCTGACCCGCGCCTCGGCCTCCAGCCAGTCCGGCGGCCCGGAGACATGCCACACCGTACGGTGGCCGGCCCCCAGCAGATGGCTGGTCACCAGCCGCGCGCCCAGCTCCTGGTCGACCGACACACCGGCTATCGGCAGCGAGTGGCCGCCCTCGACGGTGACGACCGGGAAGGGCAGCCGCAGCTCCGCCAGTGCCGCCACAGCCTCCCGGTGCGGGACTATCACCACGATGCCCTCGACCCCCCAGTCGCTGAGGTGGTCGATGGCCTCCTCCAGCGCCTTCGCCGTATACCGGCGCAGGGTGACCGCGGAAACCATGAAGCCCTCGTCGCGGGCGGCCTCCTCCAGCCCGAACAGCGTGCTGGCCGGACCGAACAGGGTCGGATTGCAGGCCACGACCCCCAGCGTCAGGGTGCGCCGGGTCACCAGCGCCCTGGCCGACGAATTACGCCGGTACCCCAGCTGCTCGATCGCCCGCTGCACCTCCGCCCGCGTCGAATCGCGCACGTTCGGGTGGTTGCTCAGCACCCGCGAGACGGTCTGATGCGACACCCCTGCCACCTGGGCGACATCCGCCATGGTGGGAGCACGGCGGCGGGGCTCCCGTGGCGGGGTCTCCGCAGTATCCGACATGACTCTCCTATCCGTGATGGCGCTAAGTGTTAGCGCTCACAGAGGCGCCAGTCAAGATGTTGTCCGACCTGAACAAAGGATTGCCCTGCCCGCGCCTCTGACCGTACCGCAGCCACCTGCCCGTGGTGAAGCGGCAGACGGCCGACTGCGGTCCGCAGGCGGACCGGTGAACCGTGCGCGGGGGCGGGTACCGATCGCGATCGGCCTTCTCGCGGTGCGCGTACTCCCGGCACGGGCGCACCCGCCCCGGAAGGGGAAGCCCGGCGTGCACGCCCCTTGAGGTTCAGCCCCGGAATATGTCAGTCTCATTTCGGCGCTCGTCCGCCCGTTCCCTCGTGGATCCCACCTCTGTACCCCGCAGCTTGATTGTGAGCGCTCACATCCCCCCAGGAGCTGTTCCATGATCAGAGGAATCGGTCTGACCTGGCCGGATCTCCGGCCCTCCCGGTCGCTGGGCTTTTCCGCCCACAACGGGCGGAGCGCGTCCGCACCCGGCAATCCACCGCAGCCACTGCATGCTGGGGCATCGCGACGTCCCAAGAGACTGATCCATGGTGACCGGCCCGGCGCGAGATAAATCCTATTGCGGCGTCAGGGTCGGCTTGGCGGGGCTCGTCGCCCCGTCCGCCATCACCCGTCTCAGCAGCCCGTTCTCCCGAAAGGAAGATCCATGTCCGTCACGTTCCCCCCACCCACCGGGCTACGCCGCGGCAGACCGCTCGCGGTCCTCCTGCTGGTGCTCGCCCTGGCCGTGGCCGCAGCCGTCTTCGGAGGGCGGGCCGACGCCAGCGGGCCCGCCGCGGGCACGACCGTCACCCATCAGGCCGCTCCGGCGGCCGCCGCCGCGTCGTCGCTTCCGTGTGACCTGTACGCCGCCGGCGGTACGCCGTGCATCGCCGCGCACTCCACGACCCGCGCTCTGTTCATCTCGTACAACGGACCGCTCTACCAGATCCAGCGCGCGTCGGACCACAGCTATCGCGACATCGGGCTGCTGTCCGCAGGCGGGTACGCGGACGGGGCATCCCAGGTCTCGTTCTGCTCCGGCACCTCGTGCACCATCACCAAGATCTACGACCAGAGCAGCAAGCACAACGACATGCCGATCTCCTGGGGCGGCTACTGGAAGGGGCCGGGCGCCAACGGTGCCGATGTGGGGGCCGATGCCATGGCCCTGCCCGTGACGGCAGCAGGCCACCAGGTCTTCGGCGTCAAGGTCACTCCCGGCACCGGCTACCGGCTCGACCACGCCAACGGCGCCCCCACCGGCTCCCAGCCCGAGGGCATCTACATGGTCACCTCGTCGAACTACACCAACCAGTGGTGCTGCTTCGACTACGGCAGCGGGGAGAACTCCCACACCGACACCGGCAACGCCACCATGAACTCCATCTACTGGGGCAACGCCTGCTGGTTCGGCGGCTGCACCGGCAGCGGCCCCTGGGTCGAGGCCGACCTGGAGAACGGCATGTTCCACACCGGATCGGGTTCCAACCACGACGCGAACAACCAGGGCGTCCACTACCCGTTCGTCAGTGCCTGGGAGAAGAACAACGGCACCAGCAACTTCACCCTCAAATACGGCAACGCCGCCACGGGAGGGCTGACCACCACGTATTCGGGCGCCCTGCCGAACGGCTACTCGCCCATGAAGACCGACAGCTCGATCCTGCTGGGCACCGGCGGCGACAACAGCCCGACCGGCCAGGGCGAGTTCTTCGAGGGCGCCATCACCGCCGGCTTCCCCAGTGACACCACCGAGAACGCCGTCCAGTCGAGCATCACCACCGCCGGCTACGGCACCTCCTCCGGTGGTACGGGCACCAGCGGCGCGCTGCACGCCGTGGCGGCCGGCAGGTGCCTGGACGTCCCCAACTCCAGCCAGACCAACGGCACCCAGACCGAGCTGTGGGACTGCAACGGCGGCGCCAACCAGCAGTGGACCGCCACCAGCGCGAAGGAACTGCGCGTCTACAGCGGCAAGTGCCTGGACGCGGAGGCGAGCGGTACGGCGAACGGTACCCGGGCGATCATCTGGGACTGCAACGGCGGAACGAACCAGAAATGGAACGTCAACTCCGACGGCACCATCACCAACGCCCAGTCCGGCCTGTGCCTCGACGTCAGTGCCTACGGCACCGCCAACGGGACCCTCGTCCAGTTGTGGACCTGCACGGGCGCAACCAACCAGAAGTGGAGCAGGAGCTGACCCCGCCACGCGCGGATCGCACGCACGCCATCCGCAGGGCCGAACACAACCGCGGCACCACGACCTGATCCGAGTACGGCACCGCGGAGCAACCGCGGTGCCGTTCTCTCTCCCCTCTCGACGCAGAAAGCGAGCAGCCCATGAGTTTCCCCCGTCGCAGCCGTCCTGACCGCAGCCGCCCACCGAGAGCGGCTCTCGTCACGGCCCTCGCCGCCGGCGCGGTCCTCGCCGCACCGGCCGTGAGCGGGCACGCGGCCACCATGACGACGCTGTACGTCTCGCCCACCGGCAGCGGCACCTCGTGTTCGGCCTCGGCCCCCTGCTCGGTCACCCAGGCGAAGTCCTCGGTCGAGGCGATCGACGGGAACATGAGCGGCGACATCGTCGTGCAACTGGCCGGCGGGACGTACCGCATGTCCTCCCCGCTCGTGCTCGGCAGCGCGGACTCGGGCAGCAACGGCCACCAGGTGATCTGGCAGGCCGCTCCCGGCCAGAGTCCGGTGCTGTCCGGCGGACAGCAGGTGACGGGGTGGTCGGTGAAGGACGCGACCAACAACATCTATGCGGCGTCCGTACCCGGCGGGGCCGACTCGCGGCAACTGTACGTGGACGGTGCCCTGGCACCGCGGGCGGCGATCTCCATCTCCCGCAGCGACGTGAACATCACCACCGGCGGGATGACCATCGTCAACTCGGCCCTGAACTACCTCGCGTCGCTGCCGCAGCAGAACCGGATCGAGCTGGAGAGCCAGAACTCCTTCACCGACCGATACGCCCCTGTGCAGAGCATCAGCGGCACGACGATCACGATGCAGCAGCCGGCCTGGAACAACAACAACTGGGGCTACGACACCCTGGCCAAGCCCTTCGCCGGCGGCAGCCTGCAACTGGAGAACTCCTACTCCTTCCTCAAGACCGCCGGCCAGTGGTTCCTCGACTCGCAGGCCGGACAGCTCTACTACAAGGCGCCGTCGGGATGGTCGCCCACGGCCCACGACATAGAGCTGCCCCGGCTGACCTCGCTGCTGCAGATCGGCGGCAGCTACGCCAGCCCCGCCCACGACATCACCGTCCAGGGGATCGCCTTCGAGCACACGACCTGGCTCCAGCCCAGCAGCTCCATCGGCTACGCGGACCAGCAGAGCGGCGGGTTCCTCGCCCGGTCCTTCTCGATGCCCTCGGACTTCCTGAGCTCCTGCCAGTCCGGCTGCCCGCTGTTCGAGGCCGCCCGCAACAGCTGGAACCAGGTGCCCGCGGCGGTTCAGGTCTCCGCCGCCCGCGGTATCACCTTCAGTGGTGACACCTTCGCGCACCTCGGCCAGGTGGGCCTCGGCATCGGCAACGACGCGAACGCCCACGGCTCCGGAGTGGGCCTCGGCGCATCCGGCGTCACGGTCACCGGCAGCACCTTCTCGGACGACTCCGGCTCGGGCATCGTGGTCGGCGGCGTCCAGCCCGACGCGCACCACCCCTCCAACACCGCCATGACCAACCAGGACATCACCATCCAGGGCAACCGGATCACCGGCGTCGCCAAGGACTACAAGGACATGGCCGGCATCCTCTCGACCTACGTCACGCACGCCGTCATCACGCACAACGAGGTCTCCAACCTCGCCTACGACGGCATCGACGTCGGCTGGGGGTGGGGGGCGAACGACCCGGGCGGCAGCCAGGACTACCGGAACCGCGGTCTCTACAACTACCAGCCCGTCTACACCACCGCGACGACGCTGAAGAACACGGTCGTCAGCTACAACCTCGTCCACGGCACCAAGAAGGTCTTCCACGACGGCGGGAGCATCTACAACCTGTCGGCCAACCCCGGCGGCAGCATCGACCACAACTACATCTACGACAACCAGCACACGGTCGGCCTCTACCTCGACGAGGGTTCGCGCTATCTGACGCTCAGCAACAACGTCGTCCAGGACAGCGGTGTGTGGGCCTTCACCAACGCCAGCGGCTCGAACAACACCAACGACAGCACCTTCTCCACCAACTGGTACAACTCCGGTTCCACCAACGTCGCGACCGGGTCACCCCACAACAACGTCCTGAGCGGCAACGTCCAGGTCAGTGGGAACAGTTGGCCGTCAGGAGCGCAGCAGGTCATCGCTCAGGCCGGGGTGACCGGCAGCAGCAGTGGCGGCGGCGGGCTGCACGCGGTGGGTGCCGGCAAGTGCCTCGACGTGCCGAACTCCTCGACCACGCCGGGCACCCAGACGCAGATCTGGGACTGCTCCGGGGCGGCCAACCAGGCCTTCACCCGCACCTCATCCGGGCAGTTGACGGTCTACAGCGGCACCGGCCAGATGTGCCTGGACGCAAGCGGCCAGGGCACCACCGCGGGTACGAAGGTCGGCATCTGGACCTGCAACGGCCAGAGCAACCAGCAGTGGACCCTCAACGCCAACGGCACCGTCACCGGGGTCCAGTCCGGACTGTGCCTGGACGTGAGCGGAGCCTCCACCGCCAACGGCGCGCTGGTCGAGCTGTGGACCTGCAACGGGCAGAGCAACCAGCAGTGGAAGCTCGGATGACCCGCACCACGGTGCTGTCCCAGCGGACTTGGCGCCGCTGAACCGTACGGCAGGCCGCCGCCTCGTTCCGGACACCCCGGGCGGGGCGGCGGCAGGCCGCCGCGGGTCGCCCTTGACGTGGGTGCCGGGGGTGGGCCGGCAGGCGGCTCAGCCGAACACGCGGCGCTGGATCTCGCGCCGGTAGTCCTCCAGGGTCTGGTCCAGGTGGACGGTGGCCGCCTGCGCCGCCGCCTCGGGATCGCCGCCCCTGATCGCGCTGTAGATCGCGGCGTGTTCCGCCACGGCCTCCTCTGCGTGCCCGCCGACGGTCCCGTGCAACCCGATGATGCTGGACTGGCGTTGGAGACGCCGCGCCTCGCGGACCGCGTCCACCAGGAACGGATTCTGGGACGCCTTGGCGACGTAGAGGTGGAAGTCGTCGTCCCCGCGGTCGAACAACTCGCGCCGACCGGTCAGATGGCCTTCCCGGCAGGTCTCGGCCGCCTTCTCGATCGCGCGCAGATCCGCCGGTGTCGCGCGGGTCGCCGCCAGCCGGCTGGCGGCGGCCTCCTGCACCCGGCGGAACTCGAACAGCCGGTAGACGTGCTCGAGATCGGTGGGGAGGAAGAAGCTGCCCCAGAGCGAAGAGCCCAGCATGCCCTGGTCGTTCGCCACGAACAGGCCACGGCCCTTCTGGGCGCGGATCCGCCCGATGGCCGAAAGGATCTTGACTGCCTCGCGCACCACGGTCCGGCTGGTCCCCAGCCGCGATGCCAACTGGTTCTCGGTGGGCATCCGGTCACCCGGCTGAAGCTGCAACTCCGCGATGAGCCGCAGGATCTCCTCGGCCACGCGCTCATAGCCGGGTCGGTAGGCCGCCGCCTCCTGCTCGGCTGACGGCGCAGCGGCGGAACTGCCGGGCGCCGCACCTACGGGGCTGCCGTCCAATGACCCGCCTCCTTCATCTCCTGTCACCGGCCGCGCGTGGGACACGACCGGTCCGATGTCAAGCCGCAGCTTACATCGACCCTCCAGGACTCCGATATGTGTACGACTTATTCGACGCCGCCACTCCCGTCATATCCGGCAATATGGTGCATAAGTTCCCGACTGTGCACCCCTGATGGCAAAAGATCATGAAAATAAACCTGCTCATCCTGTTGACTGGACCCCCGCCGGGAGCTTGTTATGTGTGATCAAAGCCTCATGCCGCTTCGCCTGGAACGTCAGGCCAGGACGGCTTCGTCCCGGTTGGGTCCCACAACGTAGTGGAGTTGTTCATGACAGCCAAGGTTCGCGCGGTCGGCGTGCACACACCCGGCGGAACCCGCAGACGTGCCGGACTGCTGGCCACGGCCGGCGCACTGGCGCTGGTCACGGTGGGCGCCTGCGGTGGGGGCGGCGGCAGCGGTGGCAACGGCTCCCACGGTGACTTCCACCCGGTCAAGCAGACAGGCGGCGCCCTGACCGTGTGGGTGGACGCCTCTCGCATGGATGCCGCCAAGCTCTACCAGAAGCAGCACCCCGACGTGAAAATGAACATCGTCAGCTACGACGGCGACGCGAACGGCTCCAACTACCTCCGCACGAAGGTCAGCCTGTTCGACCGCACCCGCAAGGGCTGGCCGGATGTGGTGTTCAGCTCCCAGAACAACGAGACCACCTGGGCGGTCGACGCCGGATTCACCGCCCCGCTGAACAAGGGCCTCATACCGGAGTCGACGCTGTCGGGCTGGGCCAAGGGCGCCAACACCCCCTGCACGGTCAACGGCACCCTGTACTGCCTGCGCAACGATCTCGCCCAGACCGTGCTGTGGTACAACGCACCGCTGATGAAGCAGTGGGGCTACCAGGTCCCGCAGACCTGGGAGCAGTACCAGGCCCTCGGGCAGAAGGTGGCCACCGAACATCCCGGCTACCTGGTCGGATCGGGCGGCGACACCTGGGCGCCCGAGCTCTACATGTGGCCGAGCAAGTGCGGGGCCAACCAGATCACCGGGCCCAAGGCAGTGACGGTCAACACCACCAGCGCGGAGTGCACGCGCATGGCCTCGTTGCTCGACACGCTGATCAAGAACAAGACGATGTCCATGAGCAGCGTCTTCAGCTCCGACTTCGACAAGAACCAGGCCGCCAAGATCCTCATGATGCCCGGCCCCTCCTGGTTCGGCGGTGCGCTGTTCCAGGGAACGTTCAAGACGCCGGCGCACCAGATCGCCGTCGCGCCGATGCCCAAGTGGTCCGCCGACCCGGGCAGCACCGCGGGCAACGTGGGCGGCGGGACCTGGCTGCTGTCGGCCCACAGCGCCAACCTCAAGGCCGCGACCGCCTTTCTCACCTGGGTGACCACCTCGGACGACTACCAGGCCAAGCTCGCGCCCGGCTATCCGGCCTACACCTCGGCGGCGAAGAGCTGGCTGGCCAAACAGGCCGCCTCCGACTTCTTCGCCGGCGACATCTCCTCACCCATGCAGGCCGCGGCGAACGAGGTCTGGCCCGGCTGGGGCTACGGCCAGTTCAGCCAGGAGGCCGTCTGGGCCGCCACGGTGACTCCCAAGCTGACCGCGGGAAAGACGATCGCCTCCCTGCTGCCGGCCTGGCAGAGCGCGATCGCCAACTACGCCCGCGCCGCCGGCTACAAGGTGACGCAGTGACGGCGAAGCCCGCCGACGCAGGCCGGGCCACGGCGCGGAGCACCCGCACGCTGTGGTCCGGCCGGGCCGGATACGGCTTCGTCGCCGCCTACACGGTCCTGCTGATCGCCTTCGGGCTCGTGCCGACCGGCTACGCGGTCTACTTCGCCTTCACCGACGGCGGCGGCACCTTCAGCGGCCTGTCCAACTTCTCCACCGCCGTCAGCGACTTCCGCTTCACCCCCGCCGTCGAGCATGTGGCCCTCTACCTGCTGTGGTGGCTGGTGTCGCTGGTCGTCCTCGTCGTCGGGCTGGCGCTCCTGCTGCACCGCCTGGCGTCGCGGGGCGTGAGCAGGGCGCTGCGCTTCCTGTACTACGTTCCCGGCGCGCTGGCCGGGGCGGCCAGCGTCATGGTGTGGCTGTTCGTGCTCGACCCGACGGTCAGCCCGGTCGCCTTCCTCCTGCGGGCATTCGGCTACCACACCTTCGGCGAGGTCATCGCTCCCGGGCACCTGCCGATCCTGTTCACCCTCATCGCCTTCTGGACCGGGGCGGGCGGCTGGATCGTGGTGATGTACGGGGCGCTGAACAACATCTCGCAGGACGTGCTGGAAGCCGCGCGGATCGACGGGGCCGGCGCCTGGCAGACGGCCTGGCGGATCCAGATCCCGCTGCTGCGCAAGTGGATCGTCTACATGCTCATCCTCGCCTTCGCCGGCGGCACTCAGCTGTTCGTCGAGCCGCAGCTGCTGTCGCAGGCGAGCGTCGGGGTCGCCGGCCGGGACTACTCGCTCAACCAGCTCGCGTACGACTTCGCGTTCCAGAACAACGACGTCAACACCGCGGCCGCCGTGTCCGTGGAACTGCTGCTGGTCGGACTGGTCGTCGCAGGGGTCTTCGTGGCCAGATCGGGGTTCTTCGATGCAGACTGACATCCGGCGGCCCGCGGTCGCACGCTCGTCCGGCAGGTGGGCGCAGGCGAGCCGGGCGGCGGGAGCCGGTCCCGGCCGGCCCGCCCGGGGCCGCGTCAACCCGCTGCCGGCGCTGGTGCTCCTGCTGTTCGTGGTCTTCTTCGTACTGCCGGTGCTCTGGCTGCTGCTGGCGGCCACCAAGACCGACGACCAGCTGGTGCACAACAATCCGCTGTCGTTCGGTTCGCTCCACGCGCTGCGCGCCAACTGGAACGCCCTGACCGCCTACCAGGGCGACGCGATCTTCATGTGGCTGCGGAACTCGGCGCTCTACTCCTCCCTGGCACTGGTGATCACCCTGTGCGTGGCGGTGCCGGCCGGCTACGCGATGGCGATGACGGAGTTCCGGGGCCGTCGCGCCCTGCTGGTCGCCACCCTGGTGGTGATGCTGATGCCGAACGCCACCCTCGTCGTGCCGCTCTTCCTCGAAGTCAACGCGGTTCACCTGATCGGCTCGATGTGGTCGATCATCCTGCCGTACGCGTTCTACCCGTTCGGGGTGTACCTGACCTACATCTACTTCAGTACCGCGATGCCACGGGAGCTGCTGGACGCCGCCCGGCTGGACGGCTGCTCGGAACTGGGCGCGTTCCGCAGGGTGGCGCTGCCGCTGGCGGCGCCCGTCGTCGCCCTGGTCGGCTTCTTCAGCTTCGTCGCCAACTGGACCAACTACTACCTGCCGTACGTCATGCTGCCGCAGAGCGACCAGTTGCCGGTCCAGGTCGGCCTGGGGACGCTGCTGGACTCCGTCCCGCAGTTCAACCCGACGGCGAGCACCCTTCAGGTCGAGCGCCCCGAACTGGCCCTGGCCACCTTGCTGGCGATCGTCCCCGTTCTGATCGTCTTCCTGTTCTCCCAACGGTTCCTGGTCGCCGGCATGCTCGCCGGCGCGACCAAGAGCTGACCGTCCGGCCGCTCCGCACGACACGCGGCGCATCGGCCCGGCCGGGCCGGTGCGCGCGCGTCGCCGTGCCCCGAACGCGGCCGTGCCCGAACGCGAATGGAGCTCCTCCCGATGCATCCCGTCATCACGGCCTCGGTGCCGCTGCTGGAACCGCCCGGGTGGGCGACCGCCCAGCGGGAGCTGTTCGACCTGCTCGACCGGGCCTGGCGCCGGTTCGCCCGCGACTTCACCGGACCCGACGGGCGGCTGCGCTACTCCGGTGCCCTGACCTCCCGCGACGGCGTGGACGACTTCTACGAGGTCTTCTTCAACTGGCCCCAGCTGTACCTGCTGGGCGGTGCCGATGATCTGCTGGCCCAGTCGGAGCAGCACTGGGAGGGCGTCACCCGCCAGTTGACCGAGCTGGGCATGCTCAAGGACGAGTACGAACGCGGCTACGACTGGTTCCACCAGGGTGAGAGCCTGCTGCTGCTGTACTTCCTGTGCATGGCTGCCCCCGAGCGGTGGGCCGGACGCGCGCGCCGCTTCGCCGACCTGTACGTGGACCCCGGGCACGGAAACTACGACCCCGGCCGGCGCATCATCCGCCGGCCGCACAACGGCAGCGACCCGGAACGCGACGGTCTCTTCGACGGCGACGCCTACCCCTGGCTGCCGAACGAAGCGCGGATGTACGGCTTCCCGCTCGGCTGGCTCCTGGCCGCCGACGCGGAGCAGCCCCCGCTCGACGCCGATCCGCGCCTCGGCGAGGAGATGCGCCGCCGGATGGGTTCCGGCGACACCGCCGTCAACCTCGCCGCCGCGGGGCTCGTCCTGAACGCCTGGATTCTTTCCGGTGAGCAGCGGTACGCGGACTGGATCGCCGAGTACGTGGGCGCCTGGCGGGAGCGCGCCACGGCCAACGGGGGGATCCTGCCGGACAACGTCGCCCCTGACGGTACCGTCGGCGGTCTGCTGGAGGGCCGCTGGTACGGCGGCCACTACGGCTGGTCCTGGCCGCACGGCTGGTACAGCGTGGGGCACGCGGCCGTCGTCGCCGCCCTGGCGGGGGCCACCGCGACCGGCGAGGACTCCTACCTGGACCTGGTACGCCCGGCGCTGGACGAGATCATCTCGCACGGCAAGGTGATGACCTTCACCGAGGCCGACTCCAGCATCCGGTCCAAGTGGACACCCCAGCTGGCGGAGGACGTCGCGACCCCGACCTTCCACGTGCCGTTCCGCTACGAGGACGGGGGCTGGTTCGACTACAACCCCATGCTGATGGCGGTCCCGACCGCGCTGTGGCACCACACGGCCTCCGACGCGGACCTGTCGCGTATCGAGCGCCTGCGCGCGGCCGCGGGATACGACTGGCGCACCGTCCGGTCCTTCCGCAGCAAGGAGGAGGCCGGTCACGAGGAGCCCTGGCTGGCCTTCCTGGCCGGGGACGATCCGGGCTATCCGGAGAAGATCCTGGCCGCCGCCCAGGCGCAGGTGCGGCACCGGCTGTCCCGGATGGAGGCGTACCGCGACACCGAGGTGCCCGAGGCGGACATCCATCTGTGGCAGCAGTCCAATCCGGTGGTCACCGAGGCGCTGGTCCAGCTGACCTGGGGCGGCCCGCAAGTGGTCTACAACGGCGGGCTGCAGCAGGCACGCGTGCGCTACCACGACGCCGCCGCGCGGCGTCCCGGACTGCCCGCCGGGGTGGCGGCGCTGGTCTCGGCCATCGACCCGCAGGCCACGGTCGTCGACCTGGTCAACCTCGACCCGGAATCGGCGCGATCGGTGATCGTCCAGGCCGGTGCGTTCAGCGAGCACACCATCCGCTCGGTGGATTACAGCGTCTGCGACGACCCGTCCTGGATCGGCGACCTGTACGACTACGGACACACCGCACCGACAGTGACGGCCGCTTCGACGACCGTCGGTGGACCGTGGCTGCGGGTGGAACTCCCGCGCTCCAGTACCGTCCGCCTCACGCTCCGGCTCGATCTGCGTACCCAACCGCCCACCTACCGCTCCCCGTTCGACGGGCCGGTCGAGCGGAGCACTTCATGAAGCGACGCGCTCCGGGCGGCCTGCGCGGCGCCGACCACCAGCCTTCCGAGGTACGGCCATGAGCATCTACCAGTCCTCCGACGGCGTCGCAGCGAAGCGTGAAGCGGTGTTCGACAGCCACGTCCACTTCTGGAACCCGCGCCACCTGGACTACCCGTGGCTGTCAGACGTTCCCGTCCTCGATCGGGAGTTCTCCCCCTCGGACTTCCTCGACGAGGTCTCCGAGCCGGTGGAGGCGGTCTTCGTCGAAGCGGGACGGACCCCGGAGCAGGCGGCCGACGAGGTGCGGTGGGTGCGCGGCCTCGCCCTCACCCGGCCGTGGATCCGCGGCGCCGTGGCGCACGTGGACCTCGACAACCCGCTCACCGCTCCTGAGGCCGTACGGCGGTTCGCCGCCGACCCGTTCACCGTCGGAGTCCGCCACAACATCCAGGACGAGGGCGCGGACTTCATCGCGGGAGCCGACTTCCGCGCCGGGGTCAGGCTGCTGGGCGAGGCCGGGCTGCCGTTCGACGCGTGTGTGCGGCAAGGGCAACTGGAGGAGCTGGCCGAACTGGCGGCCGCGTGCCCGCGGACCCTCATCGTCCTTGACCACCTGGGCAAGCCGTCCCTGCCCGAGCCCGGACCCTCGTGGCGGACGGCCCTGCACCGGCTGGCGCGGCAGGACAACGTCGTCTGCAAGCTCTCCGGGCTGGCCACCGAGGCGGCTCCCAGGACCGGTGCGGGAGCCTTCCTCGCGGTGCTCCGCGAGGCGCTGCAAGCGTTCGGCCCCGGCCGTTGCCTGTACGGCGGGGACTGGCCGGTGATGACGCAGGCCACCTCGTACGGGTCCTGGCTGGACCTGGTCCGCGAAGCGCTCGCCGACCTGTCGGCAGCCGAGGCCGACGCGGTGATGCGCACGAACGCGGTCCGTACCTACCGGCTGGCGCAGACCCAGGGACCGGCGCCCCGGTCCGGCGAAGCCGTCCGGCCCGCAGGAGCTGTGGAGTCCGCGTAGCTGAACACGGCCTCGGGGCTGGGCCGGAGTCCCGGCTCAGCCCCGAAGTCCGTCTGCCGTCAGCGAATTCGTGCGGCGCTCTCGCCCGAAAACTTTCGAAGACCGTCTTGAGGCGCCCCCTTCGTCCTCCGTAGGCCTGGCGTGCGGTCGCTGAGGGCCGCCCCAGGCCAACCGGCTTCTGCGAGACGTATTGACGCCCGCCCACCGCCGACTTAGGGTGCCCGAAACGTTCGCACAACTTGCGGAAGTTTCGGAACCTGGCGAATCTGCCGCACGGGCAGCGCGCCGGAACGGAGGGGCGACTCGACCCGAGACCCACGGGCAGCGGGCTCCGCCACGTCAACTCTCCGCACGCCGACGAAAATGCGAATGTTAGCGCTCACCAGATCGGTCACCCTTTGCGGCACCTGCCCTCGGCGCCGACGCGCGCCACGAATCGAGGGGGCGGCAGGGCCATGAGACACCCGGAGCCGAAGAAGCAGGGGCTGACCGCACGACGTCGTGCACGTGCCCGACGTTCCCCGTTGCCACCGGCCGGCCTGCCGCCTGAACACCGGGTCGGCATGCCGACGAGACCTTTTCACACCAGCCCGGACCACCATCTTGCGCAGACTATTCGCCCCATTTGTGTCAATGACGACAGATCAGGGAGTTTCCACGATGACGAGGAAGACACGCAGCGCGACGGCTGTCGCGATCGGCTTGGGTATCGCACTCGCTGCCACCGGGTGCGCCGGCGGCAGCGACGATGACAGCGGCAACACCGGCTCGTCCGGCGGCGGCAAGGTCACGGTGACCCTCTGGGAGAACTCGACGACCGGGCCGGGCAAGCAGTTCTTCGTGGACGCCGCCAAGGCCTACCATACGCTGCACCCGAACGTCACGGTCACGTTGCAGACGGTCCAGAACGAGGACTTCGACGGCAAGCTGCAGACCGCGCTCAACTCGAACTCCGCACCCGACGTCTTCCTGCAGCGCGGTGGCGGCAAGATGCAGGCCATGGTCGACGCCGGTCAGATCCAGGCGCTGGACCTGACCGCCGCCGACAAGACGAACGCGGGCCCGGCAGCCATCGCGGGCGACTCGATCGACGGCAAGATCTACGCGGTGCCGCTCGACACGGCGCCGGAAGGCATCTACTACAGCAAGGACCTCTTCCGGCAGGCCGGAATCAGCTCCGCGCCGACGACGATGGACGAGCTTGAGGCCGGCGTCGCGAAACTGAAGGCGGCCAACGTCGCGCCGATCGCGGTCGGTGCCAAGGACGCCTGGCCGGCCGCCCACTGGTACTACAACTTCGCCCTTCGCGAGTGCAGCCAGGACACCATGACGAAGGTCGGCAAGTCGCTCAAGTTCGACGATCCGTGCTGGACCAAGGCCGGCGACGACCTCGCGTCGTTCCTGAAGGTCAACCCCTTCCAGAAGGGCTTCCTGACCGCCTCGTCGCAGCAGGGCGCAGGCTCGTCGGCGGGCATGCTCGCGAACCACAAGGCGGCCATGGAGCTCATGGGCAACTGGGATCCCGGGGTGATCGCCGGCCTGACCAAGGACCAGAAGCCGCTGCCCGACCTGGGCTGGTTCCCCTTCCCCGGCGTGGCCGGCGGCCAGGGTGACCCGAGCGCCATCATGGGCGGCAGCGGCGGGTACTCGCTGTCCAAGAAGGCGCCGAAGGAGGCCCTGGGCTTCCTCGAGTTCCTCCTGACCAAGGACCAGCAGGTGGCCTACGCCAAGGCCTTCGTCACGATCCCGGTGAACAAGGAAGCCCAGAGCGTCGTCACCGAGCCCTACAACATCTCGGCGCTGCAGGCCTTCAACAAGGCCGCCTACTCCATGCAGTTCCTCGACACCGAGTACGGCCAGAACGTCGGCAACGCCATGAACACCGCCGTCGTGAACCTGCTGGCCGGCAAGGGCACCGCCGCCGACATCGTCAAGGACACCAACTCTGCCGCCGAGAGGGGATGAGCAAGCAGACGATGAGCGACACCCTGGGCACTGACACGGCCACCGGCCACCGGTCGCAGGGCACGTCTCGAGTCGGGGGTGCGGCCACGTCCGGATCCCCGACTCGTCCGCGTCCGGCTTCACGCCGCCGTGGCCGTGCCAAGATGCGACTCGAGATCGCGCTCCTCTCCGGACCGGCGATCATCATGTTCCTGGCGTTCGTGATCTTCCCGGTCGCGCTCGCCGCGTACTACGGCTTCTACCGCTGGCACGGCTACGGGGCTCCCACCGACTGGGTCGGCCTGAACAACTACAAGCTGATCCTCACCGACCCGGCGTTCCAGCAGGTTCTCAAGCACAGCTTCCTGATCATGGGGCTCTCACTGGTCATCCAGGGCCCGCTGGCAATCGTGCTCGCGCTCCTGCTCAACCAGAAGATCCGCGGCCGCTCGGTCATCCGGGTGCTGATCTTCGTGCCGTACATCATCTCCGAAGTCATCGTCGGCACCGGCTGGAGCCTGATGCTCCAGAGCGACGGCGCCGTCAACGACCTGCTGCGACACATCGGCCTCGGCTCGCTGCAGGCCGACTGGCTCTCCAACCCGAAGTTGGCCATCTGGACGCTGATGGGCATCATCTCGTGGAAGTACATCGGCTTCGCGGTGATTCTGATGCTGGCCGGCCTGCAGTCGATCCCCGAGGAGCTCTTCGAGGCCGCCCAGATCGACGGCGCCTCCTACTGGCAGATACAGCGCCGCATCACGCTGCCGCTGCTGGGGCCGACGATCCGCATCTGGGCGTTCCTGTCGATCATCGGCTCGCTGCAGCTCTTCGACCTCGTCTACATCATCTGGGGGCAGTACGTCTCGGGCACGGCGGGCACCTCGACCATGGCGATCTACATGCTCGCCCAGGGCCGGAACGCCGGCAACTACGGATACGGCAGTGCCATCGCGGTCGTGATGTTCCTGATATCGCTCATCGTCGCGCTGATCTACCAGCGTTTCGTCCTCCGCCGTGATCTCCGCGGAGCCGTCACGGAAGGAGTCGTCTGATGAGCGCGACGACCGCGAGATCCTGGTTCTCCTCCGCCACGGAGCCGAACACGCCTGCCGGCCGCCGCGACACCCGGGACCGGCCGCAGAAGTGGGGTAATCCCTTCACCTACTTCGTCGCGCTGCTCTTCATCGGGGTCTGCATCGCCCCGGTGCTCTATATCGTGGTCGGCGGATTCCGCACCAACTCGCAGATCACCACGAGCCCGGCCGGGCTGCCGCACCCCTGGGTCGTCGACAACTACATCAACGTGCTGAAGTCGAACACCTTTTGGGGCGAGTTCGCCAACTCCGTCATCGTGGCTCTCGCCAGCACGATCGGGATCGTCGTTCTCGGCCTGATGGTGAGTTTCGTCATCGCGCGCTACGACTTCAAGCTCAAAGGGGCGATGTATTCCCTCTTCGCGGCCGGACTGATGTTCCCCATGGTCATCGCGATCACCCCGCTGTACATCGTCATCAAGGACCTCAAGCTCGTCGACAGCCTGTTCGGCGTGATCGTCCCGCAGATCGCCTTCGGCCTGCCGACGACCGTCATCATCCTGGTGCCGTTCCTCAGGGCCATTCCGAACGAGATCGAAGAGGCCGCCGCGATAGACGGAGCCAGCCGGCTCGGGTTCTTCGTCCGCATGGTGGTACCGCTGTCGCTGCCCGGTGTGGTGACGGTGGGCATCCTCGCTTTCATCGGCAGCTGGAACAACTACGTCCTGCCCCTGTACATCCTCAACTCGCAAGCGAACTTCACCCTGCCGCTCGGGGTCCAGGCGTTCTCCTCGCAATACTCCACGGACACCGCGAAAGTCCTCGCGTTCACCTCGCTCGCGATGCTGCCCGCGTTGGTCTTCTTCTCGGTCTTCGAGAAGCGGATCGTCGGCGGTCTCACCGGCGCCGTGAAGGGCTGAGCCCGGCGCCGCCCGCGTCGGTCACACCGGTAGCGCCGGCCACCGTGCGGTGGCCGGCGCTACCGGTCTCAGGCGCGGCGTCGGGCAGTCATGGTGCGCTGGATCAGGATGAAGGCGAAGAGCAGCACTCCCGTGGCGATCTTCGTCCACCAGGAGCTGAGGGTGCCCTCGAACTGGATGAGCGTCTTGATCAGACCCAGCACCAGAACGCCGAACAGGGTGCCGATCACGTAGCCGGATCCACCGGTGAGCAGCGTGCCGCCCACCACCACCGCGGCGATCGCGTCAAGTTCCAGGCCCACCGCGTGCAAGGGGTCACCGGACTGGATGTACAGGGTGAACAGCAGTCCGGACAACGCCGAGCAGAAACCGCTGACGGTGTAGACGGCGATCTTCGTGCCGGCCACCGGCAGGCCCATCAGGAGCGCCGACTGCTCGTTCCCGCCGATGGCGTACACCCGCCTGCCGAACCGCGTGTAGTGCAGCACGTAGAACGCGACGGCCAGGACGGCCAGCGAGATCACGGCGGCGATCGAGAGGAAGGCTCCGCCGGGCAGCGGAACGTGGGTCTGGGCGAGGTTGTTCACCGTGGGGTCGGTGATGGATATCGACTCCTTGCTGATGACCAGGCACAGCCCCCGGAAGAAGAACAGTCCCGCCAGCGTGACGATGAAGGGCTCGATCTCGAAGTGGTGGATCACATAGCCCATCAGATATCCGCCGAACGCCCCGACGCCGAGGGCGATGGGCGCCACGAGAAGGAGAGGCAGGCCCTGCTTCTCCACCAGCCAGGCGGTCAGCATCGTCGTGAACCCGATGATCGAGCCGACCGAGAGGTCGATTCCACCCGTGAGGATGACGAAGGTCGCGCCGACGGCGGCGGCGAGCAGGTAACCGTTGTCGATGAACAGGTTCATGAAGACCTGGCCGTCGAGGAATCCGTAGGACTGGTAGCGGAAGGCGCCGAAGCCGAACATGACCACGAACAGACCGGCTGTCACACCGACCGGCAGCCGCCGGTCGTGCAGCAGCCGGGATCTTTCCGTACTCGGTCGGAAACTGTCGATCACGCTCACGGCGACACCTCCATCTGCTGCGCCGCGTCGACGGGCGCACCTGGACTTCTCCGAGCAGGGCCTCGCCGCCGGGCGCCGAACACCTTGGCCCGGAAGAGGGGGGACTGCATCAGGCAGACGACGATGACGACGACTGCCTTGAACACGAGGTTGGTCTGGGTCGGCACGCCGATGGTGTAGATCGTGGTGGTCAGGGTCTGGATGATGAGCGCTCCGATGATCGTGCCACCGAGGTGGAATCTGCCGCCGGTGAGCGGGGTGCCGCCGATCACGACGGCCAGGATCGCGTCGAGTTCGATCCACAGTCCCGCGTTGTTGCCGTCGGCCGCGGAGACGTTGGAGCTGATCATCAGGCCGGCGATGCCGGCGCAGAGCCCGCAGAACACGTACGCCATGATCTTGATGCGCCGGGACCTGATGCCCACCAGACGGCTGGCCTCCGCGTTGCCCCCGACGGCCTCGACCAGCAGCCCCAGGGCGGTGCGACGAGTGAGCGCCATGCTCAGCGCGACCACCAGGGCCACGACGAAGAGGGAGAACGGCAGTGCCAGCCAGTAGCCGCCGCCGATCAGTGAATACGCGTCACTGTTGACGGTGATGATCTGGCCACCCGTGATCAGCTGGGCGATCCCGCGGCCCGCGACCATCAAGATGAGCGTGGCGATGATCGGCTGGATGCCGAGGCGCGCGACCAGCAGGCCGTTCCAGGCGCCGCACACCAGTGCGACGGCCAGCGCCAGCGCGAAGGCCAGCAGCACCCCGGCCACGGCGTTCTGGTCGTCCTGCTTGCTGACGACGAGGCAGGCGAGCGCCCCGGAGATCGCCACCACCGCACCGACGGAGAGGTCGATGCCTCCCGTGGCGATCACCAGGGTCATACCGATCGCCACGAGGATGAGCGGGGAGCCGAACAGCACGATGGAGACCAGGCTCCCGTAGAGGTGGCCGTTCTTGACGTGGATCTCGAAGAACCCCGGAGTGAAGGGGACATTGACCACGAGCAGCGCTATCAGAGCGGCCACCGGCCAGAACAGCCGGTGCTGTGTCGCCGCGCGCCACAAAGAGTTGAGGCTCACCGGTGCTCCCCACTCGCGATGATCTCCAGGACCCGCCCGGCGGTGACGTCGGGCCCGTTGGCCATGCGTGCGACGAGCCGGCGGTCACGGAGAACGCCCATGGTGTGGCTGAGCCGTAGCACCTCCTCCAGTTCGGCGGATATGTAGACCACGGCTATGCCCTCCTCCGACAGCGACACGACCAGCTTCTGGATCTCCGCCTTGGCCCCCACGTCGATCCCCCGAGTCGGCTCGTCCAGGATGAGCAGCCTCGGACGGGTGAGCAGCCATCGGGCGAGCAGGACCTTCTGCTGGTTGCCGCCGCTCAGCGAGCCGGTCTTCGCCTCGGGGTCGGCCGGGCGGATGTCCAGTGCCGCGATGTATTTCGCCACCAGTTCGTCGCGTTGGGACGCGGGCACGGGGCGGGTCCAGCCGCGTGCGGCCTGGAGGGCGAGGATGACGTTCTCCCGCACGGTCAGGTCGGGGATCAGGCCCTCGGTCCTGCGGTTCTCCGAGAGGAACGCGACCCCTCGGGCGATCGCGTCATTGGGCTCCCGCAACGCGACCTGCCGTCCGTCGATGTACACCTTGCCGCTGTCGGACGTGTCGGCGCCGAACAGCAGCCGGGCGAGTTCGGTGCGTCCTGAACCGAGGAGTCCGGCGAGCCCGAGGACTTCCCCGCTGTGGACCTCCAGGTCGAACGGGGCGATACCCCCGGTCCGGGAGACGCCCTGCGCCCTCAGTACCGCCTCGCCCGTACGCGGCTGCGCGTGGTGGTCGCTGAGTTCCTCCAGCTGGTCCAGGTCCTTGCCGATCATCAGCCTGACCAGGCTCACCTGGTCGAGGTCCGCGACCAGGTGCTCGCCCACCAGGGCGCCGTTGCGCAGCACGGTCATCCGGTCGCAGACCTGGTAGATCTGGTCGAGGAAGTGCGAGACGAAGACGATCGCCACCCCTTCCTCCCTCAGCCGCCGCATCAGGCCGAACAGCACCTCGACCTCGTCCCGGTCGAGGCTGGACGTCGGCTCGTCCAGTATCAGCACGCGGGTCCCGGCACCGCCGCCGTCCGGGGACCCGGAACCGACCGCACGGATGATGGCCACCAACTGCTGTACGGCCAGCGGGTACGAGCCCACCGGGGCGGAGACGTCGAGGTCGAGACCGAACCGGGTCACCAGCTGGAGGGCCTGCCTGCGCAGCTCCTTCCAGCGGATGCGACCGGCCCGGACCGGTTCGTGTCCGATCAGGATGTTCTCCGCGACCGAGAGGTTCTGGCAGAGGTTGACCTCCTGGTAGACCGTGCTGATGCCGGCCTGCTGAGCCTGGAGCGGGCTGGTGATCCGGACCGGTCGCCCGCGCACGACGACCGTTCCGCCGTCGAGCGGGTGGACCCCCGTCAGGACTTTGATGAGGGTGGACTTCCCCGCTCCGTTCTCGCCGAGCAGGGCGTGGATCTCCCCGGGGAAGAGCCGGAAGTCCACCTCCGACAGAGCCCGTATGCCGGAGAACTCCTTGACGATGCCGGTCATTTCCAGGATGGGCCGAGGCTCTGCCATGGCAGCGCTCCTTGGTGGATTCGTCACGACGCGGAACGGGACTCCCCCCGTGGCCCGGGAGAACCGTGGAGGCTGTCAGTACTTGCGGTCCGGCAGCGCCGCCGCGGCCTGGTCCGCCGTGTAGTCGCTCTCCTTGGTCTTGATCCAGCGGGGCAGCGTGGATCCCTTGCCGGCGTGCACGGTCTTGACGGCATCCATCAGCTGCGGGCCGAGCAGGGGGTTGCACTCGACGATCGCGTTGATCTGCCCCTTCGACATCGCCACGAAGCCGTCGTGCACACCGTCGACGGACACGATCTTGATGTCGGTCCCCGGGGTCTTGCCGGCCGCCTGGATCGACTGGATCGCGCCGATGGCCATGTCGTCGTTGTGGGAGAAGAGCACATCGATGTCCGAATGTGCCTGCAGGAAGGCCGCCATCACCTGCTTGCCGCCCGCCCTGGTGAAGTCCCCGGTCTGGCTGGCGATGATCGTCCACTCCGGATGGCTCGCGTGCATGATCTTGGCGAAGCCCTTGGCCCGCTCGATCGCCGGAGCGGCGCCGGTGGTGCCCTCGAGCTGCGCGATCTTGACCGGCCCCTTGTGGCCGGCGAGGACCTTCTCCAACTGGTGCGCGGCCCGCTCCCCCTCGACCTCGAAGTCCGAGCCCACCAGGGTGACATAGAGCGAGGGGTCGGACGTCTCGACCGAGCGGTCGGTGAGGATCACCGGGATCCCGGCGGCCTTCGCCTCCTTCAGTACGGCGTCCCAGCCGGTGACCACCACTGGGGAGAACGAGATGACGTCCACCTTCTGGGCGATGTAACTGCGGATCGCCGAGATCTGGTTCTCCTGCTTCTGCTGGGCGTCGGAGAACTTGAGGTTGATCCCGGCAGCCTTGGCGGCCTCCTTCACCGACTGGGTGTTGGCCGCGCGCCAACCGCTCTCCGACCCCACCTGGGAGAAGCCGAGGGTGATCTGCTTGCTCCCGCTGCCGGAGCCGGTCGTCTTGGCCGGGTTCTTCTTCGCACACGCCGCGAGCACGCCCGCGGCCGAGACGGCCGCGCTCGCGGTGAGGAAGCCGCGTCTGTCGATCATGTCTGCTCCGTAAGTTGTTAGGCGGCCCGGGAGGGCCGGGTGTGGCTGATGTCTGCTTGCCTTCAGTGGCTTCGAAGGAGTGGCCGCCCGGCTCTCCGGGGCGCCCTGGCTGCTGATTGAGATATGCGCGCTTTGTGCGGTCGCTGATTACGGAGATGACAGCGGGGTGTTCCTCGGGCCGACGGCATGCCGTGCGGAGCGAGGAGGGGCAGGTGAGTGATGGAAAGGCCCAGGCCTGGGCGGGCGTTGACGCGGGGAAGGGGCACCACTGGGCGGCGGTGGTCGACGAGACCGGCACGACACTGTGGTCGAAGAAGGTCGTCAACGACGAGTCGGCGATCTTGACCGCGCTCGGCGAGATCCTCAACCTGGCGGACCACGTCCACTGGCCGGTGGACATCTCCGGGACGTCCTCCGCGCTGCTGCCGGCCCTGCTCGCGGCGCACGGTCAGCAGGCCGTCTACGTGCCCGGCCGAACGGTCAACCGCATGTCGGGCGCCTACCGGGGCGAAGCAAAGACCGATGCCCGCGACGCCTGCGTCATCGCCGAGACCGCCCGACACCGCCGGGACTTCGCCGTGATCGACGTCCCCGCCCAGCCGGCTGCCGATCTGGCCCTGCTGACCGCCCACCGGTCCGACCTCGCGGCCGACCGGGTGCGGATGATCAACAGGCTCCGCGACGTGCTGACCGGTGTCTTCCCCGCCCTTGAGCGGGCCTTCGACTACTCGGCGCACAAGGGCGCCCTGGTCCTGCTGACGGGTTACCAGACCCCGGCAGCCATCCGGCGCCGCGGCCGGGCACGGCTGGCAGCATGGCTCGCCAACCGCAGCGTCCGCAGCGCCGACGTGGTCGCCGCGACCGCTCTGGAGGCCGCGGAGGCCCAGCAGACCGCGCTTCCCGGCGAGGGCGTCGCCGCGCAGATCGTCGCCGACCTCGCGGCGCAGATCCTGGCCCCGGACGACCGGCTGAAGAGGATCGACAAGCAGATCCGTGAGACGTTCCGTGCCCACCCGCAGGCCGAGATCATCGAATCCCTGCCCGGTATGGGACCGATCCTTGGGGCCGAGTTCATCGTCGCAGCCGGCGACCTCCCGGCCTACGCCGACGACGGGCATCTGGCCTCGGCGGCCGGGCTGGTTCCCGTCCCGCGCGACTCGGGTCGCCGCACCGGCAACCCGCACCGGCCCCAGCGTTACAGCCGCCGCCCGCGCAGGGTGTTCTACATGTCGGCGCAGACCAGCATCATCCGCGAGGGACCGAACCGGGACTTCTACCTCAAGAAGCGCGGTGAGGGCTGCAAACACGTCCAGGCCGTCATCGCCCTGGCACGCCGACGAGCGAGCGTGCTCTGGGCACTGCTGCGTGACGGACGGACGTTCACCTCCGCCCCGCCGGTCACGCAAACGGCTTGACTTCATCATTGAGACTCCTTCGGGGAGTTCGGGTGGGATCGGTGGCGTCCGGACAGTTCCACCGGTGAGAGGGTCGGGTGAGCGCTAACAGGGCATGCCACCGTGCCGGCACCACCGTGCGGCCGGAGTTCGGCCGCGACACAGCCGTACTCCCCTCCTTCCGCATCGGAAGGGTCCAGGGACCGCGAGCCGGGCGGGGATCGCCGGACAGTGAGCGTTAACATCTCCCCCTCCTCTCGGGTGCGCAGGTCACGGCTTCTGCGTGATCTCGGTGGGGATCGACCGCGGCCCGGCCCGGGAGGACCCGGGTCGGCAGCCGCGGTCGATCGGGGGCAGGTCAGGACACGGTGCAGGCGCCACCGTTGAGGGTGAACGCGGAGGGCGAGGTGGTGCTGGAACCCGTCCCCTGGAAGCCGAAGTTGGTGGAGCCGCCCGCCGGGACAGCCCCGTTGTAGCCCAGGTCGGTGGCGGTCACGGCCGTGCCCGACTGGCTGGTCCTGGCGTTCCAGGCGTTGGTGATCTTCTGGTCGGCGGGGAAGGTCCACTTGAGCGACCAGCCGTTGACGGCAGTGCTGCCGGTGTTGCGCACGGTCACGTCCGCGGTGAAGCCGCCCGTCCAGGCGCTGGCGATCTTGTAGCTGACCGAGCAGGCCGCGCCCGCTGGCGGGGTGGTCGTGGGCGGAGTCGTCGTCGGCGGAGTGGTCGTCGGCGGGGTCGTGGTCGGCGTGGCTGTGGGCGAGGCGGGATCCGACGCTCCGGCGGACGCCAGCGCGTAGGCCACGTCCGGCAGGAAGGTCCCCGCGGCCCCGGCGCAGCCGTCCGCCTCTCCCGGCGGCTTCACCCAGAGGAAGGCGTCGATGGACGCGTCCCCGGTGTTGGTCGTGGGGTAGGTGCCGATCGCCCGGCCGGACGGGTCGCACCACGCCCCACCGCCGGCCGGACCGTTGCCGTTGCGGCTGGTGTCGACCACGGCGTGCAGATTGGCCGGATTGCCCAGCGAAGCCAGCACGTTCTTGGCGAAGTTGACCTCGTTCGCCGTGGTGTTGAAGTTGGAGACGTTGGTGAACAGGCCGTCGGCGTTGCTCAGGATGCCGGCGCTGCGCAACCGGTTGGCCTGTTCCGAGGCGCTGTTCCAGGCCGAGTGGCCCCCGTCCAGGTAGACCTTGGCGTTGGGGGCCGCCGCGTGGATGACGGCACCCGCCCGGGAGAGCGAGGCGAACCGGTCGGCCTGCTGCTGCGCGGACAGGCAGGTGGTCAGGGCGATGGAGTCGGGTTCCAGCACGATGATCGACCGGCCGCTGCCCAGCCCGGCGGCGAAGTTGCGCACCCAGGTGTCGTACGAGGACAGGTCCGGCGCGCCGCCGGCGGAGGCGCCGCCGCAGTCGCGGTTGGGGATCTCGTACACGGCCAGCACCGGCACCTGTCCAGCCGCGGCCGCGGCCGTTGTGACCGTCCTGACGTCGCTGGTGACCGTGGAGGGGCGGTAGTTGGAGAACCAGATCGCCTGGGGCTGGCTGGCGATCCGCCGGGCGATGACCGGCTGGCGCGAGTCGCCGGAATTGGCGGCGACCCAGCGGACGACCTGGGAGTCGGGGTCCTTGTAGAGCTGGGTCCCGGCCGGGATGCTGCCCTGCGCCGCGGCGCCCGCGGTGATCTCCGTGCCCAGCACGATACCGGTGGCGGCGAGACCGGCCGCCAGGCCGAGCGCCGTGGCCTTGCGCAGCCGCGGGCCGCGCGTGGGGGCCGTGGCCGCCTCGGGCGGTCCGGGGGTGCCGATGGGGGGTGTCACAGGTGTCCTCCGTGCTCTCGTGGGGGGAGAGGGTCGGCCCTCGGGGTGGGGGTGAAGGCCGGATGTGACGGCAGTGGGAGCGCTCCCACATACCCGGTCGAGCCTAGCCAGCCGGACGAGGGTGCGTCATCCCCCCTGCGCGTTCCATTTTCACCTTCAGCAACGCGCCCCCAACCGGCTCCCGGTGGCGATCCCGCGCGGCCCCGCCTACTGGCGGGTCCACTGCTGGTTGCTGCCGCCGTTGCAGGTCCAGAGCTCGACCAGCGCGCCGTTGGCGGTGGCGCCCCCCGAGACATCCAGGCACAGGCCGGAGAGGACGTTGGTGATCGTGCCGTTGCTGTTGAGGTTCCACTGCTGGTTGGCGCCGCCGTTGCAGTCGTAGATGGTGACAGCCGTACCGGCCGCGGTCCCGTTGCCATTGGCCTCCAGGCACTTGCCGCTGTTGGAGACCACCAGCTCCTTGGCGGAGTTCGGGGTCCACGACTGGTTCGCCCCGCCGTTGCAGTCCCAGATCTCGGTCCGGGTCGCGTTGGCGGTGCTGCTGTTCGGCACGTCCAGGCACCGGCTCGAACCCACCCCGCGCAGCGCGTTGCTGCCACCGCCGGTGGCGCCGCCGACGACACCCGTGTCCGTGTCGATGGTCCATGACGCGTTGCAGGCGACCGAGGCGTTGGTGCCGCTGACGTTCAGCGGTTCCCAGACGTAGCGCGAGTCGCTGAGGTTCCCGGAGTTCCAGCGGTCGCCGAGGAAGAGGTAACTGGTGGTACTGGAACCGGCGATCGGGACGATCGCTGTGGTCTGGGAGTTGCAGGTGTTGGTGCCGGCGGGCGCGAAGCTTTTGAAGGACGACCAGGTGCCGCCGATCGAGCCGGCGGTGGCGTACTGGTTGTCGTTGGTCGACCAGCCCGTCAGGTGCGAGCCGAAGATGTAGTAGGTGCCGCCGATCTTCGCCATGGCCGGCGCCTCGTACTGGTTCAGGGTCTTGACCAGAGAGGACACGCTGAGAAAGTCCGGCGAGAGCTGGTAGATCTGCAGCTTCGCGTTGGTTCGGTCCTCGCTCATGAAGTAACCGGTGCTGCCGTCGAGAAAGAGGTTGTCGTCCAGGCTGTCGTGGCCCAGCGGCTTGGAGCTGCCGCGGTAGGTGTAGGTGCCGCAGACACTGGTGCTGGTGGCGACGCCCGCCTTCCGCTCGGAGTAACCGGCGTTGTCGATGTGCATGTACATCACATACGTCGATGTCGAGGCGTTGTAGATCACGTGCGGGCGCTCCACGACCCGGTTGGGCCCGAGGTCACCACTGGACTGCCGGGTCAGGACGTTGCGGACGAACGTCCAGTTCTTGAAGTCGGTCGAGGAATAGCACTTGATGTTCTGGAACGGCGACCCTGCGGTCTTGTCCTCGCCCAGCCAGTAGTACGTGCTGCCGACCTTGATGATGCCCTCACCGTGCGCCTGGATCACGTTCCCCGAAGTGTCGTACGCCACCGCGCCGGGGTAACTGGTCACGGTCGCAGCCGATGCGGTCTGCGTCTGCGTCACAGCGAGAAAAAGGCTGAGCGCTAATACGAGAAAGGCCATCGCCCGTTCCAGGCCGGCTTTCCTTCCGCTGCGCTCAATTGCGACTGGGCCCCTGCTCCCTGGCGATCGCGTTCTCATTGATGCGTTCCTTTCCGTAGGAGAGGTGCCGTCGGCCGGGCTGGTGCCGCTCCCTGCCAGGGTCCGCAGGTGGGTCCGCCGCGCCTCAGGGGCCGGCGGCGGTGCGAACGGGGTGTGGTTGTGGTGCCGTTGGCGAGGATCCGGTGCACGGTCCAGCCGTTGACGGCGGAGCTGCCGGCTGCGGAAACGGGTCGGCTCCGACGGCGGCACTTTGCACCCGGGGGCACACGGTGTCAACCCTCGCCGCAGCCGGCGCACCTGCCGCGGCTGAGCCGGCACCGACCGTACCGGGGGAACGTCGGCGGCGAGCGACCTGCAATAACGCACTCAATCAAACATGGTCGAACAACAGGGTCGGACAAAACCCTTGACCCGCCCTCACCGCGCTCCTACGATCGGCCACCGCCGGGCAACAGAGAGCCCAGATGCACCGGCCATCACAGAGCACACCAGGCCGACGGGCAACCACGACACACACCACAGCCGCAGCCCACCCCCGCCCATGGGAGCGTTCACAACCACGTGGGCCGCTGGAACAGAACCTGGACAGGCACCGGCGGTCCGGCGCAGGCACCTCGGCCGACCACCTGGGCCGCACCTCAGTAAAGGATCGGTGGCAGATGGACAGATCTCGATGGCGACCGCGCCGAGCGACCTCCGGCAGACGATGGTTGCGTCTCGGGCTGGCGCTCCTCCTCAGCAGCGTCGCCGGCGCCGGCACCGTGGTGGCGGCCGCCCCCGCGGCCCAGGCGGCCACGGCGATCACGGTCAACGGCGGTTCCACCGGACGGGCGTTCGACGGGGTGGGGGCGATCAGCGGCGGCGGCGGCAACTCCCGGCTGCTCATCGACTATCCCGCCACCCAGCGCGCACAGATACTGGACTACCTGTTCAAGCCGGGCTACGGCGCCGCGGTGCAACTGCTGAAGCTGGAGATCGGCGGCGACGCCAACTCGACCGACGGCGCCGAGCCGAGCATCGAGCACGCGCGCGGCGACGTGAACTGCAACGTGGGCTACGAGTTCTGGCTCGGCGAGCAGGCGGTGGCACGCAACCCGAACATCAAGCTGGTGGCCCTCCCCTGGACCGCGCCCGGCTGGATCGGCAGCGGCAACTTCTGGTCGACGGACATGATCAACTACGACATCCAGTGGCTGGACTGCGCCAAGCAGCACGGCCTGCCGATCAGTTACATCGGTGGCTGGAACGAGCGCGGGCACAACAAGACCTGGTACGAGAACCTGCGCTCGGCCCTCGACTCCCACGGATACAGCGGCGTGCAGATCGTCGCCGACGACAGCTTCGGCTGGGCGGCCGCGGACGATGCCCAGAGCGACCCGGCGTTCAAGTCCGCCGTCGGCGTGATCGGTGCCCACTACCCGTGCGGCTACCTGGGCGACGCCACCTCGTGCTCGTCCAGCTCCAACGCCGTGGCGTCCGGCAAGCAGCTCTGGGCCAGCGAGTTCGGGTCGCAGGACTACATGACCGGCTCCGGTCCGTACATCCGCAGCATCACCCGCGGATATCTGGACGGTCAGATGACCGGCTTCATCAACTGGCCGCTGGTGGCGGCGCTGACTCCGAACCTGCCCTTCAACACCGACGCGCTGGCCGTGGCCTCCTCACCGTGGTCCGGCGCGTACTCGCTCGGCAAAAGCCTGTGGGCGAACGCGCAGGTCGCCCAGTTCACCCAGCCCGGCTGGCGCTTCCTGACCGGTTCGGCCAGCGGCTACCTCGGCGGCAACCGCAACAACGGCAGCTACATCTCGTTGAAGTCCACCAACAACACGGACTACTCGACGATCTACGAGACGACCGGCGCGAGCGCCGCGCAGACAGTGAACGTCAACGTGACGGGCGGGCTGAACACCAGCACCGTCCACGTGTGGTCCACCAATCTGGGCTCGTCGAACCCGGCCGACTGGTTCGCCGAGCAGTCCGCCATCACGCCCACGGGCGGCAGCTACTCGCTGACGCTGCAACCCAACCGGATCTACTCGGTGACCACCACCACCGGCCAGGGCAAGGGAACGGCAGCCGGCCCGGCGGCAGCGCCACTTGCGCTGCCGTACACCGACTCCTATGACGCCGACGCCTCCCGCAGCGAGGCGAAGTACTTCTCCGACATGCAGGGCTCCTTCGAAGTACGCCCCTGCGCCGCGGGCAGGACCGGCCAGTGCCTCCAGCAGGTCACGCCCGCGCGGCCGATCGAATGGCAGGACGACAGTGACGCCTTCGGCCTGGTCGGTGACACCTCCTGG
The DNA here is from genome assembly GCF_036010485.1 of Streptomyces sp. NBC_01198. Classification (NCBI taxonomy): domain Bacteria; kingdom Bacillati; phylum Actinomycetota; class Actinomycetes; order Kitasatosporales; family Streptomycetaceae; genus Streptomyces; species Streptomyces sp. NBC_01198. The sequence goes on from NZ_CP108568.1 coordinate 1,084,427, forward strand.
AGCAACTACAAGGTCAGTACCGACGTGAACCTCCAGCAGGCCGGCACCGTCACGCTGCTCGGCCGGGCGAACACCCAGCTGCGCCCGCAGTCGCACCAGGCGGCCTACGAGCTGCGGTTGAGCAACACCGGAGCCTGGTCGATCGTCAAGAGCACCACCTCCGGCACGCTGACCACCCTCGCCTCAGGCACCCACGCCTCGCTGGGACTCAACACGTGGCACACGGTCTCGCTCAGCTTCAGCGGCAGCCAGATCAGCGCCACCCTCGACGGCGCCGCACTCGGCTCGGCCTCGGACAGCTCGTACGCCAGCGGCCAGGTCGGACTGGGCGTCGTCGGCTACCAGACCGACATGTTCGACAACCTGTCGGTCACCGCGACAAGCGGCGGCGGGGGTGGTGGCAGCACCGGGCCGATCAGGGGGCAGGCGTCGAGCCGATGCGTCGACGTCCCCAACGCCACGCAGGCCAACGGCACCGTCACCGAGCTCTGGGACTGCAACAGCGGCACCAACCAGATATGGACGCTCACCTCCGCCAAGCAGCTCACCGTCTACGGGACCAAGTGCCTCGACGTCAACGGGCAGGGCACGGCCGACGGGACGGCGGTCGACATCTACGACTGCAACGGCGGCGCCAACCAGCAGTGGACCGTGAACTCCGACGGGACGATCGTGGGGACCGGATCGGGCAAGTGCCTCGACGCCACGGGCGGCGCCACCGCCAACGGCACCCTGCTGGAGATCTGGACCTGCAACGGCGGCGCCAACCAGAAATGGTCCCGCAGCTGAGGTAGCAGTGGCGCCCCAGGGGGCCGGCTCGCCTCCACTCGGATCATGAGGCGGGGACAGCTCAGGCTGTCCCCGCCTCGTCCGCGGGCCGGTGGACCCTCACCCATCTGATCCGGCCCGCGTCACGGGCCGGCCGGCGAGGTGCCCGGTGCCGGCGAGGTGCGCCGGTGATGGTCGTCGGCCAGCAGCAGGTAGCTGCTGGCGGTCCAGGTGTAGGCGCGGTCGCGCAGCCCTTCGCCGGTGAGGGCGTCGAAGTTCTCGGCGAAGCCGGATTTCTCGCACAGGGCCCGGAACCGGTGGCTGATGTCGTCCGCGAGGTCGGTGTGGCCGGTGCGGCGCAGGCCGTCCTCGATGAGGACGGTGGCCGGAGCCCAGATGGGGCCGCGCCAGTAGCCGTCGGACTCGTAGTGCGGCGAGTCGATGTGCTCGGTGGCCAGGCCGTGCGGGGTCAGGTGCGAGGCGATCCGCTCTGCGAGGCGGTCGCCGACGGCGCGCGGTAGCCGCTCGCCCAGCACGATGGGCATGAGGTCGAGCAGGCTGCGGCTGGCGGACGCGTCGGGGGAACGGGGAGCCCGGCTGCGGAACCGGTCGCCGGACCACAGGTCCTCAAGCAGGGCGTCCTGGAGCTCGTCCGCGGTCCCCCGGTGCCGGGCGGCGGCCTCGGCGTCCCCGACGTCAGCGGCCAGCGCGGCCAGCTCCGCCAGTTGGAGGATGAGGAACGCCGCCAGGTCGGCGGTGATCAGCACGCGCCGGCCGTCGAAGGTCGTGGCGTTGTCCCAGCCGCTGTCGTTGCCGTGCTGGTAGTGCGGCAGGCGCTGGCCGGGCGCGGTGCGGGCTCGGAGCCAGAAGTCGGTCCACCGCCCGAGCCGGCGGTAGGTCTCCGCCAGTTCGCCGGGCTCCGGCAGGCGGGGAAGGCGTTCGCGCAGCCGGCGAAGTGTCCAGCCGTGGATGGGCGGCTTGACGAAGTTGTACAGGACCTCGGAGTGGGTGACCGAGTCGGGCAGGGCGCCGGTCTCGTCCTGGTGGTCGAAGGGGGTCTGGAACTGGTCCCACGCGAGGTCCGGCAGGCCCGGAGCCAGCGCGAGGGCGTTGAAGCAGTGGTCCCAGCTCCAGACCTTGTCCATCCAGTGCTTGGACATCAGGACGGCGGGACGCCGCAGGAAACCGGCCGGACGCACCGTCGCCGACCACATGACGTAGGCCGCCAGTTCGGCAGCGGGCGCCTTGGCGGCCGGAAGAGGAGCCACAGCGTCGGCGAAGTCGCGGAACGCCTCCGCGTGCGAGGCCGCCGCGGCGGCGAAGGCCCCCGGAGCGGTGTAGGGCTGCCTTGCGCTGTCGATCTCCTCGATGACGGCTTCCCAGCCGGCCGGCCCGGACAGGACCAGCCGGCGGTCGGCGCCGCCAAGGCCCTCGAGTCCTGCCGCGGCGACCACGCCGGTCAGCAGCGTGACGCGGTAGCGGCGGCCGGTCTCGTAGGAGGTGAACTGGTGCGACCCGTCGACGGGGTCGCGGTAGAGGTAGGTGCCGGTGAACGACGTCAGTTCCCGGTCCGCGGGGGTGATGTCGAGGTCGAGCTGTTCACCGCGCAGCCGGACGGTGTCGGCGCTTTCGTAGACCAGCGAGATCCGGCCGCCGTCGGCCTGCCAGACCAGCGTCGTGGGTGTCGCCTTCCAGACGGTCTCCGCCCTCTCACCCGTGACCGGATCGAGCGGTACGAGGCGCAGGACCGCGTGCATGCCGTTCTGGTGGGAGACCAGATGCAGGTCCTGTGCCCGGGTGTGCTGAGAGGTGACCGGCGAGATGTTGAACCACGATCCCTGGCGGCTGAACGGTATCTCCTGGATCGCGAACGCGTGGCTTTCCGGGTTGAGGGTCACTGGTGGGAGCTCGATCCTTTTTCGGATGTGGGCGCTTCGGCCATGGCGGCGTGAAAGGGGATGCCGGTCAGTCCTTTACGGCTCCGGCCGTGACGCCGGCGGCGACGTAGCGCTGGGCGAGGACCAGGATCACGGCGGCCGGCAGCGAGGCCACGACCGCGGTGGCCATGATGGCGTTCCACTCCTGGTTGTTGTTGCCGATGTAGTGGTAGATGCCCAGGGTGATCGGCTGGTGGGCGCCGCCGCTGTCCAGCGTGCTGGCGAAGACGAAGTCCGACCAGGACCACAGGAAGGCGAAGAGCGACACGGTGATGATCGCGTTGCGGCTCATCGGAAGCACGATGGACCAGAAGACGCGCAGCGATCCGGCGCCGTCCACCCTTGCGGCCTGCAGGAGTTCCGCGGGGATGCCGGACATGAACGCGGTGAAGATGAGCACGGCGAACGGCACGGCCAGGGTGGAGTCGGCCACGATCAGGCCGGGAACGGACTGCAGGAACCCCAGGTTGAGGTAGATGGCGTAGAAGCCCATCGCCATGATGATCCCGGGGATCATCTGGGCGACCAGCATCAGGAAGCTGACAAGCCCTCCGCCGCGCGGCCGCAGTCTGGCCAGCGCGAATCCGGCCGGTGCGGCGAGGAGGACGGTGACCGCGACCGTGCCCAGCCCGATGGCCAGACTGGTGCCGAGGTAGGGCAGTTGCTGGTCGAACACCTCTCGGTAGCCCTTGAGCGTGATGTGCACCGGGAAGAGGTTCGGCGGGGATTTGCGCATGTCCTGGTCGCGGGTGAGGGAGACGTTCACCATCCAGTACACGGGGAAGAGCATCACGGCGGTGAACAGCAGGCCCAGCGTTGTCTTCCACCGGGAGCCGTGCCGGCCGCGGCGGCGGCGTGGCTCGCGTACGGGGTGAAACGCACGGGCGGCCGCGTCGGCGTGGGCACTCACGGATTGACCTGCTTTCGCTGGGTGCGGATGTACACCAGGCCGAAGACGAGGGCGATCACCACGAGGAGGTTGCCCACCGCGGCTCCGGGGCCGAACTCCGGCAGCAGGTTGCCGAAGCCGAGCCGGTAGGACCAGGTGGCGAAGGTGGTCGAGGAGTCGCTGGGACCTCCCCTGGTCATGATCCAGATGATGTCGAAGACCTTGAGCGTGTAGACGAGCCCCAGCAGCAGGGTGATCGCGGAGACCGGGCGCAGCAGGGGGAAGGTCACCTGCCAGAACCGCTGCCAGGCGTTGGCTCCGTCGATGGCCGCCGCCTCGTTCAGCGATGCGGGGATCGCCTGGAGGCCGCTGTAGAGGACGACCAGGTTGAAGGGGATCCCGATCCAGATGTTCGCGATGATCACTGACGCCAGCGACCACGAGGGAGAGGTCAGCCAGTTCACCGGCCCGATCCCCAGCCGGCCGAGCGCGGCGTTGGCGATCCCCGACTCGCTGTTGAGCATCCACGACCAGGTGGACGCGGACACGATCAGCGGTAGCAGCCAGGGCACCAGGAAGAGCGCGCGCAGCGTGGCCGACAGCCGGAAGTGCTGCGTGAAGAAGACGGCCAGGGCCAGCCCGATGGCGTACTGGAAGACGAGGGAGACGCCGGTGAAGAGCACCGTGTGTGCCAGGGCCGGCATGAAGGTCGGGTCGTCGAAGACCTTCCGGTAGTTCTCCAGGCCGGTGAAGGGTGCGTCGCCCTGCACGAAGGAGCGGACCGTGTAGTTGCGCAGTGACAGGTCCAGGTTGCGGTAGAGCGGATAGGCGTAGAAGGCGCCGAGGTAGATCACGACGGGGGCCAGAAAGCCCCAGGCGGCCCACTGCTGCGAGCGCGGCCTGTGCGGACGCGGGCTTTGCACCCCGGCTCGGGGGGAGGCTGTGGTGCCAGGTCCCGTTCCGCCGGACGCCGCGGGGGCGTCCGGCATCGGTGCGGTGCTGTTCATCGATGGTGCGGTCCTTCGCTGGGCAGGCCGGCCGGCAGCGCGGGCGGGGCCGTTCGTCCCGGCCCCCGCCCGCGGTGCGGGCCGATGGCCTGGGTCGGGAACTATTTGGCGGCTGAGGACTGCGCGGCGGACAGAGCGTCCTTCGGCGACTTGGACCCGGTCAGTGCCGCCTGCACCGCACCCCACAGCTGTTCGGAGATCTTGGGGTACTTCGTGCCGAGGTCGTCGCTGGTGCGCCCCTTGGCCGCCTGCACCGCCTGAACCCATATCTTCAGCTCGGGGGTGGCGGCGGCCTGCTGGTCCTGGACCTGCTTCGTCGGCCCCACGTAGGACAGTGTCGTGTCGGTGGCCAGCAGGTTCTTCGCATTCGTCAGGCAGGTCACGATCTTGTCCGAGGCGGTGTAGCGGCCGGTGTCCTTCTGTACGGGCACCGTGACGAACTCACCACCGGTCGGCGCGGGTGCGGTGCCGCCGGCCGCCGCGGGGATGGCGATGGTGCCGTAACCGAAGCCGGCCTTCTTGGCGTTGGCCATCTGCCAGGTGCCGTTCTCGGCGAAGGCGTACTGCCCGGTGGAGAACTCCTGCCAGCTGGTGGTCTGGGTGTTGTTGATGACGGAGTTGGGCGCGTAGCCCTCCTTCAGCCAGTCCTTCCAGAGCGTGACCGCGGAGACGGCCTGGTCCGAGGAGAGGTCGGTCAGCTTCGCCCCCGCCCCCCAGAACCAGGGCAGGAACTGGAAACTGCCTTCCTCGGTGCCGATCGCGGAGAACGTGATGCCCTTCTTGCCCGCGGCCTTCACCTTGGCCAGGGCCGCGTTGAGCGTTGTCCAGTCCTTGATCGAGGCCGGATCCACGCCGGCGGCCTTCAGGACGTCCTTGTTGTAGTAGAGCGCCAGGGTGTTCGCCCCGATGGGCGTGCCGTAGGTCTTGCCGCCGCTCTGGCCCGCGGCCAGCAGGTTCGGCTCCGCCTGGGAGGTGTCGAGCTTGTTCTCCTCCGCGGTGGTGAGCACGCCGGCGTCAGCGAGCGTGGAGACGACGGGATTGTCGACGATCAGGACGTCAGGAGAGTCGCCCTGCTGCGCCGCGAGCAGCGTCTTGTTGGTCAGATCCGTGGTGTCGAAGCTCGTTCGCTTCACCTTCACACCGGCCTGGCTGCCACAGCTCTCCAGCAGCTTCACCCAGTCAGAAGTACCGTCGAACTGCGGGTACGGGTCCCAGACGGTGTACGTGCCACCGGCCGCGGTCGATCCTGACGACCCGTCCGAGGACGACGACGATCCGCACGCGGTGGCTGCGGACCCCGCCACCAGGGCGGCCAGCGACGCGACAACGAACCGCCGCCGGGCGGAAGTATTCATGGCGCTTTTCCCTTTCGCTTGGTTGCCCGGTCCGCGGCTGACGACGGCGGCGCCGCTCGCGGCTGCGCGACGGGGCGAATCACTGTGTCCGCGAATCGGTTCGACTGCGAACGTAGAGCCCCCGCACATGACCGTCAAGACTGCTGCGGCGACCTTCCGATCGACCCGTGCCTGACCGCCGCCCGGTAGCACGCGCTGAGCAGTGTCCGACCCGGCGGCCGGTCATGACTGCCGACCCAACTACCGGGCACCGACATCGATTCGGCGGCCCATCACCCCCGGGGCCGGAGGTACGGCAGCTGCGGGCGGTTGGCAGGCAACACCTCATTGACCGTGCCGACCTCCGGCCGTAACATCCGTCGAACCGATTCCCACCAATCGGTTCGACCTGTCTCCAGATCTCGCGTCCCGCCACATCCCGCCACGTCCCGTCACGGTGCAGTGACGGCCAGCCGTAGGAGGAAGTCGATGAGGAAGAGAGCACATCCGGGCCGTCTGGCCGTAGCCGCGGCAGCAGTGGCGGGCCTCGCCGCCCTGCTGGTGCTGCCGGCGGCGGGTCATGCCGCTGCCGGCAAGTCGCTGAGCGTGGATCTGAGCTCCACGCGAGGGCCGTCGACCGGCGTAGGGGAGGGCTTCCTCTACGGGATAACCGAAGACGGTACGCAGCCGGCGGACCAGTACCTCCAGCCGCTGGGGATCAACGCCTTCCGCGGCGGAGGCTGGTTCTCCGGGGGCTGGGTCAAGGACAACTACTCGTACGGTTCGGCCACCAAGGCCGACATCACCTCGATCACCGCGCAGGCCAGGCGGCTGACCCAGTCGCCGTACCACGCCCAGTACCAGGTCCTCATGAGCGACCTGTGGGGGAACAACGGCGGGCAGCCCTCGAACGAGGTGTACCCCTGCGACAACGGCAACTGCTCGAACTGGGTCAGCTTCATCGACACCACCGTGGCAGCCCTGCAGGCGACGGGTCTGCCCTTCGCCTACGACATCTACAACGAGCCCGACATCTCGGTGTTCTGGACCCGTGGGATGAACAGCACCCAGTACTTCCAGATGTGGGACAGCGCCTACAAGGAGATCCGCCGCCTCGCTCCGAACGCGAAGATCGTGGGCCCGTCCCTGGCGTTCACCCCGCAGAGCAACCCCGGGGAGTGGAACACCTGGCTGGCCCACGTCAAAGCCGCCGGGACGGTCCCCGACATGATCACCAACCACGACGAGGGCGACGTCGACGACCCGGTCACCGTCTCGCAGTCCCTCAACAGCGCGCTGTCCGCCAACGGCATCTCCGCCCGCCCGCTGTCAGCCAACGAGTACCAGCCCGCCGACCGGCAGACCGCGGGAGTCACCGCCTGGTATCTGGCGCGCTTCGCGCAGTCCGGGTACACCAACGCGATGCGCGGCAACTGGTCCTGCTGTGTCACGCCGAACCTGACCGGGGTCCTCACCCAGAGCAACGGAACATGGCAGCCCAACGGCAACTGGTGGGCCATGCGCACCTACGCCGACATGACCGGCACCCTGGTCAACACCTCGGGCCAGGTCGGCTCGACCGCGATCTCGGCGTCCGAGGACAGCTCGGCCAAGCGGGCGGTGGCGGTGATCGGTGACAGCAACGGCTACACCGGCGCCGCCTCGGTGACCTTCAACGGCCTGGCCTCCGTGCCCTGGCTGGCGAGCAATGGCAGCGTCAACGTGACCGTCAAGCGGATCCCCGACCAGTACCCGCTCAGCGCACCGCAGGTCGTCTACAACCAGAACGTGAGCGCCTCGTCGGGATCGGTCACCGTGCCCGTCACGTTCCAGGCCACGCACGACGCGTTCGCGGTCTACGTGACTCCGGCGGGATCGTCGAGCGGAGGCACCAGCGGCGAGCTGCACGCCGTCGGCGCGGGGAAGTGCCTGGACGTGCCGAACTCGTCCACCACGGCGGGCACCCAGACGCAGATCTGGGACTGCTCAGGCGGGTCCAACCAGGTCTTCACCCGCACGTCCTCGAACCAGCTGACCGTCTACTCCGGCAGCAGCCAGATGTGCCTCGACGCGAACGGCCAAGGCGCCGGCAATGGCACCAAGGTCATCATCTGGTCCTGCAACGGACAGACGAACCAGCAGTGGAACGTCAACTCCAACGGCACTGTGACCAGTGCCCAGTCCGGACTGTGCCTGGACGTGACCGGAGCAGGCACCACCAACGGCACGCCGGTCGAGCTGTGGACCTGCAACGGTGGCAGCAACCAGCGCTGGAGCCTCGGATAGCTCCGGGTCACCCCGGCGCCGGGCTCCTCGACGCGGGTAACCGGGATGTCATCCGGTTACCCGCGCAAGCGCACGTCGCTCCCACGACGTGGCGACCGCGGCACGGCTCAGCTGTAACTCAGCGAGCTGAGCGAGCAGTAGCGGACGTACGGGCCCGGGTAGACGTACATGTCCTGGCAGTTGCCGTTCGCGCTGATGGTCGAGGTGCCCGCCGTGATGGTGTAACGGTAGCCCTCCCAGTAGGGGGTCTGCGGATCGTTCTCGCAGAAGCCGGTGTTGATCGCGAGAGCCGCGGCAGAGGCGGGGATGGAGACGGTGAAGTACTTGACGCCGCCAGAGGCGTAGCTCGATCCGTCGGGGTAGTACCAGCCGGAGCCGTTGTCCACGCTCAGGCCGTACGGCAGGCCCGCGGAGCAGCTGAGCGCCACCTGGAACGTGCGCATGGTGTCGGCCGACGCCGGCTGCGGCGCGGCGACCGCGACGAACAACACGGAGGCGGCTGCCGACCCGAGGGCGACCATTCGCCTGCGCAGACGTCCTGAGATCATGGGTGCACCACTGTCCTTCCAGGTGTCCTCCCGCTCGTCGGAGACCCTGCGTCCCGGACGGCGGACGGCGGCGCGCTGCGGCCGTGCCGCCCATGGTGGCTGGCGGGCGCCGCCGGCACCGCGGATTCCGGACGCCGCCGGACGCCGCCGAAAACCGGCGTACGTCCTTCGGCCGTGCCCACCGGCTGTTACGCTGCGATCACGCCATCACTGTCCAACCTCGTACTCACCGGAGAACGATGCGACGATGGAACCTGGCGTACAGCAGACCGTGCCTGAACCGCCCGACTCGCCGGCCGCAGCCGCGGCGGCGGTGCGGACGCTGGAGGAACTGGCCGCGCTGCTGCGGGATCTGCGGCGGCGGCACGCGCGCAGCCGGCGGGACAGCACTCTGACCTACCGCGAGCTGGCCACGATGACCGGGTGGTCCCGGACGGCGATCGCCGAGTACTTCACCGCCCGCACCCTGCCACCGACCGAGCGCTTCGACGCACTGCTCGACGTGCTGGGCGCCACGCCGGCCGAGCACCGCGCGCTGGCCACCGCCCGCGACCGGATCGAGGAGGCCAACCGCCGCACCAGGGGCCGCGGGAGCGCGCATCCGGCGCCCGCCGCTCCCCCCTCGCCCCGCACGCGCCCGGAGCCGACGCCGCGCCAACTACCCGCCCGACCTGGCATGTTCGTCGGCCGTGCCCGCGAACTGGCCGACCTGGACGCCGCTCTCGCCGAGCAGTCGAAGGCCGACGGCACGCCGGTGATCTGCACGATCGGCGGGATGGGCGGCATCGGCAAGACCTGGCTGGCGCTGCACTGGGCCCACGGGCACCTGGAACGGTTTCCCGACGGCCAGTTGTACGTCGACCTGCGCGGGTTCGACCCCACGGGCCGGCCGCTGGACCCGGCGACCGCGCTGCGCGGCTTCCTGGCCGCCCTGGGCGTGTTGCCGACCGCGATCCCGGCCGAGCAGGAGGCCCAGGCCGCCCTTTACCGCAGCATCACGGCGAACAGGCGGATGCTGCTCGTGCTGGACAACGCGCGCGACACCGCCCAGGTCGCCCCCTTGCTGCCCGGCGGTGCGGCATGCTCGGTGCTGATCACCAGCCGCAGGCAGCTGACGGGACTGAGCGCCGCGCACGGCGCTCGCTCCATGGCTCTCGACGTGCTGTCCGACGACGAGGCCCGCCAGTTGCTCGCCCGCCACCTCGGCCCGGGCCGGCTGCGGCTGGAACCGGAAGCAGCAGCCGCCGTGCTGACCTGCTGCGCCGGACTGCCACTGGCGCTCGGCATCGCCGCCGCCTGCGCCGTCACCCACCCCGACCCGTCGTTGACGGCACTGGCCACCGAGCTGAGCGACACCGCCCACCGGCTCGATGCCCTGGACGGCGGAGAGCCGCAGGCCGACCTGCGGGCCGTACTGTCCTGGTCCAGCCACGCGCTCTCCCCTGATGCCGCTGACGTGCTCGGCCTGCTGGCGATCGCTCCCGGCCCCGACATCACGGCCGTCGCGGCCGCGAGCCTGCTGGCGCTGCCGTCCACCGCGACCCGTCCCCTGCTGCGCGAGCTGGACCATGCCCACCTGATCCAGCGGCACACCCCAGACCGCTACCGCATGCACGACCTGCTCAGGCTGCTCGCCGCCGAACACGCCCAGGGCCACCACACCGCGGCGGACCGGCAGGCGGCGCTGCGCCGTGTAGTGGACTTCTACGCGGATACCGCACGGGCGGGCGCCCGATTACTCGCGCCGCACCAGCCCGCGTGGCGGTCCGGCGAATCCACGCCGGAGCGAGTACCGCACCCGCTGCCGGATGCCGCCTCCGCGATGGGCTGGTTCGATGCCGAGCACACCAACCTGCTCGCCGCCCAGCAGATGGCCGGCAGTCACGGCTGGCACGCCCAGGTCTGCGACCTGGCCTGGGCGCTGGACCCCTACCACCGCCGACGCGGACATCTGGAGGAGCAGGCCGCCTCCTGGCAGGGGGCCGTGGCCGGCGCCCAGCACCTCGACGGCCTCGACGTCCGTACCCAGACCCACCAGATGCTCGGTGACGCCTACGCCCGGCTCGGCAGGACCTCGGACGCCCTGCGGCAGCTGGCCCAGGCCCTCGATCTGGCCGAGCTCAGCGGCGACATCGCGGCTCAGGGCGAGATCCACCACAGCCTCGGCGGCGCCTGGGAGCGGCGCGGCGACGACCGCCGCGCGCTGGAGCACGCCCAGCGCGCGCTGACGGTCTTCCGTATCCGGGGCGACGCCTACCAGCAGGCCCGCGCCCTCAACGGTGTGGGCTGGCTGCAGTCCCGGCTCGGGGACCACATCGAGGGCCGAGCCAACTGCAGAGCCGCCCTCGCCCTGCTCCGCAGCCACCCCGCCGACCACCGCCAGCTCGGCGAATCCAGCACCCTCGACAGCCTCGGTCACATCGCCCACTGCCTCGGCGAACACGACCAGGCCCTCGGCTACTACCACCAGGCCCTGGCCATCTGCCGCACGCAGGGCCACAGCCACCTGGAAGCCGACGTCCTGCAGCGCATCGCCGGGATCCTGCTCGCCCAGCGCCGCCCAGGCCGAGCCCGCGACATCTGGCAGCAGGCCCGTGAGCTCCTCACCGCCCAGCACCGCCTCACCGAGGCCGAGCACGTCCAGCGGCAGCTGGACAGCCTCGGTCGACTGCCCGTCCCCTGGAACGGTGACCGAGCGGGCGCGGCGACAGCCAGTCCTCAACGGCGTGAAAAGTAGGATTCTTCGGCGGCGAAGCGGCTCGTGCTCCGAGGCGTCTCATGGGTCGTGTACGAACCGCGCGCCGACAATCGGCACAATCGGGCAGCCGGGGGCACCCGTTGGCTCGGACGTCTTGACGGCTGGCGCCACCTGATGCAGTTTATATGTCTGATACATCGCGAACTCATGTCGTCGATGTGAAGCACTCATGAAGCCCTGCGAGGACCGATCGCGCGACGATCGGGTCCCGCACCGCTCGCTTCTTCTCCAAGGCACGATCGCTGCCTTGTCCCCCCACGCGAGGAGAACGATCTTCCATGTCCTGGCGCTATGCGAAACCGCCCCGGAACCGATTGCTCACCGATTCGGAAGTCCCCACGCACCGGAAGAACCCAGGCCGCAGGCAGCTGTCCGTGATGCTCGCCTCCGTGGCAGCGGCACTGGTCGCGCTGGCGGCGATGCTCGTCGCCGGCCCGGCCCAGGCGGCCACCACCGGCGCCCTGCGGGGTGCCGGTTCCGGACGGTGTCTCGATGTGCCGAACGCCAGTCAGACCGACGGCACGTACCTGCAGATCTACGACTGCTCAGGTGGATCCAACCAGCAGTGGACGCTGACGTCCGGCAACGAGCTGTCCGTGTACGGCGGCAAGTGCCTGGACGTCCCTGGCCACGCCACCGCGGCCGGTACCCGGGTGGAGATCTGGACCTGTAACGGTGGCTCGAACCAGCAGTGGCGGGTGAACTCCGACGGCACGGTCGTCAGCGCGGAGTCCGGGCTGTGCCTGGACGTCACCGGCGGCGGTACGGCCAACAGCACCGCGGTGGAGATGTGGACGTGCAACGGCCGCACCAACCAGCAGTGGACCGGCCTTTCGGGGACGACAAGCCCTCCGCCGACGGGCGGGACGTGTGCCCTTCCGTCGACGTACCGGTGGTCGTCGACAGGTGCGCTGGCGCAGCCGGCGAACGGCTGGGTGTCGCTGAAGGACTTCTCCAGCGTGGTGTACAACGGCAAGCACCTGGTCTATGCGTCGAACGTGTCGGGGTCCGGGTACGGCTCGATGATGTTCAGTCCCTTCACCAACTGGTCGGACATGGCCTCGGCCGGCCAGACCGGGATGAGCCAGGCGACCGTGGCGCCCACGCTGTTCTACTTCGCACCCAAGAACATCTGGGTCCTGGCGTCCCAGTGGAGTGCGTGGCCCTTCTTCTACCGCACGTCGAGTGACCCCACCAACCCCAACGGCTGGTCCTCCCAGCAGCCGCTGTTCACCGGCAGCATCTCCCCCTCCGCCCCCATCGACCAGACGCTGATCGGTGACGGCCAGAACATGTACCTGTTCTTCGCCGGCGACAACGGCAAGATCTACCGGGCGAGCATGCCGATCGGGAACTTCCCCGGCAACTTCGGCTCGTCGTACACGACAGTGATGAGCGACTCGCAGGCCAACCTCTTCGAGGCCGTACAGGTCTACAAGGTCCAGAACCAGAACCAGTACCTCATGATCGTCGAGGCCATGGGCGCCAACGGACGCTACTTCCGCTCCTTCACCGCCTCCAGCCTCAGCGGCTCATGGACCCCGCAGGCCGCCAGCGAGAGCAACCCCTTCGCAGGCAAGGCCAACAGCGGCGCCAGCTGGACCAACGACATCAGCCACGGCGACCTGGTCCGCAACAACCCCGACCAGACCATGACCATCGACCCCTGCAACCTGCAGTTCCTCTACCAGGGCAAGGCACCCAACGCAGGCGGCCCCTACGACCAACTGCCCTGGCGGCCCGGCGTGCTGACCCTGCAGCACTGACCCGGTGGTACCGCCCTGCACGCCGGGAGGTACCGCAGCGGCGTGACGGCCGAAGTACCTCTCATGCCGGGGTCGGACGCAGTGCGTCCGACCCCGGCACCGACCGCTCCGGCCGCAGCCCTGCCGTGTGCTGGGGTGTCAAGCGCGCACGTCGACCCTGTCCGAGGTCAGATGAGTCCGGTCAGATAGGGAATCGTCTGCGGGCCTTCGGGGAGAACGCACAGCCGCGCCCCCCGCCCTGCGGGGGCAAGAGCCCGGGCCACGGTTTCCGAGACGTCCCGCGTCTGTCGCAGGTGGGCGGTTGCCAGCTCGTCGTCGGTCAGGTACGAGGTCGCCATCACCACCTCGCTTCCGGCCTGGATGCGGGCCTGGATCTGCACCTGCCACTGGTCGGGGACGGTCTCAGCCGCCGAACGCGCCTCGATGGTCCTGAGCAGCTCCTGGGGTGAGCCCGCCGAGGCCAGGACCTGGCGGTAGGAACCGTGATCGGGGAAGCCGTCGCGGCATTCGGCGGCGCACACGATCATCCCTCCAGGCCGTACCACCTGGAAGGCGGCCGACATCCCCTTCACCGCCTGGTAGAGGTTCTGATCCAGTGGGAAGCCGGAGTTGGTCGTGACCACCACGTCGAACGGCTCCGGCACCGGGCGCATGGCCATGCCTGTAGCGGCGGCGGTGGCGGCGGCGTGCATGGGGATCAGGTCGCCGCCGAACGCGGCGACGATGTCCTTGTCCCGGTTCAGGATCACGTCGAGGGCGAAGGTGACACCGGTGGCCTCGGCGATGGCGCGCACATCGTCGTGGACGGGGTTTCCGCGGGTGACGCCCCAGGTGGCACGGGGGCTGCCGATACGGGAGGCGTCGTGGAGTACGAGCACGGTCTCCAGGGCGGCAAGCCCGGGGGCGACGAGCTTGGGGCCGCCGGAGAAGCCGGCGAAGAAGTGCGGTTCTACGAACCCGGTGGTGATCCGGACGTCGGCCTCGACCCATTGCTTGTTGAGCCATACCGGCACCTGGTCGCCGTGGACGCCCATCCAGGTCAGCAGACTCCGGTCGCGCGCGTCGTGGTTGACGACACGCACCCGGTCGACGACGTCGTCACCGAGCATCCGCCGCAGCTCGGCGTCGGTGTTGCCACGGTGGGTCCCGGTGGCGACCAGGATCACGACGTCGTCGAGACGTACGATCCCTTCCAGCTCCGCCAGGACAGCGGGGATCATCAGATGCCGCGGCTGCGGGCGGGTGCCGTCGCACATCGAGATCGCCACCGTCTGCCCGGGGCGGACCCGCTCCCGCAGCGGAGGCCCGGCGACCGGGTGCCGCAGCGCCGCGGTCAGCGCCGCGGCCTGGTCACCGGCGGCCTCATGGTGCACGGGCTCGACCACGGTGGTCACGGCGGGGTCCACGTCGATGTCCAGCCCGCTCTCGCCGTACGCCAGGCGAATCCTCACCGTTCTCTTCCTTCCGGCCGGTCGTTCACGGGCGTTGACCCGCGCCGTTCTGCGGGCACTCCTGGTCGAAGTGCTCGCGCAGCCACTGCTCGGTCGTACTCACATGGATCAGCGCTGCGGCCTCCGCGAGGGCGCTGTCGCCTGCCACCAGGGCGTCGTAGATCGCCCGGTGTTCCGCGATGGTGCGATCACCGACGTTGTCGTCGGCCAGACCGCGCCACACGCGAGCGCGTACCGTGCGGCTGGAGATGCCCTCGAGCAGCGTGGCCAGCGTGCTGTTCCCGGCGGAGGCGATCACCGCGCAGTGGAAGGCGGCGTCGTGCTTGTTGAGCAGTTCGACGTCCTCGCCTGCCTGCGTCATCGCGTCCAGGTGGTACTTGATCCCGGTGAGGTCCTCCGCGGTGATCCGGCCGGCGGCCAGACCCGTGGCGATCGGTTCGAAGAGCCTGCGGACCTCGGTCAGCTCCAGCAGCTTGTCGCCGCGGAGCAGTTCCACCGCGGAGCCGAGGCCTTTCAGCAGCAGCTCCGGCTCCAGGCTCGTCACATAGGTTCCGTCCCCTCGCCGGATCTCCAGAACCCGTGCCACCACCAGGGCTTTGACCGCCTCGCGCATGAGGTTGCGGGACAGCCCGAGGTCCGAGGCCAACTTCTGCTCCGGAGGCAGTTTCGCACCGGGAAGAAGCTCTCCGGACTGGATGAGTTCCCTGATCCGGGCGATGGCTTTGTCGGTCAGTGACATCGATCGATCCCCACTCCCCTGCAGGCGCTGGCCGAGGCTACCAGGTCATCCCATGTCTGAGGCACATGCACGCGATATCCGCCGGTCGCGAGGTATGCCCCATCCTGGCTCCAGCCGCTCCCGCTTGCGGCGTCAACCGGGCCGCGAGGAAGTCCCCAGACGGGCGGTCAGCAGCACCCGTATGGATCCATCCCATGTCATGGAGGAAACGGCACCTCGAAGCCAAGGTCGCAAAATCGGAGCGGCGTTTCGCCTGCCGGCCGCCGCCTTCGGGTTGCGGATTGCCGGCGTCGGACCCGGAGGTCCGCCGGGCCGCGCTGCGATTCCGGGCGGCGGGTGTGGCTCGGCGCTGCCCGATCGCCGCCGTGGGCCATGATCTCCTTGTCACCGTTCGCAAGGAGCGGTGACCTGTGAGTAGCGGACGGATGGAGTGGTCATGCCGGTTCCCGAGGAACTGAAGTACAGCACGAAGCACGAATGGGTCGGGGGTCTGGACGACCTGGACGGCGGGGCGGGCGTGCTGACGATCGGCATCACCCAACTCGTGGTCGACGAGGTCGGCGAGATCGTCTACCTGCGGCTGCCCGATGTGGGTACGAGAGTTGACGCCGGCGACATCTGCGGTGAGGTCGAGACGTCCGATCTGACCGTGAACGTCTTCGCCCCCGTCGCCGGCGTGGTCACCGAGGTCAACCAGGGTGTGGTCGACGAGCCGAGGTCGGTCAGCGACGACCCGTTCGGACGTGGCTGGCTGTTCAGGCTCCGGGTGGAGGAACCACCCTCCGACCTGCTGGACTCCGTCGCCTACAACCAGCACACATCCGAGCCGAGCTGACATGGACCCTGTCCAAGCCCCCCATGGCACGGCTTGACCGGGCCGGACGGCCGGTCAGCGCCCCGCAGCGACCCCGGTTCCGTCACGTGGTCGGCGCTGCCGGTGCCAGACCTTCCGGCATGGGCCCCACGACGAACGGATACACCGACTCCCCGAGGTGGACGACCAGGAAGGACGCGACGGTCGGGACGTCGTCGGGAACCCCTACGCGGTGCGATCCCGCCGGCAGAGCGTCGTCGAAGATGACGCGGGACGTGCTCGACGGGTCCGGAGGGACGAACGCGGTGTGCCAGAACGCGACCACGCGCACATGCTCCTCGGCGTCAAGGGTCATCACGGCCTGGCGCGCATGCGGGTCGTACGTGACGTCGAGACCTGGACGGGCGACCGGCCCCAGAGTCGCCTCGACCTGTTCCGCGATGAGACCCGGGATACCTGCGAGACCCTGCACGAACACGATGGCCGGATTCAGCCGCGCCATGATTTCCCGCAGTGATTCCTTCCTGCTCGGCGGTACCATCCCGCCGAACACCACGACGTCGATCCGGCCGGCGTCGAACAGGCGCGTGACGTTGTCGAAGTCGTTGGTCGCTCCGGCGATTCGACCGTTTGCCCGAATGAGCTCCACGCTGCCCGTCAAGGCGAGTTCACTCTTGCCGATCACGAGAACGGTCCCCGAGCCCGGAGCCCCTTCGTCAGCGGAACTCAAAAGAATGGTAGCCATGTGGCCCCTCCTATTAGCATGTCGGGGAAATCCCTGCTCCGCCGTCCGCCGTTCGAGGCTCGCGCAGCGGCTTGATGGTGAACGCGATGGTCAGACTTGCGAGATAGATCCCGGCCGCGACGATGAACGCGATCGTGTAGCCGTGCGTGAGTGCCTCGTTGAACTGGGCGTGGTTCGTCGCGGTCCGGTGGCGCGTCGCGGCCGAGGCCACGGTGGCGAGAACGGCCAGGCCCAGGGCGCTGCCGATCTGGCTGCCCGCGGTCAGCAGACTCGAGCCGACGCCTGCCTCGGAGTTGTCGATACCTCGAACGCCGACGCTTGTTGTCACCACCTGGGTTGCCCCCAGTCCGATCCCGGTGACGAGCGAAGCGGGCAGGACCACGGTGAACGGGTTGGAATGCGCCGTGAGGAAGCTGAACCAGATCATGCCGCCGGCGGCGATGAGCAGGCCGACGGACAGTGCGGCTCGTTCGGATGTCCTCGCGAGCAGTTGGGGGCCGACGCCGCCGGCGGCTATGCCGAAGCCGACAGCGAAGGGCAGGAAGAACAGGCCGGTGCGCAGTGCGGAGTACCCGTGCACCTGCTGCAGGTAGAGCGTGAGGAAGTAGAAGGTGGCGAACATACCGGCGGCGGTGACCAGCGTGATCACGTTGGCGCGTGCCCGTCCTGGCTCGGCGAGGACCCCGCGTGGAATCATCGGCCGGCTGCTCGACCTCTGGAGCAGGACGAACGCCAGGAGAAGGACCGCTGACGCGCCGAGACAGGTGATGACGGTCGGGTCGCTCCAGCCCTGCTCTCCTGCCCGGTTGACTGCGAAGACGAGGCTGCCCACGCCCGCGGTCTCGGTTGTCGCGCCGGGCAGGTCGAGTTTTCCGGGAGTCGGGTCGCCGTCGTCCAGAGCACGGACGCCGACAGCGGTCAGGGCCGCGATCGGCACGTTGACGAAGAGCACCCATCGCCATCCGAGGTATGTCGTGAGAAGGCCCCCCAGGAGCAGACCCATGACCGAGGCCATTCCCGTCGCCGCCCCGTAGACCCCCAGCGCCTTGGTGCGCAGGGGACCGATCGGAAAGGTGCTGACCAGGAGGGACAGTGCACCGGGTGTGGCGATCGCGGCGCCCACTCCCTGGAGCGCGCGGAGAACGATGAGGCTCCCGCCGGTCGGCGCGAGGCCTCCAGCGAGCGACGCGGCGCCGAAGAAGACGATCCCGAACCTGAATACGCGTTTGCGCCCCAGCAGGTCGCCGACTCGGCCGGCGACGAGCATGAGGCCGCCGAAAGTGAGCGAGTACGCGTTGATCACCCAGGCCAGATCGGATCCGGACATGCTCAGCGTCCGGCCGATACGCGGCAGGGCGACGATCATGATGGTGCCGTCGAGCACCACCATGAAACGTGCGACCGCGATCACCGCCACAGCGACTGCCAGCCGACGCTGTTCGCCGGTCCGGTCGAGAGGGGGGTCGCCTGTCGGCAGGATCTTCTGGTCGGACATCTGTACCTCTTCTCGTGTGGTCCGAATTCGTTGTCGGGCTGCAATGCCTGAGGGAACGACAGGGCGGCGCTATGCCGTCGTCGTCTTCCGGGGTTCGCTTTGCGGGGCGTATCGGAAACGTAGCATTGGGCCCCCAACGTTGGCAACCCAACGAATGTGAAACCCGCGCTGGTAGGCTGACGGCCATGGGTGGCGTTGAGGAGAGTGAGGACCGATTCCCCTCTCGCATCGAAGGCAAGCCCACCTGGCTGCTCGCTCGCGCCTACACGCGGTCCGTCGGGCTCATGGCAGCCGGTTTCGCCGCCTCGGGTACGGGGCTCCGCAGCTACCACTACCGGCTTCTCGCGGCTCTTGACGAGTGGGGCGTGGCCAGTCAGGCAGATCTGGGCCGCGGCACCCGCATGGACCGGAAGGACGTCGCCGGCGCGATCGCCGAACTGGAGCGGCGCGGATTCGTCGCCCGTAGCGTCGACCCGGACGACCGGCGCCGCAACATCGTCACCATCACCGACGACGGCCGACGCCAGCTCCCGGTTCTGGACGAGGTCATCGAGTCGATCCAGCAGCAAGTGCTGGCGCGCCTGTCACCCGCTGAGAGCGAACAGTTCTTCCACATCATGCGACGGCTGACGCAGGACGAGGCCGACGACAGCTGACGGCTCCCTACGCGCGCGTCCCGGGCGCAGGCGGCCACTGGCGTACCGGCGTTGCTGCCCGGAGGCGCCGGCCGAACGCGGGCGGATCTTCGGCAGGGACAGGTCCGCAACGATCGGTCCCCGCCAACTGGCTTCGCCGGATGAGACAGATTTCCGGATCCGCAGGTGTCTATACATCAGGGGCACCGTGCCGCCCGCCCGAGCTCTCCCGCTCCGGCGCGGCGACACAGCCCGACGCGTAGGCGGAGTCCCCACCATGGGAGCTCGCACCATCGACACGGAGGTATTCATGGCCACCGACGTAGCGGATCTCAGGGCCCGCGCCGAAAGGCTCCGCGAGCTGCACCGGGGCGACATGCTCGTACTGCCCAACGTCTGGGACGCGGGAAGTGCGAAGGTCGTGGCGGAGGCCGGGTTCCCGGCGGTCGCCACGGCCAGCGCCTCCGTCTCGGCGATGCTCGGCCACCCCGACGGAGAGGGCGCACCCTGGCAGGAGATGTTCGCCGCGGCCGGGCGCGTCGCCCGCGCTGTCACGGTCCCGGTCACGGTGGACGCCGAGGCGGGATACGGCATGAAGCCGGCTGAACTGGTGTCACGCCTGCTGGAGACCGGCGCGGTGGGCTGCAACCTGGAGGACAGCGACCACCGGGCCGGCGGTCTGGTGGACGCCGGTGCCCAGGCGGAATGGCTCGCGGGAGTCCGTCTCGCCGCGGACGACGCCGGAGTCCCTCTCGTCATCAACGCCCGGGTCGACGCCTTCCTGCCTGCCGGCGGTGTCCCCGAGGCAGACCGCGTCGCGGAGGCCGTCCGGCGTGGCCTGCTGTACCTGGCGGCCGGCGCCGACTGCGTCTATCCGATCGGCATGCGCGAGAGGGACCAGGTCGCCGCGCTCGTCGCCGGACTCCCAGGACCGGTCAACGCCAACCCCGGCGGCCCCCTCGACCTGGCCACGCTGAGGGAACTCGGCGTGGCACGGGTCTCCTACGGGCCGCGCTTCTACCGCGCGGCGCTGGCCGCCCTGAAGACGGCCGTCGAAGAGCTGCCGGTCTGACCGCTGCGGCGTCACGTGCCCGCCACCCGGCCTCGTCCACCCGGCAGGTGCGCGGGGGCAGGCGGCGGGCGTGGCGCGCAGGGCAGCGCCCGGGTGGCGGCGATCCGCCCTACTCCTTCGTCGCCGCTATGAAGTCCACGCGGACGTCACCATGCTGCCCGACCGGGCGGGCGAGGTGGGTCGGGCCCATGAGGGACGAGACGGACCTGACGTGGGCGGTGGCAAGGTTGGCCAGCAGGACGACCAGCGAGATGAGTTCGATGTGCGCTGCGATGCGCGAGGACCGGGTCCGCACGGTCACGCTCCCGTGGCCAGAACGTGCAGGGAGAGAAGGACCTTGGTCACGGTCAGTTCTCTCCGGCCATGCGCACGGTACGGCTGCGGTCGGGGCGCCGTCCCGTCGTACTGCGAATGTGGCCTTCATCGTGCCGACGGCGGCGGGCACGGTGGCTGAAGCGGACATGGGTTCGTTCTTCCTGCGAGGTGGTGCGTCCGAAGGACGTGCGGGTCGGCAGTCGGCAGACGCCAGGCCCAACACCTCCTGGAGACCACGGGCCACTCCGTCGAGCGCATCGCCGCCCAGGTGGGCTTCGGCTCCCCCACCGCCTTCCGCGACCGCCTCAAACGCACCACAGGAGTCAGCCCGCAGACCTACCGCCGCACCTTCAGCTGACACGACCGGGCCGGCGGACCACCAGTCCGGTGGCGGCGCCTGTCGCGCGGCTTCCGTCGCGATGAGGTAGTCAGGAGCGGTGAGCAAGGACGCGACCGACCTCTTCGTGCATGTCCGGGGTGCCAGTGAGAACAACCTGCGGAACATCGATGTCGACATTCCGCGGGACGCGATGGTCGCCTTCACGGGTGTCTCCGGTTCGGGCAAGTCCTCGCTCGCCTTCGGCACCCTCTACGCGGAGGCCCAGCGGCGCTACTTCGAGTCCGTGGCGCCGTACGCCCGACGGCTCCTGCAGCAGGTCGGCGCACCGCACGTGCAGGAGATCACCGGACTGCCACCGGCCGTGGCCCTGCAGCAGCGACGCGGGTCGCCCAGCTCGCGCTCGACGGTCGGCACCATCACCACGCTGTCCAATCTGTTGCGCATGCTGTACTCCCGCGCGGGCACCTATCCGCCGGGGGCAGCCCGACTGGAGGCCGAGTCGTTCTCACCCAACACCGCGGCCGGCGCCTGCCCGGAGTGCCACGGGCTGGGCGTGGTGCACGACGTCGCCGAGGACCTGCTTGTCCCGGACCCCTCGCTGAGCATCCGCGAGGGGGCGATCGCCGCCTGGCCCGGCGCCTGGCAGGGCGCCAACCTGCGCAGTGTCGTGAGCGGCCTGGGGATCGACATCGACCGACCGTGGCGCAGGCTCAGGAAGAAGGACCGGGACTGGCTGCTGTACACCGACGAGCAGCCCTCCGTGTACATCGAGCCGGAGGAGGAGCGCGTCGACTACGGCTACCAGGGCAAGTTCTGGAGCGCGCGCAAGCACGTCATGCACGTCCTCGCCGACTCCAAGAGCGACAAGATGCGCGAACGGGCGCTCCGGTTCGTCAGGAGTGTGCCCTGCCCCGTGTGTCACGGCAGCGGGCTGCGGCCCGAGGCGCTCGCCGTGACCTTCGCGGGACGTTCCATCGCCGAGATCAACGCGATGCCGCTCACCGAGGTCGTGGCGCTGCTGCGGCCCGTCGCGGAGCGGTCCGAGGCCGACGCCACCACGTCGACCGCCCGATCCGGGGAGACGACCGAGGTCGCGGTCCGGATCTGCGGCGACCTGGTCGCGCGGGTCGACGTGCTGCTCGACCTCGGGCTCGGATACCTCAGCCTCGGGCGCCGCTCGACGAGCCTGTCGCCCGGCGAGGCGCAGCGCCTGCGGATCGCCACCCAGCTGCGCTCGGGGCTGTTCGGCGTCGTCTACGTCCTCGACGAACCCTCCGCGGGCCTGCACCCGGCCGACGCGGAACCGCTGCTGGACGTGCTGGACCGCCTCAAAGCGGCGGGCAACACGCTCTTCGTCGTGGAGCACGACATGGACGTCGTACGGCGGGCCGACTGGGTGGTCGACATCGGCCCCGGCGCGGGCGAGGGCGGCGGACGCGTGCTGTACAGCGGCCCGGTCGCCGGTCTTGAGCAAGTCGGGACGTCGGCCACGAGCCAGTACCTGTTCGGGCGCGCCCAGCCGCTCGCCCACCGCCCGCGCACACCGCACGGCTGGCTGCACCTGAGCGGCGTCTCCCGCCACAACCTGCGCAACGTGTCCGTCGACGTACCGCTCTGCGTACTGACGGCGGTGACGGGCGTGTCCGGTTCAGGAAAGTCGACGCTGGTGACGCAGGTGCTCGCCGAGGTCGTCCGCGGCCACCTCGGACTCGTACCCGAGGAGCCGGAGGAGGCGCAGCTGGAGGTCGACGTCCAGGACGCGTCGGGCGTCGAGTCGTTCGACCGGCTGGTCCGGGTGGACCAGCGGCCCATCGGCCGGACTCCCCGGTCCAACCTCGCCACGTACACCGGGATGTTCGACGCGGTGCGCAAGCTGTACGCGGGGACGGACGAGGCCCGGGCGCGCGGCTACTCGGCCGGGCGGTTCTCCTTCAACCTGCCCGACGGGCGGTGCGAGACCTGCCAGGGCGAAGGATTCGTCGCGGTGGAACTGCTGTTCCTGCCCGGCACCTACGCGCCATGCCCGACCTGCCATGGCGCCCGGTACAACGCCGAGACGCTGGAAGTCACCTACCGCGGCAAGAACATCGCGGAGGTGCTGGGGCTGTCCGTCGACGACGCCGCCGCGTTCCTGTCCGCCGTCCCGGCCGCCTCCCGCAGCCTGGAGACGTTGCGCGAGGTGGGACTGGGGTACCTGCGGCTGGGGCAGCCCGCGACGGAGCTCAGCGGCGGTGAGGCGCAACGCATCAAACTGGCCACCGAACTGCAACGAGCCCGCCGCGGGCACGCGCTCTACCTGCTCGACGAGCCGACGGCGGGTCTGCACCCCTCGGACATCGCGCTGCTGCTGCGACAGCTGCACCGGCTCGTCGACGCCGGCAACACGGTCGTCCTCGTCGAGCACGACCTCGACACGATCGCCACCGCCGACTGGGTCATCGACCTCGGTCCGGGCGGCGGCGACGCGGGCGGGCGGGTGGTGGCGGCGGGCCCGCCGACCGATGTGGCGCGGGCCCGCCGCAGCGCCACCGCGCCCTACCTCGCGGCCCGGCTCGCGCGCTCCTGACGACGCCGCGGACGCCGCCTGCCACCTGTTCGAGTCCCCTGCGTCCTCCGTGGCCGTCAGCCGAGGTCGGGATGTCCCTTTACACCTCCGGGCGGAAGATTTATGGGCCTTCCGGGTGAATTCCACCGGCTCGACCCATCCCGGCACCCGGTGGGGACGAACTGGCAGGAACGTGTGATCCGGCCCGCAGGGCCGCGTCCTCCTCCTCCCCCAGAGAAAGCCCCTCGATGACCCTTCGCAGAAAACCGGCCGGCATCGGCCGGCGGAAGTCGGCCGCCCTCCTGCTCACGCTGAGCACCGCGGTCGCGGGTGCGGCGCTGGCCGGTCCCGGCGCCGGCGTCGGCCAGGCGTCCAGCCACCGCGAGGCGCCGCTGATCGCCTCGGACCCGCAGGTCGACAACACCGATCTCTACGCGTTCTCCAGCCCCGACAAGTCCGACACGGTGACGCTGGTCGCGAACTGGTACCCGTTCCAGGAGCCCAACGGCGGGCCGAACTTCTACCCGTTCGCCACCGACGCGCACTACGACATCAACATCGACAGCCAGGGCACCGGCAAACCGGACCTCACCTACCGGTGGACGTTCCGCAACGAGGACCGCCGCGGCGACAAGACGTTCCTGTACAACAACGGGGTCGTCAACAACCTCACCGACCCGACCCTGCTGTTCCGCCAGCACTACACGCTGCAGGAGATCAGGGCCGGCCACCGCCCCGTCACGCTGGTCAGGGACGCCATCGCCGCCCCGTCCAATGTCGGCAAGGCGTCCATGCCGAACTACGGGCGGCTGCGGAACCAGGCGACCCGCAGGCTGCCCGGCGGCGGGCAGACCGTGGCGAGCCAGGCGGCCGACCCGTTCTTCCTCGACCTGCGGATCTTCGACCTCCTCTACGGCGGGAACCTCAGCGAGACCGGCCACAACACGCTCAACGGCTACAACGTGAACACCCTGGCCATCCAGGTGCCCAAGTCCGCGCTGGCCTACCGCGGCAACGCCACGCGTAACCCGGTCGTCGGAGTGTGGAGCACCACCGAGCGGCGTACGTTGCAGCTGAGCCCCGGCAAGGCCACCCCCACCGGCCCCTACGTGCAGGTCTCCCGGCTGGGCAACCCGCTGGTCAACGAGGCGGTCGTCCCCGCGGGCCTGAAGAACGCCTTCAACGCCCTGCCGCCGTCCCAGGACCACAACCAGCCCAGGCTCGTCGGACGAGTCCTCGACCCCGAGGTGCCCAAGCTCATCCAGAAGATCTACGGCATCCCCGCCCCCGCCACCCCGCGCACCGACCTCCAGGAGATCTTCCTGACGGGCATCGCGAAGGCGGCCGGCGGCCCGCTGGCGGTCGACCTCAACTCGCAGCTGCTGAACAAGGACATCGACAAGCGGCGCTTCGTGCCCGCGGAGGAGCTGCGGCTGAACATGTCGACCCCGGTCACGGCGGACCCGAACCGGCTCGGCGTGCTCGCCGGCGACTTCCAGGGCTTCCCGAACGGGCGGCGCATGGGTGACGACGTCGTCGACATCGCCCTGCAGGTGCTCGAAGGCGCCACGCCCGGGCACCTCGTCCAGGCCCTGGCCGCCGGCGACGGCGTCAACGGTCCCGGCCGCCCCTTCACGGGCACGTTCCCGTACATCGCGCTGCCCTTCACCGACGCGGTGAACCAGGCCGGATGACCCCACGGGCGCCCGGTGCGGACACGGAGCCACCGGCCCGCACCGGGCGCCCGCCCCGCTTACGGACGCCGCACCGCCTTCGAGCCGAGGACACGAACTCCATGCGCCGCCTTGCACTGATCGCCACCGCCGCCGCGCTGTGTGCCGGCCTGACCGGCTTCGCGGTACTCGAGCACTCCGCGGATCCGCCCGGTCCCCCGGCGCCGCTGTCGGCGCCGGGCCGCGGCGACAGCGTGCCGGGCGGTCCGCAGAGCATGGGCGCGGTGATCACCAAGCTGCAGGCAGGGCTGCGACAGCAGCCGGCCGACGCGGCCGGCTGGGCGCAGCTCGGCTCCGCCTACGTCGAACAGGCCCGGCTCACCGTCGACCCGACCCTCTACCCGAAGTCCGAGTCCGCGCTGCGCCGTTCACTGGCGCTTCAGCCGCAGGACAACACCGCCGCCCTGACCGGTATGGCCGGACTCGCCAACGCCCGGCACCAGTTCGGCCAAGCGCGCGAATGGGCCGGCAAGGCTGTCGCCGTTGACCCGTACGCGTGGGCGCCCTACGGCGCGCTCAACGACGCGCTGACCCAGCTCGGCGACGACCCCGCCGCGCAGGACGCCGTCCAGCACATGCTCGACCTCCACCCGTCCACCGAGTCCTTCACCCGCGCCTCCTACGCCCTGGAGCTGCACGGTCGTACCACCGAGGCCGCGCAGGCGCTCCAACGCGCCCTGGACGACGCCTCCTCCCCCGCCGACGTGGCCTTCTGCCAGCACTACCTGGGCGAACTCGCCTTCAACACCGGCCATCCCCAGCAGGCCCTCGACCACTACCACCGGGCGCTCGCGGCCGACCCCACCTACACCGCCTCGCTCGCCGGTTCCGCCCGCGCCGAGGCGGCGCTCGGCCAGACCGACCGCGCCGTCACCGACTACCGCGCCGCCGTCGCACGGGTGCCGCAGCCGCAGTACGTCCTGGAACTCGGCGAGTTGCTGCAGTCGCTCGGCCGGGACGGCGAGGCACGGACGGAGTACGGGGTGCTGCGGGCCGAGCAGGAGCTCTTCGCCGCCAACGGCGTGGTGGACGACCTCAACCTCGGCCAGTACCAGGCCGATCACGGCGACCCGCAGCTCGCCGTCACCCTGCTGACCGCCGAATGGCACCGGCGGCACAGCGTGTTGGTCGCCGACGCGCTGGGCTGGGCGCTGCACCGCGCGGGACGGGACGCCGCCGCACTCCCGCTCGCCCGGCAGGCCGACCGGCTGGGCTGGCGCGACGCCCTGCTGCGCTACCACCGCGGCGTCATCGAGCAGTCCCTCGGCGACGACGCCTCGGCGCGTACCGACCTGGCCGGCGCGCTCGCCGCCAACCCGCACTTCTCCCCGCTCCACGCGCCCGACGCCCGTACGCGCCTGGCCCGGCTGCAAGGACACCGATGACCTTCCCCGCGGGCATCCCGCTCCGCCGCGTGGCCCTGCTGCTTGCCGCCGTCCCGGCCCTGCTCTGGGCGGCGGCCGGACCGGTGGCCGCCCACCCGCTGGGCAACTTCACCGTCAACCGTTACGACGGCCTCACCGTGCGCGCCGACCGCGTCGACGACCTCGCGGTCGTGGACACCGCCGAGATCCCCACCCTCCAGGCCCAACCGGCCATGGACAGCGACCACGACGGCACCCTCAGTCCGGCGGAAGCCGCCGCCGAGGCCCGGCGTGCCTGCGCGGCCCTGGCCACCCGGGTCCGGGCCGGGGCGTCGACCTCGTCAGGTGGCTCGGTACGGCCGCTCGCCTTCCGGGTGACCAGCGGCTCCTACCGCCTCGTGCCCGGGCAGGCCGGCCTGGACACCGGTCGTCTGGCGTGCGCGCTGACCGCCCCGGCCGCGCTCGGCAGCGGCACGCAACTGCGGTTCACCTCCGGCGTGGACGACTCCCGTATCGGCTGGCACGAGATCACCGCCCGCGGGGCGGGCATCCGGATCGGCACCTCGAACGTACCCGCGCGTTCCGTGTCGCACGAACTGCACGCCTACCCCGCCGACCTGCTGTCCAGCCCCCTGGACACCCGGCAGGCCGCACTGGTGCTCGGCACCGGCAGCGGCGCCGCCACCGCCGCGAACGCACCGGACGCCGGTTGGGCCGCGGGCTGGTACGCCGCGCTCGACCGGCACCTGGGCGCGCTGACCGACCACCGCCGGCTCACTTTGCCCGTCGGCCTCCTGGCGGTCCTGATGGCCCTCGTCCTCGGCGCCGGGCACGCCGCCCTCCCCGGCCACGGGAAGACCATCATGGCCGCCTACCTGGCAGGCCGTCAGGGCCGGCCCCGCGACGCGGTCACCGTCGCGGGGACCGTCACGCTCACCCACACCGCCTCCGTCCTCGCCCTCGGCGTCGCGCTCAGCGTCTCCTCCGCCCTCGTCGGCGAGGACGTCCTGGGCTGGCTCGGTACGGCAAGCGGCCTCGTCATCACCGCGGCCGGGCTCTGGCTGCTGCCGGCCGCCCTGCGCACACTCCGCCTCCCGGCCACCACGGCGGCGCACGCGCACCCCGGCCACGACCACGACCACGGCGCCTCGCCACACAGCCACGAGCATGACCACCCGCACCCTCGGTCGCACCAGTCCCCTGAGGCCACGCCCCCCGGCCACGCGTCCGCCGCGTCCGCGTCGGCAACTGCGGTACTCGAGCAGGACGAGCCGGCCCGGGCCCAGAAACACGAGCACGCGCACACCCCCGGGTGGCTCGGCCGGCACCACCACCGCCATGACCCCGCTCCCCGCCGCGGCAAGGGCGGCCTGGTCGGCATCGGCATCGCCGGCGGCCTCGTCCCCAGCCCCTCCGCACTCGTCGTGCTGCTCGGGTCCATCGCCCTGGGCCGCACCGCCTTCGGCGTCCTGCTCGTGGTCTGCTACGGCCTCGGCATGGCCGCGACGCTCGCCGCCGCCGGACTGCTCCTGCTCAGGCTCCGCGACCGCGTCCCGGCCCTCGAAGGGGGCCGCTGGCACGCACTGGCCGGGTGGGGCGCACGGCTCACCCCGCTGGGCACCGCACTGCTCATCCTGGCCGTCGGCATCGGCACCGCCCTGCGGGCCGTACCGATGTGACGGCGCCACCGACCCCGCGTGACCCACCCCCGAGGAGACCGCCATGCCGCCCCACCCCGCCCGCACCGCGGCGCTGCTGCTCGCCGCCGTCGCCCTGACAGCCTGCGGCGCCTCCGGACCCCGCACCGGCGCCCTCGACCGCGGCTCCCCCGGCACGCACCCCACCTGCCGGGTGCACCAGCACGTACTGCCGGGCGCCGACTACACCGCCGGGAAGGACAGCGCGCCGCTGGCCGTCCTGGACATGCTCCGCTACTACACCGCCCAGCACGATCTGCCCTTCTGCGACCACCAGCCGCCCAGCACGCAGGACACCGCCTGGACCGGGCTCTACGAGCGACTTACCAGCCGCTGACCGAGCACCGCGGCCGGCTCACCCGGCGCTGACGCCCATCAGGGTCGGATTCGGAGCCGGACGGGTGATACCGGCAGGTTGAACCAAACCTCGCAGGCCGCCGGGCCGAAGCTCGCATGACAGTCGGCAGCTACGGACAGCCGCCGACGCACCACACGACTCTGGAGAAGCAATGAAAGCAATCCGCAGGGGTGCCACGCTGACCGCACTGGCCGCCGGAATCCTTCTGGCCGCGGGCGGCGTCGCCGCCGCCGACTCCGACGCGACCGGCGCCGCGATCGGCTCGCCCGGCGTCCTGTCCGGCAACGTCATCCAGATCCCGATCGACATCCCGGTCAACGCGTGCGGCAACTCCGTCAACCTCCTCGGCATCCTCAACCCCGCCTTCGGCAACACCTGCGCCAACGTCAGCTCCCACAAGAGCTTCCGGAACGACGACGCCGGCATGGACTACAACAGCTCCTCCGCCGACGCGGGCAGCCGTTCCGACATGCGCGCCATGGAGCCGGACGACTGCGAGTGACGTCACGCAGTCGTACCCGGTGATCGCGACCGGCTCCCCGTCCCCGGCTCGGTGACGAGTCGGGGACTCCGCCGCACGCCTAACGGCTACCGCCGCGGGCCGACCGCAGGAGCGCCGGGCTCATCCCCCGGTCCCACCGGCGACCCGGATTCGCGGCTGAGCCAGGAGACGCAGCGCGTCAGCAGCTCCGCATGCTCCGGGGAGTCGAAGGAGCTCAGGTCGTGCCCCAGCGCGTTGTAGACCGTGCGGCCCTTGCCGGTCGGACGCGCCCATATCAGGGGGTGCGTCCTCGAACCGTCCGTGTGGAAGTACAGCGGAACGATGCCGCTGACCAGGTCCAGGTCGCTGTAGCGCTCGTCGTGGACCCAGAAGTCGCCGAGCCCTTCGCTGATCGGGTGCACGGCCGTGCTTCTCCGGATCAGGCTCCGGCCGATCGGCGGGTGGAAAGTCCTGCCGTGGTCCCATGCGGCTCCGACAGCCGACCGCCAGCCTGGCAGCCCCGGGAAGGCGATGGCGGAACTGTGCATCGCCAGGAGTCCCCCGCCGCGGGTGAGGAATTCATCGAGACGGCGACCGAACTCCCCATCTTCCGGGATGGGTTTGGTCCTGTTGGCGCTCGCGTTGACGAGCAGGACGTGTGCGCTCTTCAGCGCCGTGCCGAGATCGGCAACAGAGGTGACGATCTCGACCGCGTGGGCGGGCGCCAGCAGCTCGGCCATTCTTGCGCTGGTCTCCGGCAGCGGATGCCATGGATCGGCGTGCGGTCCTTCGCCGCTCAGGATGACTACTCGCGTCGGTCCGGCCATTCGGCTCTCCCGGGGGTGAGGGTGGTTGAAGGTTCTTCCCCCCGCCGGCCTGGCGGAACGGGTTGCTCCGAGGTCGCCATACACAGTGTACGACACCATGTATGGTTGATCAGAGACCGCGACAGGAGACCGAGGGAAATCAGTTCATGAACGACATCGCCGTCACCTACATAGGAGGGCCCACCGCACTCCTCGAGTACGGAGGCCTCCGCTTCCTCACCGACCCCACCTTCGACAACGCCCAGACTTACAAGCCGCGGAACGGCTTCGCTCACACGAAGACCCGCGGACCCGCACTGGCGCCGGGCGACCTGGGCACCATTGACGTGGCCCTGCTGTCGCACCACCACCATGCTGACAACCTCGACACGCTGGGCGAGCAGTTCCTGCGGGGCCTGCCCCTCACCATCAGCACCACCAAGGCCGCGGCGGACCTCGGTGGCACGGTCACGGGCCTTGAGCCGTGGTCGTCCCGGCAGATCGGCGAGGTGACGGTCACCGCCGTTCCGGCACTGCACGGCCCTCCCGGTTCGGAGAGTCGCGGGCCCGTCATCGGGTTCGTCCTCCAGACCGGGAACTCGCCGCGCGTGTATATCAGCGGTGACAACGCCTCCCTCTCCCATGTCGAATCCATCGCCGGGCGCTTCGGGAAGATCGACATCGCACTCCTCTTCGCCGGAGCCGCCCGCCTTCCTGTCGCAGAGGGGAACCTCACGATGTCGTCCGCCGACGCGGCGCTGGCCGCGGAAATCCTGGCCAGTGACATCGTCGTGGGATTGCACACCGAGGACTGGGCGCACCTCAGCGAGACCAGGGACGACTTCCGTAAGGCATTCGCCGGAAAGGGAATCTACCGGGAGACCCCGCGGGCACTCCGGGTGGAATTGAATTAGCGTCTGCTGCGGATCGGCTACGGCGGACTCAGCTGCGCCGGCCGCTCCGATCGGCGGCACGCCGCAGCCGGTGAGGGCCGAGGCGAGGACAGCCCGGGGCTGACCGCGCTGCGGTGCGCAGGGTGAACCTCGGCGCAACGCGCCCGGCAATGGCGGTCAAGGCGGCGGGCGATGCCCTGCGAGCGGGGTCGGCTTTGCGCGGGCGATCGAGACGACCGGCCGCTGGACCGTGATCTAAGATTCGCCCATGGCCTCCATCACCCGTAAGTCCTCCCACGAAGCAGAAGAGAATCGTGCGGCAGTCGAGGCTCGCGTCCTCGCAGCGGTAGAGAAGATGCTCAATGAGGGAATGAGGTACACCGAGGTCAGTGTGCAGCGGATAATTCTCGAAGCAAAAATTGCGCGATCGACATTCTATGCGCATTTCCGCGACAAGGCCGACGTCCTGTCGCGCCTCGCGGCCGCGGTCAGAAAAGAGGTCTTCGAGGCCGCCGACAGCGTTTGGGACGCCATGGAGGTCTCGGACGGCGTGAGCGCGCTGACCCGGATCTTCGAGCAGGGAATCGCCGGGCATCGGCGGCATTTCGCAGTGCTGTCAGCGATCAGCGAGATGGCGACGTACGACTCGGGGGTGCGTGACTTCTACACGTCCGATCTCGACGACTTCGAAACGCGCGTCATCCGGGACCTGGAGAACCGCCGGCAGGCAGGGCTGACGGCGGCGAGTCTCGACCCGGCCGCGGCGAGCAAAGTCGTCGTCTGGGGTGGCGAGCAGGCGATCGCCCGTCATATCAGTACCGCCGATCCCAGCGGCGACGCCGCCTTCGCCCGGGAGCTCGCCGAGATCTGGTGGTACGGCGTGTACTGCCGCCGGCAGCAGCCCGCACCGCCAGCGAGCTGACACCCCCCGGGGGGCCGCTGATCATACATAGTGTCGAACACAATGTACGATCGATGCGTTCTGCCGCACCGTGCCCCGAACCGGCGCCAGATCGCACACCCCATCACCGGAGACAGATCCCCATGCTCACGGACATTCCCGCAGCGGGCCCGGCACCCGACAGCCACGAGCCCGTGGGCACAGCGCGCGGCGCCGCCCCTCGTCCGCCGCACGGAACCGTCACCCGGGCGGCACGAACCATCACCGACGTTCTCCAGCCCCGCAACGTCCTGCTCGTCGGCATGACCGGAGTCGGCTGGGCCCCTGCGGAGAGGTGGACGGGCATCCTTTGGGGGCTGTTCGGGGCCCTGTGCGCAGGCGTCATCCCCGCCGGGTACGTCGAGTGGCACCGCAAGCGGGGAACCTGGGGCGACCGGCACGTCGTGGACCGCACCCAATGCGCCCCGATCTTCCTCGTGATCCTCAGCTCGATCGGCGTGGGACTCGCCGTGATGTCACTCGGCCACGCACCGGCCGACGTCATCACGGCGATGATCGCCTCCTGGGCCATGACGATCGTCCTGCTGGCCGTCAACACCGGCTGGAAGATCAGCGTGGACGCCGCGGTGGCGTCCTCCGCCGTGGCGATCCTCGCCGTCGTGCACTCGCCGTGGTGGGCGTGCGCCTACCTCCTGGTGGCCGCGGTGTGCTGGTCCCGGGTGGTGCTGGCCTACCACACCACCGCCCAGACGCTCGCGGGCGCGACCCTCGGCGCGACCACCGCCATGGCCTTCCTCGTTCCCTGAGGACGCCTGCCGCCGGTCGGTGCGCGCCCGCGCCGCCGAGCGCCCCCATCCGCGGCGCAGCGCCGCGCAGCAACAGCAGCAGACACAGCAAGGAGTCGACAAGACATGGTGCCAACACCCCATCGGTTCCTGGGCCGGAACCGGACCTCGTACCGCACGCCCGACCCGCACCCCTCGGGCGCCCGGCCGCCCAAGCTCCCGGCGGAGCTGGTGCCCAAGCACGTCGCGGTGATCATGGACGGCAACGGCCGCTGGGCCAAGGAGCGCGGCCTGCCCCGCACCGAGGGCCACAAGGTCGGCGAGGGCGTCGTCCTCGACGTCCTCAAGGGCTGCCTGGAGATCGGCGTCAAGAACCTCTCGCTCTACGCCTTCTCCACCGAGAACTGGAAGCGCTCGCCGGAGGAGGTGCGCTTCCTGATGAACTTCAACCGGGACGTCATCCGCCGCCGCCGGGACGAGATGGACGAGCTGGGCATCCGCATCCGCTGGGTCGGCCGCATGCCGAAGATGTGGAAGTCGGTGGTCCAGGAACTCCAGGTCGCCCAGGAGCAGACCGTCGACAACGACGCCATGACGCTGTACTTCTGCGTGAACTACGGCGGACGGGCCGAGATCGCCGACGCCGCCCAGGCGATGGCCCGCGACATCGCCGCCGGGCGGCTGGACCCGTCGAAGGTCAACGAGAAGACCTTCGCCAAGTACCTCTACTACCCCGACATGCCGGACGTCGACCTCTTCCTGCGGCCCAGCGGGGAGCAGCGCACGTCCAATTACCTGCTGTGGCAGAGCAGCTACGCGGAGATGGTCTTCCAGGACGTCCTCTGGCCGGACTTCGACCGCCGCGACCTGTGGCGGGCCTGCATGGAGTACGCCTCCCGCGACCGCCGGTTCGGCGGCGCCGTTCCGAACGAGGAACAGGTGCTGAACGGCAGGCTCTGACGCCGCGTCAGGGCGCCAGGTCTCCCGCTCCGAAAGGGAGGACCGCTCCGCCGGCGAGGCCGAGGACGAGCGAGAGTGCTGCGGCGGTGTACGCCGTGGCGGCTGCCCAGGTGCCCAGAACGGCGTGGGCCTCGCCAGGGGCGGCCTCGGTGGTGGAGAAGAGGGGGACGAGCCAGCGCAGGTAGTAGAAGAGGGAGGCGACGGTGTTGGCGACGGCGAGGGCTGCGAGCCAGGTGGCGCCGCCGTCGACGGCCGCGCTGAAGATCTCGAGTTTGCCGAGGAAGACGCCAGTGGGCGGGGTGCCGACGAACCCGAGCAGGCACACCACAAGCACGGCGGTCAGACCGGGGCGGCGGGTGGCCAGGCCGCGGTAGTCCTCCAGGGTCTGGGCGTGGGGCAGTTCGGTGACAACGGCGAAGGCGCCGAGGTTGGTGGCGGCGTAGGCGGCAAGGTAGAACAGCAGGCTTTTCTGGGCGAGGTCGCTCCGGGTGGCGACGGCGAGGGCCATGAGGAGGTAGCCCACCTGGCTGATGGTGGAGTACGCGAGCAGGCGTGTGACGGACTTCTGGAAGAACGCGGCGAGGTTGCCCAGGGTCATGGTCACCGCAGCGAGGATCGCCAGCAGCAAGGGCCAGTTGACGCCGGTGTCCGCCAGGGCCTGGTGGAGCAGCCGGTAGCCGGCGATGAGGCCGCCGATCTTGGGCAGCGTGGTGACGTAGGCGGCGACCGGCGCAGGGGCGCCCTGGGTGACGTCGGGGACCCAGAAGTGGGCGGGTACGGCTCCCGCTTTGAACAGCGGCCCGGCCAGCACGGCGACCAGCCCGACGGCGACGAGCCCGTAAGGGGCGGCCGGCAGCGTGGCCAGCAGCCGGCGGTAGAGGGTGGCGTGCCCGGCGGCGTAGAGCAGGGCGGTGCCGGCGAGTAGGGCGGTGCCGAGCAGGGCGCCCATCAGGTAGTACTTCAGGGCTGCTTCTGTTCCGGTGGCGTCCTTGGCGAAGGCGGCCAGCGCGTAGGCGGGGATGCTGGCGAGCAGGTAGGCGGCGAACAGCGTCAGCAGGTCGTTCGCGCCGATCAGGGCCAGGGTGCCGGCGCCGGTCATCAGCAGCAGCACCCAGAACTCCGTCTCGCGTTTGTGGCCGCGGACGGTCTCCACCGACATGGCGATGACCAGCAGCAGGGAGCCCAGGCCGATCAGGCGGCCCGCGTCGGTGGCCGTGTCGACGGCGAACGTGTGGGAGAAGACGGTCTGTTCGCCGCCGGTGGCCATGGTGACCGCGGTCGCGGCCAGTCCGGTGACGCAGGCGGCAGCGGCGAGGACGGCGACATACCACTGGCGGCGGCGCGGCAGCCAGCAGCCGGCGAGCAGGCCGATGACGGCGGCGCCGAGCAGGGCGAGTTCCGGGATGAGAGCGGTCAGGTTCTGGTTCACCTGGCCACCAGCCCGGTCAGGGCGCGGCCTGCCGGTTCGATGACGTCCAGCAGCCAGCGCGGGGCGATGCCGATGATCAGGGCCACGGCCAGCAGTGTCACGGTCGGGATGGCCTCGCTGCGGCTCAGGTCGGTGATGCCGCCGGCGGGGGTGGTCTGCGGCAGCCGCGGGTGGCCGAGGAACATGGTGCGCAGGGCGCGCAGGAACAGGGCGGCGGTGATGAGGATGCCGGTCACCGCGATCGCGGTGGTGACGGGGCGGGAGGCGAGGGACCCGGTGAAGATCTGGAATTCGGCGATGAAACCGGAGAAGCCGGGGATGCCGAGGCTGGCGAACGCGGCGACGGCGGTGGCGGCGGCGAAGCGCGGAGTGTGCGCGGCCAGCCCCGAGTAGGCGTCGATGGCATAGGTGCGACCACGGTCGTAGAGCACCCCGGTGAGCAGGAAGAGGGCGCCGGTGATCAGGCCGTGGCTGACCATCTGGGTGACCGCGCCGGTCACCGCGAGCGAGCGGGCCTGGGCGTCGCTGCCGGCGAGGGTTCCGGCGGCGCCGACGGCGAGGACGATGTAGCCCATGTGGTTGACCGAGGTGTAGGCGATCATGCGCTTGAAGTCGGTCTGTGCCAGGGCCACCAGCGATCCGTAGAGGACGGATACGGCGCCGACGATGACGATGACCAGGGCGTAGTGGCGCCAGGAGCCGGGCAGCAGGGGCATGGCGATGCGGACGAAGCCGTAGGTGCCCATCTTCAGCAGGACCCCGGCCAGGATCGCCGAACCGGCGGCGGGGGCGTCGGTGTGGGCGGGCGGCAGCCAGGTGTGGAAGGGCACCGTCGGTGTCTTGACCGCCAGGCCGACTCCGATCGCCAGCAGCACCAGCCCGGCATAGGCTCCGCGCCCGGCCAGCGGGTCGGTGCGGGCCAGGTCGACGATGTCGAAGGTGTGCGGGGTTGCGGCCAGGTAGAGACCGATGAACCCCAGGAGCAGGGCGAGCGAGCCGAGGAAGGTGTAGAGGAAGAACTGCTGCGCCGCCGCCCGGGCGCGCTCTCCGTGGCCCCAGCCGGCGATGACGAAGAACATGCCGACGATGGACAGGTCGAAGAAGACGAAGAAGAGGATCAGGTCCAGGGCGACGAACAGCCCCATGCTGACCGTCTGCAGGAAAAGGAACAGGCACACGTAGGAGCGTGCCCGCCTGGTCTCGCGCAGCGAGTACACGGCAACGGCCAGGAAGAGCAGGCAGGTCATCGCCAGCAGCGGCAGGGACAGCCCGTCGACGCCGACGTGGTAGCCGACCCCGGCGCTGGGGATCCAGCGCAGCCGCTGCTCGTACTGCATCCCGCCGCCTGTGTCGAAGCCGGCCCACAGGGCGATGACCAGGGCCAGGTCGGCGGCGGCAGCCGCGATCCACACCCAGACGTACGCACGCGCGCCCAGGGTGCGCGAGGTCAGCAGCACCGCGCAGACCAGCAGCGGCAGGAAGGTGACGACACTCAGCACAGGGATTACCTCACCAACAGCACGATCAGGGTCAGCACCGCCAGGCCGATGGCGGCCTGGGCGTAGTACTGGTGCAGCAGCCCGGTCTGCGGGCGGCGCGCCCACCGGCCCAGGTGCCGCGCTCCGGCGGCGATCGCGTGGACGGCGGCGTCGATGCCGCTTTCGTCCACGCGGCGGGCGACCCGGGCCAGCGCCAGGGTGCCGCGGGCCGTCTGCCGCACGGCGGCGTCGACGGCCCGGTCGTCGAAGGCGGCCAGCGCCCGTGCGACGGCGAACACCGGGCGCACCACGCCGATTTCGGCAGCCCGTTCCAGAAGCAGCCACTGCTGTGCCCACCGCACCGCGGCGGTAGGGGGGCCCGGTGCCGGGCGGCCGGACCACCACCAGGCCGTTCCTGCGGCGGCGAGTGCAAGGCCGGCGGACAGGGCCAACTCCCAGGCCGCGGGCGCCGGTTCGGCGGGGGTACCGACCAGCCGCCTGAGCCATGAGGCGGGAGCGGGCAGGGCCAGCACGCCCAGGACCGCGGCGGCCCCGGTCAGCGCCCACACCGGCAGGGGAACTGCGCGCGGGACGCTGCGGGTGCCGTGCTGTTCGGTGTCGTAGCCGGCCTCCGCGTTCTCAGGCAGGGGGCGGGTGACATACCAGAGGGCCTTGACGCTGTAGACGGCCGCGACGGCGGCGCCGGCGAGCCCGACGACGTACAGGCCGGCGTTCTCGGCGCGGGCGGCGGCCAGGACTTCGTCCTTGGCCGCCCACAGCGACAGCGGGGGCAGCCCCGCGAGTGTCAGGGTGCCGAGGGCAAAGGCTGCGCCGAGCGTGCGGGGGTGTCCGACGGCGCCGCGCAGGGCGGACAACTCCTTGGTACCGAGGGCGGTCAGCCACGCTCCGGCGCCCAGGAACAGCGCCGACTTGGTCGCGGCGTGCGCGACCAGCTGGGTGACGCCGCCCGCCAGGGCGCCGCTGCCTGCGGCAAGGACCATGTAGCCGATCTGCGCGGCGGTGGAGGCGGCGAGCAGTTGCTTCAGGTCGCGCTGTACGGCGGCCACGATGCCCAGGGCCAGGGCGGTTACCGCTCCGGTCCAGGCCACCAGCGGCCCGGCCCACGCGGTGGCGGCCAGCAGCGGGTGCAGCCGCAGCAGCAGGTAGGCGCCGGCGGCGACCATGGTCGCCGAGTGCAGCAGGGCCGAGACCGGGCTGGGGCCCTGCATGGCCTTGGACAGCCAGAAGGAGAACGGCAGCTGGGCGGACTTGCCCAGGGCCGCGGCCACCACTCCGGCGGTGACCACCTCCAGCCACGGCGAGGCCGCCCGGGGCAGCGCGTCCAGGCGCAGGGAGCCGACGCCGCCGGCCAGCGCGGCCCCGGCCGCGAGATACAGGCCGAGGTCGGCGGTGCGTGTGGTGAGGAAGGAGACGCCGGCCGCGCGTACCCGCCCCTGCTCCTGCCACCGGTAGCCGATCAGCGCCCAGCTGGTGGCGCCCATGACCTCCCAGGCCATCAGCAGCAGCGGCAGGGTCGTCGCCGTGACGGTGACCAGCATCGCTCCGGCGAACAGCAGCATCAGTCCGAAGAACCGGCCGCGGTTCTCGTCCCGGCTGGAATCCGCCGCCGAGAAGAGCAGCACCCCCTCGGTGACCGCGGCGACGGTGACCACCATGACCGCGGACAGGCCGTCCACCGCCAGCCCGGCCTGCATCCCGCGGAACAGCGGCGCACTCGCCTCCGGCCGTACCAGCGCCGCGGCCACGGCCAGACCCAGCGTCGCCAGCGCCGCCACCACACCGAGGGCCGGGGCCGGGCGGTTGACGCCCCGCCCCGCCAGGGCGAGGGCGGCCCCGGCCCCCAGGGGGACGGCGATCAGCAGCCAGAGCAGCGCGCTCACCCCTTGAGCTCCGCGGCCATGTCGGTCATGTCGACCTGCCGGGCCCGATAGATCGCCGTGGTGACGGCGAAGCCCATGGCCATCTCCGCCGCCATCGCCACGACCGCCGCGATGACGACCACCTGGCCGCTCGGCGCGGCCGGGGCCAGGAAGTGCCAGAAGTCGGCGGCGGCGACGATGGTCCCGCCGATCATCAGCTCGATCCCCATCATGATCATGACGATGGACTGCTGGGACAGCGCCCCGAACAGACCGACGCAGAACAGGCCAGCGGCCACCACCAGCAGCAGGTGGAAGGTCATCGGCCCACCCCTGCGCCGGCCGGGTCCTTCGCGGGCCGCTGGTCGAGATCGTCGCCGAACCGGTCGTAGCGGCCCCGGTGGGTGGCCAGCACGGTGGCGCCGACCATGGTGGCCAGCAGCACGAAGCCCAGCGTCACCATGGTCAGCATCTGATCGCCCATCAGCGCCGTACCGGCCTGGAAGGTGGTGTCCTTCGGCCGGACCCCCGTGCGCCCGGGCCACGGCACCGCGAAGATCCCGGCGACCAGGGCGGCGAAAACCACGGCGCTGACGACCAGGGAGCCGCCCTTGTTGTGCAGCATCGACATCGGCATCAGACCGGCCGGGTTCATCATGTAGGCGATCATGAACACGGCCATGATCAGCATCTCCATGACCATCATCAGCACGATCACCACCCCCAGATAGGGCAGCCCGAGCACGGTCACCACGCCCCCGACGCAGCACAGGGACGCCAGCAGCGCGAAGGTGACACGGGCCATCGAGTCGAGGGTGAACACCAGCACGCCGCAGGCCGGGGCAAGCACGCCCAGCACGCCCAGCAGGACCAGGTCGGTCGTACTCAAGAGGTGGTCCCTTCGCTCGTCATCGGTTCAGGTTCACCAGGGCCGGGACCAGCACCTGCACGATCGTCAGCGGGATGAGCACCACCCAGGCCAGCTCCACATAGCGGTCCGCGCGGATCATCGGCAGCCGGCGTGCGGCCAGCACCAGCACGGCCAGCACCAGCAACGTCTTGACCAGCGACCACGCCCAGTCCGGCAGTACGGGGCCGGCGCCGCCGCCCAGGAACAGCGGCGCCGCCATCGCCGCGCCCGCGGCCAGCCACAGCCACCGCCCGGCCTGCAGCAGCAGCCGGTCCACCCCGCCGATCTCGCCCAGCACGCCGCCGGCGAGGTCCCGGCCGGCGGGATAGCCGAACGGGCCCGTGAAGCTGAAGGCGAGCACCCCGGCCAGGTAGACGACGAAGGCCACCGGCATCCACACCGCGTACCACAGGCCGTGCTGCGCGGCGGCGATGTCGGTCACCCGCAGGGACTGCGCCCCGGTGGCCGTCGAGATCAGCGCGAACATCAGCGGCAACTCGTACGCCAGGCCCTGGGCCAGGAAGCGGTAGCCGCCGACGAGGGAGAAGGCCGCGTCGGGCCCCCACCCGGCCAGCCACAGCCCGGCCCAGGTCAGCACCTCCATGGCGTTGAACCAGACCACCCCGACCGACAGGTCGGCCAGCACCGTGTCACCGAACGGGATCACCAGGGTGGACAGCACCGCGGCCACCGGCACCAGGACCGCACCGGCCCGCCACAGCAACACATCCGCACCGGGCAGGCGACGTGGCTGCGCCAGCACGGCCCGCGGCACACCGGTGAACGGCCGCACCGCGACCGCCACGGTCACCGGCCGCCCCGCGTCCCTGGCGTCGAGGACCGCGGTGAAGGCCACCGCGAGCACCGCCAGCGCCAGCAGCATCGCGGGTGCCGCCAGCAGCGTCCACCACGCCCCCGGCTCACCCATGGGCCCCGGCTTCCCGCCGTGCGGCCGCGAGTTCGTCCAGGTCGGGGTCGAGGCTGGCCACGATGAGGCGCGCCGCGGCCAGCTCCGCACCGGTCAGCAGCTCCGGCAGCACCTTCATCAGCGCGGCCGACGGCGGACGGTCGTCCCTCCAGTAGCCGCGGGGGCCTTCGTCGGCCGCCGGGGCCAGCGGAGAGCCCTCGGCCAGCCGGCCCAGGTCGCGGCGGATGTCGGCAAGCCACTGCCGGTAGCGGTCGGCCACGTCCCCGCCGGCCCGCGCCGCCGGTCCGCTCACCCCGGCCTGACGCGCCTGCGCGGTGCTCAGCCGGCCGATGCCGCGGGTCAGCCAGGCCAGCGCCCGTGACCGTCCGACCCGGCGGGCGAAGCGGTCCAGCCGGAGCGCGACCGCGGTGCCGGGAGCACCGTCGAGAAGGTCGTCGCGCAGCCGGCGGGCCGCGACCGCCTCGGCGGGCCAACCGGCCACCGCCAGCAGTCGGGCCAGGCTGTCCAGATGGGCAGCCGCCCGACGCCTGGCCGCCTCCCCCGCCGTCACCGGCTCGCCCGCCGCGGCACGCAGCCACGGCTGCACCCAGAACGCTCCGCCCGCATGGCCGGGCGGCGCAGCTTCCCGGAGCTCGGCTTCCTGCACGACATCCCCCTGCAGGGTGACCCGGATGGTCAGGCCGGCCGGCCAGTCGGCGAGGAACGGGCCCAGCGGCACGTGCAGGCGATCCAGCGTCAGCCCGTCACGGTCCTCGCCCTGCTCGGCCATCGGCAGCCCGCCCGGCATCTCCATGCCCATGTCCATGTCCATGCCCCCGCCGCTGTGGCCCCCGTGGTGCCCGCCTCCGTGCGGGTGGCGAGAACCGGGGTCCTCTTCGTCTCCGCTCCCGTCAGCGCCCGCCGAGGTCTCCGGCTGTTTCCGGTCGGCGTCCCGGGCCGCTGCGGCGGCGGTTCCGGCCTGCTCGCGTTGACCGGCCGACGAACGAAGAAGGGCCCGGCCCTCGTCGAGGCGGGCACCTACGGCTCCGGCATCGGCCGCGTGGACCCGGGCACGAGGCGCGGGCAGGTCCCGCCAGAGCCGGTCCAACGCCCCATGCAGCCGCGGGCAGTCGGGCCCCACGACCAGGAGGAGATCCGCCTGGGCCGGGGTGGCCGCCGAAGGCCAGTCCCGGAGCCGCAGCAGGCGCCCGGCTTCCAGCCGGGCCGCCGTCCCGCCCGGCAGGGCGGCCAGCAGCACACGGGGCCGCGCGGCGGCAGCGCGCAGGGCCAGGCCGGTCACGTCCATCGCAGCGCGCCCTCCCGCCAGGCATGGACGACACCGGCCAGCAGGACCCCCAGGAAGACGAACATCTCGATCACCGCGCTGGGCCCCATGGCGGAGATCACCCGCGTCCATGGGTACATGAACACCATCTCCATGTCGAAGGCCAGGAAGAGCATCGCCACGGTGTACCAGCGCACGTGGAACCGGCTCACCGCGTGCTCTGCCGGCTCCAGTCCGGACCCGAACGGCGCGGCCGCGACCGCGTCCGAGGACAAGCGCACGCAAGCGGCCGCCCCGTACAGGCCGCCGACAGCCAGCACGGCGACGCCCAGCAGTGACAGAACCGCGTGCATGGCGCTCATCGCGCTCCACCACCCCGACGGGTGTCCGGCACGCGAACCCGGGCGGGTCGGGCCGGAAGGCCGGCGAGGGGCACGTCGTGGGGTGTGGCGGCCTCGGCGGCCATCCGTGCTCCTTTCCCTGTGCCGTTCGAGCCGGCCGCGTGCCCCGAGGGGGGCAGGTGATCCGAACGCGCCGGCCGACAGTTCCTTCGAGGATCACGGCCGGGGCGCCGCATGGGGGTGTGGCGCGCCGCGCCGGAGGGCGTTTCCTTGCGGGCGGCGACCGGCGCGGGCCAATGCCGCACGCGCCCGCACCGGACGGCTCACCGCAGCCACCCGCGCACCCGAGCCGTCCACCGCCTGACCTCCGGCGCCCCGGGGCATGACATCGCACGCCGGTAGCCGGCCCGGTCGCGGAAAGCCGCCGGCCGCTTCATGTCCGCGTAACGCGGCGACCGTTCGGCCGAAACCTGGTCTCCCATAATGGGCAATACCGAAATGGCCCAGCGTACGTGCAGCACCTTCGCGCAACCCCGCTTCACCATCCTGGGGGGTCAATGGACGGCAGCGTGCCCGAGATGCAGCAGGCCCCGGCGGTTCTCGTCGGTCCGGTCACCGCGGAGCCCTACGCGTGGCCCTACGACGTGTCCGTGCCTGCCACCCGCGTCGCCCTGCTCTGTATCGACTGGCAGACGGACTTCTGCGGCCCCGGCGGATATGTGGACTCCATGGGTTACGACATCTCGCTGACCCGCGCCGGGCTGCCCGCGACGCAGAAACTGCTCGCGCACGCCCGCTCGGTCGGCATGCTCGTGGTCCACACCCGTGAGGGCCACACCGCGGACCTGTCGGACCTGCCGGCCAACAAGCGCTGGCGATCGGCCCGGATCGGGGCGGAGATCGGCGGGGACGGTCCGTGCGGCCGGATCCTGGTCCGGGGCGAGCCCGGCTGGGAGATCGTCCCCGAAGTCGCCCCGCTGGCCGGTGAGGTGGTGGTGGACAAGCCCGGCAAGGGGGCGTTCTACGCCACCAATCTCGACCTCGTGCTCCGTACCCGGGGCATCACCCATCTGATCCTCACCGGCATCACCACCGACGTATGCGTCCACACCACCATGCGGGAGGCCAACGACCGCGGCTACGAGTGCCTGATCCTCTCCGACTGCACCGGGGCGACGGACCCGTCGAACCATGAAGCCGCACTCCACATGGTCACCATGCAGGGCGGCGTCTTCGGCTGCGTGTCGACCTCGGACGACGTGATCGCCGCCACGGCCGCGGCACTTCCGTAGTCACCTCCGTGCACGCGTCCGGTCCCGCCCGGACCGCCGGCGTCACGCCATGACCCGCTGGACGAAGGCAGGAACCGCACATGGGAGTCCCCCACCCGCTCGTAGCCTACGCCGCCCCGTACCCCTTCTCCTTCGACCTCGCCACCACCGCCCTGGTCCTCATCGACATGCAGCGGGACTTCCTTGAACCCGGCGGGTTCGGCGCCAGCCTGGGCAACGACGTGGACGAACTGCGCCGCACCATCGCCCCGTTGCGAGCCGTACTCGACGCCTGCCGCGCCGCCGGCATGACGGTCGTGCACACCCGCGAGGGGCACCTGCCGGATCTGTCCGACTGCCCGCCGAGCAAGCTGCTGCGGGGCAGCCCCAGCCTCAGGATCGGTGACCCGGGCCCGAAGGGCCGGATACTGGTTCGCGGCGAGGAGGGCCACGACATCATCGAGGAACTCTACCCGGCAGCGGGCGAGACGGTGATCGACAAGCCCGGCAAGGGCGCCTTCTACGCAACCGGTCTCGGTGATCTGCTGGCGGCCCGCGGCATTCGCCGTCTGGTGGTCACCGGTGTCACCACCGAGGTGTGCGTGCACACCACGGTCCGCGAGGCCAACGACCGCGGCTACGAGTGCCTGGTGCTGTCGGACTGCGTCGGCTCGTACTTCCCCGAGTTCCAGCGGGCCGGACTGGAGATGATCAGCGCGCAGGGCGGCATCTTCGGCTGGACGGCCGAATCGGCCGCGTTCCTGCGTGCGTTGGCCACCGCCGCGACCGTCTCCCCCGATTCCGCGGAAACCGCCGCCCGGCCGGCCTCGTAACGGCTCGGCCTCGGCCCGCCCGCGCCCCCGCCCCACCTGCTACCCGCCACCCGCCGCCCACCGGGCCGCCTGACGAAGGGTCGTCCCGCCATGCCCGCCTTCCGCCGCGCCACCGCAGTCGAGAACAGACCCATGCCCCTCCCGCTGTGGGTAAGGGGTGACACCAACGCCTTCTTCGGACTCGGCGTCAACGTCCTTGTCAATGTGCTGACCCTGACCGGGCTGTGCCTGGGAGTCGTCAAGATCCCGGGCCACGACGTCTTCCACACGATCCTGCCGGCCCTCGGCATCGCCCTGATCGTGGGCAACCTCTACTACGCCTACCTCGGCCGCAGACTCGCCATGCGGGAGGGGCGGCCGGACGTCACCGCGATGCCGTACGGACCCAGCGTGCCGCACATGTTCATCGTCGTCTTCGTCATCATGCTGCCGGTCTACCTGAAGTCCAAGGATCCCCTGCTGGCGTGGAAGGCCGGCGTCGCGTGGGCCTTCATCATCGGCGTCATCGTGCTCATCGGCGCCTTCGTCGGCCCCTACATCCGCCGCTACGCGCCCCG
Organism: Streptomyces sp. NBC_01198; assembly: GCF_036010485.1. NCBI lineage: Bacteria > Bacillati > Actinomycetota > Actinomycetes > Kitasatosporales > Streptomycetaceae > Streptomyces > Streptomyces sp. NBC_01198. Next base: position 1,128,740 of record NZ_CP108568.1, read on the forward strand.
CGCCGCGCTGCTCGGCACCCTCGCGGGTATCTCCATCTCCTTCATCTCCATGCGGCCGGCCGGCCAGATGTGGGACAAGCTGTGGATCGCGCTGCCGGTCTTCCTGCTCCTGCTCATCGGCCTGATGACCGACATCAGGCTGCCGGGGAACATCCCGATCGGGCTCGCCGCCCTGCTGGTGGGCACCGCGATCGGCTGGGCCGGCGGGGCGATGTCCGGATCGGCGGTCTCCTCGGCGGCGGGCGACATCACTCTCGCCCTGCCGAGCCTGCATCTCGGCACCCTGTTCTCCGGTCTGTCCGGCGTCTCACCCCTGCTCGCCACCGCCATACCGCTGGGCGTCTACAACTTCACCGAGGGCATGACCAACGTCGAGAGCGCCGCCGCCGCCGGTGACTCCTACAACCTGCGCTCGGTGCTGCTGGCCGACGGCGCCGGCGCCGTCATCGGCTCCGCGCTCGGCTCCCCCTTCCCGCCCGCGGTGTACGTCGGACACCCGGGGTGGAAGAAGGCCGGCGGACGTACCGGTTACTCGCTGGCCACCGGCGCGGTCATCGCCCTGATGTGCTTCCTCGGTATGTTCAGCCTGCTGGGCGCGATCCTCCCGGTGGCCGCGATCGTGCCCATCCTGCTCTACATCGGCCTGCTCATCGGCGCCCAGGCCTTCCAGTTCTCCCCCAGGGCGCACGCCGCCGCCGTCGTGGCCGCGCTGGTGCCGAACATCGCCTCCTGGGCCGTGGGCCAGATGGACGACGCACTCGCGGCGGCCGGGACCACCGCCGCGAAGGTCGGCGAGGCCAACCTCGAATCGTCGGGCGTCGTCTACCACGGCCTGATGGTGCTCGGTGAGGGCGCGATCCTGGCCGGCCTGATCCTGGGCGCGCTCGTCGCCTTCGTCATCGACAAACGGTTCGTGCCTGCCGCCGTCGTGGCCCTGTTCGGCTCGGCGCTCTCCTTCGTGGGGCTGATCCACGCCCCGAAGGTCGGCTGGGACGAGAACGGCGGTGTGTCCGTCGGCTACCTCTTCGCCGCCGTGCTGTGCGGCGCCCTCGCGCTGACGCACCCGGCGGCCCGCGTCCCGGACGCGGACGAGCTCGAACTCGACCGGCTGCACGGCGGTGACCGCGCCGCCCCGGCCCCGGAACCGCGGCCGGAACCCGCCCTGGCGGGTGTCGCCACCGGGACGGACGAACCCGCCGGTCCCGGCGAACCGGCCCATCGCCCGGTCGCCCCGGCACCGACCGACTGACCCTGTCCCGCCACGACGAACGGAAGAGAGCGGATGGATGTGGACCTGCCGCAGACGGTCGCCGAGGTGACGGCGGCCTTCGCGGGCTACGAGGAAGCCCTCGTCGCGGACGACCGTGCCGCCATCGCGGGGTACTTCTGGGACTCCCCCGGCACGGTCCGCTTCGGGATCGCCGACCATCAGACCGGGGCGGCGGAGATCCGCGACTGGCGGTGGCAGCAGCCCCCGCTCCCCGCAGGCCGCAAGCTCTTCGAGACCCTCATCAGCACGTTCGGCACCGAATTCGCCCTCGTCACCACGTTGTTCGCCTACCCGGGCGCCGCGGCCACCGGCCGCCAGACCCAGGCCTGGGCCCGCTTCCCCGCCGGCTGGCGGATCGTCAGCGCCCATGTGTCGGAGATCCCCGACGCCGCCCGGACCACGCCGGCGTGAGGGGGCCCGAGCGGCCCCGCCGCGTGCGCAGGCCGCACGGCCTCACCATCAGATCAGCAGGTCGAACAATTCGAAGGCTTCGTCCCACTGGTCCGTGGACGGCCGGCGGGTGTCGCGGGCGATGGTCTTGAGTGCACGGGCGAGCGCCACGCTGAGGCCGCCGGCCAGGTCGGGCAGCCGCTGCTCGGTCTCCTCGGCGGCGTCCATGCCGAGGGCGGGGCGGGCGGCGAGCTGGTCGAGCAGGGGACGCAGCTCGATGCCCTCCTCCAACTTCCGGAAAGCGTGGATGCTCTCCTGCAGGCCCTTGGTGACCGGCAGGTCCTGCGGCTCGATGATGTCCCGGTTGTTGGCCTTCGCGTCGGCCGTGCCGCTGAGGAAGAGGTCGTAGAGCTTGGCGTCCACGAAGTCGTTGTAACGCTTGAGGTCGTTCTTGCTGACGTCGAGGCCGGCGGCCGCGCGGAAGAAACGCTCGAACTTGGGAACTCCCATGACGGGCATGCCATGTCACCTTCTCGATGTGTGGATGAGCTGAGGTCATCTGATGTCGGGTGGTCCCACCTCCCCGAGGTGCTCGTGCGCCAGACGGACGGCCATCGCGCCCTCACCGACCGCGGAGGCCACCCGCTTGACCGAGCCGCTGCGGACGTCGCCGACGGCGAAGACCCCCGGCAGACCGGCCTCCAGCGCGAGCGGGGCGCGGGCCAGGGGGTCCCAGATGTCCGCTGCCACCTGGGCCACGTCCTGCCCGGTCGGAATGAAGCCGCGCCGGTCGAGGGTGAGGGCGTCGGCGAGCCAGGAGGTGGCGGGACGCGCGCCGATGAAGACGAACAGAGCGCGGGCTGCCAGCTCCTGCTGCTCGCGGGTGCGGTTGTTCTCGACCACGAGGGATTCGACCCGGTCCTCGCCGGTCACCTCCCGGACCTCGGTGTGCAGCCGGACATGGATCCGCGGGTGCCGTTCGATCCGGTCGATCAGGTAGCGGGACATGCTGTGTTCCAGGTCTCCGCCACGGACCAGAAGATGGACGGCCGGCGACTCGCGCGCCAGGAACAGGGCCGCCTGGCCGGCGGAGTTGCCGCCGCCGACGACCGCCACCGGGTCGAGGCGGCAGGTCCGCGCCTCCCAGACGGTGGCGGCGTAGTGGACCCCGAGACCTTCGAGCCGTTCGACGCCGGGGGCGGTCAGCCGCCGGTAGCGGGCGCCGGTGGCCACCACGACGTTGGCGGCGGTGATCGTGCCGCCGTCGGCGAGCCGCACCACGCTGTTCCCGTCCCGCCGTTCGAGGCCGGCGGCCTCGGCGGGGACGTCGATCCGGGCGCCGAACCGGTTCGCCTGGACGACGGCGCGTTCGGCGAGCTCCATGCCGGAGATCCCGGCGGGGAAACCGAGGTAGTTCTCGATCCGGGAGGAGGTGCCGGCCTGGCCGCCGGTCGCCACGGCGTCCAGGACGACGGTGGAGAGTCCCTCGGTGGCGCCGTACACCGCGGCGGCCAGGCCCCCGGGCCCCGCGCCGACGACCACCAGGTCGCAGACGGCCTGCTCGGCGGTCTCGGCGCGCAGCCCGATGACGCGGGCGAGTTCGGCGTTCGAGGGATCGCGCAGCACCCGGTAGTCGTTCCAGACGACGATCGGGGTCTCCTCCGGAGCGATCCCGAGCCGCATCAGCAGCTCCTCGGCCTCGGTGTCCTTCTCCAGATCGGCCCAGCGGTGCGGGAGGCGGTTGCGGGCGGCGAACTCCAGCAGCCGCCGGGTGTCGGGGGAGAAGGCGGAGCCGATGATGCGGAAGCCGGTGCCCGCGCCGGCCAGCATCGTGCGGCGCAGCAGGTAGGCCCGCAGGATCACGTCGCCGAGTGCGGGTTCGCGGCTGAGCAGGTCGCGCAGGGCCGCGGAACCCACCGCCAGCACCTCGCCCGATGTTCTCACCACCGCGCTGAGGAAGGCGGTCTGGCCCTCCAGCAGACCGAGCTCGCCGAGGAAGCTCCGCGGACCGTGCAACTGCACGACCTGTTCCTGGTCGCCGTGGCCCTCGACCACGGCCACCGTGCCGCTGAGGACGACGAAGAACTCCTCGCTGGGTTCACCCGCCCGGAAGAGCTGTTCGCCCTCGCAGACCGGCTGGACCTGCCCGCAGGATCTCAGGACCGCGATCTGGTCGTCCGTCAACGGCGGATAGGCGCCGTAGACGTCGGCTGTCGGCGTGCGCATCGGCACGATTCGCTCCCTTCGGTGGAGACGGAGGCGGAGGCGGGGCGAGCTCTCCTGGCTCAGACCATCGCCTCGTGCACGAAGCACCACCGCCAGTCCTCGCCGGGTTCGAACGACCTGACGATCGGGTGTCCGTCGGTCGCCGCGTGAGCGCGGGCGTGCCGCATCGGCGAGGAGTCGCAGCATCCGACGTGGCCGCAGGTCAGGCACAGGCGCAGGTGCACCCACTGGGTCCCCATGCGCAGGCAGTCCTCACAACCCTGCGGCGTGCTGGGCACAACGGGCCGGACCATGGACAGGTGCGGGTCGGGAAGAGTGGTCATCATGGCCTCCTGGAGGCGGGATCGGCTGATCCATGGGCCGCCGACAGCGACTCGTCCACCCACTGGCGCAGCGCGTTCGCCGGCGCGGCGCCGGTCTGGCGGGCGACCTGCCTGCCGTGGTCGAGAATCAGCAGGGTGGGTACGGCTTGGACTTCGAAGCGGCGCGCCAGAGCCGGGGACCTGTCGATGTCGACCTTCACGAGCTTGATCCGGCCGGCCAGGTCCTTGGCGACCTGTTCGAGGGCCGGGCTCACCATGCGGCAGGGGCCGCACCAGGTGGCCCAGAGATCGACCAGCACGGGCAGGCTCGCCTGGTCGGCGACCTCCCCGAAGTCGGCGTCGCCCGCTTCGGCGATCCACGGCAGAGGGGCCCCACAGTTTCCGCAGCGTGGGCTGCCCTCCGCCGCGGCGGGTACGCGGTTGGTCCGGCCGCAGTTGGCGCACGCGACCGTCCGCACCGAGGTCTCGGCGCCGGTACCGCTGCCGCGGTCGGCACGGCCTTGTGGGGACGCATTCATCACGGCTCCTCCGGCTGGTCCTGGAGAGTGACGGTCAGTTCGCCGTCCACGGCGTCGACCAGGATGGTCACGCCCTCGCGCGCCTCGCCGCTGAGCAGCGCGCGGCCGATCCTGGTCTCGACCTCGTGCGAGATGAAGCGACGCAGCGGCCTGGCTCCGTAGACCGGGTCGTAGCCCTCAGCAGCGATCAGGTGGCGGGCCGGCTCGGTGAGGACGAGCGTGATGCGCTGCTCGGCGAGGCGGTCGCGCAGCTCGTCGAGGAGCAGATCGACGATGCGCTCGATCTGCGCGATGCCGAGCGGATGGAAGAGGATGATGTCGTCCACGCGGTTGAGGAACTCGGGGCGGAAATGGCCGTTGAGTTCGTTCATCACCATCGCCCGCGCCTCGGGCTTGATCTCGCCGGCCTGGGTGGCGTCCTGGAGCAGGTACTGCGACCCGAGGTTGGAGGTCATGATGATCACGGTGTTGCGGAAGTCGACGGTACGTCCCTGCGCGTCGGTGATCCTGCCGTCGTCCAGCACCTGCAGCAGCGTGTTGAAGACGTCGGCGTGCGCCTTCTCGATCTCGTCGAACAGGACGACCGAGTACGGCTTGCGGCGTACCGCCTCGGTGAGCTGGCCGCCTTCCTCGTAACCGACGTATCCGGGGGGCGCGCCGACCAGGCGGCTGACGGTGTGGCGTTCCTGGTACTCGCTCATGTCGAGGCGGATCATGTTGGTCTCGCTGTCGAACAGCGCGGCGGCCAACGTCTTGGCCAGCTCGGTCTTCCCGACGCCGGTGGGGCCGAGGAAGATGAACGAGCCGATCGGCCGGCGCGGGTCGCGTACCCCGGAGCGGGCCCGTATCACCGCGTCGGCGACCAGCTGCACGGCCTCGTCCTGGCCCACGACCCGCTCGCGGAGGATCTCGTCCAGCTTGAGCAGCTTCTGCCGCTCGCCCTCCTGGAGGCGGGTGACGGGGATGCCGGTCCACGCGGAGACGATCTCGGCGATCTCCTCGGCGGTCACCACCTCGCGCAGCAGCCGGCTCTCGCCCTGCTTGCCGGCGAGCTGCTCCTCCTCGGCGGCCAGCCGGCGCTCCAGCTCGCTGACGGTCCCGTAGCGCAGCTGGGCGGCCCGGTTGAGGTCGTACGCGCGTTCGGCCTCCTCGGCCTCCTGCCGTGCGCGTTCCAGGTCCTGGCGCAGTTCCTGCACCTTGCGGATGGCCTGGCGCTCGGCCTCCCACTGGGCGTGCTTGGCGTCCGCCTCGCCCCGCAGGTCGGCCAGTTCACGGCGCAGGTCCTCAAGGCGGGCGCGGCTGGCCGGGTCGGTCTCCTGGTCCAGCGCGGCCTCCTCGATCTCCAGGCGGGTCGCCCGGCGGGTGAGTTCGTCGAGTTCGGCGGGCATGGAGTCGATCTCGGTCCGCAGCCGCGCGCAGGCCTCGTCGACCAGGTCGATGGCCTTGTCGGGGAGGAAGCGGTCGCTGATGTAGCGGTAGCTGAGGGTGGCGGCGGCGACCAGGGCGTTGTCCTGGATCTTGACGCCGTGGAAGATCTCCAGTCGCTCGCGGATGCCGCGCAGGATGGAGATGGCGTCCTCGACGGTCGGCTCGTCCACCAGGACGGTCTGGAAACGGCGCTCCAGGGCGGCGTCGGACTCGATGTGCTTGCGGTACTCGTCCAGCGTGGTGGCGCCGATCATGTGCAGTTCGCCGCGGGCCAGCATCGGCTTGAGCATGTTGCCCGCGTCCATCGCACCCTCGGCTGCGCCGGCCCCGACGACGGTGTGCAGCTCGTCCACGAACAGCAGGATCCGGCCCTCGGCGCCCTTGACCTCCGACAGAACGGCCTTGAGGCGCTCCTCGAACTCGCCGCGGTATTTGGCTCCGGCCACCAGCGAGCCCATGTCGAGCGAGAACACCGTCTTGTCCCGCAGCCCTTCCGGCACGTCGCCGCGCACGATCCGCTGGGCCAGGCCCTCGACGATGGCGGTCTTGCCGACGCCGGGTTCGCCGATCAGGACCGGGTTGTTCTTGCTCTTGCGGCTGAGGATCTGGATCACCCGGCGGATTTCGGCGTCCCGGCCGATCACCGGGTCGAGGCGGCCGGTGCGGGCCTCGACGACGAGGTCACGCCCGTACTTCTCCAGGGCCTCGTACGCTTCCTCGGGGTTGGCGGAGGTGACCCGCTGGTTGCCGCGCACCGTGGTGAGGGCGGCGAGGAAGGAGTCCTTGGTGAGGCCCTGTTCGCCGAGCCGCCGGCCGGCCGCGGTGGCCGAGCCCTCGTCCACCAGGGCCAGCACCAGGTGCTCGGTGGAGACGTACTCGTCCTTGAGCCGCTTGGCCTCCTGTTCGGCGGTGTCGAGCAGCCTGGCCAACCGCTGGGTCACCATCACCTGGCCGGGAGCGGCACCCGGGCCGGTCGTGCGGGGGCGCTTGGCGAGATCGGCCTCGACGGCTGCCCGCAGGGCGGGCGGGTCGGCGCCGGCGTCCGCTAGGAGACGGGTGGTCAGGCCGTCCTGCTGGTCGAGCAGGGCCAGCAGCAGGTGCTCCCCGTCGACCTCGGTCTGGCCCATCCGTACCGCGACGCTCTGCGCTTCCTGCAGTGCTTCCTGGGACTTCTGGGTGAGGCGGTTCATGTCCATGTCGTCGGCTCCTTGGCGGCTCGTTCGCTGCGCCGCAGTGCGGTTTCCAGGCGTTCGATACGGTCGAGCAGGTCCAGGACGACGCCGATGGCCGCGTAGTTGAGGCACAGCCCGGTCCGCAGCCGCTGCACCCGGGCGATGGCCGACGGCGCGCCGGCCCTGAACCACAGCCGGCCCCCGGTGTCGCGCTCGGCGTCCACCAGCCCGAGGGCGACGAAACGCCGGACGAGTTCGGGCGGCAGTCCGCTCCGGCCGGCCACTGCGGCCATGGGGAGCTGATAGGCGCTGTGGCTGCTGCGGTAGGCCCGCACCAAGGGATATGCAGCCTTGGTGCCGGGCCGTCCTGCGCCGTGGGCGGGAGATCGGTGTTCGGCTCTCATGTCTGCTTCCTCGGGTCGAAGGAGGAGACAGCGGCCAGTTCCTCGAACAGCTCACGCTCGCGCGGGCTGGGCGAGGGCGGCACCATCACCTTGATCTCGGCGTAGAGGTGACCGGGTGAACCCTTCGGGTGCGGCATCCCCTCGCCGCGCAGCCGCAGCCGGCGGCCGGTGGAGGTGCCGGGCGGCACATGCACCTTGACCGTCCCGCCCGGCCCGGAGGCCGGCACCGTCGCCCCCAGCGCGGCCTCCCAGGCGGTGACCGGCAGGTCGACGTGGATGTCGCGCCCGACGAGCCGGTAGCGGGGGTGGGGGGCGATGCGGACCACGAGATAGAGATCCCCGGCGGCACCCGGGCCCCGGCCCCGGCCGCCCTCCCCCGCGAGCCGGATGCGCTGCCCGTCGACGACGCCGGCCGGGATGGTGACGTCGTAGCTGCGCTCCCCGCCGGGTCCGCCGAGGGTGATCTTCCGCCGGCCGCCGCGGTACGCCTCCTCCACGCTGAGGGTGAGTTCGGCCTCCTGGTCCGCGCCGGGGATCGGGCCGCCCCGCCCGGCGCCGCCGGCCCGGCCGCCGAACATGCCGCCGAAGAGGTCCTCGAAGTCCACGCCGGAGCCGTCGAAGCCGGTCTCCGTCCAGGTCCGGGAGCCCGCCCGGTCGGCGCCCCGGGTGCCGCCGAAGGGACTGCCGCGGTACGCGCCGGCTCCGCCGCCGAAGCCCTGGCCGGCCGCGACACGCTCGTCGTAGTCCGCCGGAACCTGCCGGAAATCGGGGCCGAAGCGGTCGTAGCGGGACCGGGTGTCGGGGTCGGAGAGCACGCTGTACGCCTCGTTGATCTGCTTGAAGCGCTCTTCCGCCGCCGGATCGCGGTTGACGTCCGGGTGGTAGCGGCGGGCCAGGGTACGGAACGCCTGCTGGATCTCGGCGGCGTCGGCGGTGCGGGGAACGCCCAGCACCTCGTAGTAGTCCTCTGCCATGGCGGCCTCACTCCTGCTTGCGGCTGACCGCCACCGCGGCCGGTCGCAGCTGGTGACCGGGTTCGCCGTAACCGGGCCGCAGCACCTGGACGACCGTGCCCGCAGGTGCGTCGGCTTCATCCACCACGGACACCACCTCGTGCTGCTCGGGGTGGAAGGGGACGCCGGTCTCCTCGTAGCGGGGGTAGCCGAGGTTTCGCAGCACCTCGACGGCCTGGTCGCGTACCGCCCTGACCCCGCTGACGATCGCGCCGGGGTCGTCGGGGCCGGCGTGGGCGAGGGCCAGGTCGAGGTTGTCGACGACCGGGAGGAACGCCGCGGCCACCTTGGCCCGCTCGGCCTCCCGTTCCCGGGGAAGCTCGCGGGCGTAGCGCTTGCGGAGGTTGTCCAGGTCGGCGAGGGCTCGCCGCCACCGGTCCTCCAGCTCTTCCACCTCGGGGCTGCGGGGTGCCGGTGCCGCCTGGTGCTCCGCGGCTTCGGGGGCCCCCGGGGCGGTCTGCGGTGCGGGTGTCCGCTCAGGCGGCGGCTGCTCGGACTCGGGCGGGGAGCGGTCCTCGGCGGGACGCGTCTGTTCCTGATCCGACATCTCCCCGCCTCAGCTCTTGTCGAAGTCGGCGTCGATGACGTCGTCGTCACCGCTCGGGGAGCCGCCCTCGGGACCTGGGCCAGGCTCTGCGCCGGGCTGGGCCTCGCCTCCGGCCCCGCCCGGTCCAGCGGCGTGGGCGGCCAGCGCCGCGTGGATCTGCTGGAGCTCGGAGGTCAGGTTCTGGGCCCGCTCCGCCGGCGCCTCGTCCTTGACGGCGGTACGCGCCTCGTCGATGAGCAGTTGGGCGCGGGCGCGCTCGTGCTCCGGTGCGGCGTCGCCGAGGTCGTCCAGGCGTCGCTCCACCTGGTACGCGGCGGCGTCGAGTTCGTTGCGGGCGTCGATGGCCCCGCGCAGGGCCAGGTCGCTGGTGCGGTTGCTCTCGGCCTCGTTGATCATCCGTTCGACCTCGGACGGGTCGAGGTTGGAGCCCTCGCTGATGGTGATCGACTGCTCGGCGCCGGTGTCCCGGTCCTTGGCGCTGACCTTGAGGATGCCGTTGGCGTCGATGTCGAAGGTGACCTCGATCTGGGTCTCCCCGCGCCGGGCCGGCCGCAGGTTCTCCAGCCGGAAGCGGCCGAGCACCCGGTTATCGGCGGCCAGTTCACGTTCGCCCTGTAGCACGACGATGTCCACGGCGGGCTGGTTGTCCTCAGCCGTGGAGAAGGTCTCCGACCGGCGGGCGGGGATCGTGGTGTTCCGCTCGATGATCTTGGTCATCACGCCGCCGGCCGTCTCGACGCCCAGCGACAGCGGGGTGACGTCCAGCAGCAGGACGTCCTTGACCTCGCCCTTGAGCACCCCGGCCTGGATGGCGGCGCCCAGCGCGACCACCTCGTCCGGGTTGACGGTCATGTTCGGGTCCTTGCCTCCGGTCATCCGGCGGACCAGGTTCTGCACGGCCGGGATACGGGTCGAGCCGCCGACGAGGATGACCTCGTCGATGTCGTTGTCGCTGACCTTGGCGTCACTCATCGCCGTCCTGACCGGTTCGAGGCACCGCTCGACCAGGTCCGAGGTGATCTGCTCGAAGGTGGAGCGGCGGACCGTCTCGGTGAGGTGCTTCGGCCCTGCGGCGTCCGCCGTGATGAACGGCAGGCTCACCTGGGTCTGGCTGACCGAACTCAGCTCGGTCTTCGCCTTCTCAGCCGCTTCGAACAGCCGCTGCAGAGCCTGCGGGTCCTTCCGCAGGTCGATGCCCTCGGCCTGCTGGAAGCCGTCGGCCAGGTGGTCCACCAGCCGGCGGTCGAAGTCGTCGCCGCCCAGATGGGAGTCGCCCGCGGTGGCGCGGACCTCGACCACGCCGTCGCCGACGTCCAGCAGGCTGACGTCGAACGTGCCGCCGCCGAGGTCGAAGACCATGACCGTCTCGTGGCCCTTCTTGTCCAGCCCGTAGGCCAGCGCCGCGGCAGTCGGCTCGTTGATGATCCGCAGGACGTCGAGGCCGGCGATCTTCCCGGCGTCCTTGGTGGCCTGGCGCTGAGCGTCGTTGAAGTACGCCGGCACGGTGATGACCGCCTCGGTCACCTTCTCGCCGAGCGACTTGCCGGCGTCGTCGGCCAGCTTGCGCAGCACCTGCGCGCTGATCTCCTCCGGCGCGTACTGCTTTGCGCCGACCTCGAAGCGGGCCACCCCGCCGGGTCCCTCGACCACGTCGAAGGAGACCGCCTTGGCCTCGTCGGAGATCTCGTCGTAGCGGCGTCCGATGAACCGCTTCGCGGAGGTGATGGTGCCTTTGGGGTTGAGGATCGACTGCCTTCGCGCGAGCTGTCCGACCAGCCGCTGGCCGTCGTCGGAGAAGGCGACCACCGACGGGGTCGTCCTGGCCCCCTCGGCATTCGGGACGACAGAGGGCTCACCGCCCTCCCAGACCGCGATCACCGAGTTCGTGGTGCCGAGATCGATGCCCACTGCCTTCGCCATAAGAATCTCCTCCGTCGCGACCGGTCGGGCGGCTCGCCAGGCGTACGGAACCCGGCGATGACACCCCGTCTTCGGGTGTAGCGCGGCACGTGGCGTACTTCCTCGCCCTGCCAGGACCAATCCGCGCCGGCGTTCCGGCCCGCGAGGACGGGGACGCGACACGGTTCGCAGGTGAGAGTGCCTGCCGAGCGGCGTAACGTGGAAGGAGGGAAGCCGCTGTCGAGCCGCGAATGGACCTGCGATGGACGCTGTTCCCACTCCGACCGCCGGGCCCCTCCACCCCATCCCGCAGCCGGGGGCCGCGCGACACGCACTGCTGCGGCTGGCGACGGTCATGCTCGACGGCGAGGACGAGCGCGAGGTGCTGTGGAACGGCATGGCTGCGATCGCCGCCACCGGCCCCTTCACCGCAGAAGCGGCCTATACCGTGCACGACGGTCTGGCGCGTCGCTGCCCACCGCACCAGGTCGCCGCCCGCGCCGTCGCCCAGCCACCGAATACCGCGGCGCGGGAAGAGGCGGTGCACCCCACCCGCGACGTCCCCGCTGAAGCAGCCGCCGCCGACGTGGTGGCCGCCGACCGGCTCGACCGGCGGATCGACGCTCTGGACGGCAGCAGCCGGCACCTGCACGAGCCGGGTATGCCGTGGGCACGAGCTATCGCTCTGCGGTACCGGGATCACTGCCTGGGTTACCTCGTCGTCCGGTCCCTGACCACGCCCTCGGCGGAGGAGACCGCCCTGACGGACCTGCTGGCACAGCAGACCGGAAACGCCCTCGCGCGCCTCACCGGGCACGGGATGGATCCGGACCGCGCCGGGTCGGAGAGCGCGCCGGGGACCGGGGACCCGCCGGCGACCGGGAACGTACCGGGGACCGAGGGCGGCCCGCCTCCCCCAGGAGTCGGCGCGACCGTCTCCGCCCTGGCGTCGAGGCTCGCCATCCGTGACGCGCTCTCCCGAGCCGCCGTCTCCGGCAGAGGCGAGCAGGGAATCCTGCAGGCCCTCTACGACCACACGGGATTCGCGGCCCTCACCGAGGACCGCTTCGGCAACACGCGGGCCTGGGCCGGTCCCCGCCGGGGCCGACCCGAGACGGGGGACGGCAGTGGGCGGCGGCCGCAGTCGAACACCCGGCGCCGGGACGCCCTGATGAGCGGTGCGCGACGCCGGCCCGGCATCGTGCGGGACCGGGAGCGGCTGATCGTCCCCATCGAGATGGCCGGCGATCTGCTCGGCGTGGTCGCGCTGGCCGACCCGGACCGGCGAGCGACGGAAACGGACACCTCGGCGCTCGAGCAGGCGGCGCTGGTGCTGGCTCCCCAGCTCGCGCACGAATGCAGGCTGGCCGAGCTGGAACCCCGGCTGAGACGCGACCTGGTCGACCGGCTGATCTCAGGTGAGGCGACCGACGACGTCTTCACCCTGGCGGCAGCCCTGGGCCACGACCTCCACCGGGCGCACAAGGTCGCCGTAGTGGAATGGCCAGGTCTGGCCGAGACGGCCGCGCTCGGGGACGCGGTGGTGCGGGCGGCCGGGCGGCTGCGCCTGGACGTGCTCGTCGGATCTCGTGGCGAGACCACAGTCGTCCTCGTGGCCGATGAGAAGCGGCGTGATCCGGGAGGCGAGCTGCACCGGGCCCTGTCGGACGAACTCGGCACCGGGGCCGGCACGATCGGGGTCGGCGACCACTGTGACGTCCTCACCGATCTGCCCCACTCCTACGACGAGGCGGTCCGCGCGCTCACCGTCCGCCGCCGATCCCAGGATCCGTACGGCAGCACCATCTTCGACGAACTGGGCCTGTGCCGCATGATGGGCACCGGCGACGGCGAACGGGAAGCCGACCGCTTCGTCCGCGAGTGGCTGGGCCGGCTGCTGGACTACGACGCCCGCCACCACACCGAGCTGGTGACGACGCTCTCGCGCTACCTGGAGAGCGGCGGCAGCTACGACGCGACCTCGGAGACGCTTCTCATCCACCGCAGCACCGTCCGCTACCGCCTCCAGCGCATCCGCGAGATCACCGGGCACGACCTCAGCGACGTCGGGACCCGCCTGAACCTGCACGTCGCCACCCGCATCCGCAACGTGCTCGACGCACCGCGCTGAGTGGCGCGCGGACCATCAAGACTTGGCCGGACACGTTCAAGGACAGGACCGGCCGTCCGATGAAGGCCACTGACCGGCGCGGGCGATCACGAGGAGTGAGGTCAGCAGGCGGCGATCGAGCCGTGCCCGCCCACCCTTCCGCCCGGGCAGGACCGTCGCTCGATCGGGGCAGCTGGCGGCGGCGCGGCCGACCCGGTCCGGCAGGGCATTGCGATTACGCTCACCCCCGTGACGTGGCTGCGGGCCTTCAAGGAGGTCGTGCGATCCGGGCTCACGATCGAGGAGACACGGCTGGAGCCCCTGCTCGCCCTGCGCACGGCGGCCGGTGTGGCGATCGTCATCGGGTCGGTGTTGTGGCTGGCCTCCCCTTCCTATGCCGCGGCCGCCGCCCTGGGCGCCTACTCCGCGGGTGGCGCCACCTTCCAGCGCACCTGCCGTCCACGCAAGGTGATCGCACTCGCCGGGGGCGCGGGGCTGGCGCTCAGCACCTTCGTGGGCTACCTGGCGGCCGGGCGGCTCGCGACGTTCCTTCCGCTGCTGGCCGTATGGGCCTTCGTCGCGGGCATGGCGTGGGCCGTCGGATCGACCGCTGGGATCGTCGCCGCGACCACCGTCGGCAGCATGCTGGTGACCATCACCTTGCCCACGAGTGCCTGGCGGGCCCTGGAGCACGCCGGGGTCATCGCGCTCGGAGGCGTCGCACAGGCCGTGCTGATCCTGCTGTTCCCGATCCGCCGTTGGGGGGCGCATCGTGACGCGCTCGCCGACGCCCTGGCCGCCGTGGCGGACTACGCCCGCCGGCTGCGGCACGACCCGACGGCGCCGTTCGACCCGGAGTCGCTGATGGCGGCCCGGGACGCGGCCGCCGTGACGCCGTCACAGGCTCGCACCCGTCCCCCCGTACTCCACGGCCCCCGGGGACTCGCCGAGCGCATTCGCCCGGTCCTCGCCGCGCTCGCCGACCCGGACATCGGCGCCCCGGCGGAGGGACCCGGGCGGGACCGCGCCCGGGAGTTGCTCGACGCGGCCGCCGACGTTCTGGACACGGCAGCCCGTTCGATCCGCCGCGGCACTCCCGCCGAGGTCCCGCCCGAGAGCGTGGACGCCCTGCGCGTCGACGAGGAGCACGAGGTGCTCGAAGGGTCCGCGCGGCAGGCCGCCGAACAGCTCGTGGAGCTGCTCGGCGAGGCGATGGAGATCGCCGCGACCGGCGACGACCGCGAGCCTGCGCCTGCGCCGCCCGGCCCCGTGGGCGCCGAGTTCCTGGTGCGCCCGACCCTTTTCCGGCTGGTCCCCGTCGTCCTTCGGGCGGTCCGCCGTGAACTCCGCCGGGACTCACCGGTTTTCCGGCACGCCGTCCGCCTGGCGGCGGTGGCCCCGCTCGGCTACCTGCTCGCCACCCGCCTCCCCCTGGGCCACGGCTACTGGGCGCCCCTCACCTCGGTGATGGTGATGCGGCCGGACTTCCACCGGACGTTCACGCGCGCGGTGGCCCGTCTCGCCGGCACCCTGGCGGGAGTCGCGCTCGCCACCGCGATGGTGCGGGCCCTGGGCTCGGGCACCCATGTGTGCGGGGCGCTGGCGGTGGTCGCGGCGGGCCTGTCGTACACCGTGATCCGTACCGGCTACGCCTACTCCCAGTGCTTCACCGCCGCGTACGCCGTCTTCTTGCTCGGCATGGCAGGTCAGGCATGGGAGCAGACGGTCCCGGAGCGCCTGGTGCTCACCCTGCTCGGCGGGGCCCTGGCCATGCTGGCGTACCTGGCGTTTCCCGCATGGGAGACGCACCGGCTGCCGGGCCGGCTCGCAGACTGGCTCGCCGCCAACGGACGCTATGCGGCAGCGGTGTTCCGCAACTACGCCGAGCCGACTCGGGAGCATCACGCCGCCATGCGTAGGGCACTGCTGGCGAGCAGGAAGGCAGCTGCCGCCTGGCAGGAGTCCTACGACAGGGCGAGGCGGGAACCGGTCCGCCCCAGGGGTCTGACGTCGCGCGAGGCGGAGGAGGCGCAGGAAGCGCTCAAGGGGTTCGGCCGGGCGGCGATGGTCATGGAGAATCACCCCCCGCGGGCCGACCGCCGCTCCGTCCCCGAGTCGAAGCGGTTCGCCGAGGCCCTGGAAGCGGACACCGCGCGGGCGGCAGCCGACGTACGCGAGCACAGGAATCCGGACTGGAAGCGCGTGAAGGAGGCGCTCCACGCATGGGACGGTGCCGCCGGGGACCGTGGCCCGGTGGTGCGGCGCGGGGCGGAACTGCAGAAGCGGGCCTTGGACGACTTCGCGACGGCGGTGACCCGCACACCCCTGGAACGGGACGTCAGCTCCGCTCGGGAGGATCAGCGGGTGCGGGCGGTCGTGGCGGGGGAAGGTGACGAATCGGGGGTCGCACACCAGGGCGGGTGACAGGCGGGGTCACGTCCGGGTCAGCCCTGCTTCGGCGCTGTCGCCCAGGTGTTGGCGACCGTGATGACCGCGCCGGCGAGTTCCGCGGACTGTGCGGCGATCACCCGGGGTGGGGAGGGCATGCCCTGGTCGAGCCACCAGGTGATCGACTCGGTGAACATGGCGCCGAGCAGGGTGGCGGGCAGCGTGTCGGGGGCCGGCCGGCCGGGCGCCTGGGCAGGCTGCGGGAGGTGTTCCTTGACCATGTCGGAGAGCGAAGCCCGCATCTTCGCTGCGAACCAGGTGCTGCCCTTCCTGCCGAGCATCGCGCCGTAGAAGCGGTGGTACTGCGCGATGTGCTCGAAGAAGGCGGCCCAGCGCTCGGCGGCGGACCGGGTCTCGCCGTCGGCCATGGTGCCGTGCAGTTCGGCCATCGCGTCGTCGAAGATCTGCTCGACCAGGTGGAACTTGTCCTGGTAGTTGCGGTAGAAGGCGGCGCGGCTCACCATCGCCCGTTCGGTGATCCCGCCGACCGTCAGGCGGTCGAATCCGCGTTCCTCGATCAGCTCGATCAGCGCGTCACGCAGGAGTTTGCGGGTGCGGCGGACGCGGAGGTTCTCGGCGGGCTGCGACACTTCGCGCTCCTTGTCTCGGCCGGGACAGAGCCGTCGATCTGATCCTTGTCGGACCCTCCGCCGGATGGCGAGGCTGGACCCGAACAGGATGCCCGGCCCCGGACAGGTTGTCCCGCCCGGGTGCGCACGTCCATCGGTCCACCGAGGAGCCATCCCATGAAAGCCGTCCAGGTCAGTGAGTGCGGTCCGCCGGAAGTCCTCCGCGTCCAGCAGGTGAAGGACCCCAGTCCGTCGGAAGGGGAGGTCCTGATCGCGGTCGAGGTGGCCGGGGTCAGCTACGGCGACATCGTCGTCAGGTCCGGCCGCTACCCCTTCCCCAAGCCCTACGTGCCAGGACTCGAAGCCGGCGGCAGGGTCGTAGCGGTCGGCGCAGGTGCGGACCGGTCGCTGGTCGGCAAGCGCGTCGTGGCCGCCACCGTCGGCATGACCGGCGGCTACGCCGAGTTGGCGCTCGCCGAGGCCGCCAACACCTACGAGGTGCCCGCGGGCCCGACGCTGGAACGCGCCGTCGCGGTATTCCAGGCCGGCGCCCTCGCGATCGGCCTGGTCTCGGCGATGCGGGTGCGCCCGGGCGACAGCGTGCTGGTCACCGCGGCCGCGGGCCGGATCGGCTCACTGCTGGTGCAGCGCGCCAGGGCCGCGGGCGCGACCACCGTGATCGCCGCCGTGGGCAACCCGCAGAAGGCCGTGGCGGCGGCCGGGTTCGGAGCCGACACGGTCGTCGACTACACCGCCCCCGACTGGGTCAAGAAGGTCAGGGAGGCCACTGGCGGCAAGGGCGCCGACGTCGTAGTCGACGCGATCGGCGGCGACATCGCCACCCAGGCACTTGAGGCCACCGCCGACGGCGGCGGCCGGTTCGGCCTGTACGGCTTCACCTCCGGCACCTGGCTCCCGCTGGACGCCCACCAGATCGGACGGCGCGGCATCACCGTCGTAGGCGCGCTCGGCATCACCTTCGCCAAGCCCGTCGAGGAGCAACGCGCCGACGCCGCCGAGGCTCTGAGGGCAGCCGCCGCCGGACAGCTCGTCCCCCGCATCCACGGCACCTTCCCGCTGGACCGCGCCGCCGACGCACACCGCGCGGTGGAGAGCCGCGACAGCATCGGCGCCGTCCTCATCCGCCCCTGACCCCACCGAGTTCTGGGCGGCACTGCTCGTGGCCCTCGGCTTCGCGGCCGCCACGGCAGGGTCGCCGTCCGGGGACGGCGGGGCGCCGCGAGGGGTGCGGCTGCACCCGTTCACGACGCCCCGCCGGTGTGTCCGGTGAGTTCCTCGGGCGGTCAGTGGCCGCCGGCGGGCGCGCAGGTCGCCGGCAGGAAGCCGATGGCGTAGAAGTGGCCGCCCTTGCCCGAGGGGCCGCTCCCGATCCACGCGGTGTCGCCCCGGTAGAGGATGAAGGTGGGGCCGGTTTGATTGGGCTTGTCCGAGCGCCCCCAAACCGTCGTGCCATTTTCGCCGGGGTGGATGGGGAGCTGCGTGAACTCCTTCCCGGAACCGCCGTTGAAGTGGCACGTGTAGGGGCCCGTCGCGTCCTGGACGACATTGATGCCCGCCGCACGGAGCTTGCTCTCCAGCGCCTCGACCTGGGCCTTGTCGCGGATGAGGTTCAGAGCCTGGTGCGCGGTGACCTTCACCGCGCCGTCCTTCTGCACCTCGACCGCGTATGCGGGGGTCGAACCGCCGCCGGGCACCACGGCCAGCACCACGCCGACCGCGGCCGCCGCGGCCAGGCCCATGCCGGTCCGGCGGGCGATCGTGCCGCGGCGCGCGGGGGCCGCCACGAAGCGGTCGGTGGGAAGCTCGCTCGCGGGGCGCCCGGCCTCGTCCTTGAGCGCGTCCCAGAGGCGGTCTTCGAAGGTGTCGGTCATTTCCTGCTCCCGGTGACGGTGACGGAGGTGGCGGAGGTGCTGGAGGTGGCGGGTACGGCGGGGACGTCCCCGCCAGGGGTCACGGCGAGCCGGCGCAGCCGGGTGCGTGCGCGGTGGAGGGCGACCCGGGCGGTCACCGCGGAAATGCGGAGCGCGGCCGCGGCGTCGGCCACGGAGAGCTGGTCGACGGCGACGAGTTCAAGCACCGCCCGCTGCCGTTCCGGGAGTCCGGACATGGCCTCGATCAGGGCGCGGCCCTCGTTCTCGGCCACCAGCCGGTCCTCCACCCTGGCGATGTCGTCCGGGCTCATCAACCTGCGCCCGGCGATACGCGAGTTGAGCACGTCGGCCCGGCGCCTGCGCCGGTACTCCGCGGAGACCACGTGCTGGGCCACACCGAAGAGCCAGGCCCGCTCGTTCCGCGCCGCCGTCCGGTAGGCGTCGCCGGAGTCGACGACCGCGAGGAAGACGTCGGCGACGACGTCGGCGACGGTGTGCGGATCGTCGAACCGCCGGCTCACGAAGCGGGTCACGTCCTCGATGTGCCGCCGGTAGAAGGCTTCCAGATCCCCGGGATCCCGGGCAGGATCACCCCGGCGACGCATTGGTCTGTTCACTGGATCGCTCTCCGATCTCGACTGCCCTTCTTACCTGACACCCGTACGTGGGAATCCAGGCGGAAAGCGTTACCGACGAACATGCCGCCGAGGTGATCCCAGGGGACGACGATCGACCGTGCTGCTTCAACCGGCCTACCCGACCGTGACGAACGCGGAGCCGATGCTGCGTCTGCTCCCCTGTGTCAGTGCCCTGCGGCATGATGATCGGCGTGAACACCGAGACACTGGTAGACGTCTGGCAGCAGCTTCTCGCCGAGCCTGGCAAGTCGTGGGTACTGTTCGGGCAGGGCACTTGTGTCGTGCTGACCGCTCCGGACGGGGAGCTTGCGGAGCAGGCCGCCGAGCTCCTGAAGAAGTTCGGCCCGGTGAATGCCGGATCCTCGGCGGGAGACTTCGGGGTGATCGACCTCACGGACGTCGAGGGGTGGGTCGTCACCGGGCATCACGACGACGTCCTTACCTATGTCGGCCCCGATGAACCTCAGGATCCGTCACATCTCGCTGTCGGGCTGCTCGGACGCTCCAAGCGCCACCGGGACGGCACCGAGCTTCAGGTCGTCCACGTCGAGGACAAACGAGGCTCGGCGGACCCGGTCTGAAAACTGCTTCGCCCCAACTGCTCGCCGGACTTGACTCCCTCGCGGCGATGCTGACGCCGATGCCCCACGGCGCTCGGTGTGGCCGCTCGACCGGGGCCGGTAACGGGTGCGGCCGGCCCCCTTCGACAGTGCGGGGGTCAACGGCGCACCGTCGACTTCTCCACCGCGTCAGGAATGGCACCGGCCGAGCTGGTCCCGCCCCACGGCCAACCTCCCCATCCGGGACTCGCTCTGCGCTCCGGGGGGTGGATGAGGGCCCCTTTCAGAAATGGGTCAAAGCGCTGGTTGCTCACGCTTGAGGTAGCGTGGTGAACCATCTGCCATCCTGGAACTCGGCAGGGACTTCGTCTTTCCACGGGTCGATTCCGCGACGCTCCAGTTCGTCGAACCACCGGTCCCGTTGCGACTCAGGAAGCCGTTTTCCGCACCATGGACAGAAGTCGATCCTGACGCTCGATGCACCCCCGTCATGGATGATCAGGCCGTACTCGTGGAACCTGACGCTGCAGAAAACCAGAGCGTCCGGGCATACGAAAGGGTCGTCGTGATGGTCACAGTGCCAGTTCACCTGGCTTGTCATCGTCGCGCAGCAGTGCTCGGCCATGGCCTCGGCCTTTCGGGAATCGGCAGGGTGAAGGAACATAGAATGGAGCGGACCGCGGCCCTGCCGAAGACTTCGTCCACGCAGCTCATGGTCGCTTTCAGCTCGTCCCGACTGAGAGCCGGGTGCGATCTGCATGAACGTGTTCAACGGGAGGTCGGGCAAACGAGAATACGTTCGAGCAGACCCGTCCTCCGCACTCCGAATCGAATGTCGTCAATCTCCGTGGCCGTTGTCGCTCTGGAGCGGCAGCGCTGAAAGAGCTCAGCGTTCCGTCGAGGGGCGGAGAGGTGCGTGCCGGGGCCCGCCCCCACGGGGGAGAGGACAGGGCCCCGGCACGCGGTCAGGGGGCCGGCGTCACGAGCTGCCGGTCCAGTAATGGGCGGTACTCGCGGACAGGCACGGCCACTGGGTGGCCGGGGCGTTGTCGTCGGTGCGGGCTCCGTCGATTGTCAGGCACATGTGGGCGTTGGTGTCGACGAGCATCGAGCCGCCGCCCGCACCATCCGGACCGCGTGTCCACTGCTGCGCCGAGCTCTTGTTGCAGTCCCACTGCACCATGGTGGTGCCCGCCGCGGTCTTGCCGCCGTAGACGGTCAGACAGCGGTCGCTCTGGAAGTCGCGGATCTCGGAGCCGTTCCAGTACCAGCTCTCCGCGCTGCTCCCGTCGCATGTCTGCTGTACCACCGTCGCGCCGTTGTCGAGGGCCGAGCCGGACGGCATCAGGCACTTCCCGCTGTTGACGTTCTTGAGCCGGACGGTGGTGATGGCCCGAGCGTTCGGCGCGAAGTCGAAGACCAGGCGCTGCGGGTACTTCTGGGTGGACTGGTCGACCTCGTTGACGCCCTGGACACGCTGGGTTGAGGCGTCCCAGTCAAGGTTCTGGGTCATGTCGGGCGCCGCGGTGAGTACCGACGTCGCACCGCCCGGTGGGCCCTTGTGCACGCAGGAACTCTCACGGTAGCCGGTGTGGTACCTGCTCGGGCAGGCGCCACTGATGAAGAACGAACCCTGGGCGTACACCACACCCTGCATGTGCCACACAGGCGACGTCCAGGCGGCGCTCGCCGGAACCGTGCCGAAGGACGAGCCGTTGCCTGCCCTCGGCAGGCCGGTCTCCGGATCGAACGGCCAGCGGATCAGCCGCCCGCCGGCCGCGTCTGCCTGAACGTACTCGTTGGTCGTCAGCGCGGAGTTCGCGCGGTCGAAACTCATCCCGTTCAGGCACGGCGCCGTTCCGGTCACGGAGTTGCAAGCGGCCCCGGATGCGGATGTGGTCCGGTAGACGTAGCGGACGGGCAACACGTACGCGTACCCCTGCAGGCCGCCCTTGGCGCGCCGGAGGTCGCCGAGCTGGTAGACATCGAGCCGGCCACCGGCGCCGACCAGCAGGTTGTCCCCGTACCAGACCACGCTGTCGGCATGACTTCCCCGCGGGATCACCGATCCACCGGAGCCCGCGGTGACCATCAGCACGTCGACGTACCGCGGAGTGCTCGACCCGCGGTCGACGAAGCGGAGTTTGCTCAGGCTGTCGCTCTCACCGCCGTGCCAGGACACCACCTGCCAGCGGTTACCCCGCCAACTCCCGTCACCCGCAGCGTCGTGCGGCACCGAGATCCCCTGGGGCGCCCAGGAGTCCCGCCCGCCGTCATCCGTGGGGTTGTTCCAGCAGTAACCGTCGGCATCCACACCCGGATTGAACGGCGTCGGGAAGCACAGTCCGGACTTCCCCGCAGCCCCTGTACCCGCAAGGGTGCTCAGATCCTGATACGTCAGACCAGAATTGGCGGACAGCCCGGCGATCTGCGGACCGTAGTCCACGTCCGGCGTGAGAGTGAAATGGCTCGCGTCGATAGGTGCCAGACCGGATGCGGCATGCGCGGTCCCCGAGCCGAGCAGGGTGCCGAGCAGCCCGAGGATCAGGCCGGCGGCCCGCAACAGCCGCCAGGAGCCGCGGCCGGCAGGTAAAGCGCAGATAGGAAGCAACACGGTTCCCTCAGTGGGTGGTTGAGCGGCGGGGTGGTGCGGCGGGCGAGCGGGTGCCCGAGCCGACCACCCCGACTGCGTTGTCGGTCAGGAAAGTGCGGAGACCCTGGTACGTATATGTCGTTGCGGGCCACCCCTTGACGCGGCCGCACGGCACCCGAAGCAGGTCGGCGCCCCCGCGTAGCTCCCCGCTTCGGTCAGGCGTTGGTGCCGAGGTGGAGGGATCCGTCGGGGAGTGCGGTGAGGTAGGTGGCGAAGATCTGGCCGTTGGCGTCGACCTTGGTCGCGCTGGCGCTCCAGGTGCCGGCCGCGCTCCGGGCCCGGTCCCAGACCTGACCCCCCGCAACGGTCGCGACATGGACCTCACCGTTGGGCAGCCCGGTCGCCGAGATCTGCGTGACCGGACCACCACCGTCGACCTTCGTACCACCGGACCAGGTCCCGTCAGTGTTACGCGTGCGGTCCCACACCTCGCCGTTCACCATCGACAGAACATGGAGCGTCCCGTTCGGAAGAGCCGCCAACGCCACGTCAGCAATGGCACCTTGAGCGTCGATCTCCGTCGAACCACTCCACGCACCGGTGCTCCCGGTACGGTGCCGGACCCAGATCTCACCGTTGACGACCATGGCGACATAGAGATCTCCATTGGGCAGCGCAGCAGCCGCCACATCGGTGATCGAACCCTGAGCATCGACCTCCGTACCACCCGACCACGTCCCGCCGGCGTTACGGGTGCGATCCCACACCTCGCCGTTGACCAGCGACAGCACGTGATACGTCCCGTTGGGCAAACCCGCCCCCGCGACATCCACGATCGCCCCCTGATCATCGATCTTCGTACCACCCGACCACGTCCCGTCCGCATTCCGCGTCCGGTCCCAGATATCACCGTTGATCAACGTCTCCACATGCTCCGTCCCGTTCGGAAGCGAACCCGCCGCAACGAAGTTGATCCCGTCGTTGTCATCGATCAACGTCGCATTCGCCGCCCACGCACCACCCGAAGCACGCGACCGATCCCACACCCGCCCATGAGCAGCAGTGGCATCGCCCTGGATGTTCTTGAGTCGCGCGGGCTTGAAGGTGCCGTATCCGGCGAAGTACGGGTACGGGATCTGGCGGTAGTGCACGCCGCTGCCGGTGAACTCGTAGCCCATGTAGGCGGTGTGGGACGAGTCGGTCCACGAGGAGAAGAGGGCCACGTGGCCGCTGTTGCCGGAGGAGTCGTTGAGCAGGACGTCGCCGGCCGCGAGGCTGTCCTTGGTGCTCCACCCGGCCACACCGTCGGGTATGAAGGTGTTGGTGGTCAAGGACGCGCTCAGGTGCCAGGCCATCGAGACGTAGCCGGAGCAGTCCGTGCGGTACCCGGCGTAGCTGCCGCCCTGGTTGTAGTCCAGGCCGATACCGACCCAGGTCTTGGCCCGCTGGATGACCTGGCTGCGGGTGATCGGCGGAGAGGACACCTGGGGGCTGGCGAGGTTCGGAGCGCCTGGAGTGGATCCTACGGCGGTGACCGGCCCCTGGCCGGCGCCGCCGCGGTCCCCGGCTGGCACCGATGAGGTCCCCGCGCCGGCGAGGGACGTCCCCGCGCCCGGCACGGCAACGGCTGTCTGAGCGGTGATCACAAGGACGGTCGCCGCGAGCGCGGCCGTCGCGACGGCGCTGGTCTTGCCTCGTCGGAAGTGAGCTGAAGACACGATTCTCCTCATGCAGGAAAGTGGGGGTGCAGGCCGCCCCGGCGCTGAAGCGCGGTGCTTCAGCGCCGGGTGAGCGAGAGCGCCGGCCGAGCCGTACGCCCCGGGCAGGGGTCAGGCGTTGGTGCCGAGGTGGAGGGATCCGTCGGGGAGTGCGGTGAGGTAGGTGGCGAAGATCTGGCCGTTGGCGTCGACCTTGGTCGCGCTGGCGCTCCAGGTGCCGGCCGCGCTCCGGGCCCGGTCCCAGACCTGACCCCCCGCAACGGTCGCGACATGGACCTCACCGTTGGGCAGCCCGGTCGCCGAGATCTGCGTGACCGGACCACCACCGTCGACCTTCGTACCACCGGACCAGGTCCCGTCAGTGTTACGCGTGCGGTCCCACACCTCGCCGTTCACCATCGACAGAACATGGAGCGTCCCGTTCGGAAGAGCCGCCAACGCCACGTCAGCAATGGCACCTTGAGCGTCGATCTCCGTCGAACCACTCCACGCACCGGTGCTCCCGGTACGGTGCCGGACCCAGATCTCACCGTTGACGACCATGGCGACATAGAGGTCCCCGTTCGGCAGCGCAGCAGCCGCCACATCGGTGATCGAACCCTGAGCATCGACCTCCGTACCACCCGACCACGTCCCGCCGGCGTTACGGGTGCGATCCCACACCTCGCCGTTGACCAGCGACAGCACGTGATACGTCCCGTTGGGCAAACCCGCCCCCGCGACATCCACGATCGCCCCCTGATCATCGATCTTCGTACCACCCGACCACGTCCCGTCCGCATTCCGCGTCCGGTCCCAGATATCACCGTTGATCAACGTCTCCACATGCTCCGTCCCGTTCGGAAGCGAACCCGCCGCAACGAAGTTGATCCCGTCGTTGTCATCGATCAACGTCGCATTCGCCGCCCACGCACCACCCGAAGCACGCGACCGATCCCACACCCGCCCATGAGCAGCGGTATCCGTTGTGAACTGGACGTCGAGGTAGTCCCGGTCGATGTTGATCGAGGTGCCGCCCCAGGTCTCGAGAGTGCCACCCGAGTATTGGTGCACGCGCTGGTGCTTGCCCCAGTCGGCGGCCGGCACCACCGGGTCGGTGGTGTTCGCGGCGCCGTTCCACAGCGCGTCGAAGATCGCGTCCGGCATGGCGTAGCCCGTGTAGTGGTTGACCAGGTCCTGGATCCCCGAGCTGCTGCTGCTGTAGATCGCCGAGCGGTATCCCTTGGCGTGCAGTTCCTTCGTCCAGGCGGACTCGAACGACAGCACCGTGGCCGAGTAACTGCTGGAGTAGGCCTCCATGTCGTAGTACAGCGTCGATCCGGGGCTCAGCCCCAGCGCACCCGCATGGCTGACCGCGTCGTCCGCCGCGCTGGTGCCCTGGGCGGTGGACGAGGTGATGTCAGAAGCCTGCAGGCCGACGTACAGCGGCACGAACCGCCAGCCGGCACTGGCCTGTTGCGTCACCCAAGCGGCCGTCAGGTTCGGCTGCGCACAGGCCCGCTGCGAACCGCCGATGTAGATGCCGACGGCGCCGTACGGTGAGCTCGCGTTCCACGCGTTCATGGCTCCGGCGGAAGGCGCCGCGCAGGCGTCGAAGCCCTTGCCCGTGTAGTTGGTCACCGTCGCCGGCAACGCTGCCGCGGCCAGGGGGTGTTGCGCCTGCTTCCCCTGCGGCGGGCTCATCGGGAGCCCGGCATCCGACAGGATGTTCTGCACCAGGTCCGCGTCGGTGTCGTAAGTTGCGGTAACGGTGAGATCGGCTGCCCTGACGTCGTACTCGTGCCCGATCAGATCGGCTGTCGTTCCCTGCTGGGACGCCGGGTTCACTGCCGGTTCGACGAGAAGCGACTCGGTCCTGCCGATGAGGTCGCTCGGGCAGTCCTGGCTGGCGCCGGGGTGCCCCAGATACACCGTGTGCTGATCGAACCGCACACAAGACCGGGGACTCTCCCCCAAGTCCACCACCTGCCACGATGCCGGCACGGTGAAAACGTAGTCGGCATAACTGACTTGCCGCGTCAGTGCCGGCGCCGCAGCCTGAGCCGGGCCACCGCCGAGGCCGGAAGCGCCGAGAGCCGTCAGAGCCGCCGAAGCAACGAATAACAGTCTCTTCCTCATCGAACTCCTCAATATGCGCGTGACTAAATACGCCGGGAACACCCAACCGGGCAGCTACCGCTCCGCATCGATCCATATCTTTCGAAAGGAGCGACCACAATCCGAAATCAGAAGGATTCGGACAGAGTGAATGACAGGTCCCTTTTTCTTCCCCCTAGAGCCCCACCGGAAGGGGTCTCCAATTGCTCGGGCTTGCCGCGCACTGTATTGGCGGGGCGCTCGGCATGGCAAGCACTCCCGGCGAATCTGAGCTTGAACTGAGGTTCTCAGTGAACTCACCAGCGCATCCCGTGGAACAATCCTGCTGCTTCTTTGTACTTTGGTGCTCATACGAAATCATCCGATGTCGCGGTCTGCCACGGCGTACCGTCTGTTCGGCGTCGCGGCGCAACGAACCAGGGCGCCGGCACCCCGCGCCGAACACCCGGCCCGGAGCCGGGGTCGCATTGGGGGGCCATGTCCTGTGCGCTGGCGATCCGATGACGGCGCGGAACGGACCGCCGACGCCGTGGGGCGTTACCGGGCAGCCGGGGGGAGGCGCCTCGATCCGGGGGGCGACGAAGTCGCCGCAGGCGGGGAACGGCGACCGGGTGACGGCCATTCCGGCGAACCGTAGTCTCCACGACCTGCTCTGACCAGCGCATTCACGTCCTCTGCCGGCAGGGGCACCCGCCCTGGTGGTGCGCGGTGGCCGAGACGCAGACACCGTAGACAGGGATGTCGGATCCGTCCCTTCCGATGGTGGTCGGGCTCGGTGACTCACTCAGCCGGGGAGGAGCGCAGTGGAATGCGGGTAACAGGGCTTGGGCACGCGGGGTTGTTCATCGAGAGCGTCGCGGGATCGGTGCTGTGCGATCCGTGGGTCAATCCGGCCTTCTTCGGTTCCTGGTTCCCGTTCCCGGACAACTCGGATCTGGACTGGGCGCAGTACGGGCAGACGGCGGACTACCTGTACATCTCGCACCTGCATCGAGACCACTTCGATGCGGAGAACCTGCGCCGGAACGTGCGCAAGGACGTCACCGTCCTCCTGCCGGCATTCGCCACCAATGAGCTGGAGCGTGAGCTGAACGCGCTCGGGTTCACGAATTTCCTGCGCACTCACAGTGACGTACCGATCGAGCGCGATGGATTGCGCATCATGATCACCGCGCTGACGGGACCCGGCGACGGGCCCATCGGCGACTCCGCGCTGCTGCTGGACGACGGCACGGCGACGCTGTTGAACCAGAACGACGCGCACCCGCTGGACATTCCGGCGATCAGGAGGTTCGGTGAGATCGACGCGCACTTCCTGCAGTTCTCCGGCGCCATCTGGTGGCCGATGGTCTATCAACTGCCGGACAGCGCGAAGAAGGAGTTCGCCGCCCGCAAGCGCCGGGGACAGTTCGACCGCGCGCTGCGCTACATCGACGCGGTCGAGGCGGCGCACGTCTTCCCCACCTCAGGCCCGCCGTGCTTCCTTGACGAGGAACTGTTCGAGTTCAACGGCACTGGCCGGGACGGTGAAAGCATCTTCACCGACCAACGAGAGTTCCTGGAACAGCTTGCCCAGGAACGGCCCGGCACATCGGCGCACCTGATCCTGCCGGGAACCGTCGCCGAACCGGAGCGGACCGCGTGCAAACTCACCCATCGCCACACCCCCGAAGAGATCGACCACCTCTTCGGTGACAAGCGCGAGTACCTGCGCAGCTACGCCCGCAGGCAGCAGCCCGCGCTGGACGCCGAGCGTGCTTCCCGGGCGCCGGCGCTGCCGCCCGAGGAGTTGCTGGCAGCGCTGAAGGAGTGGTGGGAGCCGCTGCTCGTACGCGCGGACCGGATCTGCGCCGGAGTGGGTGGCACGGTGCGCCTTGATGTGGACGACACCCCGATCGTGATCGACTTCCCGGCGCGGGAGGTCCGCCTGTGGGACGGTGAGCGCGGTGAGCGCTGCCGCTACACGCTGTCGACCTCGGGCGACCTGGTGGCCACCAACATCGCGAGGCGCGAGATCGACTGGTCGAACAGCCTGTTGCTGTCGCTGCGGTTCACCGCCAGCAGGGTCGGACCCTACAACGAGTTCGTGTACGTGTTCTTCAAGTGTCTGTCGCCCGAGCGAATCGACTACGTGGAGAACTACTACGACGCCTGTGACGACGACGGCGAGGACATCCTGATCGACGGCTGGCAGGTACAACGTCGCTGCCCGCACCTGGGCGCCGACCTCAGCCGGTTCGCAGTGGTGAAGGGCGACGAACTCACCTGCACGCTGCACGGCTGGCGCTACGACATGACCACTGGCCGCTGCCTGACCGCGGACGACCACGACATCCGCGCCACACCACTCCGCTGAGCCACTACGGCGAGGAGGGCGCCCAGGAGGCCGGCGGCCCCCTCATCCGCCGCCGTGCGGTGCGCGCGGCTGGCCAGGGCCCGGCTGCTGCGCGGCGAACCGGAGCCCGGCATCCCACCCGGCAGGTGAGCAGGCCGAGCCGCCCGCTCACCGGGAAGAAGATCCCTTGTCGCGGGGAGAACGGCGCCATAGGGTGTGGCCACGTTGATGTGATCATGTTCGGTTCCGCCGCGTCGTTCAGGAGTGCACGTGCTCGCTGCCCACGGAGAGGCCGCCCCCGCCCACCCGCGCCCGAGGACCGCCCGGGCCCGATACCTGGGCATCGCCGTGGCGGTCCTCGCGACCTCCCTGGCCCTGACGGCCGAGGGCCCCGCCGTGGCCGCGGGCACGGACGGCCACGGCGCACCGGGTCAGGGCGACCCGTACTTCCCGCTCGCCGGGAACGGCGGCTACACCACCGCGCACTACGATCTGGACCTCGCCTACGACCCGGCCAGCCGGCGGCTGGACGCCACCGAAGCCCTCACCGCCCGCGCCACGCAGCCGCTGACCAGGTTCGACCTCGACCTGTCCGGGCTGACGGTGCGCAGCGTACGGGTGAACGGGCGGACGGCCCGGTGGACGCGTGCGGGACAGGAACTCGTCATCACCCCCCGCAAGTCGCTCCGGAAGGGCGAGAGCTTCCGCGTCGACCTCTCCTACGGCGGCGTACCCGAGACCGTCACCGACCCGGACGGCTCCCCGGACGGCTGGATACCCACCGACGACGGGGCCTTCGTCGCGGGTGAGCCGCAGGGCGCCATGTCCTGGTTCGCCGCTGACAACGAGCCGGTGGACAAGGCGTCGTACACCTTCGCGATCACCGTGCCGGCCGGATACACCGCGGTCGCCAACGGCGTGCTGACGTCGCAGCGGACCACGCGGGGCAAGACCACCTTCCGCTGGCGGCAGGCCGAGCCGATGGCCTCCTATCTCGCCACCGCCACGGTGGGGAAGTTCAATGTGCAGCGGTACACCACCGCCTCGGGCATCCCCGTCTACAACGCGGTGGATCCGCGCGAGGCGGCCGACGCCGCCCCGGCACTGGCCCAGATCCCGGCGGTCCTCGACTGGGAGAGCAACCTCTTCGGCCGGTACCCCTTCTCGGCGGCCGGCGCGATCGTCGACCATGCGCCGGACGTCGGCTACGCGCTGGAGACGCAGACCCGCCCGATCTACGACCGGGCGCCGGACGTCGGCACCCTCGTCCACGAGACCGCGCACCAGTGGTTCGGCGACTCCGTGAGCCTGACCAACTGGCAGGACATCTGGCTCAACGAGGGCTTCGCCACCTACGCCGAGTGGCTCTGGGAGGAGCAGCACGGCGGGCAGAGCGCCCAGGCCACCTTCGACAGTTGTTACGCCCGACCGGCCACCAGCAGCCTGTGGGCCTTTCCGACCGGCGACCCCGGCGACGGGGCGAACATCTTCGCCTCACCCGTCTACACCCGTGGCGCGATGACCCTGCAGAAGTTGCGTACGGCGGTCGGCGACGCCCACTTCTTCAGCATCCTCAAGACCTGGGCCGGCAGCCACCGCTACGGCAACGGAACCACGGCTCAGTTCATCGCACTCAGCGAGAAGATATCCGGCAGGAAGCTCGGCGACCTCTTCCACACCTGGCTCTACACCGCGGGCAAGCCCGCCCAGCCGTAGTCCCGGGCCCATCCCCACCTGCGCCGACAGGCGCCACGAGCCGCAGCCGTCCCGACCGGCTGCGGCTCACGTGCTCCCCACCCGGGGCCGGCGCGGGTGCCGGCCGGGACACGAGAAGCGGCCGGCAGTCGGGCGGGGGGAGCGCCGTAGCGACGAGAAGCGGTTCGCGGTCAAGGGGATCGAACCGGCGGCCGCGCGGCACCCGGCCCGGTCCTACCGTGAAGTCGCAGACGATCCGACCCGTTATGCGAACCCTCTACCCGCCCGAGGTCCGTATCGCGATCGTCTGCGACAACTTCTCCCCTCACCTGACCACGAAGTGGTGCCAGCGGGTCAGCACCTGGGCCGCGGCGAACAACGTCGAGATCGCCTACGCCCCTACAAACAGCTCCTGGCTCAGCCGCACAGAAGCCCAGTTCACTGCGCTGCGCTACTTCACCCTCAATGCTACCGACCACGCCAGCCACAAGGAGCAGGGCAGCATGTCCGCCGCTACATCGTCTGGCGAAATC
The DNA here is from genome assembly GCF_036010485.1 of Streptomyces sp. NBC_01198. NCBI lineage: Bacteria > Bacillati > Actinomycetota > Actinomycetes > Kitasatosporales > Streptomycetaceae > Streptomyces > Streptomyces sp. NBC_01198. The sequence goes on from NZ_CP108568.1 coordinate 1,159,118, forward strand.
GCCACGCCGACGACCGGCGCCTACGCACCGTCGCCGACAGGGACAACGTCGCCTCTAGGGCCTGTCGTTTGGCTCACCCTGTTGCCTTGCGGACAAGAGCTCTGGCCAACGTGGTGGGCGGCCTGTTGAGTACGCTGCACCGGTGGACGCAGTAAGCAGTCGGCTCGAACGGCTAGTGGGACTGGCTCGGAGATCCCTGCTTGGCTTTGGGCTCCTGCCTGAGATCGATGTGCAACCCTCCGATGGGTGTTGGCTTATGTACATCTGCTGGGACGGGAGCACTCCGGACACCTCGACGCTTTTGGTGAGCCCCTTCACCGACTGGGTCCAGGTGCTTGACCCCGATGGTGAGGACCTGCGCGAATGCGAGTGGGTCACGTATCTGGCCTTTCGAGCAGAAGGCGACGGCCCGTCCAAGGCGTTGGTACGTGCCCGACGTCAGCATCGGCAACGCGGGCGTTAGGCCGTGCCAATGCGGATCTTCTGATCGTTGGTCCGGGTGTGCCGTCAAGCGACGCGCAGTGGGGGCGGATCGAGCCGTTGTTGCCGGACCGGACGCCTCGGCGGGGTGGGCGTTGGCGGGATCACCGTGAGGTGATCGACGCGATCGTCTTCAAGTTCCAGACGGGGTCTCAGTGGGTCCATCTGCCGGAGAAGTACGGCAACTGGCGCGGGGTCTACAACCGGCTGCGGATGTGGGCGGTGGACGGCACCTGGGAGCGGGTCTTCACCGCGCTGATGGCCCGGGCCGATGCCGATGAGGACCTGACCTGGGCGGTCTCGGTGGACTCCACGATCGTGCGCGCGCACCAGCACGCCGCCGGGGCCCGTAGAAAAGGGGGCTCCGGCCGGCGAGCCGCACGACCATGCCATCGGCCGGTCCCGCGGCGGACTGACCAAGAAGATCCACCTCGCCGCCGACGACCGTTGCCGGCCCATGGCCTTCGTCCTGACCCCGGGGCAGGCCGGCGACGCACCTGCGTTCACCCAGGTCATGGCCCGCCTGCGCGTCCCCCGCCCGCGCGGGCGGCCCCGCACCCGGCCCGACGTTGTCCTGGCCGACAAGGCGTACTCTTCCCGCGCCATCCGCGACCACCCGCGCAGACGCGGCATCCGGGCAGTCATCCCCATTCCGGCCGACCAGCGCGGCCACCGACTCCGCCGCCGCAGCCGCGGCGGCAGACCGCCCGCCCTCGACCGCGATGCCTACAAACAGCTCAACACCGTCGAACCGTGCATCAACCGCTTGAAGCAGTGGCGCGGCCTGGCCACTCGCTACGACAAGACCGCGACCATCTACCTCGCCGGCATCTTCATCTGGTCCGCCCGATGATCCAAACGAAACGCCCTAGTGGCTACACCTCGGACGGGGTAAGGGCAGCCGCCATTACGGCACGTTCCACCCGAGCACAACTGGCATCCTGTGCTCGTAACCCAGCGTGTTGATCGTCCCCGGATGCGGGTGCCCGAACTGCCGCGCGGCCGACGCGTCGAGCCCGAGCCAGCGCGCGGTGAGTATGCGTGACAGGTGGCCGTGCGCAACGACGGCCACGTCGCCCATGTCCAGCAGCGGCCTGACCCGGCCGAGGAAGGCGTCGACCCGCATCGTCACATGCCCGAGGTCCTCGCCGGCGTCGACGCCGTCGCGCCACAGCTCCCAGCCGGGCTTGAGATCTTGGACCTGATCGGCGGTCAGCCCCTCGTAGCGGCCGTAGTCCCACTCGATCAGGTCCGTATCGGGCTCCGCGCCGCTCAGCCCCGCCAGTTCGGCGGTCCGCACGGCGCGAGTCAGCGGACTGACGTAGACGGCGCCGAACTCCCGTTCGGCCAGTCGAAGTGCGAGCGCACGCGCCACGTCCTCCCCCGCCTCGGTCAGCGGCACGTCGGTGCGGCCGGCATACTGGCCGGTCCGGCTCCATGCGGTCTCGCCGTGCCTGATCAACACCAATTCGCCCATGGCTGAGGACCATATCTTGCACCGAACACAGGGCGAACGTCGCCTGCAACGGCACTAGCAGCCCCAACAGACCTAGCAGCAGGACCCAAAGGGTAAAGGACCGCCGCCCGTCGAGCGCGCCTACGCGCCATGCTGCCCGATGCGTATCCGTCTCGGCGTCGCGGCCACCGCCGTCGCGCTTCTGCCCCTCAGTGCCTGCTCGTCCGGCAGCGACAAGCCGAACCCGGGCGCTCTGCAAAACACCGCCGCTGCCTTCCAGGCGATCTTCCTCGAAGCCCTCACAGCCGTAGAGCCCGGCCTCGCCGCCGATCCTGACGCCATTGCCAAGGGCCGCTCCCAGTGTTCGGTCCTCAACGATGGCGACCCCGACGGCCACGCCGCAGCCATGCGATTCAGCACCAGCGAGCACCCGCTCGCTGACGAACAAGGCGTGGCCATCAACAAAGCGCTGCAGCTGACGATCTGCCCACCCAAGAACTGAACTGCCGCGCCCGGCGCACGACACAATGAGAATCCGACAGCACGAGCGAGAAACCGTGAGGATCCAACATCCTCAGTTCGCTCCGCCGACTCTCGTGCTCATCCGCCAACTGAAGCGCTCAGTCACAGCTTCCCCTGTCAGTGGCTCCGCGTATGGTCTGCGCATGGTTGATCAGAGCCTCACCTTGTCATCGGTGTGCGATTTCGCGATCTGGGAGCCCGTGCTCCGGCTCATGCTGGCGGACGACACAGAGCGGCGTGCAGGCCGGGCGGCCCGTGTGGCAGGACGCATCGGTCAATCCGGACACAGCATTGTGCATCGGGGATCCATGTCGTCGACAGCGCGGACCGCGGTGGAGAACATACAAAGGGCGCTCGCGCGTGGCGGTGTGGTCCAGGAGATCGCATTCAGGGCGGAGGCCCGACCGGACGGACGGACCACGCTCGGCCTGGTCTGGCCGAGCCCGGCTGTGGAACCGATCTACGGCTACCCGGACCTGGGGCCGCTCATCCTGGCCGACAACTCCATTCCCGCACCCTGGCTCCGCCGCCCCGATCCGGTGCCCGGGGCGGTACCGGCACCATCGGCGGATCCGCAGTTGCTGGAGTGGACGCTCCGCGAACGGTTGCCCGACGCCGTCGGCGCGACGGAAGAGGAGATCGCTGCCGCCGAGGCACGCCTCGGTGTCACGCTGTCCGATGAGCTCAAGGTGCTCTACCGGGTGGCAGGAGGGGACTGGGGCCACGACTTCGAAACGGCGATGCGCATCGACAAGGCGGTCGGCTGCGAGATCTCCGGCGTGGAACACCTGTTCAGCATCGAAGCGGCGCCCCGTTGCCCCGGCTGGAACCTCGGCGCGACGGATGCGATCTGTACCCTGCCCGACGCCGCGGTTCAGGGCCTGGGCGGCTCACCGGGCTGGATCTGCTTCGGCACCAACGGCGGCGACGTATTCGCAGTCGACCTGACCCCCGGCCCGCGCGGGCACTTCGGGCAGATCATCCTGGTCAATCACGGGGAGAGCCTCGGTGCCGAGCTCGTGGCCGATTCCCTCACCGATTTCGTTCTTGGCCGGGTAAAGGAGGAACGCCGTGACCGCCGCGGCGACGAGCTTCCGGCCGTGGCCAGGGTCGGCACCGGACGCCTTGAGACGATCCAGGCGGCCGCCCATCCCGCCCTGGAAGTCCTGTCCCTCAACGCCTGCGACGGCGCGCCGTTCAACCTCGCGCCTCTCGCCGGGCTCCCCCACCTGCGCACTCTCACCGCCATGCCCGGCACACTGGCCGACCCCCTGGAGGTCGCCGGGCTCACCACACTGGAGTTCCTGGCCCTCGGCGTGCAGGAATGGCGTGTCCTCCTGAACGCCAGAGCCGTCCCGCGCACTCTGAAAGCCGCAGCCGTCAAGGTCCAGCACCAGGACCACCTGCCCGTCGTGGCCATCGCCAACGAGATCCTGGCCCTTGGGGACCGGCCCCAGATCGTACAAACGCTCCTTGAGGGAGACCTAGGGCCCGCGGCCTGATCGGCCGTCTGATCGGCTGGACAGCCCAACCGCTCAGTGAGGCTTACCAGCCTGTCGCGGTGGGCGGAATCACACCCCCGACGGGATGGCGAACGAGTCGTAACCCTCAGGCATGAAACAACCGTAGTCCTGCAGTGGTTGCGGATCGTCGAGCACGATGCGCTTCCACTCGCCCGCGGGTGAGAGTCCGTCTGGGCGGTCCAGAACCCGTTGGCCTGGGAGTCCGGCGGACGCTGGTGCGTCGGGTGCGAGTCGACCGAAGCGGTCCAGCAGAGCCCAGACAGCGGCGTAGACATCACGGATTTCCTCGGCTGCCCTCCCCTCGGTGATCTCAGGGGAGGCTTCGCGGTACGCCTCGCGGGCCGAAGCGACAAAGCGCTCCGGATCGACGATCACCACGTCCTGGCGTATCGGCACGCTGATCGTCATACCTGGCGTCGGGGCCGGCATCTCGTCCACCGGCCCACGGTACTGCGTCGGCAGCGCGACACACCCCCGACCAGCCATGACCGGAAGACCTGACGAAGCACTACCAGGCGCTTCCGGTCGACCACCGTCGCGATGCGTCGACGCGGCCGGAGCAGCGTCGTAGGCGCAGCGAACCCGGACATGTCCGCCGCAACGGGCTGACCAGGCCGGACAGGCGATGACTGTCCGGGACAGTCGCAAACCGTTGCTTCAGCTCGGCCGATGTCAGCAAGCTCGAAACAGGTCGACGCACGTCAGCAAGCCGCAAGTCGGCCACCCCGCGTCTCCGCACCAGGGGGCCGCCCGCTCGCAGACTCCCCGAAGGTTTCCCGAAGGCTTCCCGAAGTCCGCAGCCGGCGCCCGGAGATCACGGCGCCCACCCGTCGAGGACTGGTGCATGCGCGGCGCGGCACTCCCACCAGAGAATCAATGGAAGGAGTCACAGATGATCAAGACCTTGCAGGCGATCAACGATCGCCTCCTGGAACGGATGGTGCCCGGGACGACCGCTCACGCGGTCACGTGCACGAACGTCGGCTCGCAGTGCGTCACCGGTAGCTGCGCGAGCAAGCCCAACTACACGCACTACCGGATGAGCTGCTCCGACGGCAGCTGGTACTGGTCGTACGGCCACTGCGGCTGCTGAGAACCCGTCCGCTGAGCCTCCGGTCTTCACCGGGGCGACCGGGGCGCCGGTGGTCTCTCGAGTACGGGGCCGCCGGCGCCCCCTGGCCTCCGTAGATCTTCGTAGGCCTTCGTAGATCGTCGCAAAGGAGATTGTCCCGACATGGAATTCGTCGCAATGTCCTGCCGGATCCTGCTTCTGGTCGTCTTCACCGTCGCGGTGGTGAGCAAAGTCCGCAGTGCGGAGTCCTTCGGAGGGTTCGTGCGATCCGTCCGGGGCTTCGCTGCGCTGTCTCCGAGCCAGGGACGTGTCGTGGCCCGCGCGGTGATCGGGGCGGAGGCGGTGGTGATCGTCCTCCTGTTGCTCACGGGACCCCGGGTGACCGTGGGGTTCGCACTGGCGGGGAGCGTACTCGCAGTGTTCAGCCTCGCGATCGGAGCCTCGCTCCGGCGCGGTGCGCGGGTGCCTTGCCGGTGTTTCGGGGCCTCCACGAGCAGCTCAGGTGCCCTCGGACTCGTCCGCAACGGCTTCTTGATCGCCGTGGCGGTGACCGGCGCCGTCGGGACACACCACGGCCTGCCACCAGCATCCGGTGCCGTCGCCGCTGCCGGCACCGGCCTGGTCCTGGGCGTCGTGGTGACCGTCCTTGACGACATCGCCGAATCATTGCGCGACTCCTTCCCCGTCGCCGTACGGAAAGGGCAGAAGTGATCATGGCTTATCTCATCGTGGTGGTCGTGCTCGTCGGCGCGCTGTGCCTGCTCGACCTCCTCCTGACGGTGGGGCTGATCAGAAGGCTGCGCGCGCAGCCGGCGCCTCGCCCGTCCGGAGACGGGTTCGCTGAAGAGGGCATGCTTCCCCCCGGCGCGATCGTCCCGGCCTTCGGGACCCGAACCGTCGACGGCCGCCCCCTGCTCAGCCGGGATCTCGACACCGGGACCGTCGTGGTGTTCCTCTCTCCCGGTTGCCCCCCGTGCCACGCGCAGCTGCCGCGAGTGGTGGCCGCGCTGGGGGCGGCTCCTGTGAGCGGGGCCGTCGCCGTCGTCGCGGGCGGAGGGGAGGGGGACGCTGACGCCCAGCAGATGCTCAAGGAGCTCGCACCGGTCGCGAGGGTGGTACACGAATCCGTCACCGGCCCCGTGACCGAGGCGTTCGCAGCGCGCGCCTTCCCCGTCATGTGCCGGGTCCGGGCCGTCGGCGACGAACTCGTGGTGGAGGCGGTGGGTGAGCACGTCCTGCCGGCGCCCATCCCCGCGGCACGGTGAGGGGAGCAGAGGTCTCGTCGCCGGGGCTGCGACGGCTGCTCAGCGTCTTCCGAACGGCGACGGGACTCGCGTTCAGGGCAGCACCCCGGCAGCTGGCAGCGCTCACGCTCCTCACTGTCCTGGGCGCGGTGCTGCCCATCGCCTCCGCGTGGATGGTGCGGGCAGTGCTGGACCGGCTGGCCCGCGGCAGCGGGATCGACGCGCTCCTGGTGCCCACCGGGATGCTTGCCACGGCGGGAGTCGCAGCTGCCGCAGTGCCGCACCTCCTCCAGTACGCCCAGGCCCAGATTCAGCGCGCGGCCGGACTGCACGCCCAGGACTCCCTCTACCGGGCGGTGGACGCCCTGACCGGCCTGAGCAGATTCGAGGACCCACGGTTCCTTGACCGCCTGCGTCTGGCCCAGCAGGCCGGGGGCATCATGCCGACCCAGGCAGTGAACAACGCACTTGGGGTCGTGCGCGGCACGCTCACCATTGGCGGATTCCTCGGATCGCTGATCGTGCTGAGCCCGCTGCTGGCCACGGCCGTGATCCTTTCCGGCGTGCCGGTACTCCTCGGTGAGCTGGTGATGAGCCGCCGCCGGGCAGCGATGTTCTGGGCCATCGGCCCCGTGGAGCGACGTGAGCTGTTCTACCTTCAGCTACTGACCAGCACGCAGGCAGCGAAGGAGCTGCGGCTGCTGGGCATCGGCGGGTTCCTGCGCGGGCGGATGCTCACCGAACGCCGTAAGGCCAACGCCGCGAAGCAGACGGTGGACCGCCAGGAACTGCTGATCCAGTTCGGCCTCGGGATACTCGCGGCGACGGTCGCCGGCCTCGGCCTGTTGTGGGCGGTCAGGGCCGCGGGCCAGGGCCGTATCAGCGTCGGCGGTGTCTCCTTGCTCGTGGCCGCGCTGCCCGCCGTGCAGGCGGCACTGGCCGGACTGGCCAACGAGATCGCCAACGGACACCAGGCGCTGCTGCTCTTCGACCACTACGTCGCCGTTCGGGACGCCGAGGACGACCTGCCGGTCAGCACCCGCCCCCGGCCGGTGCCCCGCCTGCGACAGGGCATCGAACTGCGTGACGTCTGGTTCCGCTACGCCCCGGAACACCCCTGGGTCCTGCGCGGGGTGAACCTCACCATTCCCGCGGGCACCTCGGTCGGTCTGGTGGGACTCAACGGAGCGGGAAAGACGACGCTGGTCAAGCTCCTGTGTCGCCTGTACGACCCGGACCGCGGCCAGGTCCTGTGGGACGGCGCCGACCTGCGGGCCTTCCGCCCCGACGAGATGCGGAGGCACATCGGGGCCACCTTCCAGGACTACATGGAGTACGACCTGACCGCAGGGGAGAACATCGGGCTGGGCAACCTGGAGCAGCTGACAGACCAGGACAGCATCGAGCGCGCCGCACGCCTGTGCGGGATGCACGACGTCATCGCCGGCCTGCCCGACGGCTACCGCACCATGCTGAGCCGGACCTTCTTCTCCGGGGATGACGAGGACGACCCGGATGCCGGTGTCGTCCTGTCCGGCGGGCAATGGCAACGGCTCGCCCTGGCCCGCTCGTTCCTCCGCGACCACGCCGACCTTCTGATCCTCGACGAACCCAGCTCCGGGCTGGACGCCGAGGCCGAACACGAGATCCATCTGCGCCTGCGTGAGCGCAGGGCGGGCCGTACCAGTCTGCTGATCTCGCACCGGCTCGGCGCTCTCCGTGACGCCGACCTCCTCGTGGTGCTGGAGAACGGCCGGATCATCGAACAGGGCACGCACGATCAGCTGACGAGGGCCGACGGGGCCTATGCCCGGCTGTTCGGGATGCAGGCCCACGGCTATCGGCCGGGGACACCTGTGACGGCACTCGACACCTGAGGAGGTGGTCCCATGCGGCCATCGGGTCAACGGCTGGTCCCCGTCTCCGTCCTCACCGTGGGGACATCCCTGGTGGGCCTCCTGCTCGCACGGCGCCGCTTCGTGGTCATAACCGTCGCCGGGGGCAGCATGGAGCCGACCTATCGAAGCGGCGACCGGGCGCTGGTACGGCGGCTCGGCAGGAGCGGGCGCGCCGGCATCGGGAGGGACAGCGTCGTCGTCGCGGCCTGGCGCCCGCCCTCCGGCGCCCCGCCGGGGAAGGCCGCGGTGGCCCACGGCGTCACCCGCCGACCGACCGGCGCGCCACGCAAGGCCCGAGGCTGGATGATCAAGCGCGTCGTGGCAAGCCCCGGTGACCCGGTTCCCGCAGGGCTGGGCCCGGCCCTCACCACCGACGCCGGGAAGCCCGTACCGCGGGACCGGTTCGTGGTCACGGGCGACAACACCGCTCACAGCCACGATTCCCGCCACATCGGGTACGTCGACGGCTGCGACGTTCTCGGAGTGGTGATCCGCAGACTCGAGCCTCGCCGGTGAGCCCACGGACGGCACGGACGCGGAGAGCGCCGGTCGTGGTCGCGGCCACGTCCCGTTTCACGGGCGGGGACAGCGCGGCCGACAAGCCGAGATCGAAAAAAACATGATCATCAGCACGTCATATCACCGAAGCCTGGCAAACGGTCTAACCGAATGCCGAGCTCGTTCACTCAATTGCTACGTCCCGACCTCAACACAGCATCGTTGATGGAGATGTGAACATCCCTTCTGGCCACCAGTTCCCTCCGCCCGCACCTCCGCGACCTGCCGGATCGGTTCCGTCGCCGTCGATGCCGTTCCCTGCGGGCATTCACGTATGGCCGCAGAACGGGGCGAGATCCGACAGCGAACCGGCCTACGAAGTTCCCTCGTCCGGTGCGCTGCTCTGTGAACTCCTCTACCGGCTCGGGCGGATCGAGGCCGACTTCACACAGCGGTGGGACATCGCGCGCCTCGGCACGGAGAGGGGAGCCTCACCACAGGCTTCACGACTCGAATGGCCGCATCATGTATGAATACGACGTTCAACCGCTCATTTTCTCCGAGGTGTTCCCACCTGCCCCTGGGGAGACCGCGGAATACTACGTCGACGCCACGCCGACGGACGATGCCTCGGGTCAGTGGAATCTGGACGGCGAGTTCGAGCAGTTGTTCCGGCAGTCGGCCGAGGACACACAACCCACGGAGCGGCTGACCGCCCCGCCCCGGGTGGACCGCCGCCGACCGTCGAGGCTCGCCGGGCTGGGGGGCCTGCGCATCCTCAGTCTCGTCATCGCGGGCACCACCGCCACCGTTGCCAGCATCGTCAGCGTGCTGAGCGCGATGGTCTCCTACGATCCGCTGCGCCTTCTGGCCTTCCCGACAGCCCGCAGCCTCGCCGGATCGTGGCCGCTGCTGGTCTACGGCCCCTGGTTGGTCAGCTGTCTGTCCATCCTGTACGCGGCCGCGCACCGGCGTCAGGCCAGGGCCGCCTGGGTCACGCTGACCCTGTTCTCCAGTGTGGCGGTCGCGCTGTGCATCGCCCATGCCCCGCGGACGATCACCGGGATCGCCACCGCGGGTCTGCCGCCGGTCTCCGCCCTGGCCAGCTTCCACCTGCTCTTCCGGCAGATCACGCTCCTCGACCCCCGTCACGCCAAAGCCAAACTGCCCCGCCAGCGCAAGCACTGACCCCATCGGGGCATGCCCCTCGGACCCCATCGGAAGCAGCTACCCGACCGGATGACGCGGCGCCCCCAGAGGACCCCATGTGGAGGAACAACCAGGTCATGATCGATAGCCCGTACATGGAGGACCAGTTCTTCCGGGTGCCGCACCGCCCCACTGCCCCGTGGGGGCAGGCCGGCTCGCCCCTGGTGGTCGACCTCCCCACAATCATGGAAATGATCAGCCTGCTCTCGCAGGGACATGTCTCCGGGCAGCAGCTCCAGCAGGCACTGGACATCTTCGCCCGCCGGTTCGGTACTCCCGCCGAGGCGTCCGGTCGATACTCCGACACCCAGGGTGGCTACCCGGGCGCCCCGAACGACTATGCGAACGCGGGGATGGTTGACAGCGCGACCGGCCACCCGGGCGCTGCCAGTACCTACGCCGCCGCCCAGGCCCGCTACCCGAGCGCGCCGCACGGTTCGACCGACACGGTGCCCGGCCATCCGGGACCGGCCAGAGGCTATGCGGACACCGTGAGCGGCTACGCGTACCCTCCCGGCGGCCAGCCGGAGCGGCCCGGCGACGATCGCTACGCCCAGGACGCCGTCGGGGAAGGCTGTCCGCACGGGTGTCCGGTGTGCGCCGACGCCCGGGCCGAGTTCGATGCCATCGCCGCCGAGTCGTTCACGCACAAGGTCCGGTTGTCGGACCCGGAGCACTACCCGTACGCCGCAGGCAGGCACACCCTGCACCTGAGCAACTGCCCCAAGGTGGCGCGGTTCGTCGGCCGGGTCGAACCCATCGGCTCCCCCTTCTGCCTGGCCGGCCTGCCTTCCTTCGCCCACCACGGGGTCTTCAGCACCGCGTGGGCAGCCGGGATGCAGGTCATGACCGCGGACGAGGCCGCCGAATGGGTCCGGGGCCACGGCGATCCCTACGACGGGGCCGGATACAAGGCTTGCGCCCACTGCCTGCCGCCGGCCCCCGGGCCCGAGGCGAGCACCGACAACTCCTTCGACGTCGGCTACTGGAGCGCCGAAGACGTGGTGACGTGGTGACGCGCGGCAGCGGGCTGCGGCATGGTCAGCCTCCTGCCACAAGCTGCCCGGCAGGCGGGCTGGGGCAGGTCTTACGGCTGCCCCGTCATCGGTTCTGCCGCAGTGAGCTCTCGGCTGCGAGCGCGCCCGGGGACGCCGCCGCGGCCGGTGGTGAGGTGCGTGCGGCGATGGCACGGGCGAGGGAAGGGCTGGGTGATGGCGAGGGTGAGACAGGCGCCGGACATGGCGAGCCACAGTGTGGTTGCTCCCTCGTGCTCCAGCAGTTGGGTGCCGGCCACGGGAGCGAGGACTCCCGCGACTCCCCAGCTGATGCCGAAGACGGCCATGTAACGGCCGGTACCGCCGGTCGGGGCAAGGTCGGCGACCAGGGCGTACACGCGGCCCATGAGGACGAGATCGCCCAGGCTCCACACGATGGTCGGCACGAGGAGGGCGCCCAGAGGGTGCGTCACGCCGTATCCGGCCAGGCCCACCGCGAGCAGGGTGTAGCCGGTGGCGAAGGCGGCAGGTGCGGACAGGGCGGCGATCGGCTTGAGACGCAGCAGCGGTTGTCCGAGGACGATGGTGAGGGCCGAGGTGGTGAACAGGATTCCGGCGTCGGCGGGTTGCAGCCCGCGGTGCGCCATCGAAAGGGGCAGGGTGATCATGATCTGGAGGTAGACCAGCGCGAGGAGCGTGCCCGAGGCGAGGAGGGCCATCAGCCTGGGATCACGCCATGGAGCGATGTTGTCGGCCTGATCCGGGGCGCGGTTGGCTCTCGGCGGGTCGCCGGGCAGGACACGCTGCACCACCAGCGCACAGAGCAGGCAGGTGACGGCGTCGGCGACGAACAGCCACCGCAAGTCCCACCGCCCCAGACCCGCCGCGATCAGCCCGGCGCCCATGCCGGCCGCGGCCAGCGCCGCGTTGAGCAGGCTGTAGGCCCGCACACGCTCGGGGGCACCTACCGCATCCGCGATCATTGCCTGGCTCGGCGGCTCGTACAGTTCGAAGGCGAGACCGAGGAGCACCACGAAGGTGGTGGCCATGACCAGGCTGTTGGCGGCGGCGATCCCCAACTGGGCCACGGCGCACGCCACCAGTGCGAGGACGATGGTGCGGCGCCGCCCCACACGGTCCGACAGGCGCCCGCCGGCCAGCCGCGAGGGGACCGTCGCCAGGCCGAAGGCGGCCGAGACCAAGCCGGCGGTCGCTTCGCTCGCGCCGTACCGGGTGGCGATCAGCACGGTGAGAAAGGACAGCGAGAACGCCCCGAGCCGATTGACCGCGCGCGCCGCGATCAGCCACCACACCGGTCGTGGCAGCGGCTCTCCAGCCGACAAGAAACGCACCCAGCCCCCCGTCCATCACTGACGAACCACGTAATGACAGTCACGCACGCTAGATCCTGAGGGAGTGACCGGTCAGGCGGCCTACCTGGTCCGCACCGCCGAGCAGTTGCGCCAGGTCTTCGCCGCCGTCGAGAGCGCGGACCTCGACCTGGCGGCGAGCACCCTCAACACCCTTCTGCGCGACACCGGCGCCCGCCCACAACTGGACTACACCGCCGGGGAGCCCTGGCAGGTCCACTTCCACGGAAGCGACGACACCCTCGCGGTGGGCTGGAGCGCCGGGTGCGCCACAGCTCTTGCCCTCGCCGTCGGCAGTGACCTCGCCGGACGCCTCGGCGTCTGCGAGGCCCCGAAGTGCGACCGGGTCTACGTCGACACCTCACGCAACGCCGCCCGCCAGTTCTGCTCCACGGCCTGCCAAAGCCGAGTCAAGGCAGCCGCCCACCGGGCGCGCAGAGTCGGCCGGGAATGAGGCCGGCCCTCCTCGGAGGGGCTCCGCATCCGATCGGACTTCACCGGAGCAGCCCGGCCGAAGGGGAGGGCCCGTGAACACCGCCAACAGCAGCCTTGAGCAGCGGTGTTGCCCGATCGACGCCCAGGTAGGGCGCGATGTTGCGCCAGGCGCGCTCGACGTATTCCTCCTTCTCACCGACCGGGGCGACATAGTGCAGCGCGCCTTCCGCGGCGTCGTCGCCCGCAAGGCGGGCGATGATCCAGGCGGCGAGGTAGTGCGAGGCCAGGCAGCCGCCGGCGGTCGCGATGTTGCCCCTGGCGAAGAAGGGCTGGTCGAGGACCTCGACGCCGGCCGCGACGACCCACGGCTTGGTGACGAGATCGGTGCAGGCGGGGACGTCGTTGAGCAGGCCGAGCCTGGCCAGCACGAGCGCGCCCGAACACTGCGCCGCGACGAGCTGGCGCGAGGGGTCCAGGCCCCGCAGGACGTTCATGATCGCCGGGTCTTCTGCGACCTCGCGGGTGGCGATGCCGCTGCCGACGATGACGGCGTCAGCGGCGCACGCCTCCTCAAGAGTGGACATCTGCTTGATGACCACCCCGTTCATCGACGTCACCTTGCGCCTGGGGGTCGCGATGGTGACGCGCCAGCCGTCGGTCTTGACGCGGTTGAGCACACCGAGCGCGATCAGGGAGTCGAGCTCGTTGTAGCCCTCGAAGGTGAGGATGGCGATGTGCACGACGGCTGTCCTTCCGGATGAGTGGGGCTCGACAGTAGGGACCCGCGAGCAGGACAATCAAAGAATTGTCATGGATACAATCCGGTGCATGGCAGCCTCGCGATACAAGTCGCTGGTCGACACGTTCGCGTCCGACATCCGGACCGGGCGCCTCGCCTCGGGGGTGCGGCTGCCGACCCACCGTGCTCTCGCCGCCCGCGAGGGCATCGCCGTGGTGACCGCGACCCGCGTGTACGCCGAGTTGGAAGCGATGGGCCTGGTCAGCCGGGAACAGGGCCGCGGCACGTTCGTGCGTGACATCGCGGTCCCCGCCGGTCACGGCATCGATCAGCAGGTCGTGGCCCCAGACGCGGTCGACCTCAGCTTCAACTACCCGTCGCTGCCAGGCCAGGCCGACCTCCTGCGGCAGGCCCTGCGAGAGGTGGCCACCTCCGGTGATCTCGAGTCGCTGCTGCGCTACCAACCACACCGGGGGCGTCCACAGGACAGAGCCTCCATCGCGCGACACCTCAGACGCCGGGGTATCACCGCCGATGCGGACCGGATCCTCATCGCCAACGGTGCCCAGCACGGCCTGGCCATCACCATCATGGCCACGCTGAGCGCCGGCGACGTCGTGGCGGTCGACGCACTCACCTACCCGGGTTTCAAGGTGCTCGCGCAGGCCTTCCACCTCGACCTGGAGCCCGTCCCCACCACCGCCGGCGGACCGGATCTCGACGCCCTGGAGCAACTGTGCGCGACCCGCCCGGTGCGCGCGATCTACACCATGCCCACCCTGCACAACCCTCTGGGCTGGGTCATGCCGGCAACCGACCGCACCCGCCTGATCAGGATCGCTCGACAGCACGGTGCGCTCATCATCGAGGACGCCTCATACGCCTACCTGGTCGAGGACCCCCCACCGCCTCTGGCCGCAACCGCGCCGGACATCACCGTCTACGTCTCGGGGCTGTCGAAGAGCATCGCCACCGGCCTGCGGGTCGGCTTCGTCCTCGCCCCGCCACCCGCGGTGCCCTCGCTCGAACGCGCCATCCGGGCGACCACCTGGAACACCCCCGCCCTCACCACCGCCATCGCCTGCCGATGGCTCGACGACGGCACAGTCAACCACCTGGAGGCGCAGAAACGCCACGACGCCGAGACGCGGCAGGCACTCGCCAGGCAGGAGCTGGCGGGCCTCCCGCTCATCGGCCACCCTTCGTCCTACTTCACCTGGTTGCCGCTGCCCGCGGACGCACGCGCCGACCGCCTGACCGCCACGCTCGCGCGCCGACACATCTCGGTCACCACGGCGGAGCCGTTCACCACCTCGTCGCACACACCACAGGCGATCCGCCTCGCCCTGGGCTCGACCGATCTGGACAGTCTCCGGTCGACACTGCGCACGGTGCGCCGAGTCGCCGTCGAGGACGCCTACGCCTGAACTCCAGCCCGTCTGCCGGCGAACGGATGAGTGGCGGGGTCTTTCAGTACTCGCCCTGTCCCGTCAGTATGCGCAAGGGCGTCACCTCCAGCGACTTCACCGGGTTCTGCCCGGCGGACGGCCCCAGCGGCAGCGGCAGCCGCGCCGGGGCGCTCACGGCCGACAGCGTCTCGAACCTGGGGCTGTGACCTATGCGTTCCGCGCGCAGCCTCCCGCGTCAACCTGACCCCGCCCGATACAGCCGGTCGATTCAAGACCCCTTCGCACCGCTTGAGTGGCCCTGGTGGCTGCGTCGGACGGGCATTTGACTCGCCAGCGCGCTGCTTGGACCGTGCGTCCTGACCTGCGCATGGTCCTCGACAGCGGGCCCGGGCAGGCATACCTGCTGCGCAGGGGGTCCGGGGCGGTACTGGTCGACACGGGCATAGCCGGGCAGGGCAAGGTCCTCACCGAGGCTCTGCGCGATTGGGGCCTGGACCGGGAGTCGTTGACCCACGTCATCCTGACGCACTGGCATCCCGACCACGCAGGGTCCGCCGCCGAACTGGCCGAATGGCCGAACGCGCGCATCTGGGCGCACCGCAGCGACGCCCCGATCATCCGTGGGGACGGCTACGGCTCGATTCCCGCCCTCAGCCACGCCGAGGAGGGGCTCTACGCCCACATTTCCGGCAGCATCCCCGACGCCCCGCCGTCCCGCGTCGACCGCGAGCTCGACGACGACGAGATCCTCGACGCGATAGACGCCCGCGTCCTGTCGACTCCCGGCCATACCGACGGCAGTATCGCGCTGCACTTCCCGAACGACTCCGTCCTGTTCACCGGTGACATCGCCACCGAGCACCAGGGCCAGGTCATACTGGGGCCGTTCAACCTCGACCGGCCACAAGCCGGCGCGTCTTTCCGCCGCTTCGCCGACATCGACGTCAACACCGTGTGCTTCGGCCACGGGCAGCCGCTCAGTGGGGACGACACCGCCCTGCTGCGCATCGCGGCCACTGCCGACGAGGTCCCCGACCCTCTCGGCTGACGCCCGTTCGCCCCGGAACGGCGTCGGCGTAAGGTTACGGCCGTGAGCAAAGAGGCCGCCGGAACCAGACGACGCAACCCCCGAGGCGCGGGGCAGGCACTACGCGGCGACATCGTGTCGGCCGCCCGCGAGGTCCTTGTCGAGGACGGCTACGCGAGTTCGGTGACCCTGCGGGGGCTGGCGCGACGGATCGGCATCGCGCCCCAGTCGATCTACCTGCACTTCACCGGTCCCGACGAGATCGTGCAGGCCGTCACCGTCGAGACCTTCGCCCAACTGGGTCGCTTCATCGCGGACGCGAAACAGGGGATCGAGGCGCCCCGGGACCGGCTCATCGCCGGCTGCCGCGCCTACATGGCGTTCGGAGTCGAGAACCCGAACCTCTATGGACTGCTCTTCCAGCGCAACCGGCTCCTTCGCGGAGAGGAGCCCCGTCCCACTTCCGCGGACGAGCCGGACACCCGCAACCCCGACGCCGGGCCATTCGCCTACCTCATGGAGAGCATCCGGCTCTGCGTCGCCGACGGATCCTCCGACGTGACTGACATCCTGTCCACCGCGACGCTGTTGTGGGCGGCCATGCACGGCTTCGTCCTGCTGCGCAACGGTTACCAGTTCCCCTGGCCGGACCTCGCTCAAGTCGAGATAGAGCTCATCAGCTCGATCACGAGACTCCGCGAGGACGGGCGACGGTAAGCCCCTGCCACTGTCGGCGGTCCCGGACATGGGACGGGCTCAGCTCGTGCCCTATGACCGAGCGATGGCCGCGTCCACCAGAACCTCGGCCGCAGCCCTCGCCTCATCAGCCAGCGACGGGTCGCGCTCGATATCGGCCCCGAGTCCCGCTCCGTCGAAGAGCATGTGCAACTGTCGGGCCAGGGACACCGGATCCGCGACCCCGGCCTCCCGGGCCAGATCGGTGAACAGTCCCCGGACCCAGGCTCGGTACCTGGCGTTCTCCTGCTGGGCCGCACTTCCGGGAAGTGCCTCCGCGGTGGCCTTGATGAAGGCGCAGCCGTGAAAGTCCGGACTGCCGAAAATCGTTCCCAGAGTGGTGAAAACGCCCAGGATACGGTCGCGAGCGCTGGCTCCCTCCGCCGTCCCGCCCATGATCTGGTCGACGGTGGAGGTGTGCTGCAGGTCCAGATATGCCCGGATCAGTTCGTCCTTGCTCCCGAACGTCTTGTACAGGCTGGCCTTGGCCACCCCGGCCTGTTCTATCACCCGGTCGATTCCGACCGTATGGATGCCCTCTTCGTAGAACAGCCGATTCGCTGCCGCGAGCAGTCGCTCACGCGCTGACGGCCTCGGCGCCGAGTCGACTTCGCTCATACGGCAGCGTCCTTTCGATGACGTCGGCCCCGGGCCTCATTCAGCGCGGCGGAGAAAAGTCTACCAAGACAGGCAGACCGGTCTGACTACTGCCTGGGACAGGCTGGTCAGATGGCCATTCCACCGTCAACTGCGAGGCTCGCGCCGTGGATGTAGGAGGCCTCGTCGGAGGCGAGGAAGGCGACGGCAGCGGCTACTTCCGCAGTCGTGCCGACCCGGTCGGCCGGGGATCCCTTGGGAAAGTCATGGACGGCCTCACCGAAGGCCTTGGTCGAACCCTCGGTAAGGATCGCGCCGAGGCTGACGGTGTTGACACGGACGCCGTTGACGCCGAATTCGGCGGCCCACGACTTGGTGAGCAGACCCACCGCCGCCTTGGATGAGCCGTAGGCGGCCGGCCCCACCGCGCCCTTCTCGGCGAACGCCGTGGTGATGTTGACGATGGCACCGCGCCCGCGCTCAGCCATCAGCGGAGCCAGCTCAGCGACCAGGAAGAAAGGAACCTTGACGTTGATGTTGTACATCGCGTCGAAATCGGCCTCGGTGACGCCGGCGGTCGGTCCGAGAATGTAGACGCCCGCATTGTTGACGAGGATGTCGATCTCACCGGCCAGGGCCACCGCCTCGGCGGCAAGCGTCTTGGCGGTGGCGGCATCGTGCAGGTCAGCGACGAGGAAGTCGGCCTCACCGCCGGCGGCCCGGATCTCAGCGACGGCCTTCTCGCCGCGCTCCGCGTTGCGGCCGGTGATCAGGACCCGGGCGCCGGAGGCGGCCAGGGTGGCGGCGATGTCCCGGCCGATGCCCTGGGTCGATCCGGTGATCAGGGCGGTCTTGCCGGTGAAATCAGTCATGATCATACTCTCCCGGACTCGGTAGTCAGACCGGTCGGTCTTCCTGTGAACAACGGCAGACCGACCGGTCTGTTACGTCAACAAGGAGACTGTTCGCCCCAGGTGGGAGAGGTGGAAGGCGCCCCGCAGGTCGAAGCGGCCGCAGAAGTCGTGCCCGCCCGTGCTTGACACGGGTCCGGCCAGCAGGCGACTATTCATGTGTCACGACATGCATGTCACAGCACACATGGGGAGAGCGTCATGGGCACCATCAACAACATCTCAGTCCTCAGCACCGGCCAGGTCCAGATCCGCCCCCAGCACGTCGAATCCGACGGCTCCTCCATGACGGAGTGGCTCAGCACCGCCACCACCTGGACCGCACCCAGGCCGATCAACGTCTACGTGATCGAGCACAGCGACGGCCTCGTCCTGTTCGACACCGGGCAGGACCGCAGCTCGGTCACCGACCCCGACTACTTCCCCGGCGGCCCCGCCGGAGAGGTCTACGACCGCCTCGCCCGCTTCGAGATCCCCGCCGACCAGACCCTCACCGCCCAACTCGCCCGCCTCGGCCACGACATCGCCGACGTCAAGGTCGCGATCCTCTCCCACCTCCACCAGGACCACATCGGCGGACTCCGCGAACTCCCCCACGCCGAGATCATAGTCAGCCAGCAGGACTGGGACGAACTCGACAGGCCCGACGCAGCCTTCATCGGCCTGCTCAAACAGCACATCGACATCCCCGCACTGCACTGGAACCGCGTCACCCCCACCCCCGTCGACGACCCCACCCTCGCACCCTTCACCAACGCCTACGACGTCATGAACGACGGCACCCTCCTGCTCCTCCCCACCCCCGGCCACACCCCGGGCTCACTCTCCCTGCTGCTGCGCAAGCCCCAGGCCGCACCCCTGCTCTTCGTCGGCGACCTCACCTACGACGTCAACCTCCTCGCCCAGGACCGCATCCCCGGCGTCGGCGACACCACAGGCCTCCACACCTCCACCCGCCACGTCAACGAATTCGCCACCCGCAACCCCGGACTGACCATCCTCGCCGCACACGACCCCGCCGCCGCCCACCTCCTCAACACCGCACTCGACCGCACCCAATCCACCGTGTGAGACAAGCCGAACACCCGGTGCGAGTGGCACGGGTCATTCGCCCGCGGCGAGGATCGCGGCCAGCGCGGTGACGGCCTCCAGTGCGTCGGGGCCCTCCGCACTGACGGTGACCGTGCTTCCGGCGGTGGCGCCGAGGGCCATGACGGACAGGACCCCGGCCGGCGTGGCCGTACGGCCGGCGTGCTCGAGCCGGAGGGTACTGGTGAAGCCGGCGGCGGCGCGGGCGAGACGGCCGGCCGGGCGGGCGTGCAGGTCGGCGGGCAACTGCACGGTGGACTCGTAGCGCGTGGTGCTCGCGCCGGTCTCAGAGTTTGGCGACATGGCGGGCCTCCTTGGCGGCGTCGGCGACCGCCGCGAGGTCGGCACCGGTTGCGGCGGTGACGACGGCGGCGACGGCTCCCTCGACGAACGGGGCGTCGACGATGAGGACGTCGGCGCGGGGGTGGTCTTCCAGAACGGTGCGGGCGGTCAGCACGGAGCTGCCGAGGTCGGGCAGTACGACGACGCCGCCGCCCCGGTCGGCGCGGCCGATCGCGGCGAGCACGAGGTCGTAACTCGTGCCGATCCGGCCGTCGTCGGTGCCGCCGGCGACGGCGAGCGGGACCGTACTCGAACCGATCTGCTCGACCAACTCGCGGAGGCCGCCGACGAGCTCGGCGCTGTGGGAGACGAGTACGATGCCGACTGGTGCGTTCATGAACGCATACGATAGATCTCGGAACGCCGTTCAGCAATACCGAATGAGGAGTCGCCTGATGGTGCAGGCTGTGCAGCGGGCGGTCCAGATCCTCCGCGAGCTCGCGGCCACCGGTCCCCGGCTCGGGGTCACCGAGTTGGCCGAGCGCCTCGGAGTGGCCAAGCCGACCGTGCACGCGCTGCTGCGCACCCTGGAGGGCGAGGGCCTGGTGGTGCAGGACAGGGACAGTTCCAAGTACCAGCTGGGGCCCGGGCTGATCCTGCTTGGCAACGCGTATCTGGACACCCAGGAGTTGCGTGCCCGGTCGCTGACCTGGGCCGACCAGTTGGCCACCCGGAGCGGGGAGGCGGTGTGGGTGGCGGTGCTCACCGGCGACCATGTACTGGTGGTGCACCACGCGTTCCGCCCCGAGGGGGCCGTGCAGATCCTGGAGGTGGGCGCCAGCATCCCGTGGAGCACCTGCGCGCTGGGCAAGGCGATCGTCGCGGTGGCCCCTGCGGAGGACCGGGAACGGCTGCTGGACGGCGAGCCGGCGGTGCTCACCGGCGCCAGCGTCACCGACAGGGACGAACTGGCCGCGCAGTTGGAGCAGGCCAGGGCGCACGGCTACGCCCTGGAGGACCAGGAGTCCGCGATCGGGGACGCCGGCATCGCCTCCCCGGTCTTCGACCGCGCGGGGCAGGTGGTCGGCGCCATCGGAATCGTCGGTCCCGTCGAGCGCCTGCTGGACGGATCCGCACGTCAGGAGCTCGCGGTGGCGGTGCGGGAGACCGCACGCAACCTGTCGCGCGACCTCGGTGCGCCTCGCGGGGCGGGGCGGCCCGCGGCCGTGTGACCTGCCGGCCCTTCCGGCCGGGCGGCCCCGCGCCGCCCCATTCGCCGTACGGCTCCCGGCAGTTCGCCGTCGGGGGCCGTTTTCACGCTGCGGCAGCCGGGTCGGCGCCAGACTCTTGACACCCGGGAAACATCCTCCTAACGTCCGAACAACGTTCATCAATGATGAACAGACCCGCCATTCTGTCGTATCACTGCCGTGAACCCGCTGAGCCGGCCGCCGGGCCTCCCCGATCCTCCGGCGGCCACCTCCCTTTCTCATCCCGCACTGCGCGCAGGAGGTGAGACGCCCGGTCCGATGCGGCGCCGGGCGCCCGCTATGGAAGAAAACAGCTACTCCCAGAAGCTCCTGGCCGAGACGCTGGGCACCGCGGTGCTGGTGTTCATCGGTGTCGGCTCGGTCCCCGCGACCACGATCATCGGCGGCAACGCCCCGTTCACCATGGCCGAGTTGGGCATGATCTCGCTGGCCTTCGCCACCGCGGTCGTGGCGATGGTCTACGCGATCGGCCATATATCGGGTTGCCACATCAACCCCGCTGTCACCCTGGCGCTGGCCGCGACCAGGAAGATGCCCTGGCGCCAGGTGCCCGGCTACATCACCGCCCAGGCGGCCGGCGCCCTGCTCGGGTCCCTGGCGATCGTCGGCGTACTGGGGCACAAGGCCGCGGACGTCGGACTCGGCATCGCGTCCTACGGGTCCGGGGTCGGCGCCGGTCACGCCTTCTTCGCCGAGGCCGTCGGCACCTTCATCCTGGTCTTCGTCGTCTTCGGGGCCGTCGACCGCCGGGCGGCGGGCGGCTTCGCCGGCATGGCCATCGGGCTCGCCGTCTTCGCGATCATCATCCCGGTGGCGCCCGCCACCGGCGCGTCCATCAACATGGCCAGGACGGTGGGCCCGATGGTCGTCGGCCGGCTGTTCGGCTCCGCGGTCCACTGGAGCCAACTGCCCGTCTACCTGGTCGCGGAGGCGGCAGGCGCGGTCCTGGCCGGATTCGTGTACACCGCGCTGAACGCCGGGAAGCGGGCCGCCGCCGCCCCGGCGGAACCGGTCGCGCCGCTGGCAAGCGCCGAAGGAGTCCTGTCGTGAAGAAGCTCATCAACTCCCCCGAGACGGTTCTGGACGACGCCCTCGCCGGGATCGCCGCCGCGCACACCTCGCTGCGTGTCGACCGGGACAGCCGGGTGATCACCAGGGCCGCGGGGACCAGACCGGGCAAGGTCGCGCTGGTGTCCGGCGGCGGCTCGGGCCATGAGCCGCTGCACGGCGGATTCGTGGGAACGGGCATGCTGGACGCCGCGTGTCCCGGTGAGGTGTTCACCTCCCCGGTGCCGGATCAGATGCTGGCAGCCGCGCAGCGCGTGGACGGCGGCGCCGGCGTGGTGTTCGTGGTGAAGAACTACACCGGCGACGTCCTCAACTTCGAGATGGCCGCCGAACTGGCCCAGGACGCCGGGATCCGCACCGAGACAGTGCTGGTGAACGACGACGTCGCCGTCGACGACTCGACGTGGACGGCGGGGCGGCGCGGCACCGGGGCCACCGTCCTGGTGGAGAAGATCGCCGGCGCGCTGGCGGAACAGGGCGCCGGCCTGGCCGCGGTCGCCGCGGTGGGGCGCGCGGTCAACGCGGCTTCGCGGTCCTTCGCCGTCGCGCTGACCGCCTGCACCGCGCCCGCCGCGGGCAAACCGGGCTTCGACCTGCCGGACGACGAGATCGAGATCGGCGTGGGCATCCACGGCGAGCCGGGCCGCCGTCGCGACACGATGCGCTCGGCCCGGGAGATCGTGGCGATCGCCCTGGACGCGATCCTCACCGACCAGCCGATGTCGGCGGGCGACCAGGCGATCGTGCTGGTCAACGGCCTCGGCGGGACTCCACTGCTGGAGCTCTACGTGGTGTTCGCCGAGGTGGCGGCCGCACTGGCCGAGCGGGGCGTGGTCGTGGCACGAAACCTGGTGGGGAACTACGTCACCAGCCTGGACATGGCCGGTGTCTCCTTGACCGTGTGCAAGGCCGACGCGGGGATGCTGGCGCTCTGGGACGCTCCGGTGAACACCCCCGGTCTGCGCTGGGAGTCCTGAACCCCGCGTCGAGGGTCCGGCCACAGGCGCAGGACCCGCACCACCGATCCGGCGCCGCAGCCCGCGGCGCCGGATCCGTACCATCCGCACCGCCCCCGCACACCGACAGCACACACGGGCCGCACGCACGACCGTACGCGTCCGAGAAACGGAGACCGACGTGGACATCGACCTCGCCCGCGCCTGGGTGCAGGCCATCGCCGCCGTCATGGCCGGCGAGAGGGACCGCCTCACCCAGCTCGATTCGGCCATCGGGGACGCCGACCACGGTGTCAACATGCAACGCGGCTTCGCCGCCGCGGCGGCGGCACTGGACGACGACGGGCTGAAGACGGTCGGCGCCGTCCTGGTCAAGGTCGGCAGCACGCTGATATCCAGCGTCGGCGGCGCCTCGGGACCGCTGTACGGCAGTACGTTCCGGGCCATCGGCAAGGCGCTCGACACACCGCAGGCCGACCCCGTGCTGTTCGCGGCGGCGCTCGCGGCGGGGCTGCAGAGCGTCCAGAAGCTCGGCGCCGCCACGCCGGGCGACAAGACGATGATCGACGCCTACGCCCCCGCGCTGGCCGCCTTCCAGGAGGAGGCGGACGCCGGCGCCGAGTTCGCGGCGGCCGCGCGGGCAGCGGCCCGCGCTGCCGAGGAGGGGATGCGGGCGACGGCGCCGATGCAGGCACGCAAGGGCCGGGCGTCCTATCTGGGCCCGCGCAGCATCGGCCACCAGGACCCCGGGGCGACCTCGACCGCGCTGGTCTTCCGGGCACTCGCGGACACGGCGGCCCGCCGATGACCCGTCGCGCGTATCCCGGTCTGGCCGCCTCCCGCGGTACGGCCCTGGGCGTCCTCCACCGTGTCGACCGCCCGGTGCGGGCCCCGGCGCCGGAGGGCGGCGTGACGAACGAGGGCCGGGCGGCCGCCGCCGAACGGATCAGCTGCGCATTCGATGCCGTCGCCGCGCACCTGCTGGACCTGTCGCGGACGCTGCACGCCCAGGGCGAGGCGGAGCAGGCCGACATCATGGAGGTCGGCAGCCTCATCGCGCAGGATCCTGCGCTGCGCGACACGGCGGTCCAGCACGCCCGGGACGGGCGGCCGGCGGCGCTCGCCGTCCAACTCGCTGTCGACGCCCAGGCCGCGACTCTGGCCGGACTCGATGACCCGACGCTCGCCGAACGGGCCGCCGACGTACGCCAGGTGGGACGGCGGGCGCTGGCCCGGCTGCACGGGGCGGCGCCGGCCGCCGCCGAGGAGCGGCCGCTGATCCTGGCGGCCCACGAGATCGGCGCCGCCGACCTGCTGGAACCCGGCCGGAAGGTGGCCGCTGCCATCGCCGTGACGGGCGGACCCAACTCGCACGCGGCGATCGTGGCCCGCTCGCTGGGCATCCCGCTGCTGCTGGGCGTCGATCCTGCACTGCTCGACCTGCCGGACGGAGCGGAGATCCTGCTCGACGCGGGGCTCGCGACCGCGGTCGCCGGGCCGGACGACGGCGAGCGTACGGACGCGCTGCGGACCATCGCCGCGGCCCAGGAGCGCCGGCGGCAGCTCGCAGTGGGTCGGCAGTCGCCGGCCGAGACCGCCGACGGGCGGCGGATCGCGCTGCGCGCCAACGCGGCCACCCGCGCCGACGCCGAGGCGGCGCTGCAGGCGAACGCGGAGGGCGTCGGCCTGCTGCGTACCGAACTCCCCTTCCTGGACGCCGAGTCCTGGCCCAGCGCGGCGCAACACGAGGCGGTGCTCGGCCCGGTGCTCGGGGCGCTGCGCGGACAGGTCGTCGTCGCCCGCACGCTGGACTTCGCGGACGACAAGCTGCCGCCGTTCCTGGCGCGCGGCCGGTCGGGGCGGCTCGGCCGCGGGCTGCCGCTCATGCTGGCGCAGCCCGACGCCTTCGCCGACCAGTTCCGCGGCCTGCTGAGGGCGGGTGCGGACACCGACCTGCGGATCATGATCCCGATGGTCGCCCACGTCGACGAGGTACGGGCCTGCCGGGCGCTGCTGGAGCGGGCGGCCGCGCACGCCGGAGTTCCGGTGCCGGCGCTCGGCATCATGGTGGAACTGCCCGAGGCGGTCGACGGGGCTGACGAGCTGGCACGGGAGGCGGACTTCTTCTCCATCGGCAGCAACGACCTGACCAGCCAGATCCTGGGCCTTGACCGGCGCGACCAGGCAGCGACGCCCGACCTCGCCGCGCACCCCGCCGTACTGCGGGCGATCGACCGGGTCGTACGGGCCGCGCACCGCCACAACCGCCAGGTCTCGGTATGCGGGGACGCCGCCGCGCAGCCGCTGGTCGCGCCGCTGCTGGTCGGCCTCGGCTGCGACAGCCTGTCGGTCTCCCCCGCCGCGCTGGACGAGGTCCGCACACTGATCCGGCGTCTGCGTCACGACACGTGCGTCACGCTGGCCGCGGAGGCCATGGCCCGGCGGAACCTGGATGAGGTGCTGAGCCTGGTCCAGCGTCGCTGCGCTTCGGCGCTGGCCTGACCCCGGGCCGACCCGTGGCGGCCGGGCGGCCTGGGCACGGGCTACTTGGCGGGAACCGGGTCACCGGTGTTGACGTCGAGCTGCCTGCCGGACCTGTCGAATGTGGTCACGCTCTCCACTTCCAGGCCGACCGGGACGACGACCCCGACGAAGGCGTGGCCGGCAACGCGGGTCGGGGTGAGGCGCTTGGTGGTGCCGTCGGAGTAGGCGACGCTGAGGTGGTCGATGGAGGTGTCGATCTCCGATTGCAGCCAGTACGGCGCGCTCTTCGCCTTGGCGTGCGTGAACGACAGCGACTCGGGTGGCTTCGCGTCGCGGTTGACGCACTGTGACCAGGCGTTGCCCTGGCTTCCCGTCCGGACGACGCACTGGCCGTACGGGCCGACGTAAGCGGTGATGGACCACTTCTCCTCGCCCATCATGCCGGCCGTCACCCCGGACGCGATCCGCGCGGAAGCCTCCGTCAAAGGGGGCGTCGCGCCGGGGGCGTCCCAGGTGACGGGAATGCTCGCCCCGCCGGGATGGTGGAAAGGGATCGAGAACCCGACCTGCTTACCGTCGGCACCGTAGGCAGTGGTCCGGCTGATGCGCAGATCCCCCGGGAGTTCGAAGAGGGCGACCCGGTGGTGGCTGATCGGCACGGGATCCAGCAGCAGCCGCTGGCCGTCCTGCAGGTCGACCTCCACCCGCTTCACATCCGCGCGGAAGTCCACGGTGTACTGGTAGTCGTCGGCGTTCTGGCCGACCTGCGCGATGCCGCCGCTCACCGAGAACTCCGCCGGATCGGTCGGGACCGGGAAGTCGGCAAAGCAGTTGCCGAACGCCATGAGGCAGGCTGATCTGCCGTCGGGGCCCTGGGGGAGCACCTCGACCTGGGCGTTCCACGAGTAGAGCCCGATGCTGCCGGAGAAGACGGTCACGCCCTTGTCGTCCTTGGACGGAGTGTCGACGGTCACCCGGTCGCCGGGCCTGTCTGATGGGGTCCCGCCGTGGTGGCCGCTGAGCGCGAACGGAAGACCGACCCCCAGCACTGCGGCGAGCGCGAGCCCGCTCCCGGCCGTCAGCCGCCTCTTGGCCTTGATCGCCCTGCCCTGTCTGATCACCGCGTCCACCGGCGCACGGCCCGGCTCGAAGCTGCCGATGTCCGTGCCGAGTTGTTCGGCGATGATGTCTTCGTCGTTCACCATGACAGGCTCCCGTCCTGAAGCTGTGCGCTGGTCCGAAGCTTCGCCAGCGCCCGCGACGCCTGGCTCTTCACGTTGCCGACCGAGCAGCCGAGGATCGCCGCGGCCTGGTTCTCGGTGAGGCCGTCCCAGTAGCGCAGCACGACGACCGCGCGCTGTTTGGGAGGCAGCTCCATCAGGGCCGCCACCAGTGCTGACCGCTGGTCGAGGTCGCCCGTCACGTCGGCGACCGCCGGCTCCTGGCGCAGATCCCAGTCGTGCTCGGTGACCCGGCGCTTGCTGAAGCGGCCGTGGTTGGCGTTGATGAGGATCCGGCGCACATAGGCGTCCGGATCGTCGGCCCTGCGGACCCGGGCCCAGTTCGCGTAGGCCTTGGCCAGTGCCGTCTGCGCCAGGTCCTCGGCGTGGCCGCGATCGCCGGTCAGCCCGTAGGCGATCCGCACCAGGGACGGCCAGCGGCCCGTCATGAACTCCCTGAACTCGGCGTCGCGGCCATCGGCCTCAGCGCTCATCGTTCCCCTCCCCCACGGTTACCCATGCCACTGGAGAGTGGCAGTCGGCCGTGAACCGTTGCATGACTTCCGCACCCGATTCGACGCGCTGCCGCCGACGCCGACCCCGCCACCACCCGCCCACCGCCGCCATCCCCGCCATGCCCCGGCCCTCCCCCGACCGGGCGACCTCGGCCGACATGCCCGGCCCACCGCACCCCGGAGGCCCCGGGGTGCGGGTGGGCGCTGCGGCTTGCGCAGATCGCGGTCGACGAGGTTACGACCCCTGCGGCCCCTCCGTGAACTCGGTGGCGTGGTCGGCGGCCCACTGGTGGAACGTTCGCGGCGGCGTACCGAGGATGTCGGCCACCGCAGTGGTGATGTACGCGGGCTGTCCGACCGCCGCGCTCCACGCGGCGAGCAGCATGTCGGCGACCGAGCTGGGCACCGAGCCCTCCGACAGGCTCCGGAACTCGTCCGGTGTCATCTCCTCGAAGGCGATCCGGCGCCCCAGGGCGTCACCGATGACGCCCACCTGCGCGGCCTGGGTGAGTGATTCGGGGCCCGTCAGCACGTAGTCGCCTCCGACGTGTCCGTCCTGGTGGAGCGTCCGCGCCGCGACGGCTGCGACGTCGCGGTCGTCGACCGGTGCCGACGCGGCAGCACCGTAGGGCCACCGGACGACTTCGCCGGCCCGGATCGCCGGCGCCCACCAGGCCAGCGAGTTCGACGCGAACATCCCCGGCCGGATGATCGTCGACTCGAGTCCGGTGGCTGCGATGTGCCGCTCGATGTCGGCGTGCAGCATCGCCATGGAGTTGGGCTGCTGGAAGAAGGGGTGCGGTGTCTGGTGCGGGGAGGAGAGGAAGACGATCCGCCGTACGTGGGCTGCCAGTTGCTCCACGACTGCCTGCGCGGTCTGAGGCGGGGCGGTCCAGACGAGGAAGACCGCACCGGCGCCGTTCAACGCTGGGGCGAGTGTCTGGGGCACCGTGAGGTCGCCGGTGAAGACCTCGACCTCCGCCGGCAGGGTCGCCGCCGCCTCGGAGCGATGGGTGAGGGCGCGGACCGGCACGCCCGCGTCAAGGAGTCGGTCGATGACGACGCGGCCGACCCGGCCCGTCGCCCCGGTCACGAGCACGGGAGAAAGGTGTATCTGATCCATGCCGCCCATCAAAACGTTACCCGGTTAAAAAAGCAACTCGGTAACGAATGTTAAACTGGTCAGATGAGCGAGCCGACGGGGCTGCGGGCCCGCAAGAAGGAGCGGACGCGCGACGCCATCGGCGACGCGGCCATCTCACTGTTCCTGGAGCGCGGCTTCGACCGCGTCTCGGTCAACGACATCGCTGCGGCGGCCGAGATCTCCAAGCCGACCCTCTTCCGGTACTTCCCCACCAAGGAAGACCTGGTGCTGCACCGGTTCGCTGACCACCAGGGCGAGGCGGCATGCGTCGTACGCGACCGCAGCCCCGGCATCAAGCCGGTGACGGCGCTGCACCGGCACTTCCGGGCCGGCCTCGACCGGCACGACCCCGTCACCGGCCTCAACGATCATCCCGCGGTGGTGGCGTTCCATCGGCTGGTGTTCAGCACGCCGAGCCTGGCGGGACGACTCACGCGATACCAGCTCGAGGACGAGGAGGCACTGGCGGACGCCCTCGGCGAAGGCATCCAGGCACGCCTGCGAGCCGCCCAGGTACTCGCGGTCCAACGGGTGCTCGCCCAGGCCAACTGGCAGAAGATCGCCGACGGCCGAACCGCCCCCGACGTCCACCCCGAGGCCGTGGCCGATGCCGACCAGGCATTCCACCAACTGCCGTGACAGGCGCCACTCCAGTCTGAAGTCCCGGCACAACGGGTTGTGCTCCATGGCGTTCGGCCCGGATATCAGGAAGGCTGACGCGCATGGTCTCAGTAGTGCAGAACGTAGCGATCGACTGTGCAGACGCCTATGAGCTGGCCCGGTTCTGGAGCAGAGTGACCGGCCGCCCGCAGCATCCGGAGGACGGACCGGGCGACCCCGAGGCCCAGGTCCTGCTGGCCGAGGGCCCGGTGCTGCACTTCAACCAGGTGCCCGAGGGCAAGACGGTCAAGAACCGCATCCACCTGTGCCTGCGCCCCGAGACCTCACGCGACGAGGAGGTGGACCGCCTGGTGGGCCTCGGCGCCACCTTCGTCGCCGACCGCCGCAATCCCGACGGCTCGGGCTGGGCCGTTCTCGCCGATCCCGAGGGCAACGAGTTCTGCGTTCTTCGCAGTGAGTCCGACCGGGCCGCGATGAATTCCTGACGCTCACACCCGTTCCCAGCCGGCGGCCACTTCCCGGGCCGCTCGGCGCGGCATGATCAGCCGCGCCGTGCAGCAACCTCGTCGCCGCAACTGCCCCGGTAGGGCGCCGGGCTTCGCACGGCACCATCGGCTCAGGGCCGGTGGCCGTTCAGCATCTCGACCACTTCTCCCGCTCGGCCCGATGCGAGAAGAGTGCAGACTGCGGCGGCAATGTCTTCGGGATGAACGAGTGGGCCGACTTCGTCGCGCTCGGGTCCGGTCAGCGCGGCCCATTGCTTTCGTGCGCGCTCCAATCCGATCCACCCGGGCACCACGGCCATCACACGGACATCCGTACGTCCCGCAAGGCTTGTGGTGAAGCGGTGCAGGCCGGCTTTCGCGGCGCCGTACTCCGGG
This sequence comes from Streptomyces sp. NBC_01198, assembly GCF_036010485.1. NCBI lineage: Bacteria > Bacillati > Actinomycetota > Actinomycetes > Kitasatosporales > Streptomycetaceae > Streptomyces > Streptomyces sp. NBC_01198. The sequence goes on from NZ_CP108568.1 coordinate 1,188,769, forward strand.
GAACCGTAGGCAGCGTCGCCAAGGCCGCCGCTGGACCCGATGTTCACCACCGCGCCTGCTGCGGTGGAGAGCATTGGCCACAGCAGGTGGGTCAGCAACATCGGAGCGGTGAGGTTCAGTGTGAGCGCGGCCATCCACCGCTCGGGCCCTGCGTCGGGATACTGCTCATCCGGGAGCCAGCCACCGGCGTTGTTCACCAGCCCTCCGATGTCACCACGCGCCAAGAGGGCACTGGCGGCAGTACGGACCCCTTCGACGGTCGACAGATCGCCCGTGAGACCGACTGCTCGGTCCCTGCCGCCGAGGCGCTCGACGCTGGCCTTCAATGCCGTTTCGTCGCGGTCGAGCAGAACAACGCCCCGTCCGCGAGCAACCAGCTCCTCAGCGATCGCATAACCGAGCCCGGCAGCGCCTCCCGTGACGACGATATTGGTACCCATACTCTCCGTCCTACCCCGCATCACCATCACCCACCTCGGCCACGACCTGGTTGCCGCAACGCCGGGGCGTAGCCGGGCCGCAGCACCCGCCCCGGTCGCTGAGCTGGCCAGCCAGGTGGTGTGGTGGGAGCTGGCGGGCGACCCCGTCGCGGCGGCGCGCCGGCCTGTGGTGAACGGCTTCGACCGGATGCCGGCGCGAGGGCCCGCGTCCGTTCGGCGGTCTGTCGGCCCGGGCAGTGGCATCAGGCCTGGCGGGTCCAGGCCCGGGTGGTGGCCCCGCGAGCTATGGGGGATCGCTCGTCCGCGCCAAGACTGCTCAGGAGGGCCGTGTAGGCGCCTTCGGCCGCCCGGCCTGAGACGGTGCCTTCCGGCGCGAGAGCCAGGCAACTCCTCCCCCAGGAATGTCCGTTCCCCGTGAACAAAGAGGTCCTGGCCCACCTGAACCTTTGACCACCTGCCAGTTGAGATGGCCTCTCGACCGACTGCCTGAAGTGGCGCCGGCTCCCGCTGAGGGTTACTCCGTAGCCGGCTGGGTCGCTGGGCACCCCGTGGACGGTCGGGCAGGTCGGGGTGGATGATCCGGTCATGCCGACTGGAGAAGAGCTCGATTCCATGGAGCTTTGCGCCGCGGCCGCATCCGCGGGGGTGTGGCTGAGGTGAGGCGCCTGCGCGCCCTGCTGCGGGGGGACCGTGACCGGCGGCATCCGACTGGGTGTCCACCGGACCCGGCGTCAAGTGGCAGCAGTACGCGAGTATCGACGGCTGGCAGTCCAACACCGACGTGCGGTCCTTCCGGCCGGGCAGCGTACAGAAGGACCGCTGGTTCGGCCCCATCACACGGCCGCGGCTGACCAGCGCCGAGATCCCGTTCCGCGGCGGGCCCGGCATGAGCCTCTTCATCACGGGACCCGCAGGCGACGCGGGGTCGGCGCACAACGCCTACTCCAACCTGGTGTCGGGGACGTTCTCGCTCTATCAGGGCGACACGCTGGTGACGCAGCGCAGAACCCAGGACGCGCCCACACTCGACGTCTGGGACCTGTCACCGCAGGAACTGCCGTATCGACTGGTCGCCGAGACCACGGCTGACCCCGCGTTCGGCCCGTACTCCCCCACCACCCACACCGAGTGGGACTTCACCTCCGGCGCCCCTCAGGACGTGGACGCCAAGGCCGTCCCGCTGGCCCAGCTGGACTACGGAACCGACCTGGACCCCGAGGGGCGGGCGAAGCGCACCTCGGACTTCTCCATCACCCCCCAGGTGCTCGGCAGCAACTCCGCCCATGACGCGGTCTCCTCGGTCACTCTGGACGTCTCCTACGACGACGGGGCCGCCTGGCACCGCCAGGACCTCAGGGAGAAGCGGGGCACCTGGAAGACGTCTCTGAAAGCTCCGCACGGGGCCGGCTACGTCTCCATCCGGGTCACCGCCAAGCAGCGCAACGGCGGCGGCATCACCCAGACCGTCGTCCGGGCCTTCGGCCTGAAGTGACACCCCGAGGGGCCGGTGCACGGCTCCTACGGCCACGTCCTCGGGTCTGACGACCGGGCCGATGGGCACATGGTGCCCCCGTCTCGATCCCCACCAGTGCCCACGACGGCCCCGTCGCAGACGAGTTCCGGTGCTTCGGGCTGGTGGGAGTGGCGGTCTGCTCGGGCAGGCGGTCAACGGCCGGCTCCGAGCAGACCTTCCGGTGACGCGGGTGTCGTGATGGGTGGGCATCGGTACCCGCGGGCGGTCACCCTACGGTGCGGGGATTTCCCTGACCAGACGGGAGGTCCAGTCGCACCAGACGCGGCCGGGCAGGAAGGGGCCGCCGACCTCGTCGAGGTGGTCCTCGACGTAGGGGATGGACGAGTCGCAGACCTCGATGGCCTGGTTGAAGAAGCTGGTCTCGTCGGGGTTCGCCTGGAAGCTCCAGCCCGGGTTGTAGGGGGCCGGCCGGGGGATGATCCGCGTCAGAACATGGGGCTCGTCGGTGGTGGCGCCGCTGACGAGTTCGCGGGCGTGCTCGATGTCCGAGCTCTCCGTCAGCTTGATGACGAAGGTGGCCCTGGTGATGTCGGTCATCTCGAAGTAGGCGGGGCCCGCTGCGGCGGCGCGGACCGGCCCCTGCTGGGGGGTGTTGGCCTGAGAGGGCTGTGCCACGGCGAAGGCGAGCACGCCAACGGCGGCCACGCTGGCCGCCTTGGTGAACACATGTCGCATGAGGGACTTCTCCTCGTTCCTGGGCGTCGTGCTCATCACGACTGACTACCGAGAGCATTCAATCAGTGACTGCGAGTGATCAGAGTGATCTCGGCATTCGGGTCGCGGAGGATGTCCACCCCGGCCCCGACAGCCTCCGCACCGGATCGAAGAAGCTCAAGAAGCTCCTCGGTTGGCGAGACCCACAACGGAGGCTTTCGGCGCCCGCAGTGTCCGACAGGCCGTAGGTCCCGGTGTTATTGCCCCACCACGAACACCGGCTCGACGTTCAGTTCGCTGAACCGCCAACCGTCGGGCGTCCGGACGGCCTTGTTGCGGGCCAGGCCGTAGCGCCGGGAGGCGGGCAGGAGACTGTCGGCGTGGCCGGACAGGGCGGTGATGTACGCGCGGATCGTCGCGGTGTCGCCATCGACCTCGATCAGCACGCTGCTGAACCGGTGGAGCAGGCGGGCGTAGTCCTTGTTGCCCGCCTCGATCTGTGCGATCAGAACGTCGCGGCCGGACCCGATGCCGTTGCGGGTCGTGCCAATGGCGTCCTGCGCCAGAACGTCTTTCAGGTTGCCGAAGCGGTGCTCGTCCAAGGCCCGCCCCAACTGCAAGAGCAGGTCGTGCAGCTCGGCGCGGTCGGCCAGGGTGCGCAGGTCGTAGTTCATGCGGTGTCCTTTCGGGACTGGGGAATGAAAGGAACCATGCGGGGCGCGGCGGGGGACGCGCATCACTCCCGCCCCGTTCTTGCGCAAAGTCGCAACGGTGTCCGCCCCGCGTTGGCGCGACCCGGTTTCTGGGGCAGGATGCGGATTCAGGGTGGGACGTCAGGGGATGGCCGGCGATGTCTGAGGTGGCGTGGCTGAAGTCGCTGCGGGCCGGGCGCGGTGTGTGCCCGCTGTTCGGGGCCGATGCCGTGGTGGCCCGGTTCGCCGACATCGTCTCCGTCAAGCGCAGCGAGCGGCTGGTCATGGTTCCCGAGTCGTCCCAGCGCCCGGTGCTTGGGACGCTCCCGATGCCGCCGGATGCGCGTACGCGCTGGCTGGGATCGGCCCCGTCGAGCCATGACGTGCGTCTGATCGCCGCCGGCTCCGAACATCGGATCCTGCCGGCCCTGCCGGCCAAGATGGTCATCATCGACCGGGCGATCGTCATGACGCCCATCGACCCGGAGGATCCGCTGAAGGGGGTCTGGCAGATCACCGCCGAGCCGCTGGTGCGCGCCCTGGTCGAGATCTACCAGCGACTGTGGGGGCAGGCCGCTGAGCCGGTGCGATGGCCGGCGGGCCTGTCGGCCAGGGAGCGCGCCGTGGTCACGCTGCTCGCCGAGGGCCGCACCGACCAGACGGTGGCCGAACAACTGGGCCTGAGCCGGCGCACCATCACCTACACGGTCGCGGATCTGATGGAGAGGTACGGGGCGCGCAGCCGGTTCCATCTGGCGCTGCTACTGGCCGGCGCCGACGCCGGGGACTTGTGAGTCACGACCGCGGCTGTCGCTGTGGCACGCGAGACCCGCTCTGGTGTTCCGTGACCGTACGGCTCGATGGAGAGGGCCTGCCTTGCCGTCGACGTTGCGGGGCCCGGTAGAGGCCTTCGCTCGCTGCCGGCGTGCCCCTTCACCGGCAACGTAGCGGCTACTTCCGGACCAGGAGGACGACGGCAATGATGATGAACGCGGCGATCGGGACCAGAATCCTCGCCAACTCCTCCGGCGTCTTGCGGTACAGCCAGTTCTTCCCCTGCGGGTGGAACCTCATGGACGGGTCCGTGCTGGCCTCCCACCAGCGGATGACCTTCCGGCAGTTGGCTTCGAAATCCGGGACCGGGTGCAGGGTGCTGCGCCCGAGGCCGGGCAGCGAGCGGGTCCGCCCGTTGGCGAAGGTGACCCGCAGAAGGGCGTAATCGCCGTGCTGGTTGCTCTCCCGATGGACGCCGACCCATCGGATGTCCTGCCACGGGTGGGTACGGCCGCGGCCGAAGCCCGCGCAGATGGTGACTCCGGCCGTGCTGAACGTCGTCCGGCGCCGGCACACGCTCACGACGATCAGTCCCAGTAGGGCCAACGTTCCGCCCATCAGCCACCCGGCGGCCACCGCACCGAGTTGCAAGAAGGACAGGGCCCCTTCGATCAACAGCCCCGCAAGCATCGGGATAATCGTCGACCACTGCGCGTTCCGGAACTGATCCCGCCCCCAGAACGTCAGTTCGTGCTCAGCAGCCATAACCAACCCCCCTCGTTCTCGCCCCTCTGGCGGACTCGTAAGTCGCCCGCTCTCGTCCGACCCTGCACCCGGCGGCGGAACGAGGGATCTTCCCCGCAGGCGCAAATATAGCGTCGGCAGTACGGCGGCGCCTGTGCAGTAAACGGCAGCCTCAGCAGGCGCAACACTGCCGACTGCTGGTGCAACCGCTTGTCCTCTGACTGCGTCTGGCGCGCACGCCGCGGTCGGGTTGCGGCGTACGAGGAGGAAGGGGCGAAGGCCGTCGCGGCCACGGCGACGATGAGCCATGGTGGCTCGATGGACCGCCGCATGCGACCGCTGGTGCGGCCGGACACCGTCCTGCGCTGGCACCGGGACCTGATCGCCCGAGAACACGACCGGCTCGGCGGCATCCTCCACCAGTACCGCCACGCCCCTTGACCTGCACGGACGAGGTCTTCGGCAAGGACTGCGTCAGTCCGTCGTCGGCCGGTAGGTGTAGACGGTCGTCGTCACGGCGCACACGCTGGGCGAGACGATCTGCACCCGCAGCAGTTTCGCGGCGGGGTCGTAGTCGATGCCCTCGGTCTCGAACGAGCCCGAGCAGATGCTCGACCGCGGCACCTGGAACAGCGTGCTGACCGTGCCGGTGACCGGCGTGCCGTCCAGGGCGTGCGGCAGGTCGACCTGGAGCACGTCCTTCGCCGCGTCGTCCGAGGCACACACCAGGCGGGTCGCGGACACGAAGTCACACCCCTGGATGTTCTCGACAGCGCGGTCGAGGGTGATCTGGCCGGCCTGTGCAAGGCTTCCCCCGGTGGCCGACGTGGCGGGGTTGGTCAGCGGGGCCGGGAAGACCTGGAGCCGGTTCATCGTGCCCCACTCGCCCCCGACCAGCCACTGCGCGTCGGGCGAGACCGCGTCGAAGGAGTTGTTGAGGAGTTCCCCGGCGTCCAGCGAGTGCGTGTAGTCGTAGCTCTGCCCCGACGGCGTGGTCACCTCGAACATCTTCGAGGTGGCGTCGCCGCCGCCCTGGTAGGCGTCGAAGACGTAGCCGTTCGCGACGTCCGGGTCGCCGACGTGGTTCCAGCCCGCGAACCGCAGGCGCAACGGGATCGACCCGAGACCGCGAGTCAGCACCGAGCCGTCCGCGCGGGTGGCGATCCCCTCGCCGCCGGTCAGCGAGTTGACCGAGGAACTGCCACTCCGCACCCACCCACCCGGTGAATCGGCCTGCGCAGTGGCGGCCCCGGCGGTAGCCAGTGCCGTCGTGGCGAGCAGCAGGGCGGCAGCACGGCGGCATCGTGCGATTGCGGTCAACGCGACCCCCAAGGGTGTGAGGGGACCGCCACTCGACTCCGGTGGCGGTCCCGGGCAGCAAGGACCCTAGCCCCGCGTTGGGCTGCCCCACCACAGTTCCGCGCCCAACTCAGCCTGAACAGAGGGTTGTTATCGAGCATCCGGAGACGCGGAGCACCTGGAGGGTCCCGCCCCCGCAGAGCAGCAGGCGCAGACCACGTCCCCCGATCGCGGGGTAGCCGATCACGGCGTTCCGTCCCCTGGACTCGGCAGGCACGTCGGCTGGCGGCACCCGAGCAGGGGCAGGACGATCAGCAACGTGGGCACGGTCAGGCCCAGGGTCGACTGCCGGGCACCGCGCCGGGCAAGCCGCTCGGCCTCAGCGCTTGATACCGACGCCACTGTAGAAGCCGATCCGAGCCAGTTCTTCCGTGGTCGGTTCCGGTCCTTCGTGGTGCCACAGCGGCGGCTGGACCAGGCCGGGCTCGACCAGTTCCAGGTCACGGAAGAAGCCGAGCACCTGCTCGTAGGACCGTAGGTTCAAGGTGGCGGTGGCGCCCCTGTCCCGGTAGACGTCACGGGCCTGCGACGACTTCGCGTCCGTCTGGTGGAAGTCGTTGGTGCCGTGGCTGAGGACCAGGTAGCTGCCCGCGGGTAGGGCGTCGCAGTAGGCGGCGACGAGCCCGGCGGGGTCTTCGTCGTCGCGGATGAAGTGGAGGATGGCGACGAGCATCAGGCCGATCGGCTGGTCGAAGTCGATGAGCTCGCCGATGGTGGGGTGGCCCAGGATGCTCTCCGGGTCCCGCAGGTCGCCGAGGAAGAAGCCGGTGTTGCCCGCGTCGAGCAGGTGCGCTCCCGCGTGGGTGGCGACGATCGGGTCGTTGTCGACGTAGGCGACCCGGACCTCGGGTGACACCTCGTGTGCCACCTGGTGGGTGTTGGGCGCGGTGGGAATGCCGGTGCCGATGTCGATGATCTGCCGAATTCCCTTCTCCGCGAGGAACCGGACGGCGCGGTGCATGAACGCCCGGTTGGCCCGGGCCATGGGCACGATCTGCGGGGCCAGGTCGATCACCCGCTGGGCGGCCTCCCGGTCCACCTCGTAGTTGTCCTTGCCGCCGAGGTAGAAGTCGTACATCCGGGCAGGGTGCGGCCTGGCCGTGTCGATCTCCGCGACGGAGAAGCCCTGTTCAGTCATCGCCGTCCTCCGGTTTGTAGCGGCCTCACCACTGTGCGAGTCCTCAACGTGCTGCCTCATGGGTAGATAGTTCCTGCGTAGCTTGTGGCGGATCAGCTTGAGCGAGCGGCGCCTGGCGTTCGGCCCGCAGCGTGACGGGGCCGGCCGGTTTTCCGCCCGGCTTCGGCCTTCTCCGTCGGCCGGACGGTGGCGTGCGTGACGTCCAGCGGCCGGCGGCCTGCTCGGGGCCGATTCCGGCCTGCTCCGGCAGGTCCTGGGGGCGCTTGCCCAGCGCCATGCGCAAGACGGTGGGGGCTCCACCCGGCCAGAGGTCCGTCACGGCGTCCCCGCTCCTCAACTCCCGCTGTCGATGGACAGTCTGTCATGCCGTCAGTGCGCCACCGCATGCAGCGCCGGTTCTGCAGACTACGGATCGAACATCGCTCTGCGTCTGCGCGCCGGTACCCGTGCTGGCCAGGTTCCTGGCCGGCCGCGTGACGATCGACAGCCCGGCAACCCCCGCAGCACGTCCGCATCGTCCAGGAGGAACAATCCGGCCCCGTTCTGAGCCTGATGAGGTTCGACGACATCGAGGACGCCATCGCGCGGGCCAATGCCGGCCACTACGGCCTCGGCGCGGACCGCGGACTCATTGATCCATACGGGGCCGGCCTCCAGCCGTCGGGCGACCGCGTGGGGGCGTCCCGACCGGGCCGCGGCCGACCGGCCGTGGGGGCGGTCGGGTGGCCGAACGCGCCGCCGTTCGGTCGATCGTGGTGGCGCCGCGCACGCCCGGGACGGCGGGTCGCCGGAATTCGGGGTGCCGAAACCTAGACTCGCCCGGCAAGACCGTGCCGCACATCCCCCGCAGGCGACGCCACACCCCGAAAGCGAGACGACGCGCACCATGACCTCTGCCGACCGGATCTCCGCCGCCCCCGCGGATCCGCAGATCCTCGTCCTGTTCGGCGCGACCGGAGACCTGGCCGGGCGGAAACTCTTTCCCGGCCTCTACAAACTCTTTCGCGCCCGGATGCTGCCAGACAAGTTCACGATCGTCGGCTCGGGCCGGCATTCACCCGGCACTGACGCGGAATTCCGCGACAAATTGGCCGCGAAGGTCCGTGAACACGCCGGCGAGGTGTTCGAGGACGACGTCTGGACGGCTTTCGCCGCCCACATCCGCTTCCAGACGTCGTCGGCGGACGACGGCGCGGACCTGGCGGCCGCAGTGCGGCAGGCCCAGCAGGACGCGGGCGAGCGGGCCCGCACGCTGGTCTACATGTCGGTACCGCCGAGCACCATGAAGCCCATGATCCAGATGGTCGGCGCCACCGGCCTGGCCGAGAACGCGTCGCTGATCATGGAGAAGCCGTTCGGCAGTGACGAGGCGAGCGCGAAGGCGCTGAACGCGGCGGTGCACGAGGTGGTCCCGGAGGAGCGCGTCTTCCGGATCGACCATTTCCTCGGCAAGGAGCCGGTCCAGAACATCCTTGCGCTGCGCTTCGCCAACGGCCTGTTCGAACCGGCGTGGAACCGGGACCACATCGCCTACGTGCAGATCGACGTGCCGGAGGACCTCGGTATCGAGGGCCGGGCCGCCTTCATGGAGGGCACCGGCACCTTCCGGGACATGGTCACCACCCACCTGTGCCAGATCCTCGGCTTCGTCGCGCTGGAGCCGCCGGTGCGGATCGGCGGGAAGGAGCTGCGGGCCGAGAAGTACAAGCTCTACCAGTCGCTGCGCCCCTTCGCGCAGGACGAGGTGGTGTTCGGGCAGTACGAGGGATACCGCGACGAGGAAGGCGTCGATCCGCACTCCACGGTCGAGACCTTCGCCGCCGTCCGGGCCTGGATCGACAACTGGCGCTGGCAGGGTGTGCCCTTCCTGCTGCGGACCGGCAAGTCGATGGGGCAGACGCGCCGGGTGGTGACCGTCGGGTTCCGCAACCCGCCGCAGGCGCTGTTCGGCGCGGCCTCCTGCAGGCAGGGCGACCCCAACGAGATCGTGCTGGAACTCACCGACGAACCAGAGGTGTCGGTGGTGCTGCGTGCCAAGAAGCCCGGCCCGGACATGGTGCTGGCCGACGCCCGGCTGGAGTTGCGGTTCGACGAGGCGTTTCCCAGCGCGGAACCGCTGGAGGCGTACGAGAAGTTGCTGCTCGACGCGATGCACGGCGACCAGACGCTCTACACCGGCGCCGAGGAGATCGAACGGCTGTGGCAGGTGTGCGACCCCGTGCTGCGCGACCACCCCGACCCGCTGCCGTACGCGCGCGGCTCGTGGGGCCCGGAGGCGGCCATGCGCCTTGCGGGCGAACGGGGTTGGCGGCTCCCCGACAGCTGAGCGTCCCGTTGGACATCGTGGTCCACGATGCCCGATCAGAGCAGCGGGTTCCGCGCGGGGAGAACCCGCTGCTCCGGTGGCGGGATCATTCCATGGACTTGTAGCTGCCGGTGTTGAACAGGCTGGTCAACTCGCCGCGTGCGAAAGGGGCCTGCGGGATGCCGGTGGCACGGTAGCGCCACGGGGATCCGCCGCGGTCGACAGCGATGAGGTCCGCCCTGCCGTCGATGTCGCTGTCTCCCACGCCGATCAGCTGGGTGTACACGTTCCAACCGCCGCCGATACGCGTACGTGCCGCGAACGTCCCCTTGCCCGTGCCCGCGTAGAACCACAGGACACCGGAGGCGTCACAGGCCACCAGGTCGCCGACGGCGGCACCACGGTTGTAGGTGTTCCAGCCCGCACCGATCCTGACCCGGTCGCTCCCGGCCAGTTGGGTGGCCCAGGGGGCCTGTTCGGTGTCCTCGCGCCACATGACACCGGCGTTGTCGATGGCCAGGAGATCCGGCCCGAGTAGTCCACTGACGCCCGGTAGTCCATCTTCCAGTGGCACTGGCCTTCCGGCCGGCCGTCCCAGCGTTCCAACCACAAGCGCACCGGTGGCAGTTCCGGCTCGTCTGAGGTCCGGCCGGTCAAGGGGCGGCCAGGAAGGCGTCAGGGGTGTTGAGGATGGCGTCCATAAGTCCTGGGAAACAGGCGTCCAGGTCCTCCCGGCGGACGCTGAGAATGCGCCGGGCGCCGTTGATGCGCTCGCGCAGGATGCCCGCTTCGCGCAGGATCCGCTGATGGTGGGAGAACGTCGAGCGGCTGATCTGCAACTCCGCAGCGTGGTGCAGCTGGGTGCACGGCGACTCACCGACAGCCGCAAGGACCCGGACCGTTACCAGCCGGACCGGATCCGCGAGGGCAGCGAGCACGGTCGGCAGCCGGAGGTCTGCGGCGGGCGGGTGTCTGTCGTCGTTGGTCTCGGTCACGCGAGCAGTTTAGTTCGCGCTTGCCAGCCTGTCGATCAGGGTCGTACTGTTCGACAATCATCGACGTAATCGGCGTGCGTCGAACGCCGCAGGATCTACGACCACAAACGGTCGCGTCACCCTCAAGGAGGCACCATGTCAGACGCCTGGTCCACCGCAGTGCTGGCCGCCCTGGCGGAGCCGGACGAGACGCTTCAGTTCCTCCCGCCGCCCCGCGCGTTCTCGGCGCAGACGGTCCGGCAGGCGGTCCGGCTACGGCGCGGAGGAGCAGCGCTGCGGGTAACGCTGAGCAACGAGTTCGGGCGTGGACCGCTGGTGCTCGACGCCGTCGCGGTGAGCACCAGCGACACGACGTCCGTGCTGCCGGCCCTCCGACTCGGCGGCGCACGATGGGAGATCCCGGCCGGCGAGTCGGCGGTGAGCGATCCGATCCCGCTCACGGTCGCAGCGGGCGAAGAGCTGGTCGTCAGCTGCTTCACCTCCGGCAGTACGGAGCCCGCCACCTACCTGCACTCCGCCCAGCGGACCGCCGAGGTGGCGCCCGGAAACCAGGTGGACCGCCCCGAGCTCACGGAATCCGCGCGGTGCGCCTCACTGTTCTGGATCTCCCAGGTTCTGGTCGACGCACCGGCTACGGGCCCGGTGATCGTCGCGTTCGGCGACTCGATCACCAGAGGTGACTGCACCACACCCGATCGCGACCAGCGGTATCCCGATCACCTCCAGCGCAGGCTGCTCGCTGCCGGCGTCGACAGGGCCGTCGTGCTCAATGCGGGTATCGGTGGAAACCGAGTGCTCCGCTCACCGGTCGGGCCCTCGATGACCGACCGCTTCGTCCGCGACGTGCTGGGCGTCGCCGAAGCCACTCATGTGGTGATCATGGGCGGGCTCAACGACATCGCCCTGTCGCCCCGTCCCGACGCGAAGGAGCTCACAGAAGGCCTGTTCGCACTGGCCGACCGTGCGCAGCAGCGCGGGATCCGACCGGCCCTGGGCACCCTCACCCCCTTCGGCGGAAGCAGCTACCCGGCGTTCCTGGCCGAGGGCAACGAGGACGTCCGGCAGGCCGTGAACCACGCCATCCTGTCCCAACAGGACTGGCCCGTGGTCGACTTCGCAGCCGCCGTCGCCGATCGGGGCGACCCCGGCCGACTCGCCGCCGCCTTCGACTCCGGCGACGGCGTCCACCCGGGCGACGATGGTGCCCGGACCCTCGCGGACGCCGTCGACCTGGCCCTGTTCACCTAGGACAGGGCTCGTCGGTCTTGGCGGGCATGAGCGCCCGACCCGTGAATCTCGTTGTCGCCGCACTCGTTGAGTGAGGTGGAAGGTCGGCACGGATTCCGCCGCACTTGTCCAGTTGAAAAGCTTGGGGCTCCTCACACCATGAGCTACGTGAAATGGCTCTCCGTCAGGACGCCTGCTGATTGGGTGCGTGACGGGTCGCGAGTGACCCATCACGCACCGGCTACCGTGCGGGAGTGGTGCTACGCATGGTGTTCGGTGTCGCCCTTTGATCCCGTTGAGCAGCCCTCGACCGGGGCCGGCGAGGTGGGCGCGTGCCAGCTGAGTATCCAGCCTGCGGTGAGCACTGCCGCAACACCCGCCAGCGCCATTGCGCCGCCGGTTCCGATGCCCGCGGCCACGGCACCGAAGCAAACCGGCCCGACGCCCTGCAGCGTCATATTGCCGGAGCCGAGCAGCCCGAAGGCCTGGCCCTGGCCGTCCTGCGGCAAGGCGTCAAGGAAGGGACGTTGCACGCCGAGACCGTAGGCGAATCCGAAGCCGCAGAGCAGCAGCAGGCAGGACGAAAGGACCACACCGGGCTCCATGGAGAAGCCGAGCAGTGGCAGCCCCATCAGGGCGACCAGCGGGACCACAAGTCGCTCCCGGGTATCTGGCCCGAGGAGTCGGCCGACCAGCAGGTCACCGATCAGCATGCCGACCGGCAGACAGGCCATCAGCACCGCGTAACGGCCCGGCGCGAAGTGGCGTCCGCCCGCGTAGGCGACGATCAGACCCTCCGCGCCGGCGACAAACGCGGACGGCAGCCACTGGGCCAACATCAGCCGTCGCACCGGGCGTCCGCGCAGCAGCAGGCCGGCACCGCGCAGGCTCGCCCGGACGGCTCCGCCACCGCCTCGGGCGTCGCGGGGCGCCCCCGGCGCCAACCAGGGCAGCCGGAGTCGGATGGCGAGCGCGCAGCCCAGATACAGTGCGCCGCTCACCGCGATTGCGCGGTGCGGGCCGAGAGCGGCGACGGCAGCGCCGCCAAGGGCCAGGCCGACTAGTTGCGCGCCCGAGGAGGCGATGTTGTTCAGCGAACGGCCCAGCACATAGGCGTCACCCTCCAGCCACTGCGCGACCAGCCGACTCGACACGCCACCGAACACCGGTGTGACGAGAGCGACCAGGGCCACGACGGCCAGGCTCGCCGCGACCGGCATCGGCAGCAGAGCGAGCAGCAGGGCGGCGGCGCACTCCAGCGCATAGCCGCCGGCGATGAGCGCGCGTGGCGGCAGGCGGTCGGCCAGTGAACCCAGTAGCACCGAGCCGAACAGCTGCGGCAGGAAGCCGACGCCGAAGGCCAGTGCGCTGAACAGTGCGGAGCCGGTGTTCGTGAAGACCAGCACCGAGAAGGTGGTGATGCGCAGCGAGTCCGCGGTGACCGCGAGGGTGCGCGTCGAGAAGAGCAGCCGGAATCGGCGTTCGGCCAGCACGTCCCGGTAGGTTGCCCGCTGGTCGGCCTGTGCGGGTACGGCGGATGTCGTCATGTCCCCAGCCTCGCCACGAACCCGTGACAGTCACCAATGGTTCGGCGCTGACCGAATGACATAGGTTCACCCGGCTCCTTTGCGCGGCCCGTGGCCAGGCGTCCGGCCGGCTGGCGGGGGTCGCTCGTTTCGGTGGAGCTGCCTGTCACCTGGCCATCCGGGTTTTCTGAGGCTGCGGGGGAAGGCGGTGTGTATGGATATTCGCAGCAGGAACAACGTGACCGTCAGCGGACCTCCCGGAGGGCCGGTGGTAGTGCTGGCGCACGGTTTCGGCTGCGATCAGAACATGTGGCGGCTGGCCGTGCCCGCCCTGGAGAAGCGGCACCGGGTGGTGCTGTTCGACTACGTCGGCTCCGGCGGTTCGGACCTGTCGGCCTTCAGCCAGGAGCGGTACTCCTCGCTGGAGGGTTACGCCCTTGACGTGGTGGAGGTCTGCGAGGAGCTGGACCTGCGCGGGGCGGTGTTCGTCGGGCATTCGGTCAGCGCCATGGTCGGGGTGCTGGCCGCACGTCGGGCGCCGGAGCGGATCGGGGCGCTGGTCATGGTGGCTCCCTCGCCCCGCTACATCGACGACGACGGCTACCGAGGCGGCTTCGCCGCGCAGGACATCGATGAGCTCTTGGAGTCTTTGGAGTCGAACTATCTGGGCTGGTCGGCCGCGATGGCTCCGGCGATCATGGGCAATCCGGACCGGCCGGAGCTGGGGCAGGAGCTGACGAACAGCTTCTGCGCCACCGATCCTGACATCGCCCGGGTTTTCGCCCGCACCACGTTCCTGTCCGACACCCGTCAGGACCTGAAGAGCGTGAGCGTGCCGACCCTGGTCCTGGAGTGCTCCCAGGACCTGATCGCCCCCCGCGAGGTCGGCGCGTACGTGCATGCCGCGATTCCCACCTCCCGCCTGGTCACCCTCGATGCCACCGGGCACTGCCCGCAACTGAGCGCACCGGAGGCCACCAACGAGGCGATCCTGGAGTTCCTGGCGGACCTGCGGTGATGTGCCGCACCGGCGAGGAGCCGGGCGACGGACCGGAGTCAGCGGGCGTGCAGGACGCCCTGGGCACCGATGTCGCGTTCTCCGCACTACTGGAGGACAGCGCCGAGGAACTGTACGAGCAGGCGCCCTGCGGTTACCTGTCGACGCTTATGGACGGCACCATCGCGAAGATCAACGCGACACTGCTGGAATGGCTGGGGATAGAGCGCGACGCCGTGGTGGGCCGGGTCCGCTTCGCGGATCTCCTCACCGTCGGCGGCCGGCTGTACCACGAGACGCATTTCGCGCCGCTGCTGCGGATGCAGGGCGAACTGCGCGGTGTCGCGCTGGAGATGAAGGCCGCCGAGGGGCGCCGACTGCCGGTGCTGGTCTCCTCCAAGGTCAAGCACGGCAGCCAGGGCGAGCCGCTGCTGGTGCGCACCACCGTCTTCGATGCCTCCGACCGGCGCGCCTACGAGCGCGAACTCCTGCGCCGCCGCGAGGAAGCCGAGCAAGCGCGCGCCGAGGCCGAACGCGCCCACGCGGAGGCGGAAGCGGCCCGCCGGCAAGCCGAGGCGGACCGGCAACGCCTGGCGGACGCCCTCTCCGTACTCCAGCAGTCCCTCGTGCCCTCGACGCTGCCTGCCGTACCGGGACTGGAGACAGCCGTCCACTACCACACCGCCTCCCCCGACCGCCTCGGTGGCGACTTCTACGACCTGTTCCCCCTCAGCGGAGGCCAGTGGGCGTTCTTCCTCGGAGACGTGTGCGGCAAGGGTCCCCAAGCGGCTGCCCTGACCTCACTGACCCGCTACACCCTGCGGGCCGCCGCCCTCCACGACCCCGAGCCGGCCGCGACGCTGACGACGCTGAACGCCGTACTGCACGAGCGGTACGCCACCAGCGGCGACCCCCGCTACTGCACCGTCATCTTCGGCATCCTCGAACCAGGCACCGCCCACGGGCACATCGCCGTACGCCTTGCCTCCGGCGGCCACCCGCCGGCGCTGGTGATGCGGGCCGACGGGCGCGTCGACCAGCTGCCCACCCCCGGAGGGCTCCTCGTCGGCGTCCTGCCCGCCGCCCGCTTCACCACCGCCCGGACCACCCTGGGCCCCGGTGACACGCTCCTGCTCTACACCGACGGCCTCACCGAGGCTCGCACCGGCCTCACCCGCGAACACCTCTTCGGCGACGACGCCCTGCACGCCTTCGCCATCGAGCACGCCCCCGCCACACCCGGGCAGATCATCACCGCACTGACCGGGCTGCTGGAAAGCTTCGGCGACGGCCTGGACGACGACACCGCCCTGCTCGCACTCGGCGCACCCGCCACCCCTCCGACCACCCGCCCGGCAACGAACCCACCACGATGAGCCCGCTGAACATCACCCACCGCGCCACCGCCACCGGAGTCGTACTCCACGTGATCGGCGCACTCGACTACGAGCAGTCAACCGCCCTGCGCGGACAGGTCGCACGACTCGCTCTGAGCCCCGGCCAGAACCTGGTCATCGACCTGTCCGGCCTGGAGTTCTGCGACTCCACCGGCATCACCGCTCTCCTGGCCGCACGCCAGTACGCCCAAGCCGCCGACGCCCACCTCATCCTCGCCGCCGTCCCCGCCGACACCCTGCGCATCCTGACCATCGCCGGCCTGGACCAGGTGTTCACCATCCACCCCCGCAGCGACAGTGCGTGAAGCCCGGCAACCCTTGCAGGCGCGGTGCTTCAGTGGTCAGGCGGGTTCGGACCCCTGCCAACCCGCGTATCGCCCTGTCCTCAACAAGGTCATGCGGCTGCCAGGAGGATGGCGGTGTAGTGGGCACTGAAGGCGGCGAGGGTGAGGGCGTGGAAGACCTCGTGGAACCCGAACCAGCGCGGCCAGGGGTCGGGGCGCTTCAGGCCGTAGACGAGGGCGCCCGCGGTGTAGAGGAGGCCGCCGGCGATGACCAGGACGACGACTGCGATGCCGCCGGCGCGCGCGAAGCCGGGCAGATAGAACACCGCCGCCCAGCCCAGGGCGATGTAGCACAGGGTGTAGAGCCAGCGCGGCGCCCGGATCCACCAGACGCGGAAGGCGATGCCGGCCGCGGCGCCGGACCATACCAGGGACAGCAGTACCACCTGCTGGCGGCCGTTCAGCAGCAGCACCGCCAGGGGCGTGTACGTGCCGGCGATGATCAAGAAGATGTTCGCGTGGTCCAGCCGGCGCAGGACTGCCTCCCCGCGCGCGCCCCAGTTGCCGCGGTGGTACACCGCGCTCGTGCCGAACAGCAGCAGCGCCGATACCGCGTACACCGCGCAGGCCGCCACTGCCGCGGCCGAACGCGAAAGCGCGATCAGGACGATGCCGCCGGCCAGCGCGAGGGGAAACATCCCGGCGTGCAGCCACCCGCGCATCGCCGGCTTCACCACGGCAGCCGCGTGCTCCACCCCGCCTTCCAGGTCGGCGGCCGCCTTCCCGGCACTCAGCCGGCCGGTCGGGCCGGCAGCCGAGTCGACCGCCGGTGCGCGGAAAGTGTCGGGTGTGGCACCGGACAGGTGCCGGGGCTCCCGTCCGGGTGCCGACGACTGGGCTTCTTCAGCGATCATGCACTCATATTACGAAATCAGTGGAAGGTCACGGAAGTCGCGGTATCGGCGCGTTGCCGCGGACTGCGGGTCAGTGGTCGACGTGCTGGGATGCGGCGCGACGGTATTCGGCGTTGATGCGCTGGGCTTCTTCGAGCTGGTCTTCGAGGATGACGATGCGGCAGGCTGCCTCGATCGGAGTGCCCTGGTCGACGAGTTCCCGGGCGCGGGCGGCGATACGCAGCTGGTAGCGGGAGTAGCGGCGGTGGCCGCCCTGCGAGCGCAGCGGGGTGATCAGGCGGGCTTCGCCTATGGCGCGCAGGAAGTTCTGGGTGGTGCCGAGCAGTTCGGCGGCCCGGCCCATGGTGAAGGCGGGGTAATCGTCGTCGTCAAGCCGGTTGTACGAGTCGCCTACTGTCATCTCGCCTCTCTGCGGAACGCGCTGGAGGGGCCTTGGTGCCGAACGGCACCAAGGCCCCGAAGGAACTACTACACCATCTGCCGGCCCTGATACTGCGCCGGCCTACTGAGTCCGCGGACCCGACCGGACTGCTGCCGGGGGCGCGGGGATCGCGGTTGCTTGACCGGAGACCACCTCACTAACGATGTCCTGCGGTACCCGGACTCCATGGCTCCGCCCGGGCGATCCGATGATGCTTCGGCTCCTCCGTTCTTCCCTCTGGGTCAACTACCCGTCACACATCAACTGCTGGCGTTGCGCACCGCTGGTCCTGCTGGTGATGCACACCGCCGTGGCCTGAGTAAGCACCACCTCCGGCAGCCAGCCCCGTCGCCCGTCCTGCATCTGCTCTGGCTTGGAACCCCACTGCCGAACCTCCCGGTACGCGCGCCCGCAGCCGACGCCTTTACCGAGGTACCGCTCACTGAACTTCGCTGCGTGATACTGCGAACTGCACTTACGGGTACTGCAACTTGCCTGAACTGCGGTCCTGCTCATGGCAGCCCCTGATCACTGCGGGCCACCCGGTCCGGTCGTCAGCCCCGTCGCCCGTCCTGCAACCGCTCTGGCTTCGGAACTCCACCACCGCACCGTCCTGCGTACTGCACTTGCGGGTACTGCCTGCCCGGCAGTTCATCTCTGCCGGGCCCTGCTCGATCTCGGCTACAAGAGAAACCATAACCACGCCGGAGCTCAATGTCTACTCCAGCCAGGACAGATTTTTCGGTGTTCGAGGAGGAGGTAACTCTCACCCGATACTCGGAAAACCCTCCCTCGACACGATCACGGTTGCCGTTCAGGGGCAGACGGCCCCCGCCAGGGACCGGCGGAGTGCGCCGGCAGGGACGGCCCACTCCGGGGGTTGCCATGGAACACAGCAGTGCCAGCATGATCAGCCCCTCGGTCCCGGCGTGCGCCACCTGGGGTACGCCATGAACCGTGTGCTGCTGGAGAGCGAGGACGTGGCCTGGTTCCGCGACGACCTCACCGGTGCCCGGCCGGCCGCCTCACAGCTGGCGACGCGGACCGGACTGAGCGAGCACCGGACCGGCGAGGTCGCCCTGGCGGTCTCCGAGGCAGCCTCGAACCTGGTCAAGCACGCCGTCGACGGAGCAATCGCGCTGCGGGTCGTGCGGACCGCGCAGCAGGCCGGGATCGAATTCCTGGCCATGGACCACGGGCCGGGGATGGCGGATGTCGCCGCATCGATGCTTGATGGCCGCTCGACGGCTGGGACGCTGGGGATCGGCCTGGGCATGGTCGCCCGGCTCGCGGACACCTTCGACCTGCACTCCCTACCCGGCCAGGGAACCGTGATGCTGGCCCGGTTCTGGCCACGTGACGCCCGGTTCTACAACCACGGTTCATCCGGTGATCTGCCGGAATCCGTGGTGGGCGGGCTGGCCCGGCCCATCAGCGGAGGACAGGACTGCGGGGACGGCTGGGCCACACGCTGGGCAGATGCCGGAACATCAGCGCCCGGACAACCCCTCCTCAGGGCAGCGCCGGATTCCCGCAGCGGCACCCCCGAGCGATCCCTGCCGGACCGCGGCAGGAGCACGACCGGCAGCGCACCCGTGACAATCGGCGCCGAGCCCGGGCTGCTGGTGCTGCTCTGCGACGGGCTCGGCCACGGCCCCCTGGCCAAGATGGCCACCCAGGCCGCGATCCGCGCCTTCCATGCCAGCAGGGGACGATCACCCGAAGCGGTGATGGAGGACATCCACCACGCCCTGCCCGGAACCCGGGGCGCCGCGGTGGCCGTGGCACGTATCGAACCCGACCGGCAGCAGGTACTCCTGTGCGGGATCGGCAACATCTCCGCAGCCGTCGTCACCCCGAACACCAAGAACAGCCTGCCGTCCACGCCAGGAACCGCCGGACACCAGATAAGCACCCTGCGCACCGTCACCCTCCCCCTGCCGGCCGGCAGCGCCCTGGTCATGCACTCCGACGGACTGACCCAACGGTGGACCCCCAAAACCCTCCCCGCCCTCCTCAGGCACTCCCCCACCGTGATCGCCGGCCACCTCCTGCGCAGCGCCGGCAAGTACCACGACGACGCCTCCGTCGCTGTCGCCAAAGGGCTCTGGTGACCGGGCAAAGCGACGCCCGCGTCGCCGGCGACCGGCCAGGACGTAACAGCGACGGAAGCGTTGATCCGACCGGATACCCGCACCCGTCACGACCTGGCGAAAGGTGCCGTGTTGAGCCAGCCATCGGACCGATGGAGAACGACGAGTGCCAGATCGACCCGGCCGTCTTCGAGGTCTTCGTCAACGCCCTGCTGGCGCAGCACCGAGGAACAAGTCATGCCGTAGTGCTCGCGCTCTCCGAGGGGGTCACCGCCACCGTGCTGGTTCTCGCCGAGCGCGCCGGGATCAGTGGGGACTGGGCACAGTTCGGACCCGCCCCGGATGGCGTACTCGAAGGCGCCCAGGTTTCTGCGGCCGCAGGGATGTCCGCTCAGGCCGAAGGGCGTATCCGGGCTGAGGGACTGCGCGAGAAGGCACGGGAGTTGGGGAAGCAGATGCCTCGCTGACGGGGGCGAAACCGCCGGCCGATCACTTGCCCACCGGCGCGGTCCACCGACCGTCGGTCCGTGGGGCAGCTACTTCTGGGGGGTGGCGTAGAAGGCCCGTACGCGGGCTGCTCGGCCTGCTTCGTCCAGTTCGACCGCGTCCAGCACGCGGTTGCCGTTCTCGCGCCGGTACAGGAGGGCGTAGCCGGTGGGAGCCGCCAGCAGGGTCTCCTCGGTGAACACCAAGCCGGGAGCAAGCTCCAGGCCGAGGGCGAAGTGCTGCCGCAGTTCCCCCTTGCCCCGAAGGCGTCCGTCCGGCCTGCCCCAGCGTCGTACGACCGTCGAGGCGGCGAAGTCGACGTCTTCCGAGTAGCAGGCCATGACGGCGTCCAGGTCATGCGCGTTCCACGCGGCCAGCCAGGCGTCGGCATGAGCTCGGTGATCCAGATTCATGGCCAGGTCTCCTCACTCTGTGCCCGATCGCGAGGGCCCGACCCATGACACTCGCCCGCTGTCGTATGGCACGACGTGTATGTCGTGACACATTTATGCTGTCGCGAGTACCGACCCGTTGTCAAGGAGGTGGCCGCGGGACCGCAGAGTGCGCGATGCTTCCCGCTGGGATGATCGCGTCACGGATCGGGGAGTCCTGCTGATGGCCACCGTGAGCATGAAGAGTGCGGAACAAAAACAGCCCCGCCTCGGTCCGTCACATGTGGGTCCGGGTCAGTCGAAGACCGGCAGCCCGCCGCTGTACGTTCGGACAGCGTGGACGATCTCTTCGGCGCTCACGCCGTACGCGCTCGTGGGCACGACCAGCGACGAACCGAAGCGCGCGGTCAGCTTCTCCCGGGTGCGCTGGGGGTTCAGGCGCTTCAGCCCGGACGGGACGATCGGCGGCACCACGTCCGCCGACCGCGGCACGAATGCCACGATCCGCCGCCTGACGACCTCGACCTTGCGCAGATCACGCCACGGCACGGTCGATTCGCCCACCACTGTCACGCCGGCTGCGTCGATCCGCAGCAAGCACCCCAACGACCGCAGACGCAACTGCTGCGCCCAGAACATCACGCTCAGCAGCAGCACGCCGCCGCCCAGCACCCCAGAAGACGTGGTCACATTCCCCAAACTCCGATCCCCCTACGGGGACGCCGCATCGTCTCACCCCGGCGACATCCGTACGCGGCGGGGCAATATCGGGATTCGCCCCCCACGGACAGTCACTGTGTGGCCGTCAGGGCCGGGGAGGCGGACCACCGTCCTCAACCTTCGGGGGGATGGGATGCTGTCGTGCTCATCGGCGCCGAGACTCCGAGTGACAAGGGCAGTCCGTTACGGTCCACTGCACGATGTCTCCATGCAGGAGTCGGACTCCTACGTGCCGCACACGGTCCGATCGGGCGGAGCTGTCGGAGGTCGTCCGGCGGCCGCCGTCTTACCGTGGCGGCCGCCGGATGGCACTCGTCTCAGCTCACCGTGATGGACGGAGCGTTGTAGGCCTCAGTTCGCAGCTCAGGACGCCCCGAAGGAAGGGCCGTCTCGGGCCACGACAACGTCACGGTTCGTGTCTCCCCCGGCAGCATCCAGAGGTAGTTCTCGCCGTACAGAGTCGGCAGCACGCGGTCACCCGTGTGGTGGTCGCGCAGGGAGAGGCGAACCATGGCCGCGACAGCGGAACCGCGGTTCCGGACTGTCGCGGTCAGCTCACCACGTCCGTTGAGGCGCTTGACACGTCCGATGGAAGCCGAGAGCCGGGCCGGCTCGACCGTGTTGAGCGCTGTCATGGACGCCGGCGTGCGATAGCGCCAGTAGGTGTTCCGGGACAGTTCGTTCCCCCGCTTGTCCTCCAAGACGAGCCGCAGGAGGTGCACGTCAGGCAGGCTGTCCGTCCATGGCATCGCGAATGCCTCGGCGACGGCAGAGGAATCCACGCTCACGATCGCCCGGCGTGCTGAGCCCAGTTGCTTGCCCTCCAGGTCGTAGATCCGGGCGTCAACCGTGGCACCCTTCAGCGTTTGGGCCGTGTGGTTGACCGCGATCACCTGCCACTTCAAGGGATCAGCCTGGACGTGGAGGGGCTCACACGCCGCACGCGCGCCGTAGTAGGTTCCGTTGACGTCGAAGTCGTAGTCGTAGGTCTGCCATACGATGCTGTGCCACGCGGGGTGGGACATCCACAGCATGAGCCCACTCGCGTCGTCCCACAGGTTGGCGTTCCAGGCCTCGAACATGTTGCGGGTGTTCTCGTAGTTCACAAACTGTGCCTTGCGCACGAAGTCGTCGAGACCCTTGGCCGTGCCCAGGCGCGCTTCGATGGCAGCTTTGTAGCTCTGCGGCGCCTGGTTACCGCGCTCGCTCCAGTCGTGGTAATACCACGACCCGCCGATCGGCCACTCGGGCTCGTCGCCGACGAGGTTGCGCATGCTCTCGGCGGTGGACACCACCGGCATGCCGATCTCGGTGTGGAAGCCGAAGCTGTTGCTCCCGTACGAAGACGGGTCGTAGTACTTCTCTGGTTCAACCCAGTTGTACGGGCCGCCGCCGTTGATGATGTTCCCGGATGAGGTGTTCTGGTAGAGCACCCCGGGTGCCTGCGACTGCACCGCGTCCCGCATGCCGTCGTCGATCGCCTTGGGCGGATCGCCCTCGTTGGCTCCGCACCACACCACGACGCTGGGGTGGATGCGGTAGCGCAGCACCGTGTCCCTGGCCAGTGAGTTGTAGGCGTCATGGTCCGGGGGATCCATGCCCCAAGCATTGGGGAAGTCGTTCCAGACCAGGATGCCGTGCTCGTCGCAACTGGCAAAGAACTCCTCGCGGTCGCTGGAACCCACCCAGTTGCGGATCATCGTGAAGTTCATGTCGCGGTGCATCCGCACCGCGGCGTCCATCCGCTCGGCGGGCATGCGGCGCAGCAGTTCGTCCCAACCCCAGTTTCCGCCACGAGCCAGGACCCGCACGCCGTTCACACTGATCTGCAGGGGATCGGGCGAATTCTTCACGGACTTGACATCCGTCCAGGTCTGCCCGTCGCTGGACACCTGTATGACGTACGTCTTGGGGTACGCCTGTTCCCAGAGGATCGACACCCGGTCGAAGGTCTGCGCAGAGCCGAGGTCGACCTGGATCCACTGGTTGTCTGCGTACTCCGACGACCAACGAGTCCCCGGCGCACCGTCGGTGGCGTTGGAGACGGGATAGGAGGGATCCTCGCTCGACGCGGTCGCCTTCTTGTGCAGGGCCAGGTCGGTACCCGGTTCGCTACTGTTGACCACGGCCAGGGACCACAAGGAGGTGCCCCAGCTGGTCTGGCGGAGACCACAGTTCAGACGCACGAAACGAGCTGTCTGCGGCGTGAGGTCTTCCGACTGGAGGCTGGAGTCACCGCCGTTGAACGGTAGCGGCACCGCCGAGTTGTCCACGGATTTCGCGTCCGTCCAGGCAGAGCCGTCAGCCGAGACCTGAACGGTGTACGTCTGCGCGTATGCCTGCTCCCAGGTCAGGTCGACACGGTCGAAGGCCACGGCCGAGCCCAGGTCCACCTGGAGCCACTGGTCGTCTTCGTAGGCCGAGGTCCAGCGGGTGGCCGGGTCGCCGTCCGTGGCGCTGCCTGGCTGTGTGCCGTCCGCCGAGGAGGAAGCCGTCGCGGCCGCGTGCAGGGCGAGGTCCACTGTCGGCTTGGAGCTGTCCAGGACCGAGAGGCTCCACAGCGAGGAGCCCCAGCCGGTTGCCCGGGTGAGACATCGGATGCGTACGTAGCGGGCCGTTCGCGCCTCGACATCCACGGTCTGGGTGTACGAGTCGCCGCTGCCCGTGAACGGCAGCGGGAGCTTGTAGCTGTAGCCGAACTGGCGAATGCCGAACCGGGTGGTGCGCCGGTCACTCCGTTGACCTGCGACGGACGCCGTGAGGATCAGGTCGTGCAGGTCCGCATCGCCGAGGCCGTTCGGCCACCACAGTCGCGGATTGCGCAGACGCAGCCGGCTGTAGGCGTCGGGGGTGAAGACGACGTCGATGCTCTTCCCCGCCGGGATGACGACGGCCTGCGAGACGTTGACGTCGCCGAATGCCGCCGAGACCGTCGCCCGGGAGTCCGCAGAGTCCGCGTTGCGAACGGGCACGGTTATGGTCAGCTCGGCAACCGAGGTGTCCGGCAGTTGCGGCAGGACGGTGTCGACCCGCGGATCGCCGATCACGACGGCGCCGGTGGACCGCAGCCTGACATGATTCCAGATACCCGCCGCCCGATCGCGGACAGCCGGCATCCAGTCCCAGCCGGAGGCGGCCAGATAGGTGGGCGAGTTGAGGTTCATCTGTCCGGCGCCGGCGTCTACCCACGACTCGCCCGCAGGGCCCTTGTCGCCGGGGCTTCCGGGAATCGGCATCGGAGTGATCTTCACCGCCAGCGCGTTCGTATCCCGCGCTGCGAGCAGTCCCGTGATGTCGAGGGCGGAGCGGGCGAAGGGATAGGTCATCGCCCCCGCCTGGCGGCCGTTGAGCCAGATCTCAGCCTGGTGGTTGATCCCGTCGAACTCCAACCACACGTGTCGTCCGGGCCCGGTCTGCAGACCACGCGGCACCTCGAACTCGCGCCTGTACCACCAGGAGTGGCGGGAGAGCGCCTCGGGGACATGCAGGTTGTTCAGGCCGCTCACCGGGTCTGGCAGGTGGCCCTGGTCGACGAGGGAGGCAAGGACGGTGCCGGGCACCGTCGCCGGCAGCCAGGCGCTCGTGTCCACCTCGGGTCCGGAAAGGGCAGCGCCCTCACCGGCCGCCCAATCGTCCATGGTCAGCGTCCACCCTGACTCCACCGGCGCCGTACCGTCCGCCGCGATCTCCAGAGCGGGAGCCTTGTGGTCGTGTCGGCCCCAGTCGGTCCAGCCGGTAGCGGGCTCGCGGTGGCCCTTTGCGACGCCGTAGACCTCGAATCCGTTCAGACCCAGCGGGTTGGGATTGGAGCGCTTCCGCGAGGTCATCCGCACCCAGCGGGCGGCAACCGGCTCGTCCAGGGAGATGTCCACTACTCCGCCGGTCCCGGCGGTGGTGCGGTAGACGCTCGTCCAGACCCGCTTGTCCCGCGAGGTCTCCACGACGAAGTCGACCGAGTAGCTCGAAAGGATCTCCTTGCCCGTTGTCCCGTCGGACCAGTTCCCCGAGGGTCGGACGAAGACCGGGTCGTGCTCGTCCCCCTCGAACGTGAGCCGGATCGCCGAGACCTGACACTCCGCCTGGAGGTCGACCGAGATCCACTGCGGATCGCCGTCGGCAGCCCGCCATCCGGTGCCGCGTACGCCGGTTGACGCGATCTTGTCCACCACGAACTCACCGGGCGTCGGAGCATAGTCGGTCGAGGACACCTCGACGGGGCGGTACAGCGCCAACTCCCCGGCCGAGGGCGAACTCGCTCCGCCGGCGCCTGGCTCCGCAGCGGAGCTCGGCTGCGCGGGAAGTACCGCAGCGAGCCCGAAGCCGGCCAGCAGCGACGACCCGGCCGTCACGACGGTCCTTCTGGAGATGTCGCGCGGCGGCTGCGCTTGATGCGCCATGGGTTAATCCAATCTTGCGTACGGGCCCTGCAGTGACAGGTCGTTGGAGTGCGCCGATAGGCACCTGACAACGTTGCCATAGGCTCAACCAGCACTTTAAGTCTTGTCAATGGTTCCGACTGGATTCGTGACCTTGAGCAGCTCCCGAGAGGTCAGCGCTCACGCACGGTACCCCGCACCAGGGCTGAGCCGGGTGTCCCGGCTCAGCCCCGAGTTGGCGGTCAGTTACGCGTGCTCCACTGCTGGTTCGTCCCTCCGGTGCAGGTCCAGAGCTGGATCTTCGTGCCGTTCGCCGTGCCGGCGCCGCTGGCGTCGAGGCACAGGCCCGACTGCACGCCGGTGATCGTTCCGTTGGTGTTGACGTTCCACTGCTGGTTCGCCTGGCCGTTGCAGTCCCAGATCACGACCGCGGTGCCGTTGGCGGTTCCCTGGCCGGAGGCGTCCAGGCATTTGTTGCCGTAGACCACGAGCTGCTTGCTCGAGGAGTAGGCCCACCGCTGGTTGCTGCCGCCGTTGCAGTCCCAGAGCGCGGCCTGCGTGCCGTTGGTCGTCGAGGAGTTGCTGATGTCGACGCAGCGGCCCGACTGCTGGCCCACGATCTGCTGGTTCGAGGACGGCGGCGGGGTGGTGGGCGGAGTGGAGGAGTCGAACTGGGTGAAGAAGCTCCACACCACTCCCGAGGTCCAGGTGTGCCAGCCGTCCCCGGTCGACCCGTCGATGGGGCCGGGGTCGTGGCCGGCTCCGTCGAAGGCCGCCCACACCACCGGGTAGCCGGCCTTGCAGCCGGAGTAGGCGGTGACGATGTGCGTCAGGCTTCCGTTCGCCGGCTCGGGCGGGTTCTGGGGGGTGCAGCCGTTGTTCCTGACGAACGTGTCGCGCAGCGCCCGGCCCGATGCGATCGGCAGGACGTTGTCCCGGAGGCCGTGGAGCCCGATGTAGGCGACGGGCTGGGTGCCGCCGCTGCAGCCGCTCAGGTTCGCGCCGGAGTAGACCGCGACGGCGCGGAAGACGGTCGGCCGGGCACAGGCCAGTGCGTAGCTCATCGCGGCGCCGTAGCTGAAGCCCGAGGAGAACACCTGGCCGGTGTCGATGCACAGGCCGCCCTCGATCTGGCTGAGTATGTTGTCGACGAAGGTGACGTCCTGCCCGTTGGAGTTGGCCCAGCCGTTGTTGATGCCTTGGGGTGCGATGAAGACGGTGCCGTTGCCGTCGTTGTCGGCGAGCCGCCTGAGGCCGTAGTAGGACCAGTTGTACCCGTCGGTTCCGCCGGAGTCGACGTCGTTGGCGGTGCCGCCGTTCCAGTGGAAGCCGAGGACCAGCCGGTAGGAGTGGTTCTGGTCGTAGTTGGCGGGGACCCGGAGGATGTAGCTGCGGTTCTGGCCCCCGCTCGTGATCGTGTGCGTGCCGCTCGTCAGCGTCGGCGCCTTGCCGCAGCCGGCGGTGGCAGCGGCGGCGGAGGGGGCGGACCAGGCGGTCGCGGTGAATCCGCTCAAGGAGATTCCGACGGCCGCCAGGACCATCGCCAGGGCGGCGAGAACCGCTGGAAGCAGGGATCGACGTCTCATGGGCTTCCCTTTCTGCGTGGGGGGATGACATGCGGGGTGGTGTCCGGCAGGGACCTGCGCGGGAGTGCGCAGGCCCCTGCCGCGGAACTCCTGCGGGCAGCTACTGCCGGGCCCACTTCTGGTTGGCGGCGCCGGTGCAGGTCCACAGCTCGGCC
This sequence comes from Streptomyces sp. NBC_01198, assembly GCF_036010485.1. Taxonomy (NCBI): domain Bacteria; kingdom Bacillati; phylum Actinomycetota; class Actinomycetes; order Kitasatosporales; family Streptomycetaceae; genus Streptomyces; species Streptomyces sp. NBC_01198. The sequence goes on from NZ_CP108568.1 coordinate 1,215,978, forward strand.
AGGGCTCCGTTGGCGGTGGAGGCGCCGGTGACGTCCAGGCACAGGCCGGACTGGGTATTGGTCACGGTGCCGTCACTGTTGACGTTCCACCGCTGGTTGGCGCCGCCGTTGCAGTCCCAGATGACGACCTTGGTGCCCGCGGAGGTTCCCGCGCCGTAGGCGTCCAGGCACTTGCTGCCGTAGACGCGCAACTCCTTGGCGGAGGTGAGGTTCCACTGCTGGTTGCCGCCGCCGTTGCAGTCCCAGATCGCGGTCTGGACGCCGTTGGTGGAGGACGCGTTGGGCACGTCGAGGCAGCGGTTGGAGCCGACGCCGCGCAGCGGACCGGTGTTCCCCGGGTCGCTGCCGCCACCGGGGTTCGTGCCCGTGCCCCAGCCCCACTGGAGGCGGTCGAGGCCGGACTGGTTGGTGACGCTGACCGAGAGGTTGGTGCCGGTTCCGTTCAGGGAGGTGATGGCGCAGGAGGCGTTCTCGCAGGGACCGGGGCCCTGCGTCTGATTCGTCTGCTTGACGCCGGTCCACAGGACGGACCCCATGCCGAGACTGCGTACGGTGTCGGTGATGGCGTAGAGGTAGGACAGATCGTTGGAACCGTCCTTCGGCCCGTTGTAGTTGACGCCGGTGTTCATGGGGACGCCGAACTCGGTGAGCACGGCACGGCCGGCATAGCCGCACAGATTGCCGGTGAAGTCGTTGACCCAGGCGGCCTCGGTGGTGTGGGAGTCACCGAACATGCCGTAGATGTGGATCGACAGCAAGGTGCCCGACAGCCGGGAGTCGGCGCCGACGGCGCACAGGTTCCCGTCCGACCACAGGCCGGGCACGATCACATGGCCACGGGGGAGGTTGGGATAGCGCGCCAGCCAGTTGGCCTCGAAGTTCGTCAGGTCGGTGGCGTTGTAGCCGTACGGCTCGTTCATGATGTCGAAGTAGAAGTTGCCCTTCGCGCCGTACTTGTTGATCATCGTGTCCCACATCTGGTTGAAGGACGCGGTGTCACTGACCTTCCCGCCCTGCAGCCACGGGGCGACGATGACGTTCATGCCCAGCGCGGTGGCGGCGTCCAGGGCCGCGGTGTAGCTGTTCCACCAGGACCCCGAGGTGGTCGCCGCGTTGAATCCCAGCCGGACCGTGTTGGCTCCCAGGTTCTGGAAGCCCTTCAGGATGGCGGTGGATTTCGTGTACGTCGTCGCGTAGCTGTCCGATGTCGACAGGCCCACCGGGATGTTGGGGCCGGTGATGAAGTTGTCGTTCGGGTCCGCCCAGTTCACGCCGTGGAACTGGCTCGTCGACGCGGCGGCCGCCGGCGCGGCATGCGCCGTCGCGCCACCCGTCAGCAGCCCGAACACCATCAGGGCGACGGTTGCCACACACGCGGTCAGTCGTGGGAATCTGCTGTTCACGTGGTCTCTCCTTGCGATGTGGGGGGCGGTTCATGCAGGAGGGTGAGCGCTAACATTGGTCAAACCCGCGGAGGGCACGGTCTGGCCCACGGCTGACACCTGAACCTGCCATGGACTCCTCCTCCACATTCGGGCCACAGGTCAGACCTGTCGTAGACGCCTGCCAGATCGTCTCCGGCGGGGACCGCCTGCGTCGGCGGAGAGATGGGAGCGCTCCCACTGTGACGGTAGTGAGTCGGAACCGATTCGACAAGGCTCCTGTCACCGGAATGCCTCCCGCAGCGCGCATCCACATCAGTGCGCCCCTACCCCCCGGTGCGCACCGCTGACCCCACGCCAGCGGCACGGCACCGCGAACGGCCCCGTCGTGGACCCAGTGCCCCCTGCTCCAACCGCGGTTGTCCGGCCTTGTCTTGAGGGGATCCCCGCGCGCGGTGGTCGACGGCGGCGGTCGCCTGTGCTCAGCTGTCGATCTGGTTCATGTCCTCGTAACGGGCGCCGGCAGCAGGCGCGATCGCCGTGAGGCGGGCCAGTTGGCCGGTGGTGAGGTCGAGTGCGTCCGCGGCGGTGTTCTCCTCCACACGCGACACTCGCTTGGTGCCCGGAATTGGCGCCAGGTCGCCGCCCTGTGCAAGAAGCCAGGCGATGGCCACCTGGGCGGGGGTGGCGTCCGCTTCTGCGGCGACGGCCTCCACCTCCTCGACGATGCGGAGGTTCGGACTCAGATGCTCTTTGCTGAAGCGGGGGTCGGTCCTGCGGAAGTCGTCGGCATCCAGGGAGCCCGTGTCCCGCAGCGCACCGGTCAGGAAACCGCGGCCGAGCGGTGAGTACGGGACCAGTCCGATGCCCAGTTCGCGCAGCAGTGGGAGGATCTCCGCTTCGACATCGCGTGCCCACAGCGAGAACTCCGTCTGCAACGCCGTGACCGGGTGGGTGGCGTGGGCGCGGCGGATGGTGGCCGGTGAGGCCTCGGACAGGCCGACGTAGCGGATCTTGCCGTCGGCTACGAGCTCACCGAGCGCCCCGACGGTCTCCTCGATGGGGGTGTCCGGGTCCACGCGGTGCTGGTAATAGAAGTCGATATGGTCGGTGTTCAGCCGCCGCAGCGAGCCGTCCACGGCGAGCCGGATGTTTTCCGGGCGGCTGTCGAATCCGCCCTCCCGCCCGCCGGCGTGTGAGATGGCCCCGAACTTCGTCGCCAGGAGCACGTCGTCGCGTCTGCCGGCCACGGCGCGGCCGACCAGTTCCTCGTTCGTGAAAGGGCCGTAGACCTCGGCGGTGTCCAAGAGGGTGACCCCGAGGTCGAGGGCACGGTGCACCGTACGGATGGCCTCGGCGTCGTCGGTTCCCGCCCCCGTGTAGTAGTCGGACATCGACATGCAGCCCAGGCCGATGCGCGGGACCTCGATCCCCCCGAGTGTGGCGTGCTTCATACGTCTGCCTTGCCTTCTTCCTGGGTGTGCGACTGTCCGTTCGCGCTGCCGCCGGCGGAGGCACTGTACGAGGAGCTCCCGGCCGACGCGGTTCGGGCGACGGGGAGCAGGTCAATGCGCCGCGGGCGGGCGCCTGCCTCGAAGGCCGGCTCAAACCGGCCGTCGACGGGGCGCCGGACCCATCTGACACCGCGTGGGTGAGCGACGACATCGCGCCGCGCCGACGCGTGCCCGGTCGGCGGCAGCGGATCCCGCTCCTCACCCGCTCGGCGTACGGCTTCCTCAAGACACCTGCCGTGCATACCGATGCACCTCCCGGAATGGTGAATCGGTGAACGTGTGAAGGGTCGAACTCCTGTGATGTCAACCTCGTTGCCCCGGTCGGATGAGGCACTGGACACGGTGGCGGTGGCGGTGGACGCGCTGCGTGCGGGTCGGCCCGTGATCGTGGTCGATGACGCGGATCGTGAGAACGAGGGCGATCTCGTGATGGCGGCCCAGTTCGCGACCGCCGAGGCCTTGGGTTTCCTCATCCGGTGGTCCGGTGGTCTGCTGTGCGTGCCCATGGCACCGGAGATCGCCGACCGCCTGGAGCTTCAGCCGATGGTGGAGACCGCTTCCGGGGCCGACCCGGCGGCTTTCACCGTGTCGGTGGACGCGGTCGGCGTCAGCTCCGGGATCTCGGCTGCGGACCGGGCGCTGACCGCGCGACTGCTCGCGGATCCCACCACCGTCCCCGGCCAACTGGTCCGTCCCGGGCATGTGTTCCCGCTGCGCGCCCGCGCGGGCGGGATCGCGGAGCGGCGCGGGCACACCGAGGCGACCGTGGACCTGCTGCGCCTGGCCGGCCTGACGCCGGTCGGGGTGATCAGCGAGGTGTGCGAGGACGACGGCTCCGTCACCAGCGTCGACCGGCTAGGTGCTTTCGCCGACCTGCACGGACTGCCCGTGGTCTCGATCGAGCAGTTGTCGCAGGCGCTGCAGCCCGCCGGCGCGGCGGCGGTCTGACCCCCGATGCGCACGGCGACGGTCTTCGACCTGGACGACACGCTGGTGGACAGCGGAGCGGCGTGGGGGCGGGCCTGCGGGTCCGTCACCGCCCGCCACGGGCACCGCTGGGGACCTGCGGACGACGCGGTGCTGCACGGCAACGGCGACTGGCCGGCATTCGTCGCCGCTCTGTGCGGTGACGGGATCAGCGCCGCCGAGGCCATGGAGGAGTGCACCGCTGCGATGGCGGTGGAATGCGCAGCGGGCCGGGTCCCGGCGCTCCCGGGGGCAAGGGGCCTGGTCACCGCGGCCGAACGCCACGGGCCGGTCGCCGTGGCCACGGCCAGTCCCCGCCGCTACGTCCACGCGATCCTCGAAGAGCTGGGACTGGCGGCGCGGATGAGCGCGATCGTCTGCGCGGAGGACGTGGTCCGCGGCAAACCGGCTCCCGACGCCTACCTGCGCGCGGCCGCCGTCATCGGCATCCCGCCGTCGGAGTGCATGGCAGTCGAGGACTCCGCGAACGGGATCCGCTCGGCCGTCGGGGCCGGGATGCGCGTCCTGGCGATTCCCCGCGCCGGCAGTGCGCTTCCGGCCGATGTCGCGGGCCTGCCGGCGGCGCAGGCCCGCGACGCCACCAGCGCCTCCCCGCTGCTGAGCCGCCTCCTGGTATCCCGATCCGAGCCGGCGCACCTGCGGCCGGCCGGACCCCTGGCCTATGAGGGCACACCGTGAAGCACTACGTGATCACCGGGTCCGGCTCCGGTATCGGGCAGGCGGTTGCCGACCGGCTGAACGCCCGCGGCGCCACCCTGCACCTGCCGGTCCGCACCCCGGAGAGCGCCGAACGCGTCGCACGGCGCTACCCCGGAGCCCACACGATCATCGCCGACCTCGCCGAGCCCGCCGCGCTGGAGAAGATCCTGCACGACAGCAGCCTGCCGGACACCGTCGACGGCCTGCTGCATGTCGCGGGCACCCTGAACCTGGGTCCCGTCGCGGATCTCACACCGCGAACCTGGGAAACGACCCTCGCCGTCAACCTCATGGCCCCCGCGGAACTCACCCGCCTGATGCTGCCCCGGCTCAGACACCCTGCCGGGCACGTGATCTTCGTCAACTCCACCTCCGGCCTGGACACCCGTGCCGGATGCTCGGCCTACTCCGCAGCCAAGTACGGCCTGCGCGCACTGGCCGACGCCCTGCGCGCGGAAGAACAGCAGACCGGCCTGCGCGTTACCTCCCTCTACCCGAGCCGCACGGCAACCCCGATGCAGGAACGCATGCAGCAGCACGAAGGCCGCGTCTACGACCCCGCCTGCTGGATCGACCCGTCCACGCTGGCAGTTGCCATCCTGACCGCCCTCGACCTTCCGCCCGACGCCGCGATCAGTGATATCACCGTCCGCGTCGGCAACGGACAGCGACGCTGACCCGATCCGGGAAGAAGCGAGCGCGGCGGCGCGGCTGCCCGCCTAGGTTCTGCTCTTCCCGGAGGTGGTCGGCCGGCATACGGACCGGACGGCGCGGGCCCGCGCCGTAACCGGTCAGGGTTTCGCGTCCGCCGCCGGGACTCCCGGCACCGCTGGGTCGCCCCGGCCCTGCTCGCCGATGCCTCCCTCGCCGTCACTGTCGCCCGCGAACGCGGTGACCCCGCCCTGACCGACGACGGAACCAGCCGGAACGGGCTGATTCCGCTCACCTGGCCCGACAAAGCCACTTCCGCAGCCAGGCCGCCTTCCAGCCGTGAAGATCGCGATCTATGGCTCGGGTACTGAGGAGAGCACTATTTCCGCAATTGTCAACCGCACAAGATGAGGTCAGGAGAGCGGCGATTTCCGATAAAGTCAATAGCGTTTGGCGATTGGTTTTCACCACGCGGTACGTGATATCAATTGGGCGCTATTCGCCGCTATCCCCGCGCGGAGGGATCCCGCCATGAACGAACACTCGGCTGACGCCAGTTGGCGCGTCGATCACCGCTGCACAAACTGTGACGCAGCCCGGCAGCTTGCACCGGACCTGATCGCCGAGGTCGCCGGCCGCTCCTCGGTCATCCGCCAGCCGCGCAACGACGCGGAGGAAAAGGCCCTGCACGCCGCGGCATTCGCGTGCCACACCCGATCGATCCGGCACGGCGCGCGCGGCCCGCAGCCGGCGCTCGATCCCTTCCCGCTCCGCCTTTCGGAGCACGTGCACCTGTGCGGCCACAACTCGCCGCGCACCGCCGGCGCGAGTTCCTACCTGCTGCGCCGGCCGGCCGGAAACCTGATGATGGTCGACACGCCGCGCTGGAGTTCCGCCCTGGCTTCGAGATACGCGGCACTCGGCCCGATTACCGACGTGCTGCTCACCCATCGCGACCACGCCGCGCACGGCCGCGAATACGCCGACCGGTTCGGCGCCCGCCTGTGGATCCACGAAGGCGACCTGGCTGCCGCGCCGAACGCCGACAGTATTCTCCGGGGCACCGAGCCGATCGAGATCGCCGACGGCGTTACCGCGCACCCGCTGCCCGGACACACCCAAGGCAGCGTGCTGTATCTAGCCGACGACACCTACTGCTTCAGCGGCGACAGTTTCTACTGGTCCCGGTCCGTCGGCGACATCGCCGTCGCCGAGTCCGTCACCTGGTACTCCATCACCGAGCTGGCCGCATCACTGGCCCGTGCGGCACCGCGGGTGCGCTTCGAATGGCTGCTGCCGGGCCACGGCGACCGCAAGCGGCTGCCCGCCGACGAGTTCGCCCGGCGGATGAAGGACCTGGCCGCCCGCACCGGAGAACTCTCACCACGACCGATCGACTTCACCGCACTGCGCTGGTGACCCGCACCGCACCGCACCGCACCGCACCGCACCGCACCGCACCGCACCGCACCGAGGAGAATCCGTGACGATCCTTGCTCCCGGCGTCATCCAAATCGCCACATCCAAGTCCAACAACGCCTTCCTCGTGGAGGGTGATGACGGTCTGACCCTCGTCGACGTCGGCAGCACCAAAGCCGTAGACCCGCTGCTGCGCACAATCGCCGAGTTGGGCCGAGATCCTGGCGACCTCAACCGCATCGTGCTGACCCATGCACACCCCGACCACGTGCAGGGCGCGCCCACGCTGCGCGAGCACACCGGCGCCCGCGTCCTGATCCATGTCGCCGACGCCGCGTGGCTGGCCGGCGGACGGGTACCGGCGGACGGGCGGTCCAGCCCGGCGGCCAGGCGATACGACCAGCTCCCAGCCGCACACTGGACGCCGTTCGAACCCGATGCCACGGTCGAGGACGGCGAACTCATCGCCGGTTCCGGCGGGTTGCGCGTGATTCACACGCCGGGCCATTCCCCCGGCCACATCGCGTTGCTGCACGAACCCACCCGCACGGTACTGGTCGGCGACGCGGTATTCCACGCCGGCCGCCTCGGCTACGGGCCGGCCACCTTCGCCGCCGAGCCCGCCGCTCGCGCAACCGGCGCCGCTCGGATACCCACCAACGTCACCGCAGTCGGCTTCGGCCACGGCGCCCCGCTGTCCGGACCGGAGGTGGACGCCTTCCAGGCATTCCTGGCCAAGCAGCAGTGATCGCCACCCCCACGCCAGGCTGCGGCCCGAAGGACCGGGCCGGCTCCGTCGAGGGCGCCCACGCAGAAGACGACTTCCAGATCTGCCGCACGCCGTCGCGACTCGATGGCGGCGGCGTCCAGCGCCACGAAGGACATGAGTGACCCGTCCACTCCTACGACCAGAAACGGTGGCCCCCGAGCTCGGGACCGGCGCGGAAGACCTCCCCGTTGTGGATGCTGTCGTTGAACCGGATACAGCGCAGGTCCCGGTCCCAGACGACCAGACTGACCGACGCATGCCCGAAGAGTGCTTCCAGCGCGGCTGGATCCGCCGCGGGCCGGGTCGGGGAGTCGTATGCCCAGACCAGCCAGCGAGGACCGGACCGCCCGAAGCGAGCAAGCCTCCGGCGGACCGATACAACACCTCGGCGGCCGGGTAACCCCACAAACGCTCGGCGGCGCCGGCACGGCCTTGGAGCACTCTCCGCTGCAGTTGTTGCCGGCGCTCCGGCCGGCCGCGTCGTGCTTCTGCCAACCGAGGTGGTCCGTGATCCCGCCCTCAACAGCGCCGCCGTTGATCAGACCCTCCCGTTCAGGACCGCCTCGGCGACCTCGTCGGGGTGGGTCAGCAGGCCCTCGTGGGTCCCGGGGATCATGACGGGTTCCAGACCCAGCCGCGCCGCGAACTCCGCACCGGGCCGGGGAAGCGCACGGTCGTCCTCGCCGAGGATGTAGAGCGCGGGAATGCCGAGCTCGGCCGCGTCGGGGACATCGAGCGCGTCCAGGAAGTAGTTGCCGGGCAGCGGCGTCAGGAGCTCCGCCACCAGACGCTGGGCCTCCTCCCCGGCATCCTGCATGAAGATGTCCTGGACGAACTGCAGGGAGGGCGGGATGGAGCGCGTCGGGGAGGCGTCGATCAGCCCTCGCAGCATCGCTGCGGCCTCCGGCGGGTTGTCCTCCAGCATCGACTTGCCGCGCACAGGAATCTGCGCGGCATAGTAGACGGCCTGGGACACCTTGCCCGCCAGGCGGTGCACGGCGCCGGCCATCGGATATCCGCCCCAGCTGTGACCCACCAGAATCACGTCGGTGAGACCCAGCCGCTCCACCTCGGAGACCACATGGTCCACCGCGTCCTGGAGGCCGATGCCCGAGGGATCCTCGCCGTCCCCCATGCCGGGAAGAGTAAGGCAGACAGCGCGATGCCCGGCGGCACGCAGCCGCTCGGCCACCGGCCGCCAGGACCACCCACCATGCCAGGCACCCGGGATCAGAACATACGTAGAATCCATTCCGCTCATTACGGATCCTCACTCATCAGTTCATTCTCAGCGGGAAATGTGGAGGACTACGGCAATCCGGATCAGGCGCCGATGACCTCGGATGCGAAAGCGACGGGCGCGATCGGCCCCTCGCCCCGCCCGTCGGCTCAACACCCCTCTGGCGTGATTGCGGCGCGACCCTGCCGACCAGGTCTTCCGCACCTGACCAACTATCGCAAACTTGGCCACAACGGGACAAGATTCGTGACCGTGGCGTAAGCATTGTTCTGTTGTTCGATCCGCAGGCGAGTTCTTGGGGTCACACAGGGAAGCGTGCTCATGGCTCGGACTGAGCGCTTGGTGCCTGATGTTGTCGGTCGATCATCTCCCGGATTGCCGGCCGGATCACTCCGTCACCGGCAGGCACTCGGCGAGCAGGCCGACGACGTCGCGCCAGGCGCGCTGCGCGTGCTGTGGGTGGTAGCCGACGCCGGGGACCGTGGGGTGGTCGACTGGCGGGTGGTGGAAGGCGTGCAAGCCGCCGCCGTAGACCGCGAGGCGCCAGTCGACGCCCGCGGCCTGCATCTCGGCGGTGAACGCGTCCCGTTGCGCGGGCGGCATGATCGGGTCTTCCGACCCGACCCCGGCCCACACCGGGCAGCGAATGTGCGCCGCCTCGCCCGGTCGGCCCGTGGTCAGTGCGTTGACTGTGCCGATCGCGCGTAGGTTGACGCCGTCGCGCCCGAGTTCCAGCCCGATGGCGCCGCCGGTGCCGTAGCCGACGGCGGCGATCCGGTCGGGGTCGGTCCGCGGCTCGGCGCGCAACACGTCGAGCGCGGCGTGGCCGATGTCCCGCATCCGGTCGGGATCAGCGAGCAGCGGCAGACAACGGGCCAGCATCTCCTCGGGGTCAGCCAAATAGCGCCCGCCGTGGACGTCGAAGGCCAGCGCCACATATCCCAGCTCGGCGAGAGCATCGGCCCGGCGGCGCTCGACGTCGCTGAGCCCCATGCCCTCCGGTCCGAGCAGCACCGCCGGCCGGCGGTCGACTCCGGCTGGGAGCGCGAGGTGCCCGATCATCGTCAGGCCGTCGGCCGGGTACGCGACCGTGCGCGTTGTGATCGTCGTCATGAGACTGGACGGTAGCGATCGTCGAGCCCGGTCGGGCCGGTGTTCACCGCTGGCAGAACAGTGTGAGTGTGCCTCTGACGTGCGGCGACAGCTCACAAGATCCTTCTGGCCGGAGCCGTCCTCAAAGGAACCTGGTCGGCCGCCTTCGCGGTTCCCGCCGCGGCCTGGAGGCGGCGGCCCTGCCGCGGACATCGGCTGCGTCCCCGGGCACGTCACCGCGTACCTGCACGTTCTTGGCGTTGACGCCTTGGGTGTCGATCTCTCTCCTGGGACCATCGACGTGGCCCGGCGTGGAAACACCCGACGGGGCGCCAGGTACGGGGTGCGCGGATCAAGAGGCGCGCGGATCGTACGTGGGAACGACGGTGCCGGTCAGCCGGCCTGGCTGCTGTCCTTCAGGGCGCCCCAGGCGTGCCAGCGATCGATCTCGATCCACACGCTGACGCGGCGGCGGTCTCGGATCGCGTATGGCCGTCCAAGGTACTGCTGGGACACCCGGTCGGCCTCGACCAGACCCTCGTCCTCCCGGATTTCGCCGGCGCGGCCGATGATGCTGACGTGGGTGTACCAGTCGGCCTCGTCGAGCACCGTGAGCGTCACCCGGGGATCGTTGCGCAGGTGGTTCAGCCGGGCCCGGTCCTCGTCCAGGGTGAGGAGGATGCGGCCGTCGTCCCAGAGGTACCAGGTCGCCGTGGAAATCGGCTGGCCGTCCGGCCGCAGGGTGGCCATGACGGCCGGATTGGCCTTCGCCAGCAGGGCGACGACCTCCTCGGGCAGCGGTGGTTTCGACATCGGGCACCCTCCGTGACGCGTCGCTGCACCGGTCCGAGGCCGGTCTTCGAGATAATCGTCCGCATCGTCCGCATCGGACTGTTTCACGGTTCGGCCCGCTTCCCCGTCATTGGCGACCCCGCCCGGCTCCGGCGTGCCGCCGCTGGGCGGGCTGCGGGCATGGCGGGGCCCGGCCGGTCGGCGGCCGGGCGGTTCGGCGGCTTGAGAGAGGCACGGATGGCAGTGGTGCGAACAGTGGAGCTTCCCTCCGGTGTGCGGGTGCCCGCGCTCGGCCAGGGCACCTGGGGGATGGGCGAGGATCCCGCGCGGCGTCAGTCCGAGGTCGCCGCCCTGCGACGGGGCTTCGACCTGGGGATGACGCTGGTCGACACCGCGGAGATGTACGCGGACGGCGCCGCCGAGGAAGTGGTCGGCGAGGCGATCCGCGGTCGGCGGGACGAGACGTTCGTGGTGAGCAAAGTGTCGCCGAGGCACGCCGACCGGCGCGGAGCGCCCGCGGCGTGCCGGGCGAGTCTGCGGCGTCTGGGCACGGACCGGATCGATCTGTACCTGCTGCACTGGCGGGGTGACGTACCGCTCGACGAGACGGTCGAAGCCTTGGAAGGGCTGGTGGCGGACGGCAGTATCGGCTCGTGGGGCGTGAGCAACCTGGACGTCGACGATCTGGCGGACCTGCCGGCGGGTGCCCGCCCGCAGACGGACCAGGTGCTCTACAACCTCACCCGGCGGGGACCGGAGTACGACCTGCTCCCGTTCTGCCGGGAGCGCTCGCTACCGGTCATGGCGTATTCACCGGTGGAACAGGGCCGGCTGCTCGGCCATCCGGCACTGGCCGCGGTGGCCGAAGTGCACGGAAGCACCCCCGCGCAGGTGGCGCTCGCCTGGGTGCTCCGCCGGGACGACGTCATCGCCATTCCCAAGGCGTCCACCGTCGCCCACGTCGAGGAGAATCGCGCCGCCCTCGACCTGCTCCTCAGGGAGGACGAGCTGCGCGCCCTGGACGCCGCCTTCCCGCCGCCGGACCGCAAGCAGCCGCTCGACGTGCTGTGACCGAGCGCTGCCGAAAACCTCGTGCCGCCAGCCGAACCGGGCGGAGATGGCCCAGCGGAGGGCGGCGACGGTGCGGGTTCTACGAGGCCGGCCCGGCACGGAGAGCCGTCGGGCCGGCGCTCGCAGAACTGTCAGAGCATCTCGGTGCGGTATGCGGGAGCCAACTCGGCAGCGCGCTGCCGGCGCTCCGCCATCTCGTCGTCGGTGAGCCGCGGCGGCGGCGCGTCCTTGCTCGCGACCTCGTCGCCGACGAGCATGAAGTATTCATCCTGGGCCGCGGGCGTGCACATGCACAGCATGCGCGCGGGTGCGCCGGCGACATTGCGGAAGTTGTGGGGGGCATTGGCCGGGATGTTCACGGTGGATCCGGCCCGCACGCTGTGCTTCTCGTCGCGGAAAGTGAACTCGATCTCGCCTTCGAGGACGGTGAACATCTCCTCGAAGTCGTGCCGGTGCGGCGGGGGGCCACCGCCGTCGGGCACGCGCATGTCGATGAGGCAGTACTGCCCGTTGGTCTGCTTGCCGGTGATCAGCATGGCGTAGTTGTCCCCGGCGAGGGAGATGTAAGTGACTGCGGGGTCGTCGGGGCTGGCCACCGTCAGTGTTCGGGTCGGGTCGTCGTCCGGGATGGCGGGGTCGGTGCGGTTGAAGGCGGTCATGCTGTTTGTCCTTCCTGGCGTATTTCCTCGAAGTGGGCTCGCAGCGATCGGGGTTCGCGCCCAGGGGTTGTGCGTAGGGTCAGGGAATCGGCGATCAGGCCCGCGTGGGTGTCTGCTCGAACATAGCCCGCGTCGGTGCCGGGACGCCGTCGCCGAGGACGGCGCGTTCAGCGCGGACCGGCCTGGTGGCCTGCTGGCCGCGGTGCTTCCCTTGGACCGCTCCTGCCCCGGCCGCCGATCCGGCCGCGGACGAGGGGGTCTCTCCACGATGGCGGCTGCCCTGGCTCCTGTCCCTGTCCCAGCCGAATACGAGGTGAAGGACGGCGGCCGGAACCGTCTGGCGACACCGGTCGTGAACTCGCACTCCCCGGGCTGGACCCTAGGCTGGCAGACAGGGGCATGTTCGAGGCGAGGAGAGCGCGATGTGGGTCAAGGCCGCACTGGCAGCGGTACTGGCGCTGTGGCGCCACCGGAAGCGGAAGCGCGAGCGCAGAGGGACATGACGAAGCGCCCCGCCCGCCGACCGTTCAGGTAGGCCGGGCTGTGAGCGCGTCGCCGCATGTGGCGGGCTGTCCCACTCGGGGATGCCCTGCACGCGCCCTGCTGCTGGCGGGGGCAGGCAGGCCGGCCTGGTCGCGGATGAGGGCGGCGAAGATGTCCTCCGCTGAGCATGCCGATGACGACGGCCGGCTGAGAGGCCGGGACGGTCATCACTTCGGCGCTTCCCTCAGGGCTGCTCGCTGGGGTTGCACCGCCTCGCATACCACCATTCCACAGCTTTGACCTGCGGTAATGGCGCCGGTGGAACGCCTGCCGGGCCGGTTCCGGCGGTCGGTGAGGGTCACATCCGAAGAGCCTGCGCAAGTGCGCACACGTGCACGCGAGAGGGAGCCCGGACGCCCGGCCCGGCGGGGTGGTCCGGCCCAACCCGCCACGACCGGGGGTCACGCGGCCGGTGGCCCGATGAGGATTGTGGGGCCGCCCTGGTCATCCCCGAGAAGGGCGGCCCCTGTGGTGGCCCGCCCGTGGGGGTTGGGCGGGCCCGTGCCAGGTGCCTGCCCGGCGTCCCGGCCTACGTGCTCGAACATCGACTCGAACACCGTCCCCGAACGAGTGACGCGCCCCGGCCCGGCTCCGGACCGGGCCGGCTCGTCCCGCCGGTTCGCCGGTTCGCCGGCCCGTGGCTCCGCCTGATGTGTCCCGAGGTTGATCAGGACACCGGCGGCACCATCCGGAGTCCGTCCTGGCCGACCGTGCGCCTGGGCTCGCAGCCCGTGGCGCGGTGCGCGATGGTGGAAGGTATGTGGATCGACGACTCCTCACCCGTGGGGGCGGAGATACAGCGCCCGCCCTGCACTGGTACGGCTTCGTGTGCCCCTTCTGCTACGTCGGGCAGGATCGGTCCCGCATCCTCACCGGGCGTGGCTTCACGGTGCTGAGCATCCCGCTTCCGGTACACCCGGAGATCCCGCAGGACGGCACCGGCGCAGGTCCTCGGCAGGGTGCGATGGACGAGTTCCTGGAGGGCGAGGCGCGCGCCGCCGGTCCCCCACTGCGCCGGCCCGCCCGGCTGCCCAACACCCTCTCCGCGCTCACTGCCGCCGAGTGGCAGCGCCGCCATGAGCCCGGCGCTTTCCCGGCGCCTTATGCGGCTCTCCTCGGCTCCCACTTCGTAGGCGGTGAGGACATCGGCGACCGGGCCGTCCAGGGGTTCGGCGATGCATGACCGGATCAAGGACGTCGGAACAACGGAAGGGAAGATCATGACCGGTGAAGGTGCGCAGGGCGTCAACGTGGTGCTTCCGGGAAAGGGAGAGGAAGTCACCATCCCCGGATTCGGGGCGACCTACAAGCTCTACGGCCGGGACACCGGCGGGGAGGTGTCGATCGTGGAGCACCCCTTTGCCGTGGGCATCATCACCGCCCCCCACCGGCACACCGGGGAGGACGAGCACTCCATTGTCCTCGAAGGGGAAATAGGCTTCCGGTCGGACGACAGTGAGGTGGTTCTCGGGGCGGGCGGCTACATCACGAAACCGCGCGGCCAGATGCACGCGATGTGGAACGCGGGTGACGTGCCGGGGCGCATTGTCGAGATCATCACGCCGGGCGGATTCGAGGACTACTTCCGCCAACTCGGCGAGCTGCTCGCCGCCGACAAGGAGGCCGGCTCGTCCTCCTCCGACAGTCTCCACGGGACCGACGAGTTCACAGCTCTGGCCTCCAGGTTCGGCCTGACCTACGGGGATCCGGACTGGCTCGACGACGTCGTGAAGCGGTACAGCCTCAGGCCGCCGACCCACTGAGGGAGCAGACAGTGCCGGCGCCGGCGGGTAGGAAGACGGTCCGGGCCCGCGGGCGGGGCGGGGGCTCCCGTGGGCGCCGGCCTCAGTGTTGGATCAGGCCACCGACCGGGACGGGAGCGACATGGCCGGTCGCCGGAAGACCCAGCGCAAGGGCGAGGCCGATGTCGACCAGGGATGACCGGCGCAGGCGGGCGGCATCGGAGATCGCGGTCCAGACCGACTCGGCGATCCGGCCGTTCGGCTCAGGGCGGAGCCGACCGCCGGTGATACGGACCTGGTAGAAGATGCCGACGTTCTGGTGCTCAACTCCCGCGCGGGCGGCAGCCGCAGGGATCACGCGTGAGTCCACTCCCAGCAGGCGGTCCACCACCGCGGAGCAGCCGGTCTCCTCGGCGACCTCCCGGATCACCGCGTCGAACGGATCCTCTCCCGGCTCGACCCCGCCCCCCGGAAGGGTCCAGTTGCCCGGCCCGACCGCTGGTACGTGCCGGGCGACCAGCACCTTTCCGTCCTCGATGCACACGGCGTACGCCGCCAACCGGAAACTCATCCCCTCACCTCCCGCCGGACCCTATCGGACGCGGCCATGGCCTCACGAACTCGTTCGGTGCCCGCCCGGCCGGCAGAAACTCCGATCGGAGCCTTCTCCCATCTGCCAGAGTGCACACGTCTTCTGACCGCCGCGGGTGGCAGGATCGGGCCATGGGGAACGAGTCGGGCCGGGCGGCGGAGATCGGGCCCACGGGTGGGGCGCTCCGGCTCAGGGCCGCGCGGGAGGACGAGGCCGAGCTGCTGAGTGAGTTGGCGCTGCGGTCGAAGGGGCATTGGGGTTACGACGCGGAGTTCCTGGCCGCGTGCCGGGAGGAGTTGCGGCTGCGGCCGGGAGAGGTGGCGGCCCGCAGGACCGTGGTCGTGGAGGAGTTCAGGCAAAACGCCGACGCCGCGGCGGAGTCGGGGGACGCCTGGCGCGTCCTGGGGCTCGCCACGCTGGAGGGCACCGCGCCGGACGGCGAGTTGGGCATGCTGTTCGTGGAACCGGCCGCGATCGGGCGGGGCGTGGGGCGGTTGCTGTACCGGCACGTGCTGGCCGAGGCGGGGCGGCTCGGCTTCAGCCGGATGGTGATCGCCTCCGACCCGCACGCCGAGCCGTTCTACCTGGCCATGGGCGCGGAGCGGACGGGCACCACGCCGTCCGGCGCGATCGCCGGCCGCGAACTCCCGCTGCTCACCGCCTGGCTCCGTCCGGTGCGGCCGCCCGCCTGGATCAGCGCGTGGACCGGCGGCCGACGTGCGGTCCACCTCGGCAACGTCGCCGAGTTCAACGCCCAATTCCCCGGCGCCTCCGCCGGGTTGCGGCGCGGGGGTGACCACTACGCCTGCATGGCGGCCTTCGCCAGCCCGCACCCGAAGGCCGTCGTCCTGCCCCGGCACGTGGATCCGGCGTGGATGCAGGTGCTGGCAGGGCTGCTCGGCTGGCGAGACGTCGAGGTGTACGGCGGTCGCGCGGACGCCGCCGGGCTGTCGGAAGCGGTTCTCGCCGACCCCGTGCTACGCGAACGCATGGCGACGGCCGGCTTACCGGTGATCCCGTGGGGGCACACCGCGCAGTTCGCACGGGTCGCGACGACCGTGACCAGCCCGCAAGGGGGCGAGGACGCGGCGATGCTCCGGGCCGTCCACCGTTACGAGTCCAAATCCGCCGCGCACGCCCTCTTCCAGGCGCTCGCCCACGAGCACCCCGGCGTGGCGGTCCCGGCCCAGCACCGGGTCCCTTCCCGCCGCGCGCTCGCCCGAGTGCTGGCCGCCCGCGGCGCCGCGGGGAGGACGACCGTGGTCAAGACGGAGTACGGCGTCGGCGGCTCCGGCACCCTCGTCGTCACGCCCGGCCAGGTCGGCTCGGCGCGCCAGGCCCGCGCCCTGGCGCGTCGGCTGCCTGCCGGCGGCGTCCTGGTCGAGGACCATGTGGACGGCTCGGGGCCGCTGCGCGACCCGACCTTTGACGCTGTCGTGGGCGCCGACGGCCGTGTCCATGCTGTCGGTGTCGGGGCCATGGACATCGAGGACACGAGCTATCGGGGCGTCACCGTCGGTCCCGCGGTCGTGCCCGACGCGGTCGCGGAGACCGCTGCCCGCTTCGGCTCGGCCGTGGGCAGCGCGCTGGCCGCTGAGGGCTACCGCGGCTGGTACGACGTGGACTTCGTCGCCGACCGGGCGGGACGGCTCTCCCCCACCGAGATCAACCTCCGGCTCACCGGCCCGGCGGTCGCCTTCATGATCCAGGCCAGGCTGACCGAGATCCACGGCGGCTCGTTCTGCGTACGGACCCTGGACTGCCTGCCGCTGGGCGCGCGGCTGCCTCCCGCGGCATTGTTCGAGCACCTGGGCCGGGTGGCACGGGAGTGCCGTTCGCTCGGTGCGACGCTGCTGCCGACCGTGCCGACGGCGAGCTTCGACCCGTATCCGTACGTGGGGGTGGCGCTCGCCGCCCGTACGCCCGAGGCCCTGGACGCCGCGCAGGAGGCGGTGGCCGCCGCCAACCGCGCGTTGGGCGCGATGTTCCAGGACGGATCGTTGGGGGCGGCCGACGTCGCCTCGGCTGCGCAAGCCGGGCTCTCGGGCGTCAGGTCCGTTCTCGCGGCCGCGCGGCGAGGAATGCCAGCAGCACCGCGGCGGCGATCATGAGGGTGATGTTGAAGCCGTAGACCAAGGCGGCCTGGCGCGGCCAGTCCGTCTTGCGCGCGAGCCGGTAGAAGTTGTCCTGCGGCCACCAGGCGGCGAGCAGCCAGACCGCCGAGAGGTGCGCCGCGACGGTGAGGCGGCGGGAGCGCTCCTGGCGGGCCATCACGTCTCTTCCCCAGAAGAGGAACGCGACCCCCAGCCCGAAGGAGAGCCACTCGCACACGTAGAGCCCGAGGAACAGCAGGGCCTCCGGCTGGGGCACACCGGCGAGGTCGGTCGAGTGCGGCCACAGGAAGCCGGTGAACACCGCTGCGAGGACGGCCGCCACGACACCCACCGCCACCGGAGCGCAGCCCGCGGCGTCGTCGGAGCCGTACCCCGATCCGCCCTTGCCGCCGGGCCCCGCTCCGGCTCCGGACGGCCGAACCGGGAGCGGAAGGCTGCGTCGGTCAATCCGGCCGGCCCGGGTGCGCGGCAGCGAGACCAGCGGGACGACGGTGCGCGGGGCCCGCGCGGAGGGCAGCCGGCCTGAGGCGTAGGTCCGTATGCCCGCCGGATCGGACCGTGCGCCGTCGGCGAGGACGACGTAGGCGGCGAGGGTCGCGCGACCTGGAGCGGTCTCGATCTCGGCGACAGCGCACTCCTCGACCGACGGGTGGCCGCGCAGCACCGTCTCGGCGTCGAGGTGCGCGCCTTTGCGGCCGAGGTGTTCGAGCCGGCCGTCGTCCCGCATCCGGCCGAGGTCGCCAGTACGCAGCCACCCGTCGGCGCCCGACTGCCGGACGGCGCTCCGGTAGCCGCGGGCGGCGCCGGGACCGCCGAGCGCGATCTCCCCGACCGAGCCCTGGGGGACGGACCGGCCGCCTGCGTCGAGCACCTGGACGTCCAGGCCGGGGAAGGACTCCCCGATCAGCGAGACGCGTTCGGGGTGGTCGAGGGTCGTGGGCCGGTCGGGCAGTTCGAAGAAGGTCGCGCAGCCGGCGGCCTCGGCCGGGCCGTACACGTTGAGCACGCGGACCCACGGTCCCAGGGTCCTGCGCAGCGCCTGCTGCTCGTCGAGATACCAGACGTCGCCGGTTGCGCTGACCAGGCGGACCGCGCCGAGGTCCAGCCCGCCCCGCCGGACATACCGGTGCAGGCCCCGTGCGGTGGCCGTGTCACAGTCCAGCACGGTGACGTTCTCGGCCAGGATCAGCGCGCGCAGCACGGCGGCGGGCTCTGCGGCGCCGGCACTCGCGGGCGCCCCCGCGGTGGCCGACGGGAACGCCTTCGCGGTGGCCGGCGCGTCCTGCGTCACGCCGTCCGGCGCGGGGAGCACCAGCGTGCCGCCGGCGCCGAGCGTACGGAGCCAGCCCGCGGTGAACGCCGCGGACTCCACGGGCGCGACGAGGAGTTGTCGGTCATCGGACGTCGAGCGGTGCACAACCTGTGAGCCCTCGAACGCGCTGAGGAGGACGCCGTGCTCCACCAGCACACCCTTGGCCGGACCTGTCGTCCCGGCCGTGTACAGGACGCACGCGAGATCGGACGCCTCCACGTCCAGCGGCTCCCCGGGGCGGCCGGCTGACGCGTCGGCCGCCCGATCGACCGCCACGACCTGGCGGCGCCCGCCGTCGGACACCGTGACCCGTAACGCCTCGGTGGTCACCACCGCGAACGGCTCGGCGTCGGCGAGCACACGGCGCAGCTGCTGCTCCGGGACGCCCGGCCCGAGAGGCACGTACGCGCCGCCCGCCTTGAGGACGCCGAGCATCGCCGCCAGCGCGTCGATGCCCGGCTCCAGGCACACCGCGACCAGACCGCCGGCCGGCAGCCGAGCTTCCCGCAGCCGGTGGGCCAACTGGTTCGCGCGGCGGTCGAGTTGACCATAGGTGAGACGCTCCCCGCCGCACACCACGGCGGGCGCGGACGGCGTCTGTCGCGCACACGCCTCGTAGAGCGCGTGGACCGATCCGTACGGCATAGCGTGTATCCCCCCGGCCGTCACCGATGCTGGCACACAATCCTGCCATCTCACCCGGCAGCACGGGGAGAATTCAGAGGTGCACCAGTTGCTGCACCATGCGTCGTCCTCGTATAGGCGGACTGCGCGGCCGCCTGCGGAACCCGCAGAAGCGGCTGTTCGCCGATCGCGGCTAATACTTCGACAAGTACCGCCGCCTGCCGTGGAACGCAGCATCCGGCCACGCATTACCGGAGACTCATCAACTGAAAGGACGTCTGAGGACAACCTGTCGGGGAAGACCACCACCTACGGGGACGACCCGGGCAACCGGCTCACGTCGGTGGCGACCTCTGGGGGCGGGGACACGTACTGCTACAGCTACGACGGGTGCGGCGACCGCACCACAGCCACTGGCTCCGGGAACCTCACCAAGACCCCCGTCACTCTCATCGGTCACCTGCAACGGCGTCGGCCAGGTCTCGCGTAAGAAGGGGAGAGCTCGTGTCAGGAAGGGTCAACGAGGCCGTATTGATTGGCGGTTCTCCCGGCGGGGCCGCAACCGTATGGGTCGGACTGCTCCTGCTCGTCATACTCATCGTATACATCGTCAGGCGAGCGATGCGGAAATAGCTGTCGAACACGAGGGTGGGGGTGTCCGCGATACGCCGACGCCCCCCCCGACACGGCGTGGACGTCCCGCAGCTCCGGTTGCAGGGCATGCCGCTGGGCGGAGTCCGGCAGGTCCTCAGAGCTGGGCGCCGGAGGCTTCCGCGGCATCACACGCCTTCCTGGTCTGATCCACCATCCGGGCCGGGCTACGACTACGACCACCAGCGGCGATGGCTCGAAGGAACGTGGCATCACACCCCGTCCGGTGACCGCACGGACCAGAAGTCGGTCCGTGCGGTCAGCCCGTTCGATCAGGAGCGATGGACACGACTCGGTTCGTCAGGCCACCTTGACGCCGGACCCGAGGGTCCAGTTCTGGTTGGCGCCTCCGGTGCAGCTCCACAACTCCAGGCCGGCGCCGTTGGGGTTGGTGGTCCCGGTGACGTCGAGGCAGAGGCCGGACTGAACGCCGGTGATCGTGCCGTTGGAGTTGACGTTCCACTGCTGGTTGGTCCCGCCGTTGCAGTCGTAGATCTCAACGTGCGTACCGGCGGTGGTGGCGCCGCCGTGGGCGTCGAAGCACTTGCCCAGCACCTTCAGCGTCTTGGCCGAGGAGCTGTAGGTGATCTTCTGGTTGGCGCCGCCGTTGCAGTCCCACACAGCCAGCTGAGTGCCGTTCACCAGGGTGCTGTTCGGGTCGTCGGCACAGCGGCCGGAGAGGCCACTGGTCAGGCTGCCGCCGACCGGAGTCGAGGAGGCGGACGGGGTGACCTTGAACAACGCGGACTCGTGCGGGGCCAGGCTCCGGCTGACGGAGTTGGTGAGAGTCTCGTTCGACTTGCCCCAAAGGTTGCGCACCGTGGCGGAACCGCTGAACCCGAGGTCGGAGAAGTTGGCCGTCACCGTCTCGTTGCCGGCCCGGTCTGAACGGTTGAACAACGCGACCGTGTAGCTGCCGTCCGGGTTCTTCTGCTTCGTGGCCCACACCTGCAGATCGTTGTTGTTCGAGATCTGGCCGGCCACCACGGAGTCGGTCTGGTTGACGTTGGTGACCTCGGCGTTCTTCAGCATGTTGAGGTCACCGGCGTCCAGGTTGGTCAGGTCGCTCCCCAGCATCATCACCGACCGCGTGATCGCCCAAAGGGTGATCACGCTCTGCCGCTCGTTCACGGTCAGACCGTTGTGGTCACCGTTGCCGACCTCGATCGAGTCCGGGTCGTTCCAGCCACCAGGACCGGCGTACTGCCCCCACTGAGCCAGGTTCGCCCAACGCGGCCCGACGTTGCTCCAGGTGGTGAGAGTCGAGCAGTAGCACTCGATGTCACCTCCCGTCCGCCAGCTGTTGGAGTACTGCTGCCAGGTCTTGATGTTGTTGATGTCCAGGGTGTTCGACAGGCCGAGGTGGATGGTGCGGCCGGTCTGGTTCAGCGCCTTCGACCAGGCGATGACGTCGTTCTGGTCGCTGGTGTGCACGCCGTCGATCTTGATGTAGTCGACCCCGTAGGAGGCGAACAGGTTCGCCCAAGAGTTCACGAACGCCTGTGCCGCCGTGGGGTTCTTGTTGTAGTCGATGAAGTACATGACGTTGCCGAACCCGCCGTAGTTCGACTCGAAGGTCGACGTGCTCGAGACGATGTCCCGTGCGTGGTAGGAGGTGCCCTCGATCGGAGTGTTCTGGTCGTACGCCGCCTTCGGGATGCCCGGCGTCACGTACATGCCGAACTTCTCACCCAGGCCGTGGACGAAGTCGCCCAGGTTCTTCATACCGTCCGGGAACTTGCCGGTGTCGACGACCCAGCGACCGTACTGATCGACGGTGGTGCCGGGGTTCTTGATGTAGTAGTCGTCCAGGTTGATGTACTTGTAACCCGCAGACATCAGGCCCGAGTCGTGCATCGCCTGAGCCTGGGCCTTGATCTTGGCCTCGGTCGGGTTGTTTCTGACGGAGCTCCAGCTGCTCCACCCCATCGGTGGCGTCCGCGACGCACCGTTGTCCTGGGCTTGCGCGGGCGTCGAGCCCGTAAGGGTGGACAGGAACAGCGAGGACGCCAGGGCAACCGTCGCGACGAGCGCGCGCTTGGACATGACTCTCCTTTGAGTCGATCACCACGTCAGGAGTTTCAGACTGTTCCGTATTGAGCCCTAGTGTTCGATCGGGTGTCAATACATCCAACCAAATGGACTCGATCGGACAGATTCATTCAGTTCCGGACTGACACCCACAGGGCCGGGGCGGGCGGCGGGGGGCGCCGGCCGCCCCGGGGCGTGTTGTGGGAGGTGTGCTCAGACCAGCTTGGTCAGGAAGACCTGCTGGGTCGCGTCACGCTGCGTCCGCTTCGCGCCGCGGTCGCTGGTGAAGACCACGACGCCCTGGTGGAGCGCCGGCCAGGTGTTGTTGCCCTGGTGGCTCACCTGGGTGGCCGGGGTCCAGCCGGTCTTCGGGTCGAGGGTGGCGGTGAAGATCTTCCAGCGCCAGTCCGTCGAGCGGGAGTCGTACCAGACCGCCCGCACCGTGCCGTCGGGGTCGACGGCCAGCTTCGCCAGCTGGCTCATCGCGTCCGGGGCCGGGGCGACCTGCTCGCAGGCCGTCCAGGTGGTGCCGCCGTCGGTGGAACGCGCGGCGCGGAGCCCGAGGTTGGCGCCGGAGCTCTGGAGGGCGCCGCTCTGCCAGATGGCGACGAACGTGCCGTCCTCGTCCACGGTCAGACCCGGGTGGCGGTCGGCGCGGTCGGTGACCTTGCTGACCTGGACCGGGTTGCTCCAGGTGCGGTTCGGGGCCTTGCGGACCGACGCCAGGATCTGCCAGTTGTCGGGGTCGGTGCCGCCGCTCGCCGGCTGGCCGGCGGGCGGGGTGTGGCCGGTCCACAGCGGGTCCGGGTCGTAGCGGTCGTCCTGCCAGCTGATCACCGCGTGCTTGCCGTCCTGGACCGCGATGACCGGGAAGAGGGAAGCGGGGTGGCGCGGGGAGCGGGCGTCGGTGGGCACACCGGGGCTCGTCGCCTTGCCAGCCGTGGAGAGGTTCATCGCGGCCTTGTCGACGCCGATGATCTGCGCGTAGACGTCGAACGCGCCCTGGCTGTTGTCGGACCAGGCGACCAGCGGGTGCTTGTCCTCGATCAGCGCCAGCGCCGGGTTGATCGCGCGGCCCTTGCCCTTGCTGATCTGGTCGGGCGCCTTGAAGGAGTCGCCGCCGTCCGGGCTGTGCGCCAGCAGGACGACCGGACGGTGCGGCTGCTCCTTGCCCCGCTCGTCCTGCCACACCACCCAGACGTCCTTGCCGGTGGCGACGATGCGCGGGAAGCGCGCGGTCGCCGAACGGCCGGAGACCGTGACGGACTTGGTGAGCCGGCCCTTGGCGTCGAGGCGGCGGTAGACCACCTTGCTGGCCTGGTTCTCGTGCAGCTCGGCCACGACGTGTGTGACACCGCCGACGACCGCCACGTCCGAGAAGCCGGTGAAGGTGCCCAGGTCGCCGGTGATCAGCGTCGCCCGGTCGTCGGTGATGTCGGCCGCCGGGAGCGCGATCTCGGGCCGGGGGTCGGCCGGGGCGCCGACGGACACGAAGATCGGCGAGGTGGCGGCGCGGAGCTGGTCCGGCAGGTTCGGGTCGGCCTCGGAACCGGAGGCGCTGCCCGGGGAGCGGACCTCGACCCGGTACCAGCCGTGGTCGGTGCCCTTGAGCACCAGCGGGACCTCGAACGTCTCGTTGGTGCGCTGCGGCCGGAAGGTCACGACCGGGCCGGCGGAACGGCCGGGGGCCGCGTAGACGAGGACGCTGGTGCCCTTGCCGCCCTTGACCTTCACGCGCAGCGTGGCCTTCTTGGACAGCTTGCGGTCGGCCACGACGACCTCGTCGCCGCCCACGGCCTCGAACACACCGTCACCGTCGACGTCCGCCTCGATGGTGACGAACGGACCTGCGGTGTTCTGCGAGAGCGTCGTGCGGCCGCTGCGGAAACCGTCGAGGATGCCCAGGACCGAGCGGTCGGCCGCGTAGACGTGGGTGGTCGGCTCCCCGGGGGAGTCGACGTCCCACAGCTCGCGGAAGTGGCAGTCGCTGGCCGCAGCCACACCGAAGCGGAATCCGGCGTTCCAGCGGTTCTCCGCGTACTCGACCTCGACATCGGGGTCGCTGGCGACGTTGAGCACCTCGACCAGGTTCGCGCCTTGGACGCTGGCGTTGTCGTTCGGGCCGTCGGCCCGGGTGTACTCGCCGTCGTCGGGGTGGGCCTGCGACCACACCGCGCCCTGGGCGTGGGCGTCCCAGACCGACTGCTGCACGTGGCGGAAGCTCGCGGAGCCGGGCGGGTTGGCGCCGTCCACGATCACGTCGACGTTGCCCAGCACGATGGCGTGCGGCGAGCCGTTCGCCTCCTCGCCGGGGAGGAGCAGCAGCTTGGACGACTTCCACTGCGGGTCCCAGACCTGGTCGTAGGTCCGGTGGTCGGTCAGCGGCATGAAGTCGAGGCCGGCGCTCTCGCCCTGCCCGATCTGGTCGCCGACCGGCAGGTTGCCGGGGAGGGCCTGGTGGGACGTCTGCCGCGGACCGCTGCCGTCGGACGAATGGTCGTCGTGGACGTGGGTGTCGCCCGCCAGCCACTTGCCCTTGGGTGCCTTGCCGGCGCCGGATCCGTTGACGACGCCGGTGACCGTGGTGGCCGCCTTGACGGTGTCGGTCGCCTTGGCCGCGGAGCCGGTGGCCGCTTCGGCGGTGCCCGCGCCGATGCCGACCGCGGCGACGGCGGCACCGGCCGCGACGACGAACCTCCGACGGGTGAGGTCGGCGGATTCGGCCGTACGGCCAGAACCGTTGGACTCCCTGGGTGTTTCCATCTGCGTCTTCGCCTTTCGTTCACCGCTCCCCTGCGGAACAGTGCAAACCATTAGCGACGCTAAGAAACCCCCGATGCGGCCGAATGAACCCGCGACGAATCGTCCATAGTGATCTCCGAAACAGCGCATGCCGACGCAACCCGCCCACGGCCAGGCGAAAGCGGCCGCCGGACGGCCGGAACTCGGGCGAGTGATCCGCCCGGCCCTGCTCCTGCCGACAACCCCGTCCATCCCGGTGGGAGGGCGTGTGCGAGATGCGGCATGCCGGGGCAGGGGCGGCAGCACCAGTTGATCCGCAGTGGGACTCGCCGGCTCGTCCGGTTCCGCCGCGTCCGGCGCACCGGCATCAGCCAACCGTAGTCCGACAGCTACCGCCGGTAGCAGACCACCAGTACCGTAGGACCCCCACGTACCACGCTGCGCAGACCCTGGTCCGCGGCCGCTCCGCCCCGGTCGTCGACACGACGCCGGCCATTCGACGATGCCAGTGAAGACGGGGAGCGTCCGTATGAGGTCCATGGGTCGACCCGCACGACGACTGGCCGCCGGCCTGGCGGTCGTCGCTGTCTCCTTATCCCTGGTGAGCGCCTGCGAATCCGGTCCGGCGAAACCGTCAGCCGAGCCGAGCGTGTCGGGCCCGCAGGCGCCTTCGAAGGCGCCTGCGCCACCGACCCGGACGGCCAAGCCCTTCGATCCGCCGCTGAAATTCGCCGCCGAGTCCGGTGTCGTCATCCCCGACGGCTTGAAGCTGCTCCACGACCGGACGGTCTACCTGGCTCCGCCGAAGGACACCGGTCTGCTCGCCACGTCGGAGTCGGGTGAACTGCAGATCATCGACGCCGGAACCGGCAAGACCCTGAACACCGTCCGGCCGCAACCCGGTGCGGGGGAAACCGTGGTGAAAGGGATGACGCAAGCGCCCTCGCTCGCCACCGTGGGGGGCAGGACGCTCGTGCTGGTCACGTTCGTGCTGGACCTCCCCGGCCGCGGAACGACCCAGGGCAAGAGGGTCATCGAGATGATCGCGGTGGACAGCGTCACCAACCGTCCCGCGTGGACCAAGCGGTTCGGCGACCTGCCCGACTGGGGCCGTTCCGCGGACCCGTCCGTCGCCGTCAAGCTGATCGGCGTCCAGGACGGCATCGCGGTCGTGGCGGCCGACGACAGTTACGGCGCCCCCACCACGTACGCCGTCGACCTCGTCAAGGGCGCCACGGGCGCGACGTTGTGGCACAAGGCGGACGACTTCCATCCGATCATGACCGGCACCGGTGTGGTGGTGGGCACGTTCGAGGGCCTGAAGCAATCCTTGGCCGCTCTGGGCCTCGCGGACGGGAAGCCGGTCTGGACCAAGTACAAGGACGAGTACGAGCTGGGCGCACACTACTTCGCCCCGGACCGCCTGTCGGTCAACTACGGCGGCTCCCACAACAGCAACTTGCGAATCCTGGATGCCGTCAGCGGCGACAAGCTCACCGAACTGGAGGAGTGGGCGGGCAGTTCATGCGTCTATGACGACCGCAGCGTCACCGTGTGCACGGCACCCATCGACAATTACGTAATCGCTCTGGACGCGAAGAGTGCCAAAGACCTGTGGTGGCTGCCCGACAGCAAGCACACGCGCGTGGCCCCCAAGGTGTCGGCGGTCTGGCACGGCGCCGTCTACGGGCAGACCGCCAACGGACCTGTCGTCGTCGACGCCCGCACCGGCAACGACAGGTCGACCGCGCTCACCGTCGTCCCCGGCACCGTCGACGCCTACGTCGGCCTCGTCGACGACGAGGACACCGACCGGACCCTGGCCTATCCGGCGACCGGCTGACCGGCTGACGCCTGCCTGCCGGCCACGCGGCATTGTCGGACAGGGCGCGGAGGTCGCCGACGGCGAGCGATCCGGCGAAGAAGTCGTTCTCCTCCGGGGTGCCGGAGATGCCCGGGCCGCACCTGGGCATCCTCACCGGACTCGACCGCCCCCACGCCGACGGGATCCGCGTCAAGCTCGCCGCCCTCAACGCGCGTTGAGACCCCGCCCCAGGCCGGCCGAGCCGCCCGACCGTACCGGCGCCGATCCCTTGCTTGGTCGGCAGCAGGGATCAGCAGGTGAGGCCGAGGGACGCGATGAGGTCGCGCATCTCGTCGCGGTAGACGGTGGCAGGGTCGTGGATGAGGGTGCGCAGGTGACCGTAGATCTCCAGGGCCATCAGGCCGTGCATGCGGCCCCAGACGCGCAGGGTCACGGCGAGCGCCATCGGCGGCAGGGCGGCGAAGTCCTCCCGGACGTGCGCGACCAGGCCGGGATCGAAGTCGGCCCATTCGTAGTGATCTGCCGGATGCTGCGTGCAGGCCGACGGCCAGGCGGCGGCGACGAGGCCGACGAGGCCGGTGCAGGCGCGCAGTTCGGCGGCTTTGCCGGGGCCGTCCTCCGGGGGCTGGTAGCCCGGTACGGGGTCGCCGTAGATCAACCGGAAACCCTCGGGGTTGGCCAGCGCCCAAGCGCGCATGGCCCCTGCCCAGGCCATGATCCGGGCTCCGGGATCGCTTTCCGAGACGCTGTCCCGGGCGGACTCGGCGGCTTGCACCGCCGAGGAGTAGACGTCGCCGATGAGCGTCGTGATCAGGTCGTCGCGGGTCGGGAAGTAGCTGTAGATCGCGCCGGCCGTCATCCCCATCTCCCGGGCGATGGCTCGCAGCGAGATGGCGTCGGGGCCTCCGCCGGCCATGAGCTTCAGCGCGATCGCCTTGATCTCGGCGCTGGTCTGCTCACGGAGCCGAGCGCGGCGGCTCTGGGTCTGCTGCTGTTCGCTCACGCTTGACACTCTACAAGGTTGGATTACTGTACGCCGTGTCTGTTTCTACACGGCGTGTAGAAATTCTACGACGTAGGATATGTGATGGAACTGCAACGGCTACGCCTTGGCCTGCTCGCGTTGACGCAGCTCATCGTGGCTCTGGACTACAACATCGTCTATGTGGCGCTGCCCGACATCGGGCAGGCGCTGGGGTTCGGCCCGTCGTCCGTGCAATGGGTGGTCAGCGCCTACGCGGTCGGACTCGGCGGGTTTCTCCTCCTCGGCGGGCGGGCCGTCGACCGGCTGGGCGCGCGCCGGATGTTCGTTGCCGGGCTGGCGCTGTACGGCATCGCCTCGCTGGCGGGCGGTCTGGCGTCAGGTGCCGGGGCGCTGGTCGCCGCCCGTGCGGTGCAGGGCGTCGGCGGGGCCCTGCTGACCCCGGCCACCCTCACGCTCATCTACCGGGGCTTCGCCGAAGGCCCGGAACGCAACAGGGCACTGGGCGTCTGGGGCATGGCGGGCAGCTCTGGCCTGGCCGCGGGTTCGCTCCTGGGCGGGGTGCTCACCAACTACCTCGGGTGGGAATGGGTGTTCTTCGTCAACGTGCCGCTGGCGCTCGGCTGCGCGCTGGCGGCGCCGCGCCTGCTGCCGGCCGACCCCGCCCGCTCCCCCGGCGGGTTCGACGTACCAGGTGCGGCGCTCGGCACCGCCGGCTCGGCCCTGTTGGTGTTCGGGCTGGCCAGTGCCACCGACGTCGGCTGGGGGACGCTGCGCGGCGGTGGGGCACTGGCCGCCGGGGTGCTCCTGCTCGCGCTGTTCCTGACGGTGGAGACCCGCACCCGCGAGCCGCTGGTCCCGCTGCACCTGGTACGGAGCCGCGGCCTGGCCGTCACCATGATCGTGATCGCGGTCTTCCAGGGCACGCTGGGCGGCGGCTACTACATCCTGACCTGCTACCTCCAGCCCGTCCTCGGCTACAGCTCGCTGCAGGCGGGACTGACGTTCCTTCCGCTCACCGTCACCTGCATGATCGCCGCCCTGAAGGCCACCCCGGTGCTGCTCGGCCGATGGGGTATCCGCACCACGCTCGCCGTGGCGATGGCCGGGACCGGCACGGGCATCGCCGTCCTGATCGCAGGTGCCACACCCGGGGGCGGCTTCTGGACGCTCCTGCCCGGAAGCGCCGTGTGGGGCTTCTTCGGCGGCGTCGCCTTCGTCGCCCTCTTCGCCGCCGCCGGATCCGGCGTCGCCCCCCACGAGCAGGGTGTCGCGTCCGGGCTGGCCGCCACCACCAAGGAACTCGGCGGCGCGCTCGGCCTGGCGGTCTTCGTCGCCATCGCCACCAGCTCGGCCGATCCCCTCGACGGCCTGCACGCCGCCGGATGGACCGTGGCAGCCGTCACCGTCGCCGGCGGTGTGATCGCCCTCGCCTACCCCCCTTCCCGTCCCGCACCCGGGCCGGGCGTCGTTCCCGAAACCCTCCAAGGAGCAAGCAAGTGAGCGCCGACGACCTCATCCTCCGTTACCTCGACATCTGGAACGAACGCGACGCCGCCGCCCGGTTGAAGCTGATGCGGTCCGTCCTGACGGACGACTCGCTCTACGTGGACCCCGACTACGCGGGCCTGCTGGGGCGGGCCGAACTGTCGGAGGCGATCGGCCGGGCGCAGGAGACGTTCGGCGACCTGCAGTTCAGCCTCGACAAGCTGATCGGCGTCCACCACGACCGGGCTCTGTTCAGCTGGCGCCTGGGCACCGTGGCCACCGGCTACGACAGTGTGGAGTTCGCCGGGGACCGCATCCGCAGCGTTGTGGGGTTCTTCTCCTGAGCTGACACCACCCAGCCCGGCCGGCGGCGGAGCCGGTCGGGCTCGCGGCCGTTGAGCTCCGCCGCGGACGGCGGTTCGGCTGCCGGAGCAGCGGTGGTCCGACCGTCGACTACCGGCCGGCGGTCAGACCCTGCCGGCCCGTCAGGTCTCCCTGCGCGCCAGCAGGGGGCGGTCCGGTTCCGCCGCTCCGACCCGCCCCGGTCACTGACTGGTGCAGCTCAATGACACGCCGGCGGGCGTACCGGTGCCGAGGAACCCGAACGTGGTTGACGCGGAGGGTTGCAGTGAACCGTTGTAGGAGGCGTTGCGCACCGACACATCAGAGCCGCTGGTGCTGATGGTGCCGTTCCACACCTGACTGATGCTCTGGCCACTGCCCAGCGTCCACCGCACGGTCCATCCGCTGATCGGTTCGCCGCCTGCCGTGACCTTGACCTCTCCCTGGAAGCCGCCGGACCAGGCGTTGACAGTCGTGTAGGTCGCCGTGCAAGCGCCCCCCTGGGTGCCCCCTGAGGTCGTACCGCCACTGACCGTGCCGCCGGTGGTGGTGCCGCCGGTCGTCGTTCCACCGGTCGTGGTGCCACCGGTCGTGGTGCCACCGGTCGTGGTGCCACCGCTGGTGGTCCCACCCGGCGGCACGTAGGGGCACTTGCTGTGGTAGATCGAAATACCGCCCGGATCGGCCAACGACGGGCAGAGGAACTGTGTGTAGCGGGTGTCGTTGTCGACGAAGATCTTGAGCCAGGGGATCAGCAGACGCATCTCGGTGCTCTGCGGATGCGTGTAGTAGACGTGGTCGGCCCCGGCGATCTGCACGAAGTCACTCTGGGTGGCGGCCGGCATGGTGGCGTAGAGGCCGTCGAGGTACGAGGGGGTGACCACGGTGTCGTTCTGCCCGGCCATGACCATCGTCGGCACCTGGTCGGTGGACATGTTCTGCGACGGTGAGAAGGGCGCCAGGGCGACCGCGGCCCTGAGCGACGGCCGGTGCTCGGAGGCGTACACCACGCCACCACCCCCCATGGAGTGGCCGATCACGGAGAGCCGGCTGGTATCGACGCGGTCCCGTACCGGACTGCGCTGGGTGAGGTAGTCAAGCGCCGCCAGGAGTTGGGTTCCCCGAGCAGCGTCGTAGTCGGTACGGCTGTTGGTCTCGATGCCGATCACGACGAACCCGAAAGAGGACAGCCAGGGTCCCATCCACGCTTCCTCATCGGCGAACAGGGCGGTGTAACCGGGGACGATCGCCACCGCTCCCCAGGTGCCCGCGCTGGTGTCGGTGGGGTAGTAGATCGTGCCGCCGTTGAATCCGTTGCCCGGCGCGACGCTCGTCTGCGCGGTGGCGAACGGCCCCCTGGAAGCGGCCACACCGGCCAGCGTGGGGTCGGGTCCCCGCTGGTAGGGATTGTCCGCGGCCGCCGCCGGCTGGAGGGCCAGCAACACCGCGAGCAGTCCCGCGACGGCCACCAGCGCGGCCACGGCCGTTCTGACCGACCCGGGCCGT
Organism: Streptomyces sp. NBC_01198; assembly: GCF_036010485.1. NCBI lineage: Bacteria > Bacillati > Actinomycetota > Actinomycetes > Kitasatosporales > Streptomycetaceae > Streptomyces > Streptomyces sp. NBC_01198. The sequence goes on from NZ_CP108568.1 coordinate 1,246,747, forward strand.
GAACGCTGGTACATCGTGCTTCTCCGAGCGCCCGTGGGCGCTTCCCAGGCTAGGTGCACGGTACGTCTCCCTTCCGGACAGCAGCCGACGTAGGGGTGGGAGCGCTCCCAAACAACTCCGGACGCGGACCGCGAACGCAAGGCCCCTCGCAGGCGACGACGGGTCGACAGGCGGCGCATCCCTGCCCGGTGTGCGAGACGTGGGCAAGTGTGCGCACGCAGTCCCCGAAACGTCAACGCCTAGGAATCGAAATTTTCGATGTCTCCGCCGTCGACCAGGAACAGGAAAGATCGCGCCCGATCTGATCGGCCCTGGTCAAGGCGCTGGTAGCAGTGCGAGTTGGTCAAGTGCCCCGCGCCCGCACCCGTTTCGCACACGAGGAGCCTCGCTGTGAGATGTATTGACGCGTTCCGACGGGCGTCCTATGGTGCCGCGAATCGATCGTTGGAATCCCGAAAATTTCGCCCTCCCTACCCACGGACGGCGAGCGGATTGTTAGCGCTCACCTGCCCGCCAGGGCAGACAGTGCGCACAGTGCGCAGATAGCAGCAGGGCACCCGGCCCTCCGGTCGATGCCCTGTCCCCCCACTGTGAGGAGCACCCACCGACATGTCTTGGCTCACCGGACATCGAAGCATCCACACAAAAGCCGTGGCAGCGGCCACCGGAGTGGCGGTCGGCGCCTCCCTGGCTGTCGTCGCTCTGGCGACATCGGCGCCGCACGCTGCGGCGGCGGGTTCGCTGGGTTCGGCGGCCGCGCAGTCGGGCCGGTACTTCGGTACCGCGGTGCCGGCGAGCAAGCTCGGCAACTCCGCGTACTCCACCATTCTCGACCGGGAATTCAACATGATCACCCCGGAGAACGAGATGAAGTGGGACACCACCGAGCCGTCCCGCGGGAACTTCAACTTCGGGCCGGCCGACCAGATCGTCAGTCACGCCCAGGCCCATGGCCAGCGGATGCGCGGTCACACCCTGGTCTGGCACAACCAGCTGCCGGGATGGGTGTCGAACCTGTCGGCCTCGGACCTGCAGTCGGCGATGGACAACCACATCACGCAGGAGATGACGCACTTCAAGGGCAAGATCTACGCCTGGGACGTGGTCAACGAGGCGTTCGCCGACGGTGGCAGCGGCCAGCACCGCAGCTCGCCCTTCCAGGACAAGCTCGGCAACGGCTTCATCGAGCACGCCTTCCGCACGGCCCGTTCGGTCGATGCGAACGCCAAGCTCTGCTACAACGACTACAACATCGAGAACTGGTCGGACGCCAAGACCCAGGGCGTCTACAACATGGTCAAGGACTTCAAGTCCCGTGGCGTCCCGATCGACTGCGTCGGCTTCCAGAGCCACTTCGGCAACGGCGGACCCCCCTCCAGCTTCCAGACCACCCTCAGCAACTTCGCCGCCCTGGGCGTCGACGTCCAGCTCACCGAACTCGACATCGCCCAAGCCGGCACCACCCAATACGGCAACACCGTCCGAGCCTGCCTGAACGTCGCCCGTTGCACCGGCATCACCGTCTGGGGCATCCGCGACAGCGACTCCTGGCGCAGCGGCGACAACCCTCTGCTCTTCGACAGCAACGGCAACGCCAAGGCCGCCTACACCACAGTGCTCAACACCCTCAACGCCGCCGGCACGACCTCGTCGCCGACCTCGCCGACCACACCGCCCAGCAACGGCGGCACCAGGGCGATCAAGGGCTCGGGGTCAGGACGCTGCATGGACGTCCCCAACTCCACCACCGCCGACGGCACCCAGGTGCAGCTGTGGGACTGCTCCGGCAACAGCAACCAGCAGTGGACCTACACCTCCGACAGCGAGCTGAGGGTCCTGGGGAGCAAATGCCTGGACGCTGCCGGAACCGGCAACGGCGTCAAGGTCCAGATCTACTCCTGCTGGGGCGGCGACAACCAGAAGTGGCGCCTCAACTCCGACGGAACCATCGTCGGGGTCCAGTCCGGACTGTGCCTGGATGCGACCGGCGCCGCCACCACCAACGGGACGCTGCTCGAACTGTGGACCTGCAACGGGGGCAGCAACCAGAAGTGGAGCTGAACCGGCCGCAGTAGTGCCGCCACGCCCCGGCCTCGTCGCAGGCCGGGGCTGGTGTACCGGGGACTGTCCCGGCAGGCGGTTGTCGTTGCGGTTGCCGTACGTCAGGACACTCGACGAGGCGAAGGTCGCGGCGTCGGCGATCCCATGGCCCAGGCCGTCGGCCTGAGGGCACCGGCCGTCGCCTCACGGCGCGGGCAGGGTCACGTCCGTGCACACGCCGTCCGGCCACTCGACCGTCACATGGTGGATTCCGCCGCCCCCGTCCCGCACGGACACGGCCGGTTCCTGGTCATCGCCGGCGCCGCGGTCGAGCCGTACGGATGCGGCCAGTACGACCCCGAGCGGTACGGGTTCCGGGGTGGCCAGCCAGGGGACGGCGGTCCGGGCGGCGAGTGGGGTCGTGCCGTCCTCGACGAACACGCCGGCGCGGGTGAAGCCGCGCAAGCCGCGTACGGCGCTGCGCAGTCCCCCGTCGCTCGCCTCGGCGTATGCACCCTCCTCGCCCGGTGTGTGCGCGGGGCCCGCCTCGGTGGGAAGCGGCCAGCCGCCCAGTCGTACAGACCGCCAGGCCGCCGACGGCCCCTCGGGGGCGTCGAGCCGGACGAGCCGGATCTCGGTGCCCGCGCGCAGTACGGAGGCGACGGTGACCAGCGGGCCCGGGATGTGCGGGCCGGTGCGGCCGGAGCCGTGGTCGGGTGTGGCGTCCCCGGAGGTGTCGACCCATCGCACCAGGCCCCGCGACGCCCCCACGAGGCTGCCGTCGGTACGGCGGTCGGCGAAGAGTGTGGTGAAGCCGCTCCGGTGGGTGGCCCGGCCGGTGTCGTCAAGTACGACGACGCTGTTGTCGAGCGGATCCGATGTCGTCGGCCCGGTCAGCGGCGGCACGGTGGCGGTGGAGTAGCCGAGGCGGGCGTACAGCGGTGCGTCGGCGCGGCAGTCCCCGGGGCGGCCGTGGTCGGTGCCGTGGTTGACGACCACCGCGACGCCGTCCGACCGCCGCGCGGAGACCAGCCAGCCGGGAGCGGCGACCACCCGTGCCACGTCGGCCTCTTCCACCGGCAGCGGCGCCTCGGTGGCCGTCCACACCGGGTGGTCGGCGGGGAGCATCAGGCCGAGCATGCCCTTGGCGGCCCAGTAGGGGGAGCCGGGCCCCGAGTATGCCTGCCGTATCGGCAGCCACTCCCCGCGCCAGCCGAGGCGGAGCAGTCCGTCGGGCTCGAACGCGCCCTGCCCGCGGAAATGCCGCAGCATACCGCTGGCCGCGCGCCGTATCAGACCGGGGCCGAGGTTTCCGGTGCCGGTCAGCGCCCCGACCCACAGGGGCGCGGCGGCGGCGAAGCGGTAGGTGAGGCTGCGTCCTTGCAGCAGCGGGGATCCGTCGGACCCGATCAGGCACACCGCGTCGTCGAGATACGCGCCGAGGTCGTCCTGCCATCTGCCGCGCAACCGGGGTGCGCAGAGCGTCCCCGTCACGTCGAACAGGTGCGTCCACAGCAGCGGGTACAGGTGCAGTGCCCACCCGGTGTAGTGGTCGTAGGCCCGTTCCTGTCCGTCGCTGAGCCAGCCGCCGGGGCGCCGCAGCGAGGCGTGGACGTCGAGGTCCTCCTCGATGTCGGTGGCGCTCCACGGGCCGCCCGCCTCCCGCAGGAAGGACTCCACCACGATCCTGAACCACACCCAGTTGATCGGCGGGTACCGCTGTCCGACGACCGTGCCCAGCCAGTCAAGCGTCCGCTGCCGTACCCCGTCGTCGAGCCGGTCCCAGAGCCAGGGGCGGGTGGTTTGCAGGACGAGGGCGATGGAGGCGGCCTCGACCTTGGCCTGGTCCAACTCGTCGGGACGCGGCCACGCCTCGGGCGAGTGCGGGTCCGTACCGGCGGCGAGCCCCTCCGCGTAGCGCTCCAGTAGCCCGGCCGGGTCGGCGCCGGCCTCGCCCGCCACCCGGAATCCGGCCAGCAGAAAGGTGCGGGCGAAGCCTTCAAGACCGTCCGAGCGGCGGCCGTTGCGGCTCGCTGGGCCGGGCAGGTCGATGGACGCCCCCTTCGGGGAGCGGTAGGGGGCCACCGCTTCCGCTGTGCGGTCGGCCAGCGCCGCCCAGTGCTCCCGGGTCCAGCCGGTGAACGGTGACCGGTCGCGGTCCTCGGCCGGGAGACCGGACGTCATGGCGAGCTCCATGGGATGCGGGGGCCCGGGCGGGCCGTGGTGTCCGCTCACTCAATCCGTCCGGCGCCGCCCGGTCAACAGTTGCGAACACAGTCGAACACGATCGCCGGCTTCCGAGCACGGTGGTTCCGGTGCGGAAGCGTCAGCCGTAGGGAGCGGTGTTGCCCGCGTGTGTGGTCCAGATCTGCCCGGAGGAGGCCACGGAGGAGTTCCGGATGACCAACTCCGGGAGGATGAGGACGCGTTGTGCGGGGCGGCGCTTCCCCTCGATCAGCCGGGAGACCATCATGTCGACCGCCACCCGCCCGACCCGGCCCTTCGACGGGCGCACCGCGGTCATGGCGGGCTCCGCGAGTTGGGCCACCTCGTCGTCGTAGCTGACCATCGCCATGTCGCCGGGGATGGTGACGCCCTGCTCCGCGAGGTATTGCGCGATGGAGATCGCGTCGGGGTCGCTGTGCACGATCAGGGCGGTGGTGCGGTGGTGCCGGCAGCGCGCCAGGATCCTGCTGATGATCTCGCGGTGGCCCGGCACGCTGAGTGCGACGGTCTCGCGCACCACGAACTCGGCGGGCAGTGCCAGTTCCGCGCAGACCCGCTGCCAGCCCACCGAGAGGTGGGCGGAGGTGGGACTGCCCTTGGAGAGCACCAGGCCCATGCGCCGGTGGCCGTGCTCGTACAGATGGCGGACCGCCATCTCCAGGCCGAGGGCGTGATCGCTGCGGACCCACTCCAGCTGGCGGGGTGTGGGAGTCCAGTCGGGCGTCTGGCGCTCGACGAGGATGGTGGGGACCGGCAGATTGCCGATCCAGTCGATCATCTCGTCGACGCCGTCGCCTTCGAGGTTGGGGGCGAGCAGCAGCCCCTGCACCTGCTGGGCGGCGATCAGCCGGGATATCTGGCGCCGGTCCTCGGCCTGGTCGTAGCTCGACCCGCGCAGCTGGATCTGCACACCCAGCGCGGCGGCCGCGGCACGGGCGCCCCCGACGATCGGCGGCCAGTAGAAGTCCAGTGAGGGCACCACCATTCCGATGGTGAAGGCCGTTGCCGCCGGCCGCGGCCGACGACCCGGAGCAGCCGTGCCGGCACGCTCCAGATCGGTCGGCAGGGTCGCGCCGCCGTGCACCCTGGTGAGCAGACCGCAGCCGGCGAGCGTACTGATGTCGCGCCTGATGGTCAGCTCGCTGACTTCGAGGACCTTGGCCAGGTCACGGACCCGCACCGCGCCATGGCGGCGCAGTTCCTCCATCACGCGCTCACGTCGCTGGAGTGCGAAGAGTCGGTCGTCGCCCATCAAGGCGCCTCTCAGTCCAGGTGTTCGCATCTGAACGTTTGGTTGCAGTTCTGTTCGAACGCTAGTGAACGGCTACTGAACACCACTATCCCTGTTCCCAACGTATTTGGAACGGAACTGCCTGGAAACACCGGTGTAGCAGTCGTTCCGAGGAACAGGACCCGACGCCTGATGCAGACCAAGCCCGACGCGCTGGTCGTGATGAGCCGACAGAGCTTCGACGCCCACTTCGACCGGAGCCGGCTGGACCGGCTCGCCGCGCTGGTCACACTGGGCGACCCGCTGTGGACAGACGACCTCGACACCCCCGAGGCGAGAGCCCGGCTCGCCGAGGTCGAGGTGCTGATCACTTCATGGGGCGCGCCGCCGCTGACGTCCGCGCGGCTGACCTCAGCGCCGGAGCTCCGTGCGGTGCTGCACTGCGCGGGCAGCGTACGGGGCCTGCTCGGGGACGCGGTGTGGCGGCGCGGCATCCAGGTCGCGAGCGCGGCCGACGCCAACGCCATACCTGTCGCCGAATACACCCTGGCCGCCATCATCTTCGCGGGGAAGAAAGCCCCCTTCCTCGCCGCGGACGAGCAGCGCGCCTACGGGGGCTGGGGCAGTGTCACCGGCTACGGCGACCTGTCGAACTTCGGCCGCACGGTCGGTGTCGTCGGCTTCTCCCGGATCGGGCGCAAGGTCGTCGACCTCCTCGGCCTGCTCGGCGGCACCACCTGCCTCGTCGCCGACCCGTACGCCGACCCCGACCAGGTCGCGGCGGCCGGCGCGACGCTGGTGCCCCTGGAAGAAGCGCTTTCCCGGGCCGACGTCCTGACGCTGCACGCCCCGGAACTGGCCGAGACCCGGCATCTGATCGGGGCCGCGGAGCTGAGCCTGCTGCCCGATCACGCCACGGTGATCAACACCGCGCGCGGCAGCCTCATCGACAGCGCCGCACTCGCGGCGGAGTGCGCCGCCGGCCGGCTGTTCGCCATCCTCGACGTCACCGATCCCGAGCCGCTTCCGCTCGACTCCCCGCTGCGGCGGCTGGCCCAGGTCATGGTCACGCCGCACATCGCCGGCTCACTCGGCACCGAGATCGGCCGGCTCACCGACCACACCCTGGACGAACTCGCGCGGTGGACGGCGCACCAGCCGCTCACCGCCGAGATAACGGCCGAGCACTGGGCGCTGGGTCTGAGCGCCTGACTCCCCCCTGATCCCCCGCTTCATCCCCCCTCGGCACAAGGAGCCGCACCCCATGAGAATGACCACCACGAGACTCCTGCCGGTCGCTCTGGCCGCAACGCTCTTCGGCGCCGCGGCATGCGGGAGCGGCGGCGGTTCCGGCACCACGTCCGACGGTCGTACGGTCGTCAAGATCGCGCTGTGGAATTACCAGACCACGCCGGAGTTCAAGGCGCTCATCGACGGCTTCGAGGCGAAGTACCCCAAGATCGACGTGCAGCCGGTCGACATCCTCGCTGACGACTACCCGGACAAGGTCACCACGATGCTCGCCGGTGGCGACAGGACCGACGTGCTGACGATGAAGAACGTCACGGACTACGCCCGCTACGCCACCCGCGGCCAACTGCTGCCGCTGACGGGCTCGGTCGCCGGACTCCCGGACAAGTCGGCCTACGCCGGGCTTGCCGACTACGACCTGGGGGGTCAGTACTACGCGCTCCCGTACCGGCAGGATTTCTGGGTGCTGTTCTACAACAAGAAGCTGGTCGGTGACGCGGATGTGTCCCATCTGACGTGGAGCGGTTTCGACTCCCTGGCCAAGCAGCTGACCACGGGATCGGGGGCATCGAAGACGTACGGCACGTATCTGCACACCTGGCGTTCGGTCGTGCAGGCGGTAGCGTCCGCGCAGACCGGCGGTGACCTGCTCGGCGGGGACTACGGGTGGATGAAGGACCAGTACGGCATCGCACTGGACGTCCAGAAGGCCGGCGCCACCCTGCCCTTCGCCACCGCGTCGAGCCAGAAGACCACCTACGACTCCCAGTTCACCACCGGCAAGGCCGCCATGGTCCCGATGGGCACCTGGTGGGCCGCAGCCCTGCTCGCTGAGAAAGCCGAGGGCAAGAACCCGGTCGACTGGGGCATGGCGCCGCTGCCGCAGACCACCGCCGACGGTAAAACCGTCACCTTCGGCTCCCCCACCGCCTTCGCGGTGAACAAGAAGGCCCGCAACGCGGACGCCGCGAAGCAGTTCGTCGAATGGGCCTCGGGTCCGCAGGGCGCGGCCGTCCTGGCGAAGGTCGGCCTGGTCCCGTCGTACCACGACAGCTCGGTCACGAGCACCTTCTTCGGGGTCCGGGGCATGCCCACCGACGCGGCGTCCCGCCAGGCCATGCAGCCGTCCAAGGTGCAGTTGGAGATGCCGGTCAGCGACAAGTCCTCCGACATCGACCAGATCCTCACCGAGGAGCACGAACTGGTGATGACCGGCGAGAAGTCCGTCGACGCGGGCATCAAGGAGATGGACCACCGCGTGAAGACCGAAGTCCAGTGACGACCGTCACCACCCGTACGGCGCCGGCGGCCACCCGCCGCCGGCGCCGGCGCAACGCGCTGATCGGCTGGAGCTTCGTCCTGCCGAACCTCCTGGGCTTCGCCGCCCTGACCCTGGTCCCGGTGGCGGGTACGTTCGTGGTCGCCTTCACCGACTGGGACTCGTACTCCACCCCGAAGTGGGTCGGCCTGGCCAACTTCCGCCGGATGCGGCACGACGACAACTTCTGGACAGCGCTCCAGAACACCTGCTGGTACGCGGCCGGGCACATCCCGCTGACCCTCGCGGCATCGCTCGGCCTGGCGGTCCTGCTCAACCAGAAGCTGCGCGGGGTCGGGATCCTGCGCACCGCGTTCTTCTTCCCCTACGTCACCTCGCTGGTCGCGGTGGCGGTCGTCTGGAACATGCTGCTCAGCCCGGACATCGGCCCCGTCAACCAGCTGCTCCGGCACCTGGGCTGGTCCCATCCGCCGGGGTGGACCACCTCGACCGACTGGTCCCTGCCCGCGCTCATCGCGACCAGCGTGTGGCGCGACATGGGTTACTACATGGTGCTCTTCCTGGCCGGCCTCCAGACCATCCCGGCCGAGCTCTACGAAGCGGCCCGGATGGACGGCGCGGGGCCGTGGGCGCGTTTCCGGCATGTGACCATGCCGGGCCTGCGGCCCACCACCTTCTTCGTGACGGTCATGCTCACCATTTCCAGTTTCAAGGTCTTCGACCTGGTCCAGGTGATGACCGAGGGCGGTCCTGGACGGTCCACGCTGGTGCTGTCCCAGCTGATCTTCCGCGAGGGCATCACGCACGGCCGGTTCGGCTACTCCTCAGCGGTCTCGCTCGCGCTCTTCGTGATCGTGCTGGCCGTCACCCTCGCCCAGTTCCAGATCCAGCGCAGGAGCGAGCGATGAACACCACCGCGCCGGGCAGGGAACGCCCCCGGACGACGCCCGCACCCGCGCCGCCGACCGCCGCGGCCGTGTCGCGGCGCCACACCGGGCACGCCGCCGGCCGCGCGCTGCTGTACCTGTTCCTGGTCCTCCTCACAACGGCGATCCTGCTGCCCTTCGTGTGGATGGCGATCTCCTCGGTGAAGGCCGACAGGGACGTCTTCACCGTGCCGATCGAGTGGGTCCCCAAGAGCTACCGCTGGCGCAACTTCACGGACATCTGGAAGCAGATACCGCTCGCCACCTATCTGGGGAACTCCCTGCTGCTCAGTGCGGTGATCACCTTCCTCCAGGTGCTCACCGGCAGCTTCGCCGCATACGGCTTCGCCAAGGTGCGCTTCCCCGGCCGGGACGCCCTCTTCCTGGGCTACATCGCCACCATCGCCGTGCCCTGGCAGGCGTACATGGTTCCGCAGTACATCATCATGGACAAGCTCGGCCTGGTGAACACCCGCTGGTCGCTGATCCTCATCCAGGCGTTCGGTGCGTTCGGGGTCTTCCTGATGCGCCAGTTCTACCTGACCATCCCCGACGAGATCAGCGAGGCGGCCCGGCTGGACGGGCTGAGCGAGTACGGGATCTGGGCGCGGATCATCCTGCCGCTGTCCAAGCCCGCCCTCGCCAGTCTGGCCCTACTGACCTTCGTCAACACCTGGAACGACTACATGGGTCCGTTCATCTACCTCACGGACAACGACCTGTGGACCGTCCAGATCGGACTGCGCTCCTTCATCGGCCAGTACGACGCGCAGTACGCCATGATCATGGCGGGATCGGTGATCTCGGTGGTTCCGATCCTGGTCATCTTCCTGCTCGGCCAGCGCTATTTCGTACGCGGCATCGCCACCACCGGAATCAAGGGCTGATCCGGCATGACCCCCACCACGAGCGCACCCGCTCCCGCGGGCCCCACCCGCCGCCTGCCCACCAACGTGAGCTACGGCTCATGGGAGTTGATCTGGGCCCACATCCACCGGGTGCTGGTGGTGAACCTCGGACTGGCAGTCACCTGCCTGCCGTTGCTCGCCGCCCTCGCGGCCGCGCATGAGCCGTGGCGTCACCCCGTGCCCTTCACACTGCTGTGGCTGTGCGTCGGCCCGGCACTCGCCGGTGCGTTCGGCTATCTCGAACGCGCCGCCGACGACACCGCCGACACAGCACGGGCGATCGAGCTGCCCCGCGCCTACCGCCGCCTGTTCCGCAGGGCGACGGCGCTGTGGGCGCCTTACGCGCTGCTGGCGGCGGCCGGCGCGACGGACGCGGTGCTGCTGCGGCACACCGCCGTCGGACTCGCGGTGTGCCCCGCGCTGGCCGTGGTCTCCGTGCTTTCCGCGCTGTCCGGCGTGCACGCCATGGCCCTGACCGCGGCCGGGCCGGAGGACCACCCCCTCACACCCGCCGCCTACCTGACCGCCCCCTACGGCCTTCTGAGGCGCTGGCCCCTCGCTCTGGCCGACCTCGTCCTGCTCCTCGGCGCGGCGGCGCTCGTCAACCGCGCTCCTCTGCTGGGCCTGGCCACGCTCCCCGGATGCGCCCTCTACGTGGTGTGGCGCAACGTCCACGCCGCACACGCACGGCTGGAATCCGCCGACACCGCGGCCCCGCGCGGTCGTTGACGACCGGTCGGGAGCCGGCACCGTGCGGCGGGTGTGACAGGGCGGGTCGCCCTGTCGCACCCGCCGCGGACGGCCGCTCCGCCGGTCAGCCGGCGGCGGTGATCCGCCACTGCTGGTTGGCGCCGTTGGTGTCGCCGTACTGCCCCAGCTCGGACCCGGAACCCGCCCGGCCCATCCCGTCGATGTACAGGCCCGTGGCCCGGTTCTTGATCCGCACGTTGTTCGCGTCGGTCAGGACCGTCCACTGCTGGTTGCCGCTGCTGCTCCCGGCGTACTGGCCCACCGCCGCACCGTTGGAGGCGCGGCCGGCCCCGTCGAGGTAGAGCCCGGTGGCGCGGTTCCTGATCCGCACGTAGCTGCCGTCGTTCTCGATGGTCCACTGCTCCTCGAAGCGGCTGGTGCTGCCGCTCCACTGATCAGCGGCCGAGCCGTTGGAGGTGCGGCCGGCGCTGTCGATGTACAGGCCGGTCGCGGCGTTGGCGATCCTGACGTAGGTGCCACCGCCGCTGCCGACGCCCCACGCGTACTGGAGCCGGGTCAGACCGGAGGGGTTGACCAGCGACAGGTTGATGCCCGAGCCGCTCCCGGTCTTGGTGGTCAGGCTGTACCAGTCGCCGTCGCGCAGGCCCGGCCAGAACACACTGCCCATGCCGAGGCTGCGCAACTCACTGCTGACACCCCGGACGTAGTCGGCGAAGAACGACCCGCTCGGGATGCTGTAGTCGATGGCCGCGTACTGGACGCCGTTCTTGCTGCCGGGACCCATCGGGCCGCCCCACTCGGTGGCGATGGTGCGGTCCGCGTACGCGCCGATGTAGCCCGCCAGGTGGTTCGCCCAGTCCGTCTCGTCCTCGTAGCCCGCGAAGAACGAGTAGTCGTGCACCGCAAGCAGCGTGTTGTTCAGCCGGCTGTCGCTGCCCACGGCCGACACGTTCTGCGCGTCGCCCGCACCGTCCAGGACCACCCTGCCCCGCGGCACCGACGAATACCGGGCCAGCCAGTCGTTGTAGAAGTTGTCAAGATCTCCGTTGCCGTACCCGTACGGCTCGTTGATGACCTCGAAGTACGCGTTCGGATTGCTCCCGTACCGCGCGACGACCGTGTCCCACATCCGGTCGAACGCCGAGATACTGGCCGGCTTGCCGCCCGCGTACGCCCAGTACGCCAAGATCACCTTTCCCCGGCCGAGCGCCGAGTCGACCGCCCCGGTATACGTCGACCAATAGCTCGACACCGTCGGCTCGTTGATCGGCATACGCACCGTGTTGGCACCCGTGATCGAGTACAACTGGCCCACCACCCGATCGGCCACCACCCCCGCGGACGCATAGGTGTCCGACGCGCCCAGCCCCGAGGGATACAGCACCCCGTTCACGAAATTGTCCCGCTGATCGGCCCAGTTCACGCCTTTGAACTGGTTGGTGGACGCATGCGCCTCATACGACCCGACAGTGGTCAACATCCCCGCCGCCAAGGCAAGCACGGCAAACAATCTCAACAGCGCGAACACAGCCCTCCGGGACATCGCGCTCTGCGACGATCTCATCAGCACACCCCTCATGCGGCCCTCGGTGGTTCAACCGGTGTGGTCTGGGACATGGGTAACGGATCGTCAAACGGTCTCGCTACGGGGCGAACAAAAGCGCTCAGGATCGCTGACAAGCGAACACCCGTCAGCCGCCGGTCTCCTGCCGGATCTCGACGTGGCCTGACCGTGCTCGCGGGCCAAGTCTCCCGCGGAGGTATGCGATGGGCGATACGGGGCAGGCGTGCAACTCGGGTAGTTGCGCAGCGGGAGCGGATCCCCCTCTCCCGGTTGCGACCAGCGGATGTGGCGCTCACCAAGGCGCCAGCCGGTCCTCGAGCCGCGCGACTGATAGAAGGTGCGGCGGTCCGCTGACCAGCGTGTCATCGGTCAGGCGGGCTCGCGTGATGATCCCATCGACAGCACCACCCCATTGGAGGCTTCGCATGTCTGTTCCCATCGCATCTGATCCGCTTGCCGAACTGTCCGCTGCCGGGGTCTCGGTCTGGCTCGACGACCTGTCCCGTGAGCTGCTGGCCGGAGGTGAGCTGAAGAAGCTCATCGCGGAACGCCATGTTGTGGGCGTCACCACCAATCCGACGATCTTCGCCTCGGCCCTGTCCAAGGGGGACCGCTACACCGAGCAGTTGCGCCGCCTGGGGAGTGAGGGTGGGAGCGTCGACGACGCCGTCTTCGCTCTTACCACCGACGACGTGCGGGACGGCTGCGAGGCGTTCCGCCCGGTGTACGAGCGCACCGGCGGGACCGACGGGCGGGTCTCCATCGAGGTCGACCCGCGGCTGGCCCGGGACACCGCCGCCACGATCGAGCAGGCACGGAAACTGTGGGAGACCGTCGACCAGCCGAACCTGCTGGTCAAGATCCCGGCCACCCGTGAAGGACTGGCCGCGATCACCGCCGCCGTCACGGAGGGCATCAGCGTCAACGTCACCCTGATCTTCTCCCTGGAACGTTACCGCGCGGTGATGGACGCCTACCTGGCCGGCCTGGAGCAGGCACGCGATGCCGGCCGCGACCTGACGGGCATCCACTCCGTCGCCTCATTCTTCGTCTCCCGTGTCGACACCGAGGTCGACGCCCGGCTCGACGCCCTGGGCACCCCCGGAGCGACGGCGCTCAAGGGCAAGGCGGCGGTCGCCAACGCCCGGCTGGCCCACCAGGCGTACCAGCAGGTGACCGCCGGACCTCGCTGGCAGGCCCTCGCCGCCGCTGGAGCCCGCCCGCAACGGCCGTTGTGGGCATCGACCGGGGTGAAGAACCCGGCCTACCCGGACACGATGTACGTCAGCGAACTCGCCATCGCCGGCACCGTGAACACCATGCCCGGCAGCACCCTGGCCGCATTCGCCGACCACGGCACCCTCACCTCGTCGGCACCGTCGGACGCCGACTACGCCGCCGCGGCGGCACACTTCGCGGCCCTGGAGCAGGCAGGCGTCGACTTCGCCGACGTCACCGACGCGCTCGAACGCGAAGGGCTGGCGAAGTTCGCGGACAGCTGGAGCGAACTCGGCGCCTCCGTGGACCGCGAAATGCACAGCAGCACAGACGAGCGGGCGTCGGCCCACTCCGCGGCGAAGGACGTCTCGGAGGGGCCCGAGCTGCTGGCGATCTACCTCAACGACCATCTCTCGGGTGCGACCGCCGGCCTGGAACTGTTCCGCCGGGCAGCGCAGGGCCAGCAGGGCAGGGATCCCGACAATGCCCTTTCCGACCTGGCGAAGCAGATCGAGCAGGACCGCGACTCCCTGATCCAGATCATGACCGACCTGGGCGTGCCCACCGACCGCTCCAAGGTCGCGCTGGGCTGGCTGGCCGAGAAAGCCGGCCGCCTCAAGCCCAATGGCCACCTCTTCTCCCGCTCCCCGCTCAGCGACGTCCTGGAACTGGAATCCATGCTTCTGGGCGTCCAGGGCAAGGCAGCCTGCTGGCGCACCCTGCGGACCCTGGCCGACAACGATCAGCGCCTCTACGCCGACCATCTGGACACGCTGCTGGAACGCGCTGAGCAGCAGAGCACCGTACTGGAGCAGCTGCGCCTCGCCGCGGCCGGCCGTGTCTTTCCGACAGAGCAGACGACCGCGTGACAGGTGTTTCGGCCGGGGGACGGCGGACGGGACGGCCGTCGTCAACCGGGTCTGTGCGGTCGGCGGAGGCGTCTGCCAGACGACGTGATGCGAGTGGTTCGCGGGCGGGCGCGGACATCGTGGGTCGCTGGCCGGGTAGGCCCCTCTGTGAGAGCGCTGCGAAGAGTCTTCGCGGTATCAGGCCACCAGGAGGCGACATGCCCGGAGTCATCGCCCGTATCAAGGAGTTCAGCCGGAGCCCGCAGGGGAAGCGCGTGATCGCCTCCGCCCGCCGTGCGGCCGCAGACCCGAAAAAGCGGGCTCGGGCACGCCAGTTGATCTCACGGTTGCGCGGGCGCCGCGTCGGCGCCCAGCCCTGATCCGCGCCTCTGCGCAGCTCCGTCCGCGGCGCTACGTATACGGTGTACGGCGATGGACGACGACGTGCGGCCCTGGGACGTGGCGGTGCCGCTCGTAGGGGCCGCGCGGCGTGGCGACGCCCTCGCCATGGACGACTTGCTGAAGCTGGTGACGCCGTACGTCACCCGGCTGTGCACCCCGATTGCCCCGGCCGATACCGCGGACGCCGTCCAGGAATCCCTTCTCGCGGTGTTCCGGGGCCTGCGCGGAGTGCGGGATCCGCAGGCCTTCTACGGGTGGGTGCGTGCGGTCACCGTGCGGGAGGCTGTCCGAGTGGCACGGCGTACCGCGGGCGAGACACCCGCCGACCCCGCGGAGATCGGCCGGCTGCGGGACCTGCTACCTGGCGTCGGCGATGAACTGACGGCAGAGGTCAGGGATCTGCTTGCCCGACTGCCCGTCCAGCACCGCACCGTATTGGTGCTGCGGGAGCTGGAAGGCCTGGACGAGCGGACGATGGCCGAGCTGCTCGGCGTACCCGAGGGCACCGTGAAGTCGCGCCTGAACAGGGCGCGTTCGTCATTCCGGAAGGCGTGGACACGGTGAACGCACCCGATACGGTCGCCCGGCTGCGCGTACTGGCTGCCGGACTGCGCGCCCCCTTGTACGCCGAGACACGGATCGATCTGCCCTTCGACCAGGTATGGGCGGTCATCGCCGACCTGGAGGGTGAGCTGCCCCATCTGATCCCCTTCGTACGGGAGTTCAAGGTCCCGCCAGGCGACAGCGAGCGCAAACCGGCGCAGGCCGTCGACGTGTTCGGCCTGCGCGGACCGTACGACGTACGGCTGAGCCCCGGGTGGTGCCTGATGCAGTCCCGGCTGGTGACGATGGGCATGGCCGCCACGCCGGACGGCACCGGGACTCGGCTCGCCGTCTGCGGCGCGGCGCGCCCGGCCGCCCTCGGCGGCGTGCAGCGCCTGTACGGCCGCCTGCTGGGGGAGCGCCGCGCTCACGCCCTCTTCCGCGAGGTGGAGCGCCGCGCCGTCCTGCGTTGACCCCCTCAGCCGGCTCCGGCGATGAGTTCCCGCAGGGCCTCGGCTACCAACTCCGGCCGCTCCTCGTGCAGATGGTGCCCGGCACCCGGCACCACCCGTACGGTCAGACACTCCGCGTGCGGGTCGCCGCCCCTCAGCAGGGCAGGCGGGATCACCGGGTCGTGCTCGCCGCCGAGTACCAGTGTCGGGACGGCCGGCCGCCGTCGGCGGTCGGCGCCCCGGAAGCCCGCCGGGATGTCCCGCACGACGTACTGCCAGAACATCGCCTGCCCGGCATGGGCGGAGGCCTGCGCCGCCTCGGTGAACTCCGTGAGATCCGCGTCCCGCCACACGGCCGGGTCGGCGACCGCGCGTCGGAGCAGATAGCGGGTGAAGGCCGGCCAGTGCCGCAGGACCAGCCGTCCGAGCACCGGGTACTCGATGAAGGCGGTGAACCACATCCGCCACAGATTCGGCAGCATGTCGCGGTGGCGCGTCCACGGGTGCGTCATGTTCAGCGCGAGGAAGGCACGGAACCGATCCGGGGCCCGCCGGCAGAGCCGGAAGCCCACCCCGGCTCCCCAGTTGTGGCCGACCAGGGTCACCCGGTCGAGACCGAGTGCGTCCAGCAGCGCGAGGACGTCGTCAGCGAGGCCGTCCGTGTCGTAGCCGCGCTCGGTCTGCTCCGACCAGCCGAAGCCGCGCAGATCGACGCAGATCAGCCGGTAGTCGTCGGCGAGCAGCGGGACGAGCGCGCGCCAGGCGTACCAGTGCTGCGGGAAACCGTGCAGGAGCACGACGGGCGAGCCGCTGCCGGCCTCGGCGAAGTGCAACCGGGCCCCGCGCACCGTCACCCACCGGTGCTCGACCCCCTCCAACGGGGGCATGGGGCGATCGCTGTTGGTCATGAGGGGATCCCTTCGCCGGATACGACAGGCCGTTCACCTCGCCAGGAGGCGCGCGATCCGGCGAAGGTTCCCTCGCGTCTGCGCCTACCCAACATCCAGAGCTCGGCGAGGCGCAGTGCGTGACCGCGGATCGAGCGGACGGCGCGCGGTCGTCCACGCCGCCTCGGGGCGCAGGTCGCGGCACGCTGCCGACAGAGCCAAGCCAACGAGCTCGCGAACAGCCACCGTCAGGCAGGTCGCCAGCCGTCACCACTTCCTGTCGCCCGCGGAAGGCCCGCGAAGGCCCGATGTCAGTGGTGTGCGGGAGGGTGGTCGCCATGGGAACGAAACCTGAGGCTGTGGCGATCACCGGTGCCGCCGGGCGGATCGGATCGGTGGTCCGGGTCGGCTTGCGTGATGAGGTAGCGCGGTTGGTGCTCATCGATCGTGCAGGGCTCACAGCACAGACGCCGGCAGAGGAGGTCCACCAGCTGGATCTGCGTGACGCGGAAGCGGTGACAGCAGTCCTGAAGGACCTGGATGCGGTGGTGCACCTGGGTGGGCTCCCTGATGTGGCGCCATTGCCGGATCTGCTGGACGGAAATGTCCGAGGGACGCACAACGTGCTGGAGGGCGCGCGCCGGCAGGGGGTGCGACGGGTCGTGCTGGCCAGCAGCAACCGTGTGAGCGGCTTCTATCGGGTCGCGGAGACCGTGACACTACAGTGGCCAGATGCCGCTTGTAGACATCACCTATCCCCACAGCGTCGCGGGTTCCAAGCTCCGCGAACTGGGTTCCGTGCTGCCGCACCTGGTCTCCAGAGCTGTCGAGTGTCCCGAGGAACCGTATGACGGGGACCTGCAGCCTGGCGATGTCGAGATCCGCTTCAGGCGGCGGGATCCGTTGGACCCAGGCGGCTTGGATCTGGTTATCGAGGTACGGACCAAGTGGTTCGAAAGCCGCGCCGCCGATCGCCAGGAACGGGTGGACAGGCTTCACCGGGACATCCTGACGACCACCGGGCTCCAGAACTTCGGGATCTACCTGTCGCTCACTTCCGCCGCCTGGTCCCAGGGAGACTGACGCGGCTCGCACTGCGCCCGAGGACCGCCCCGCAGCGCGCGGTCAGGGGGCCGGCGTCACGAGCTGCCGGTCCGGTAGTGGGCGGTACTCCGCTTCCCGGGAACTACGGTGACGGGGTTCCGGACGACCGCGTCGAATGGGTAGCCCCGGGTGTCGGGGGTGGTCCGGACGGGCTGGATGCGGCCGGTGGTGTCGGTGGCGCGGGCCGGCAGAGCGGTGGGGCCGGGCGTGGTGGGGTGCCAGTCGGTGGACCAGCGGGACCACGCCGCGGCGCGGGGGCGGTCGTGGAGGTGGGCGCGCTTCCAGGTGGCGCCGTCGTCGGTGCTGACCTCGACGTGCCGGATGCCTCCGCTGCCCGACCAGGAGCGGCCGGTCAGCCGGTGCCGGGTGCCCGCGGTGAACGTCGCGCGGGCGGCGGTCTCGAATGCGCTCTTGAGTGTCTGCCGGGTCAGCGGTGCGCTGCCGGTGTCGGCAGGCCCGCCAGCGTCGTGATGACCACGCCTCCTGCGGCTGCCAGCCACAGGAGGTCGCGACGGGACACACCCTCGGCCCGGGCCTCACCGGCGAGCCACTGGCCCAACAACGCGCCCGTCCGGCGTATCCGAAAACCTGAGCAGGTACCACAGCGAAGCGGCGCGGGCGCTGCAACTCCACAGCGCGCGTCGCCCAGGAGGGGTGAGCGCTCACATTCCGTGGGAGAGATCCAGGTGTGCGCGCTCGGCCAGCGAGGGACAGCTCCGATAGCGGGGTCGAAATGAGACTGACACATCCTTCGTCGTTACCTCAAGGGGGGTGCGGTACGGGCCTGTTCAGGCGCCGGGCCCGCGCGCCAGCCGTCCACGCGGGAACCTGGGCTTCTGTCGCCGATGAGAGCACAGGGGCGCCCAGGGCACGGGTTGGGACAGGAGGTCTCACCGATGGCCGGGTGAATCGGTTCGTGTCGTGAGGCTTGACACCGTGAGGGGTGCAGGTGCACGTTCTTGTATCCGAAACATCTGTCCCTCCATTGACGCCATATCTCCGACCGATCGGTACGTGTGAGCGCTAACACAGTGGGTGCCTGTCAGGCGAGCCGAGGGGTCGGGCGGTCCGGGCGGGCCCCTTCCCCCTGGTTGTCGGCGAGTTGTGGTGGGACAAGGCCGACCCGGCGAGTCGCTCACCGCCTTACGGCTTCAGCGCCGCCCCGACCGGTTCACCACCTGCCCGTGCCTGGTCCGTTCACAAGGAGGATCGTGTGAAGCGACAACACGTACAGCCGCCGCGCCGTCGACGCCTGGCCCTTTGGTCCGTGGCCGTCGTGGCGCTGTTGACCGGGGCTGTGGGAACACAGCCGGCCACAGCGACCGCCCCTCGAGCCACGCCGGCCGTTGCCTCGCCGGCCTCCGGCACCGACGGCGTCACCGCCGGCAACGCCGCGATCGCCTCGGTCGACCTGGCCGGCACCTGGGGGTTCACCCCGCTGGGCCGGTCGGCGACGTCGATCACGGTGCCGGGCGGCGGTTGGTACAAGCAGGGCTTCACCGATGTGAACGAGGCGGTGTACTCCCGCACGATCACCGTGCCGGACTCCGGGCAGCCGCAGTCCACGTGGATCGAGTTCGGCGCGGTGAACCACCAGGCGACCCTGTCGGTCGACGGGCGGACGGTGGCGACCAGGACCACCGCCTTCACGCCGTCGAACTTCGACATCAGCGCGTACGCGGCACCGGGTACCACGCACACCGTAACGGTCGATGTGAAGGGCAGGGGCGCCCTGAAGAACCCCGCGAACGGCAGGTATCTGGTGCCCGACGCGGCCGACTGGGCCGAGGCCGTACCGCAGGGGATCTTCCGTTCGGCGTTCTTGCGCGTGTATCCGGCGGTGTACGTCAGCGACACGTTCATCCGCACGTCCGTGGCCAATCAGACCCTCACCTACGACGCGTCGGTGACCAACACCTCGGGCGCCGCGCGGACGGTGACGCTGACCGGTTCGCTCGCCTCGGACAACGGCACGTCGTTCACCTACCCGTCCCTGCCCAGCAAGACGGTCGCGGTGGCCGCCCACTCGACCGTCAAGGTGACGGTCGGGCCGGTGGCGTGGAACCTGGGTTCCTCCTCGTACTGGTGGCCCAACGTCCCCTACCGGCAGGGGTATCGGGCCCAACTGCACCGCCTGACGGTCCACGCGGCGACCGACGACGGCCGCACCAGCGACGCGGCCTACCGCTTCGGATTCCGGGAGAGCAGCCAGAACGGCGAGTACTACTACCTCAACGGCGTGCGGGTAAACTTCCGCGGCGACAACCTCCAGGGCGCGGACTTCGACCGCGTCAACAACGGCGGCAAGGGCGACGCCTACGACACACTGCCCGGCTTCCTCGCGCCCTCCTCGGGCAACGGCGGCTGGCCGCAGGCGGTCGACAACTACCAGCGGCTGAACTACAACGTGGTCCGCATTCACCAGGAGCCGGCCAGCCCCTACATGCTCGACGTGGCCGACGAGATGGGCCTGATGATCATCGACGAGACCGGCATCCGCGGCTCCAACAGCCTTCAGGACTTCGTCGCCGGGCACGACAACATGGTCGACCACGCCCGCGCGCTGACCCTGCGCGACCGCAACCACCCGGCGATCATCCGCTGGAGCCAGAGCAACGAGCCCGGCAGCAGCGGTATGGACTCGGAGCAGTTCGAGAAGGACCTGTACGCGGCGATGAACGGCAACGACGGCACCCGGCCGGTCAGCGTCGACGCGTGGGTCGGCGCTCCGGCCAACCCCTACCCCACCATGACGTACGCGAACTTCGATGTGTTCGGGCACTACTTGGACGGTTTCGGCACCTACGGCGAGAAGGTCGTGTCGGTGGCCGGCCGGCCCGACGGCGAGGGCGAGTACATCTGGCCGAAGTGCAACACCAAGCAGGGCTTCGAGTGGTTCGCCACCACGATGGTGGCCAAGCGCGGCAAGGACGCCAGCGACCTGCGCCCCTACACCCTGCTGTCCGGCTGGGCGGGCGTCATACCCGGCGTCCGCACCACCGACTTCACCCCCGAAGAGGGCGGCCATCCCGTCTACGGCGCCGACAACCTCTCCGACCCGTGGAGCAATCCGCAGATCCAGCGCATCCAGGCCGCGTTCAACCCGGTCGCCGCGATCGACCTGCCCTACTGGTCGGCCTCCGGTGTGTCGGACTCCAACGGCACCTTCCCGCTCCCGCAAGCGGTCCCCGGATACGCCGCCAACAGCACCGTGAACCGTACGATCTCGGTGTTCAACGACGACTTCACCGGCACCGCCGTGGGCTTCGCCTGGAGCGCCCACCTCGACAGCGCCACCGGCCCGGTGATCGCCTCCGGGAACACCACCCTCGCCGTCCCGCTCGGCTCGAAGGCGACGCAGACCGTGTCGTTCACCGCGCCGTCCAGCGGCTCCCGGGTCTACCTCGTGCTGTCCACCAGCAAGGCCGGGACGACCGTGTTCAGCGACGCGGTCGAGTACTTCACCCTGGGCAGCTCCACGAGCCCCGCGCCGGGCACCTACCGGATCGTCAACCGCAACAGCGGCAAGCCGCTGGCCATCGCCGGCAACTCCACCGCCGACGGCGCCAAGGCCGTCCAGCAGACCGGCGGCGGGACCTGGACCCTCAGCGCCTCGGGCAGCGCCTTCACCCTGCGCTACAACCCCACCGGCAAGGTGCTCGACGTCAACGGCGGTTCCGCCACCCCCGGCCTGCAACTGCAGCAGTGGTCGGCGAACGGCGGCACCAACCAGCAGTGGTACCTGCGGCCCACCGGCGACGGGTATTACACCATCGTCAGCCATGACAGCGGCCTGGCGGCCGATGTGAGCGGCCAGGCAACCAACGACGGAGCCGCCGTCGTGCAGTGGACCGCCAACAACGGCGCCAACCAGCAATGGCAGCTGACACCGGCCTGATCCGGCGGCCGGCCTGTCGGATGTGCCGCCACCTCCCCGTGGCGGCACATCCGGGGCGTGCGGACCTCCCAGGGGGCGCGCAGGGCTGGTTCAGATTCCTGGTGATCACGTGTTGGTTCAGGTCAGATGAGCCCGAGCCGGCCGAGTGGGTGTGTGAAGGGCTGGCAGGAGGCTTGTCGTAGCCCGGCGGCGATGCTGCGGTGGCCGGCGTCGCGGAGTGTGCTGACTGCGAGGTTGCGCCCGCTCCGTGGCCCTACGCGAGTGGGACGCCCTCCAAGAACTCGCCGACGGCAGCAGACCCGGCGCCCGCCTGTTCACCGGACCGCGCGGCGGCCGCATCACCACCGCCGTCCTGCGCGACGCCACCCACTGGGACGACGTCGTCCGCGGGCCTTGCCTGCCCGGACCGCACCGCGAAACTGCCCGGATAGTGGGCCTGCTCCGAGTCCGATCGAGCAGCTGAAAGCCCGTGGCAGTGTAGCGGTGGGTCCGGCATCATCCCCATGTGCTGGAGATGCAACCCGTTCCGGAGATCGTCGCTGCCGGTGACTTCGCGCTCTGGCCGGTTGGCGAGCACGAGCCATATGGCTACCTCGTGCTGAACGGGGAACTGACTGCGGCGGAGGCCGGTACGGCGGTCATGCGGATCGCCGGCTGCAACGACTTCGAGCCGGAGGAGGAGCACGGGCCGTGCCCGACCGACCCGCTCGGCACATTCCTGCACGGGCTCCTCACCATGCCTGATCTGTTCGCCGCCGGAGGCTCCTCCTTCGGCCACGATCCGTCCTCGGTGGCCGAACGCGTCGGCGACACCGTCCGGCTGACGCTCGACGCCCACGGAACGGACGGCAGTCCGGTGACCGAGCTGCCGGTGGACCAGGTACGCAAGCTCGTCGCGGGCGCCCAGAAGGATTTGCAGGACTTCCTCAGCCTGGCCAGAACCTGGGCCGAACGGCATCTGCCGGCGCACGCCGCCGCCGTCACCGCCGCCCTGACACGGGCACTGGACCTGGCGCCCACACCATGACCAGCTTTCTCACCAACCGGGCGCACGTGCACGACGCGCGCCTTCCCCTGCGCCGCCGGCACAGCGCGCTGCGGAACTGCATCACCCTCTTTGCGCCGTACGGCTTCCGGGCGACATACCACCACCTCACACTCAGCGCCGCGATCCCCCGGCGGCTGGAAGCGGACCCGGACTCGCTGGTGCGGGCGGTGGAAGAACTGTTTGAGGCACGGGTGCTGTGGCTCGCGCGGGGGGAGGAGTACGCCGCACAACGCCGGGCGGACAAGCAGGCCGGGCGTCGGCCCGTTCCGAACCCGCGACCGTGGTGGCTGCGCAGCAGGTGGGACGGCCCGGACCGTGCCTGGTACGAAGACCCGTTCCGCCATCCGTCGCTGCGACTGCCTGAGTACGTCCGGCGGCAGAACACGATCCTGAACGGCGCCGATCTCCCCGGCTGCCCCGCCTGCGGGGACGAGAGACCGC
Source organism: Streptomyces sp. NBC_01198 (assembly GCF_036010485.1). Classification (NCBI taxonomy): domain Bacteria; kingdom Bacillati; phylum Actinomycetota; class Actinomycetes; order Kitasatosporales; family Streptomycetaceae; genus Streptomyces; species Streptomyces sp. NBC_01198. The sequence goes on from NZ_CP108568.1 coordinate 1,269,724, forward strand.
CGGTGTCGCACTCGACCGGGCACGGCTGGGTGGAGCTGTGCCGCGGGTGCGCGAGGGTGTTGGCGCCATGTCCGTGCGGGAAGCAGCACCGGTTCGTCCCGGAGATACCGCTCAGCTGGAAAGGGATCTGGCAGCGGGCGCACATGAGCGATGACGGCAAGCCGAACCCGCATTGGCCTGCGGGCTAGCCGGTGGGATGCGGCGCGCGCTCCTCAGATCGTTGCCCGGGGCTCCTCGTAGCGAAGGGATATCGCGGACGCTGCTGGGAGGTCGCCAGCTGGTCACCACACGTCGACGGACCAGACGTCGCCCCTCTGATGTCCGTCCGGATCTGGGTCGCCTGACCCGTACGGGTCAGGGTCAGTGACGACGTGGATGCGGGCGGCGGACGCGGATACGCGGTAGTAGTCCATGCCACTCGACGTGTTGAGCTTGTCGCCCATCAGCTGGCACGCAGGTTCCGGCCTACCAACGTTCGGGATTCCGGGAACCCGCGCGCTTCCGACCGGGACGACTTCAAGGCCGTCAACGACACACACGGCCATGCCGCCGGAGACGCCGTACTCACGGCCACCGGCTCTCGCTTGGCCCCGGGGGCGGCCTCAACCGCCAAGTATCCGCCGCCCCGGCCGGCAGTCGGACCCTCACCCGCCGCGTCCCGGGCCTGCGGGGTGGCGGCCGGGCGCGGTAGTCTCCTCGGGTGAGTCCCCTCGAATTTGTGGCCGAGCGTGACGGCTGGCGGTGCTGGGTGTGCGACGAACCAGTCGATCCCGAGATGTCGGTGAACGACCCGCGGGGGCCCAGCGTGGACAGCCGGACCGCCGACCGGAAGGCCAAGGTCGCCGAGCGGCTCGCACACCGAGCGTGCAACACCCGCAAGGGCGCGGTCGAGGTGGCCATCGCCTGGCCGGACCGCCTGTACGTGGTCGAGCCCGCGCCGCTGATCACCGTTGCCGGGAGACTGGAGCGCAAGGGGGGCCGCGAGATGGTGGGCCGTTGTCCGACCCGGCGGGACGCCCAGGAGGCGGCGGACTGGCTGGTGGACCGGTTCTCCCGACTGGTACCGGGGCTGCCGGTGACCGCCAGCATCGAGCCGGGCGGCGGCCAGTTCCTCGTCATCCTGGCCACCAGCCGCCGCTGACCGGGGAGATCGCGGCGCGGCACACACGCGTCGCCCTGCGGCTGCCGAGAGTGTCATCCGCACAGGTCGGTAGCCCGATCAGCGGTCGATGCGAGGGCCTCCGCAAGACAAGAGCTGAACATGTGCGGGTAGACAGCCGGGTTCCTTGAACGCGTTCGGTCTCAACCATCGGATCTGCCGGGCAGTGTCAAGATGGCCCCCGCGCGACGAAGACGTCGGCGGTCAGGTCGGCGGCCAGGTCCCGGTCGACGGTTCTGCGGGTGACGAAGCCGAGGACGGCGTCGAAGTGCGTCTCGTACACGTCGCCGAACGAGGTGGGACTCCGTCCGGGCTCGTGGGTGGGTATCTGCACGTGGGATCTCCTGGAGGTCCGGTTCCTGTCACCCATCCAGGCGTATGGGCCGGGAATCGTTTCTTCCCGCAGGTCAGGGCGCCGCAACGGAACAGAGCAACGGGTGCTGGCTGACACTCGTCATGAGGCCGGCCCTGACTCCTGCTTGCCGCTCTTCGGCCTGCCGGGCCCTCCGTGACCGGTGAGGACCGTGGACAGGCCGGCCGGCCTGCGCGGATGCGGATTGCGGCAAGCGCCGGGCTGCGCGGGGGCGCCGAGTGCCGGATCGCCCCGGCGCCGGGATGCTCCTATAGATGTCAAGCGGCAGGAGCAAGGTCGGTTTGTGTGGCTTGTTCGGTCGGTGTGCTGGTCAGGGCGCGGTAGACCTCGCGGGCGACGAATCGTTTGAGGCAGCGCATGATGTCCTTTTTGGACAGGCCTTCCTTGGTGCGGCGTTCGACGTAGGTGCGGGTGCGCTCGTCGTAGCGCATGCGGACGAGCACGATGGTGTGCAGGGCGTTGTTCGCGGCCCGGTCGCCGCCTCGGTTGAGGCGGTGGCGGTGGGTGCGGCCGGAGGATGCCGGGATCGGTGCGACCCCGGCCAGGTGCGCGAAGGCGGCCTCCGAACGCATACGTTCGGGGTTGTCCCCGGCCGAGACCAGCAGTTGGCCGGCGGTTTCGGGGCCGACGCCGAACAGTTCCAGCAGTGCGGGAGCGGCCTGCCGGGTCAGCGGACCGAGTTCCGCGTCCAGCTCGGCGATCTCGGCGTCCATCGCCTGGTGGCGGCGGGCCAGGCGGCGCAGGGCTGCCCGGGTGGCGGTCAGCGGGCGGGACAGGTCGTCGCCGGGCCGCAGCCGGGCGAGCGTGCGTATCAGCGTGGCCCGGTCCACTCCCGCGACCTGCTCGCGCAGCATCGCAGGCGCCGAGACCAGCAGGCCCCGGATCTGGTTCATCGCCTGGGTGCGGGCCTTGACCGCGCTGCGGCGAGCGGTCCGCAGCACGCGCACGGCCTCGACCACGCCGTCCCGGCTCTTGGGGGTGCCGGTGGCCCGCCCGGACAGTACGGCTGTCGCGGCGGCGTAGGCGTCGATCGGGTCGGACTTGCCCTTCATCCGCCGGGTTTTGCGGTCCGGACGGTCGACATCGATGACTGTGACTCCTGCGGCGGTGAGCACCCGGGCGAGTTCGGCCCCGTAGGCGCCGGTGCCCTCCACACCCACCGCGGCCAGCTCGCCGAGTGAACGCATCCAGGCCAGCAGATCCCGGTAGCCGCGGATCGTGGCCGGGAACTCCTGGTCAGCCAGGTGCCGGCCGATGGTGTCGATCACCGCCGCGTGGTGGGTCAGGCCGTGGGTGTCGACTCCGCCGGTGATCTGCGGGCCGTCGTGCGTCATGCTGGTCATGTCCGTCCTTGTGGCGTGTCCGTTCCGAGGGCGGCACGCGCCGGTCGGGCGGGTGGACAAGACAGTGACGGGGCTTCTGGACCAAGCTCCTATGAAGTCACAAGCGCCCGTCCGGCCGCGTGCGTGGTGACGCCCGGCGGGCCGACAAATCCCAAACAGGACAGTCGAGACGTCAGTCAGTTGGCGAGTCAGGCCCACCCGTAGCGTCACCACGAACATCATCACTGTCAGTTGGTGGGGACAGGTTCCGGGGCCGTCTGTGCGGTGGGCTCCTCCGCCGCCTCGCCGCGGCTGTTTGCGGCCCGCAGCGCCACCACCGCCGCCGCGAACAGGAAGAAGCTGCTGACCAGCAGCGCCCGGGAGAACCCCGAGGTGAGCGCCTCGGGCATGGGCGTCCGGTGCGCGACGAGGTGCCCGGTGCGCGATGTCGCGACCGCGGAGAAGATCGCAAGCCCGAGCGCCCCGCCGATCTGCTGCGAAGCGTTGAGCAGCGCCGCGGCGAGCCCGGCGCGCTCCGGCTCCACGTTGGCGTTGGCCGCGGTGGTGATCGACACGAAGGCGAAGCCGAGCCCGATCGAGGTGACCAGCAGCCCGGGCAGCAGGTCGCTCAGGTAGTGGCCGTCCACCGGGATGCGCGACAGCCAGTGGATTCCGCCGCCGGCGAGCAGCAGCCCGACGATCAGCAGCGGCCGCGTCCCGATCCGCGGGATCAGCTGGGACGCCATGCCCGCGGCCACGCCGACGCCCACGCACAGCGGCAGGTAGGCGGAGCCGGTCCTCATCGGCGAGTAGCCCAGGACGTTCTCCATGTACAGGCTGAGGAAGAAGAACATCGACAGGAAGCCGGCCACCGCGACCAACTGGGTGACGTCGGCGGCGCCGAGCCCCTTGATCCGGAAGATCGACAGCGGCAGCAGCGGGTTCTTGTTGCGCTGCTCGTTGATCAGGAACGCGACCAGGATCACCGCGGCGCCCGCCAGGCCGCCGATCGTCCGGTCCTCGGCCCAGCCCACGTCCGGCGCCTTCACCAGGGTGTAGACGAGCAGCAGCACCGCTCCGGTGACCAGCACCGTCCCGAGGATGTCGAAGTTCGCCGAGCGGACGGTGCGCCGGTCGGCCTCGATCAGCAGGTACAGCCCGGCGATCACCAGAACGCAGACCGGGACGTTGACCCACATCACCCAGCGCCAGCCGGGGCCGTCGGTCAGCAGGCCGCCGAGGAGCACGCCGACCGCCGACGCGCCGCCGGCGACACCGCCCCAGACGCTGAGCGCCTTGGTCCGGTCGCCGCCCTCCTTGAACATCGTCGTGAGGATGGACAGCGCCCCGGGGAGCATCAGCGCGGCCCCCGCCCCCTGTGCGAGCCGCGCGCCGACCAGCATGCCCGAGGTGGTGGCGAACCCGCCGACGACCGAGGAGACCGAGAACAGCGCGGTCCCCGCCACCACGACGCGGCGCCGTCCGAGCAGGTCGGCGAGCCGTCCGCCGAGCAGCATGAAGCCGCCGTAGGTGAGCAGGTAGCCGCTCGGCACCCACTGCAGGTCCTGGACGGAGAAGTCCAGGTCGCTGCGGATGGCGGGCAGGGCGACGTTGACGATCGAGCCGTCGATGAAGTCGAGGAACGCGATGGCGCACAGCAAGGTCAGCGTGAGCTTGCCGCGGCCCGTTGCAAGGAAGGACGGTCGGGTGTCCTTGGGTTTCATCGGAGACGTGCCTTCCGGGGAGTGGGTTTCGCTACGTCAGGCCGCGGGGGCCTGCCGGCACGGCGTCCGCCGGTGGCGGGGCCGTCGGAGGGCGCCGGCGTGCACCGGGATCCCCCTTGCGGTTCGGTTTCGCCTGCAAGGAGGGGACCAGGACCGCGGAGTGTGACACTTCGGGCCGCCGATGAGGTCCACGTCATATCTCGGGAATCGATGTGGTACCGGTCACGTACAGGTCGGCCGGACGGTCGCGGGCCGCCCGCGCTTACGGATCGGGGACCACGCGCCGTGTACAACGGAGGTACCCCGAATTCCCTTCGACCGAGGACGAGTCACATGGCACAGCAGAACCCTCTGGGCAGGATCGGCGTGTGGAGCAGCGCCTGGACCACCGCGCAGAGCGGCGACGGCCCCGCGTATTCAGGTGCGCACGACGACGCCGCGGCGGAACTCGACGCCCTGGGTTACGGCACGATCTGGCTCGGCGGCGGCCCGGACGTCGCGTACGCGGCACCGCTGCTCGCCGCCGCGCCCCGGATCGTGGTGGCCACCGGCATCCTCAGCATCTGGGAGCACGGCGCCGAGGAGGTCGCCACCGGGCGGGCGGCGCTCGAACGCGCCCATCCCGGACGGTTCCTGCTCGGGCTCGGGGTGAGCCACGGAGCTCTCGCCAAGGACTACGCGAAGCCGTACTCTGCGATGCGCGAGTATCTGACGGCGCTGGACTCCGCACCGGAGCCGGTGCCGGCAGCCGGACGGGTGCTCGCCGCGCTCGGCCCCAAGATGCTGGAGCTGGCCAGGGACCGGGCGGCGGGAGCGCACCCGTACCTGGTCACCGCGGAGCACACCGCCCGGGCCCGTGACATCCTCGGTCAGGACGCGCTGCTCGCCCCTGAGTTCAAGGTGGTCCTGGACCCGGACCTGGAGCGCGCCCGCGCGACGGCCCGCGCGTATCTGGCCATGTACCTCACGCTGCCCAACTACACCGCGAACTTGCGGCGGCTCGGCTTCACCGAGGACGACCTGCGCGACGGCGGCAGCGACCGGCTGCTGGACGCGGTGTTCGCGCTCGGCGACGCCGAGACGATCGCGGCGCGCGCCCAGGAGTTCCTGGCCGCGGGGGCCGACCACCTGGCGCTCCAGGTCGTCACCGCCGACACACGGACGGACCTCCCCTTGGACGCCTGGCGGCGGCTGGCCGCAGTGCTGCTGTCCTGACGGTGGCGCGTTGCCCGCCGTGGTCGACGCATTCCGCGGCGGGCCGTCCCGCGGTGTCCTTTCGGGGCCCGCGGGGCTACGCGTTCTCGCGGGCGCGGAACGCCGCGACGTTCGCCCGGTTGCCGCAGAGTTCGTAGGAGTGCCACCGCTGCGTGCGGCTGCGGGTGGTGTCGTAGAAGACCGCGCGGCACCCGTCGTTCGCGCAGACCCGGACGCGCTGCCAGGTGCCGTCCCTGAGGATGTCCGCGACGGCGGCCACGATCCCGCCGAGCAGCGGGTCACCGGTCACCTGGGACAGCGCCGGCGTCCCGTCGGCGAAGTCCAGCCGGAAGGTGATGCCCGAGACGTGCGCCGACAGGGCCTCCCATCGCCGCCGCGCCCGATCGGCGTCGGCCGCCTCCACAGCGGCCATCAGGTCGGCGCGCAGTGCCCGGACCCGGTCGAGCCGCTCGGCGGTCAGCTCCCCGGCGTCCGGCAGGCGGTAGCTCTGCAGGATCTCGGCGGCCGCCTGTTGGTCGTCCAGCCGGTCCGGCAGCAGCGGCTCCGCGTGCGGGCGTGAGTTGAGCAGCGCCACCAGCGCCCCCGCCGGGGCGGGAACCCGGGACCGCGTGGTGCCCTCGCCGTCCGTTCCTGCCATGTGTCCGCTCCTGCTCTCGCTCCGGTGCCGTCCCGCCCATCCTACGTCCGTAAGGTTCATGAGGCGAATGACCTTTACGAACAGCCCGACCTCGTGGTGAGATCGTAAGCGTCAAAGAACCTTTGGCGCTTACGACGCTCGACGCTCGGAGGAGCACAGACATGTCCAGGATTCTCATCGTCGTGACCGGCTCTGACCATTGGACGCTGGCGGACGGCACCAAGCACCCCACCGGCTACTGGGCCGAGGAGGTCACCGCCCCCTACGCGGTCCTCCGCGCGGCCAGCCACCAGATCGTCTTCGCCACCCCCGGCGGCGTCGTCCCCACGGTGGACGCGGGCAGCCTGTCGCCCGACGTGAACGGCGGCCAGGAGAACGCCGACCGGATCGCCGCGGAACTTGCCGCCATCAGCGAACTGCGCAGCCCGCTGCGGCTGGAGGACATCGACCCCTCGGACCCGGACGCCTTCGACGCGGTGTTCTACGCCGGCGGCCACGGGCCCATGGAGGACCTGTCCGTCCACGCCGCCTCCGGCCGGTTGCTGAACAGCGTGCTCGCTTCCGGCAGGCCGGTGTCCGTCGTCTGCCACGGCCCCGCCGCGCTGCTCGCCACCGTCGGGGAGGACGGCACCTCCCCCTTCGCCGGATACCGGGCGACCGGGTTCACCAACGCCGAGGAGACCGCGGCCGGCTTCGCCGACCGGGCCAAGTGGCTGCTCCAGGACCGGCTGGTGGAGCTCGGCATCGACTTCCAGGAGGGCGAGGTCTTCGCTCCCTACGTCGTCACCGACCGCAACCTGATCACCGGCCAGAACCCGGCGTCCTCGGCCCCGGTCGCCGAAGCGCTGGTCCGCACGCTGGCGGCCTGAGCCCCACCCCCGCCGGGCGGTCCGGCGCCGTGCCCCACCACGGCCACCGGACCGCCCCGTTCGATCATCGCGGTCGCGGCGGTGCTGTCGGCGAAGGGCTCGCCCCCGGTTCCGGAGAGGCGGCAAGGGAGGCCGCCGCCAGTGTCCCCGCGCGCAGCCGCCGCAGGACCGGCAAGTGGTTCGTGCGGCCTCGCAACACGGCACGTTCCACGTCGGCCCGCACTGCCGAGACGATGTCCTTGATGCCGGTCTTCTGCCGGCATCCGGCATCGATGGTGGCCGGACCGAGCTCCCTGCCGACCGGCCTGCGCGGTATCGCCGAGTTGCGTCCGCCTCCTCACCCGCAGTCAGGGGGTGTGGCAGGACGCGGCCATGTCCAGGAGTTCCTGCAGGCGCAGGCCGCGTGCCGCGTCGATGGGCGAGGCGACCCCGGTGCGGACGGCTTGCGCGAACTCGCGGCGGAGCACCGGCCAGCACTCCTCGTGGTCCAGCTCCGCGGTGTCGTAGACGATCTCCTCGCCGGGGCCGTACAGCTCGATCCGGGTGCGGGCCCGCGACAGCCGGACCGCGCCGGACAGCGACGCCTGGCTGACGGCGCCGTCGGCGTGCTCGCAGGTCAGCTCGATCCAGCGGGTGGAGTCGCCGGTACTCCTGATGGCGGCGATGGGGCCGACGGCCAGGTCCAGCAGGTCCAGCAGGTGCGGGCCCAGGTCGTAGAGGGCTCCCTGGGCCAGCCGCCAGGGCGTGGCGAACTCCCCGCCGAGGAAGCCGCCGTGCAGGTAGCACGAGCGTGCCCCGCTCACCTCGGCGCCCTGCGCCTGCCGGAGGAAGGCCCGGGTCGCGGGGTGGTAGCGCTTGGTCAGGACGAGCTGGGAGACGACCCCGTGTTCGGCCACGGCCTCCGCGACGCGGCGGGCCGAGGCCAGGTCCGCGCCCAGCGGCTTCTCCAGCAGCACGGGTTTGCCCGCCCTGGCCGCGCGGACGGCCAGATCGGCCTGGACCGCCGGGGGGACGGCGAAGGCGATCGCCTCGCTGCGGTCGAGCAGCTCGTCGAAGGAGGCCGCGACGGCGGCGCCGTAGGGCGCCGCCGTCTCTCGGGCGGCCTCCGACCGCCGGGCCCAGACCGCGGTCAGGACGGTCTCGGGCCCAGCGGCCAGCATGCGGGCGTGCATCGTCCTGGCCCAGGGACCCGCGCCCGCCAGGCCGACCCTCAGCGGGGGCGGCGGCGCCTCGGCGGACCCGATCTCCCCCGGTTCGGGGGCGGGTACTGAGGGACGGGCGTCGGACGGGTGGACGTGGGCCACGGGAACTCCGGCATGGGACGGGGAGGGACGGGGAGGGGGTCAGCCGCCGTTGTTGAGGGCGGCCAGCCGCAGGTCGGCCCTGGCGGGCGCGAAGAGGTGCTCGACCACCATGGCGGTCGCCCCGACGAGCGCGGCCTGGTCGCCGAGCCGCGAGGTCACCACGTTGAGGTGGGCGGTGGTGCGGGGCATGGCGCGCTGGTAGAGCAGTTCGCGCACCCCGGTCAGGAAGGGGGTGCCTGCCAGGTCGCCGGCCAGCACGAGCACTCCGGGGTTGAGCAGCGTGACGACGGTGACGAGGACCTCACCGACCCGGCGGCCCGCCTCGCGGGCCAGCCGCACCGCGTCCGGCTGGCCGGCCGCCAGGTGTTCGCGCACGTCGGATCCCGACGTGGTGGGGATCCCCGCCGCGGCCAGCTGTTCGGCGATCGCCCGCCCGCTGGCCACGGCGGCGAGGCAGCCGTAGGAACCACACATGCACAGCGCCTCGGTCCTGTCGTGCAGGCGGATGTGCCCGATGTCGCCGGCCCCGCCGTCGATGCCGCGGTAGGGACCGCCGTCGACGACGACGCCCGCCCCGATACCGGTCGAGACCTTGACCAGCACGAAGGCCGAGCAGTCGGGGTAGAAGCGTCGCTGCTCCGCGTACGCCATCAGGTTGGCGTCGTTGTCGACCAGGACGGGCACCGGCGGCCCCATCGGGTCGACATGGCGGGCGTAGGCCTCCTGCACGCGGCTCGGAACGGGGTACTCGTCCCAGCCCGGCATGATCGGCGGCTGGACGACCTGGCCGATCGCCCAGTCCACAGGACCGGGTACGGACAGCCCGATCCCGCACACCCGGGAGGCCTTGACGCCGGCCTTCTCCAGGAGCGCGGGGAACCAGCCCGCGACCGTGTCGAGAACCTGGTCCGGGCCGTCGGCGATCAGCAGCTGCTCGGTGTGCTCCGCCAGGACGGCGCCGTCCAGGTCGAGCACGGCGGCCCGGCTGTGCCGGGTCTCCAGGTCCACGGCGATCACCACGGCGTGCGAGGTGTCGAACTCCAGCCGGGTGGAGGGCCGTCCGCCGGTGGATGCGCCCGCCGCGGTGTCCCGCAGCCAGCCGGCTCCGAAGAGCTGGTCGAGCCGGCTGCTGATGGTGGAGCGGGAGAGCCCGGTCGCGTGCTGGAGCTCGCCTCGGGTGGTGGCCTGCCCGCTGCGGATCAGCCGCAGCAGATGGCCCGCGCTCGCCTGGTTGGCCGGCATGGTCGTGTGCACTCCCGCTCTCATGGGTCAGCTCTTGTCGGCGCCGCTGGTCAGACCTTCGGTCAGCAGTCTTTCCGCAGCGTAGAACAGCACGATGATGGGGATCGTCAGGACCACGGAACCGGCCATCAGCACGGTCTTGGGGACTTCGATGCCGTTGGAGAGCTGCTGCAGGCCCAGCGAGACGGTCCACTTGTCCGGATCGGCGGCGAGGAAGAGCAGCGCGAAGAGGAACTCGTTCCAGGCGATCATGAAGACGTACAGCCCGGTGGCCATCAGCGACGGCATCGCGAGCGGGAGGACCACCCTGCGTACGGTCTGCCAGCGGGAGGCGCCGTCGAGGGCGGCCGCCTCCTCGATGCTCACCGGGATGGTGATGAAGTAGTTCTTCAGCATGTAGATCGCCACCGGCACGGTCTGGGCCACGTAGACGATGGCCAGGCCGGCGAGGTTCCCCGACAGCCCGAGCTTGGCGAACATCACGAACAGCGGGACCGCGAGCAGGGTGGAGGGGAAGAGGTAGACCGCCAGGAACAGCGCACTCACCTGGCGGCCGCCGAAGAACCTCAGCCGGCTGATCGCGTAGGCACCCGGCACCGAGGCGGCGAGGGTCAGGACGACCGTCCCCAGCGACACGAGCGCCGAGTTGAACATCATCCGCAGGAAGCCCTGGCCGCCGTCGGCGCTGGACTTCAGGACGGTCCGGTAGGTGTCGAGGGTGAAGTCCTTGCCGGAGACCCACAGCGATCCCGGGTCGAGCAGCAGGGAGTCGATCGGCTTCACCGAGAGCAGCAGCATGTAGTAGAAGGGCAGGATCGTGATCACTGCCAGGAAGGCGATGGTGACCCACCGCAGCACGCCGAACAGGCGCTCCTCGAACTGTGTGCGGGTCATCACGCCTCCTCCTGCACCTTCTTGGCGAAGAACTTGAAGTAGATGCCGAGCAGGACCATCAGCACGACGGCCAGGACGAGGGCCTGCGCGGCGGCGGCGCCGACATCGAAGTTGGCGGTGAGGAAGTCGTACACCCGCACGGCGACGACGTCGGTGCCCGAGCCGCCACCGGTCAGCAGGTAGACGTCGTCGAACTTGTTGAAGGTCAGGATGAAGCGCAGGACGCTGAGCAGGGCGATGACGGGCATCAGCTGCGGCAGCAGGATGTAGCGGAACCGCTGGGTGGGGGTGGCTCCGTCGACCCTGGCGGCCTCCTCAAGACCGTCGGGTACGGCCTGGAGCCTGGCCAGCAGGAAGAGGAAGGCGAACGGGAAGTAGCGCCAGGTCTCGAAGGCGATGACCGTCAGCAGCGCGAGCGGCAGCCCGAAGTGGAAGCCGAACAGGTCGACCTGGTAGTCGCGGGTGGACAGGAAGGCGATGGGGTTGTCCCAGCCGAACAGCTTGCCGCCCCACTGGTTGACGATGCCGTACTGCGGGCTGAGAGCGACCTGCCAGACGAAGGCGACCGCGACGACGGGTGCCACGTACGGCAGCAGCATGCTGCTGCGCAGCAGCCCGCGTCCGCGGAACGGCTTGCGCAGGGCGAGCGCGGCTATCAGGCCGAGCAGCACGGAGCCCGCGGTGCCGCCGACGGTGTAGGCGAGGGTGGTGAACAGGCTCGGCCAGAAGCCGGGGGAGGTGAAGACCTGCGTGAAGTTGTGCAGGGACCAGTTGCCGAACACCCCCATGCCCTGGATGTCGACCAGCTTGGCGTGCTGGAACGCCAGCAGGATCGTCCAGAGGATCGGGATGATCACCACGACCAGGACCACCACCAGGGTGGGGGTCACGAAGGCCAGTCCCGCGCGGTTCTCCCGCTGGGCAGTGGTGAGTTGGCGGCGCTTCTTCGCGCCGGGCTGTGCGCTCATGTGTCTTCCTGACGGGGACGGCCTGCGCGTGGGCGGCCGAAGGGCGGTCGGGGCCGACGGCCCGCTACTGGAGGGACTTCTGAAGTGCGGCGACATCGGAGTCGGACTCGGCGGCGGCCTTCTTCGGTGAGATCTGGCCGCCGGTCATCGCGCTGATCGCCTTCGGTACGGGGAGCTGGCCGTTGGTGGCGCCGACCAGGGCGCCCTGGCCCTGCTTGAACCCCCACCGCTGCATGTTGCCGACACCCGCGAGGAGCTGGTCAAGCAGCGCCTTGGGGTAGACCTCGTCCAGGGGCTTGCGGGTGTCCACGCCGATCTCGCTGTGCCGCCACGCGTCGAGGTACCTGTCCGGGTCCGCGGGGGTGCCGTGGCGCACCGGGATCTGGCCTTCGGGGGCCATGCCCAGCCAGTCCTCGAAGCCGGCGTCCATCATGTAGCCGATGAAGCGTTTGGAGGCCGCGGTCTCACCCGTCTTGGTCACCACCCAGGAGGCCACCTCGCCGAACTGGGCCGGCTTGGCGCCGTCCGCACCGGCCATCGCCGTGACGACACCGCTGTTGTCGGAAAGGAACTGCTTGTCGCTCTTGCACTGCGGGCAGCTCGGCAGGGCGTCGTTCCGCAGTCCGGCCAGCTCGTCCAGCAGGAAGGTCGACCAGAGCACCATGCCGGACTTGCCGGCGAAGTAGGTGGCGCGGGTGGAGTCGACGGTCTGGGTCCCCGGGGAGCCGTAGGTCCTGCCGAGCTTGTCGTACACGGCGAAGGCCGTCCGGCAGGCCGTAGAGTCGAGGGTCACCTTGCCCTGGTCGTCGACCAGTTGGCAGTTGTTGGCCAGCGCGATGTCCTCGAAGCTCTGCTGGGTGAAGGCGTCGCTGGGGTCGGTGGCGACGGATATCCCGTCCTGGCCGGGTGTGTTCAGCTTGTCCGCCGCGGCGAGCAGCTTGCTGTACGTGTCCGGCACCGGCAGCCCGGCCTTGGCGAGCAGGTCCTTGCGGTAGACCAGCAGCTGGAGCCACGCGTCGGCGGGGACCGCGAGCTGCCGGGTGCCGTCACTGGTCAGCCGCAGCGCGTTGGCGTCGAAGGTCTTCGCGTCGAGGCTCCGTACGATCTCGCCGCTGACCTTCGTGTCGAGCAGCCCGTTGGTGTACATCTGCCAGACCTGCCCGATGGGCACGCCGCCGATGACGTCGGGCAGCGTGCCGGCCGCGGCGGCGGACATGATCAGCTGCGGAAGCTGGTTCTCGTCCACTCCGACCAGCTTGACCTTGATCCCGGTCTCCTTCTGGAACCGGTCGACGATCTTCTTCGACGCGGCCATCTGCGGTGGGAGGTTCGCCTGTGACCACACCGTGATGTGGTTGTCCGGCGCGGCCGGGCCGGTTCGACTCGCGCAGCCGGCGAGTACGCCGACGCACAGAGCCAATGCCAGCCCACCCGCCGCGGTCCTCGATGACCGACGGTTCCACTTACGCATGCCGTGTCCTCACGCTACTTACGCTGGATGTTCAGGCATCACAGCACTACTTTTGCGTATTGACAAGACATAAGTGTGAGATATCTTCGACCTAAGTCGGGGCGGTACGCCCCTCCCGGCCGCCCACACAGCCAACTTTCCGGAGTCCCACGTGGAACGCGTCGTCCAGTTCACCGGCCCGCGCCAGGTCGAAGTCGCCGAGCACGGCACTGCCCCTCTGCCCCCCGGGCACCTCCGGGTCCGTACCCGGTTCTCCGGGGTCTCCGCGGGCACCGAACTCACCGCGTACCGGGGCACCAACCCGTACCTGACCCGCACGTGGGACGCCGGGGCGCGCATCTTCCGCGAGGGCGCGGCAGGCATCGAGTACCCGGTCGCCGGCTGGGGCTACTCGGAGGTCGGTGAGGTGACGGAGGTCTCCCCCGAACTCGCCGGGACTCCGGGCCTGCCAAACGTCGGGGAACTGGTCTGGGGTATCTGGGGGCACCGCAGCGAGGGCATCGTCCCCGTCGAGCGGATGATCGGCCACAGCCTGCCGGCCGGACTCGCACCGCTGGCCGCCACCTTCGCCCGGGTCGGCGCCATCGCCTACAACGCGGTGCTCGCCTCGGACATCCACGTGGGCGAGGACGTCGCCGTCTTCGGCCAGGGCGTCATCGGCCTGCTCACCACCCGCCTCGCCCAGCTCAACGGCGGCCGGGTCACCGCGGTCGACGCGCTCGACGTACGCCTCGCCACCGCCCGTAGCTACGGGGCGTCCGCCACCCTCAACGCCGTGGCCGGCGGGGTCGCGGAAGCGATCAGGAACGCCACCGAGGGCCGCGGCGCCGACGTCGCCATCGAGATCAGCGGCGTCTACCCCGCGCTCCACGAGGCGCTCCGCTCGGTCACCGTCGGCGGCCGGGTCGTCGCCTCCGGCTTCTACCAGGGCGACGGGGTCGGGCTGCGGCTCGGCGACGAGTTCCACCACAACCGCGTCCAACTGATCTGCTCGCAGATAGGCGGGGTGCCCCCGCAGCTGGCCGGACGCTGGACCGTCGAACGGCTCCAGCGCACCTTCCTCACCCTGGTCGCCGAGGGACTGGTCGATGTGACGTCCCTGGTGAGTCACGTCGTCCCCGCCACTGACGCGTCCGACGCCTACGTACTGCTGGACGAGCGTCCCTCCGACGCCCTCCAGGTCGTTCTGGAATTCTGAAAGGCCGCTGATCCCTGATGCTCAAGACCGCCTGCCAGGAGCAGCTGCTGCCCGGAGACAGCCTCCAGGAGAAGTGGGAGTTCGCACAGAACGCCGGCTTCGACGGCATCGAGCTGCGCGCCAAGGGCGACCTGCACTTCGAGGGCCGGCTGCCCGAACTGCGGACCGCCGCCGCGGACGGCGTCGTCATGCCGACCGTCTGCGTGGACATGCTGCACTTCTTCGGCGCTTTCGACGCCGGCCTGCGCCGCGACGCCATCGACCAGATGAAGTCCCAGCTCACGGTGATCGCTGAGCTGGGCGGACTCGGCGCGCAGACCCCGGCCTCGTACGGGATGTTCTCCCGCCGCCTGCCCCCCTTCGAACCGCCGCGCGGCGAGGAGGAGGAGCGCACCGTCCTGCTCGAAGGGCTCACCGAACTCGGCGAGCACGCCCGCGCCCAGGGCGTCGCCCTCTTCCTCGAACCGCTCAACCGGTACGAGGACCACATGGTCAACCGGCTCGGGCAGGCCGTGGACCTGATCGGCGAGGTCGGCCTTGACTCGGTGAAGATCGGCATCGACAGCTACCACATGAACATCGAGGAGGCCGATCCCGCGGCCGCGATCCTCGCCGCCGCGCCCTACATCGGCCACGCGCAGGTCAGCGACTCCAACCGGTTCCAGCCCGGCGCGGGACACCTGGACTGGCCGGCCTGGCTCGGCGCCCTGCACGCCATCGGATACGACGGCTACCTCGCCGCCGAGTGCCGGCTGACCGGCGACCCGGTCGCCGCCGTCCGCTCCATCCCCGGCTTCCTGCGCAGGTCGGGCGCGTGACGACGAGCACCCTGGACTCCCCGATGACACCGCGGGCCGCCCAGTCGGACACCGCGCGTCGCCGGTTGCGCGACGCCGCGGTCCGCGTGCTGCTCACCAACTGGACCGGCGGCTCGACCGTCCCCTCGGCGAGCCTCTACCCGCACCAGTGGAGCTGGGACTCCGCGTTCGTCGCCATCGGGCTGCGCCACCTCTCGCCGCGCAGGGCGCAGCGGGAACTGGAGACCCTCTTCGGCGCGCAGTGGGACGACGGCCGGGTGCCGCACATCGTCTTCAATGCCGCGATACCGCTCGACGCCTACTTCCCGAGCCCGGACTTCTGGCGGTCCGGCGCGGCGGGGCGGGCGGCCGGCGCGCCGCGCGGCATCGAGACCTCGGGGCTGGTACAACCCCCCGTGCACGCGATGGCCGCCTGGCTCGTCCACGAGTCCGACCCGGAGACCTCCGCCCGCCGGGGATTCCTGCGCCGGCTGTATCCGCGGCTGACCGCGTGGCACGACTACCTGGCGACCCACCGCGACCTCGCGGGGCACGGCCTGGCCGGCGTGGTGCACCCGTGGGAGCCGGGCATGGACAACAGCCCGTGCTGGGATGGCCCGTTGTCCCGGATCGACCCCGCTCCGGCCTCGTCGTTCCGGCGCGCGGACCTCGCCCACGGGGCCGCGGCGGACCGGCCCACGGACCTCGACTACGGGCGCTACGTGCGCCTCGCCGCCGGCTACCGCGACCGCGCCTACCGGGACGGCGGCGCCCCGCATCCCTTCGCCGTCGAGGACCCCGGCTTCAACGCCCTCTACATCGTCTCCGAGCACGCCCTCGCCTCCATCGCCGAGGCGCTCGGCAAGGACCCCCTCCCGCACCGCGCCCGGGCCCGTGCCCTCACCGACGCCCTGGTGGAGCGGCTGTGGGAGCCGGAGGCCGGGATGTTCCTCAGCCGCGACCTCCGGGCCGGGGCGCTGATCGCCGAGCGCAGCGTCAGCGGACTGCTGCCCCTGCTCGTGCCGGAGCTGCCGCAAGCGCTCGTCGAGGCGCTGCTGCACACCGTCACCGGGGAGCACTTCGGCCTCGGCTCGACCACCGCGCTCGTGCCCAGCTACGACCTGCGCGGCCTCGCGTTCGACTCGTCGCGCTACTGGCGCGGCCCCGCCTGGTTCAACGTGAACTGGGCGATCGAGCGCGGTCTGCGCCAGTACGGGGCGGTACGCCTCGCCGACGCGCTGCGGCAGGCGGTCCTCGCCTCGGGCGGCGCATCCGGCTTCGCGGAGTACGTCGACCCGCGCACCGGCCGGGCCCGCGGCATGACCGACTTCAGCTGGACGGCGGCGGCCGTCCTGGATCTGCTGGCCACCGCGCCGGAGGGAACACCATGAAGCAAGAAGGCCGGCTGCTCGTCCACGCCGGTACGTTCGCGGTTCTCGGACCCGGCGGCGACGTGCACGGCAGGGGTGGCAGCACCCCGGACGGCCTGTTCGTCCGCGACGCCAGGCACCTGAGCCGGTGGCGTCTGACCGTCGACGGCGCCGAACCCACCGTGCTGGTCGCCGCGGCGCAGGACGGCGGCGTGATCGTGGTGACCCCCGCGGGGACCCGGGACGAGCCGCCCGGCTGCACGCTCTTCCGCCGGCAGGCGCTGCGCGAGGGGCGGCTGACCGAGGCGATCACGGTCGTCAGCAACGTGGCCCGTCCCACCCGGGTGGCGATCGCCTTCCACGCCGACGCCGACTTCGCCGACCAGTTCGAACTGCGCTCGGACCACCGCGTCTACGACAAGCCCGGTGCCGTCCGTACGGCGGGCAGCGTCCCGGAAGGTGTCGTCTTCGACTACCGGCGGGACGCCTGGCACTCCTCCACCACGATCGCCGCGCGACCTGCGCCCGTGGTGACCCAGCCGCGTCCGGAGCGCAGCGAGCGCGTACTGACCTGGCACCTCGACCTCCCCGCCCACGGCAGCGCCGAACTGACCGTCACGGTCGCCGGCCTGGCGCACGGGGCCCGGCGGTCCGGCGGCGCGCTCCCCGACGACCCGGCCGCCGTGGAAGAGCACGTCACCCGCGAGAGGTGTGAATTCACCCGCGACGGCGTCCCCGCCGGCCCCGGAGTGACAGTGGGCGACGGCTCGGACCTGGCCCGCGCCTGCGCGCGCGGGCTGGACGACCTGGCCCGGCTGCTCGTCCCCGCCACCGGACCCGACGGGGAGGAGGTCCACGTCCCCGGCGCCGGAGTGCCCTGGTTCCTCACCCTGTTCGGCCGGGACTCCCTGCTTACGTCGTACTTCGCGCTCCCCTACCGGCCGGGGCTCGCCCACGACACGCTGCGCGCACTGGCCGCCACCCAGGCCGTGGACCACGACCCCGCACGCGGTGCCGAGCCCGGGAAGATCGTCCACGAGATCCGGCACGGTGAGCTCGCGCACTTCGGCCAGGTGCCCTACGGCCGCTACTACGGCTCGGTCGACAGCACCCCCCTCTTCCTGGTCCTGCTGCACGCCCACGCGGAGCGGACCGGCGACCCCGCGCTGGCCCGACGCCTGGAAGCGCACGCCCGCGCCGCCGTGAACTGGATGTTTTGCCACGGCGGGCTGGACGCGCACGGCTACCTCGTCTACGAGGCCGACCGGGGCGGACTGCTCAACCAGAACTGGAAGGACTCGGCCGGCGCGGTCTGCTTCCGCGACGGCACCCAGGCCGCCGGCGCCATCGCCGTCTCCGAGGTGCAGGGTTACGCTTACGACGCGCTCCGCAGGACCGCCGGCCTCGCCCGCGACGTCTGGCACGACCTCGCCTGGGCACGCCGGCTCGAAGGTGCCGCCGAGGCGTTGCGGGACCGGTTCCGCGCGGACTTCTGGATGCCGGACGCGGACTTCCCTGCCCTCGCCCTGGACGGTGACGGCCGCCGGGTCGACGTGCTCGCCTCGGACGCCGGGCACCTGCTGTGGTCGGGCCTGCTCGACCCCGAGGACGCCGCAGCGGTGGGGCGGCGGCTGCTCGAGTCCGACTTCTTCTCCGGCTGGGGCATCAGGACCCTCGCCTCCGGCCAGCCGCCGTACCACCCGCTGTCGTACCACCGGGGCAGCATCTGGCCGCACGACAACGCGCTCATCGTTCTCGGACTGGCCGCGAACGGCCTGCACGAGGCGGCCGCGACGGTCACCGCCGGACTGCTCGACGCCGCGGCCGCCTCGGACCACCGCCTGCCCGAAGTCATCTCCGGCTACCCCCGCGAGGGCACCCAGGGCGCCGTCCCCTACCCCCACGCCAACTCCCCCCAGGCCTGGGCGGCCGCCACCCCCCTCGCCCTCCTCACCGCCACAATACCGCCGAAGGCTCAGCGGGGGCAGGGGCGGGGCGTTCGCCGCCCTTAGACCGTGTCCTGTGCGGCGATGGGTCCGCTGTTCGTACGACACCTCGTTCGGACCACGAGGTCAAAGATCAAGCTGGCGCAGGCCGAAGCATGTGCGCAGGTGGCGGGCCGCCTGCGTGGTGGCGGTGGTCGCGGCGTCCACCACGCCGGCCATGGCGAAGAAGCCGTGCACCATGCCCGGGTAGCGGGTGAGTTCCACCGGCACCCCGGCCGCCGCGAGTCGGCGGGCGTACGCCTCGCCCTGGTCGCGCAGCGGATCGTATTCCGCGGTGATGACCAGAGCCGGCGGCAGCCCGCCCAGGTCATCCGCCCGCAGCGGGGACGCCAGCGGGTCGGCGGCGTCCGCAGGGTTCGCGAGGTAGTGGCGGGTGTACCAGGCCACCGAGTGGAGGTTGAACAGCCATGGGTCGGCGTTGTCGCGCATCGACGCGTCGTCGGCCAGCTGGTCGGTGTTGGGGTACACCAGCAGCTGGCCGACCAGTTGGACGGCGGCGTCGCCACGGGCCAGCAGCGTCACCGCCGCCGCCAGGTTGCCGCCCGCGCTGTCGCCGCCGACCGCGATCCGCCCGGGGTCCGCGCCGATCTCCGCCGCGTGCGCGGCGACCCAGCGCAGGGCCGTATGGCAGTCGTGAACGGCCGCCGGGAAAGGGTGTTCCGGCGCGAGGCGGTACCCGACGGTCGCGACCAGGCAGCCGGCCTCCGCGGCCAGCGTCCGGCACAGGATGTCGGCGGTGTCGATGCTGCCGAGCGTCCACCCGCCGCCGAAGTAGTAGAGCAGCAAGGGGAGTTGCCGCTCCGCGCGCGGCCGGTACACCCGCAGCGCCAACTCCCCGCCGGGCCCGGGAATCACCCGGTCGGCGACGTCGTACAGCTGTCGCGCGCCGCCCCCGGCCGCCCGTATCGCGGCCAGATCAGCGGCCCTGGCCTGCTCGACGGACAGGGTGTACAGCGGCGCCTCACCATCGCGGGCCCGCTGCTCGCGCAGGGCCAGGATCTGGGGGTCGAGCGGCATGTCCATACCTCCGGGATGGGGTGGTCACGGGGCGTGGCCCGGCCAGGTCCACTGATGTGGGGTGACCTGGAATTCCGCGTGGCCGGCGAGGGCGAGGGCGGCGCGGTAGCCGGGTGGGGCGGGGAGCGGGGTGACACGGTAGGCGGCTGCCCAGGCGTTCTCGGGGCGGGGGGCCGCCGGGGGCACGGTGGGCGTCACCGGCACGCGCAAACCCTCGGTGAGCCGGCCCCCATGAGCCTTGACCAGGGCCTCCTTACGTGCCCAGAGGTCGGCGAAGAGGGCGGCGCGGCTCGCGGCGTCCGGGGTCCCGCGGACGGACGCGGCCTCCTCCGGGGAGAAGTAGCGGTGTGCCATCGCGTCGGCGGCCAGGTGGGGAAGCACGCGCTGGACGTCGACGCCCACCGGGCGGGACGCGGTGAGCGCGACCACGGCGAAGTCGCCGGAGTGCGAGAGGTTGACCCGGGCGCCGCACCAGCGTCCGGCCAGCTCGGGTTTGCCGTGCGGCCCGCGTACCCAGCGGATCTCGCGTGCGGGGGCGCCGAGGTGTGCGGCGACGATCAGGCGGAGGGCGCCGTGCGCCACGACGTAGCGGCGCCGGTCGTCCGCAGAGCGGTAGGCGTCCGCACGCGCGCGTTCCCCCGCGTCGAGCAGGGCGAGCAGGCCGCTCAGCACCCGCTCCGCCCGCTGGTCGGGCACCAGCCACACGTCGACCTCGTCCAGGGCGCCGGTCACCGCGGGTCCCCCCGGTCCCGCACCAGCGCTGCCAGCCGGCGTACGCCCTCCCCTATGCGTTCCGGCGCAAGCGCACTGCACGACAGCCGGATCGCCCGCCGCCCTCCGCCGCCGGGCCGCTCGCCGGAGCCGGGACCGTAGAAGAAGCTCATCGGCGTCCACAGCACCCCGTAGTCCCGCCCCGAGCGTTCGAGCATCGCCTCGTCCGCGGTCAGCGGCACGTCGAGCACGGCGAAGAACCCGCCCGCGGGGGCGTTCCAGCGGACTCGCGGGTCGCCCGCGAAGGACGTCGTCAATGCGGCGAGCAGCGTCCGCAGGTTGTGCCGGTAGAAGGCGGTCTTCTCCTTGCCCACCGCCCGCAGGCTGCATCCGGCCTCGACGAGGATGCCGCCGATGACCGCCTGCGCCACCGGTGAGGTGTTCACCGTCAACAGACTCTTGACGGTGGACAGTTCCTCGGCGAGCAGGCTGCGCGTGCCGTCCGCACCGACCACCGTCTGGTCCGCGACCAGGAAGCCGACCCGCGCGCCGGGGAAGCAGGACTTGGCGAACGAACCCAGGTAGAGGACGCGTTGCCCGGTGTCCAGCGCCTTGAGCGTGGGCCGGGGTTGGTCGTCCAGGCCGAACAGCCCGTAGGGATCGTCCTCCAGGATCAGCAGGTCGGCCTCCGCCGCCACATCGAGCAGGCGCCGCCTGGCGGCCACCGGCATCGAGGTGCCCGACGGGTTGGCGAAGCTCGGCACCACGTAGAGCGCGCGCGGCCGGCGTCCTGCGGCCCGTACCGCCGCCGCCACGCGCGCCACGGTCTCCGGGTCGAGCCCGTCCGCCGACTCCGGCACCGGGACGACCTCGACGCCGAGCAGCCGGGCGGCGCCGGTCAGTCCGACGTAGCAGGGCTCGACAGCGAGCACCACGTCACCGGGCCCCGCGCACAGGCCGCGCAGCGCGACGACCAAGGCCTCCTGGCAGCCGCTGGTGACCATGACGGCCCGCTCGGGCACCTCGATGCCCTCGTCCACCACGAGCATCCGGGCGATCAGCGCGCCGAGATGGCCGTTGGTCCTTCCGTACTGGAGGAGCTGGCGCTGCCGCTGCTCCGGGGTGAGGCCGAGCCCTTCGAGATGGGCGAGGTAGCTGTGCAGATACCGGTCCAGGTCGTCGGTGGTGTGAAAGCCGTCGTAAGGGCGGCCCGCCGCAAGCGAGATCGCGTCGGGGAAGCGGGCGGCGACCTCGTTGAGGAAGTTCATCGCCGCCGACTCCGGGTCGGACACCGACGCATGCAGGTCCCCGCGCGCCAACTCCACTGTCATCGCCCCTCCGTTGCCGCTGCCACGGTTGACCGGTCGATCGATGCCAGGTCGGGTCGCCCGGCCAGCGCCATCGTGTGGGCAAGCTCGTCGGTCGCCAGCCCCAGCACCCCGGCGACCCCGTCGGCTCCGCCCGCCGCCAGCCCCCACAGCACCGGGCGGCCCAGCAGGACAGCGCGGGCGCCCAGTGCGAGGGCGGCGAAGGTGTCGGTGCCGCCGCGCACCCCGCCGTCGAGCAGTACCGGGCACGCGCCGCCGACCGCGTCGACCACTTCGGCCAGCGCGCCAAGGCTCGCGGTCGCGCCGTCGAGCTGCCGGCCGCCGTGGTTGGAGACGATGACGGCGTCGGCGCCGTGCCGCACCGCGAGGAGCGCGTCCTCGGCGGTGAGGATGCCCTTGAGCACCAGCGGCAGGTCGCAACGGGACCGCAGCCACGCCAGGTCGGACCAGGTCACCGACGGGTCGACGGCCTCGGCGGCGTGTACGGCCAGCGCGGAACTCCCTGCGGCGGGGCGATGGGCGGCGGCTGTCACGGCCGCGTCGAGGTTGGCGGCGCGGATGCCGGGCCCGAGCGCGAAGCCGTTGCGCGCGTCCCGGTGCCTGCGGCCCAGCCGGGGCGCGTCCACGGTCAGGACGATCGCCCGGCAGCCCGCATCCGCGGCCCGGCGGACCAGCCCGGCCAGCACTTCGCGACTCCGCAGCCAGTACAGCTGGAACCACAGCGGCCCGGCCGCTGCGGCAGCGATGTCCTCCAGGGTACGGCTGGCGTAGATGCTGACCACGAAGAGCGCTCCGGCCGTCCCGGCTCCCCGCGCGGTGGCGACCTCACCGTCCGGGTGCGCCAACCGGTGGTAGGCGGTGGGCGCCACACCCACCGGAGTCGCCAGCCGTGCCCCGAGCAGCTCCGTCCCGGTCTCGCAGCGCGTGACGTCCACCAGTACCCGGGGCCTCAGCACGACCCGCTCGAACGCCCGCCGGTTCGCGGCCACCGTCCGTTCGCTCTCCGCCCCTCCTTCCACGAAGTCCCAGACCACCGCGTCGAGCCGCCGCCGTGCGACCTGCTCATAATCACCCAGCGTCGCGAGCACCCCCGGGGGCGCCTGGTCGGAGGTCGAGCGTACCGGGGGCGTCACCGCTGCTGCCCGACGGCGGTCGCGACGGCGGAATGGGGGTCGGTGACGGTGTCGAAGGCGGCCAGGGACAGGCCGGCGGGGGCGGGGGTGCGGTCGGCCAGCAGGAGGCGGCGCGGCGCGTCGGGGCGGTCGGGCAACCCGCCCAGCTCGGCCACCAGTTCCCACCACACCCCGGTAGCCGGCCGGCCCGGATCCGCGGTACGCACCCGCGCCACCTCGGCGAGCGCCGGGTGCGAGGCGGCGGCAACCGCCGGGCCGAGCAGCGCCGTCACCGGTCCCGGGGCTCCGGCGAGCGCCGGGAGCAGATCGGCGGCGGACCTGGGCCGTACGCTCACCGGGCCGAGCGCGACGGGGCGGCGGCGGTCGCCCGGCGTCGGGGGTCCGAGCAGCAGCGCGACGCCGTACGCCCCGGCGGGCAGCGCGACGGGCCCGGCGGGCGGGTACGGCAGGGCGGGCTGTTCGACGAGCAGCAGCAACGCGCGGGCCAGGCCCGCCCCGGCGGCGTACGCCCGGACCAGGCGCAGGGCGGTGAAGGCGCCGGCCGGGCCCTGGTCGCTGACGGCGAGGGCCAGCGGGCGGCCGGGGCAGACGTGGCTGAGCCAGGTCGCCGTGGCGCGGCCCGGCGTGATGTCGGGGACGGAGTAGGCCAGCACGAGCAGGTCGACGGACTCCCCCGGCGGTACCGCGCGCTGGATCAGCTCCTCGGCCATCTCGCCGTACGACTGGCCGCCGCACCCGAACGCCTGCTCGTCGAGGGCGAGTCCATGGGGTTGCAGCAGGTCGGCCAGGTAGACCCGCAGGCGCTCGGTGTGGACGGGGTCGGCGGACCGGGCCGCGGGGCCGGGGAACGCCAGGCGTACCGCCCGGCGGACTCCCCAGCCCGCGGGCACCTGATCCAAGGCGCGGCCGGGCACGAGAGTACGCATCCTTACGCTTCCGCCAGCAGGTTTCCCGCCACGTAGTCGGCGAGCGAGCCGACCGTGGCGAAGTCGTCTCGGCCCAACTCCTCCACGCTGATCTCCAGTTCGAGCCGGTCCTCCAGTTCCAGGACCAGTTCGAGTCCGGTGGTCGAGCTGAGGCCCAGCGCGTCCATCAGCGCGGTGTCCTCGGTGACGCCGGCCACCTCCCGCCCCAGGACCCGCGGGAGAAGGTCGCGGATGCTGCCGACCAGCCGGTCGCGCAGCGCCGGTTCCGCGCCCGCGGGGGCGGTGTTGTGCTCCGTCATCGGTGAAGCCTCTCTGCGAAAGAAGGATGCGGTGGTGATCAGTGCACGAGGACCATGGCGGAGAAGGCCGCCCCGAGGCCGGCGCCCGCGGCGGCCATCACGTACGGCTCGCCCGGCCGCAGCCGCCCACGGGCCAGCGCGGTGCGGTAGTTGACGAAGCTGTCCGCGCAGAAGACGTGGCCGGTGCGCGCCACGTTCTCCAGCAGGACGCGCTCACGCGGGTAGCCGAGGATGCGGCACACCTGGTTCCAGGCTGGGCGGTTCACGTTGTGCGGCAGGATCACGCCGACCTCGCCGAGCGCCAGCCCGGCCCGCCCCACCGCCGCGGTGATCGCCGCGGCGAGCGCGCCGGCGTACACGCGCTTGAATTCCAGGGCGAGTTCGGCTCCTTCGCCGTCGAACTCGCCGTGCTGCTCGACGGCGTAGCAGAGCACTCGGTCGCGGTCGCCGGTCGCCGCGACCAGGCAGGCCGCCGCGCCCTCGCCGAAGAAGGACGTCTCAGGGACGAGTTGGGCCTCGCCGGTGAACGCTTTCTCGCCGGTGAGCACGAGGGCCAGGCCGTCCGGGTCGCCGTCCGCCGCGAGCAGCCGCCCCGCGGCGTCGACGGCCAGCAGGCCCGAAGCGCAGGCGTGCTGGCCCACCGCGAAGACGGCCGCGTGGCCGAGCCCGTACTCCTCGCACAGCCGGCCGACCGGGTCGTACGGGTAGGGCACCACCGTCGGGAAGGTCCTGGCGTGCAGGACGTAGCGGACCCGGTGCTCCCGGCCGCGCAGCGGTTCGAGCCGGGCCACCGCGCCCCTGAGCAGGTCCAGCAGGCCGCCGTCCGGATCGCGGGCGACCTCGCCGAGCCGGTGGTAGCGCCGGAAGACCCTGACCTGCATGGCGGTCAGGCCGAGGCGCCCTGCCGGCTCCTCGATCGGCGTCCGGCCGGACGGCACGTAGTCGGCGACCGCCATCAGCGCGGTCACCTCCCCGCCTCCGCTTGCCCCGCCCCGCCCTCACCCGGAGCCCCCGGCCCCGGACCCGCCTGCGCGGCCGACGCCGCCTCGATCGCCGCCGCCTCCATCGCGTGGGCGAAGGCGTGGGCCTGGGCGGGGGAGACGAAGTGCGTGTCGATGCGGATCTCGAACAGCAGGCCGCCCCCCGGTGCGTCGTCGGCGTGGACGAAGAAGCGCTCGGTCTGGCCGTCCCCCTGGGCGGTCCAGCGGAAGCAGGCGTCCCCCGGGCCCGGCGCGGGGACGGCCGACGGCCCGTCGTCCTGCGGCTTGAGGGCGTGCGTGCTCCGGTCGTTGAAGAAGGAGCCGACGCTGACGTCGGCGCCGCGCTCGCGCGAGAGCCGCTCGGTCAGCTCGACCAGCCGCTCGGGGTGGAAGTAGGCATGCTTGTGGACGGACATGCTGCCGCGCCTGACCCGCTCGACGACCTCCTCCACCGTGGCGCCCTCGACCTCGATGGCGCACACCCCTGCCTGGGCGACCATGCACACCACATCAGAAAGCCCCGGCCGGAAACGGTTGTTGACCACCGGGCGGACCGCAACGGGGCTGATTCCGGTGGCCCGGTGGAGCCCGAGCGCGAACAGGGCGAGCAGAACGGCCGGCGCGCCTGCGCCCGTTCTGGCCACGATGGCGGGCAGCGCCGCGTCGAGCGCCGGCGAGCGGAACTCGGCCACCCAGTGGCGCGGGGTGCGCGGATCGGTCGCGCCGGGCAACTGGCGTTCGGGAAGGGCCCGCAGGACGCCCTCGAAGTGCCGCAGGGCCCGCTCGGTCTGCCGGAGCCCCGCGGGCGACCGCTGCCATCTCGCCTGGTCGAGCTGCTGCATGCCGGTGACCGGCGCGGTCTCCCTGGACCGCACCTCGCGCAGCATCACCGCCCCGCCCAGGCCGTCGGCGACCAGGTGGTGCATGACGGTGACCAGGTGGGTGGGCCGGCCTTCCTGGCGTACCGCGCCCATCCTGACCGGCCACGCGCCGGCGTAGTCGAAGGCGGTACGCCGGTAGTGCGCCTCGACCTCGGCGGCGACGGCGTCCGGGTCGGCGCCAGGAGCGGCGTCGTAGACGCCGAGGGTGATCCGGCCCGCGGCGAAGAGCCGCTGGGTCGGGTGGCCCGCGGCGTCGAAGCGCAGCCGGGTGCGCATCGAGGGGAAGCGGCCCATGAGGTAGCGCAGTTCACCGGCCAGGTCCTCGACGGTCGTGCCGGGCTCCAGCGCGGCCCGCCCGCCGATCGGCAGGGCGCTGCGCTGCCGGCACATCGCGTGCCAGATCTCCCACATGCCCCAGGACATCTCGTCCTCGCCCTCGCCGTCGCCGGCGAAGTGCACCTCCACCCGCTCGCTGGGAGCGGGCGCCCGTTCGGGCCCGGGGACCGGCGGGGCGGCGTCCGGCAGCGGAGCGGCGTCCGGTGCGGGCATTCAGACCACCGCCGCCTGCGCCCGGTGCCGCTGGCGCATCAGGAACTTGCGGACCTTGCCGGTGGGCCCGGTGATCAGGTCGGCCTCCGAGATGACCACGACCGCGCGCAGCGTGGCCGCGGCAGCGTCGGTCAGCGCCGCACGCACCGCGGGCGTACGGTCGGCGTCCGGTTCTGCACCCTCGTGCAGGGCCAGCAGCACGTCCGTGACGATGCGGCCCCCGACCTCCACGGAGACCACCGTGCAGTCGTGGACGTCGGGGCAGGCCGCGAGGATGCGCTCCTCGGACATGGCCGTGTAGAGCCAGGCGCCGCCGAGGTCGACGGCGTCGACGGCCCGGTCGACGTGGAAGTAGTAGCCCTCCTCGTCGCGGTACATCAGGTCGCCGGTGAGGTAGTAGCCGTTCAGGCGGTTGCGGTAGGTGGCGGCCGAGTCGTTCCAGTAACCGGGTGCCAACGTCGGTGCTTTCAAGGCGAGTTGACCGACCTGCCCGACTGGAACCTCCTCGCCGGTCGCGGTGTCGAGCAGCGCCACCTCGGCGAAGCCGTGCGGGACGCCGACGCAGCGCCCGTACCGCCCGGTCGTGCCGTTGTGGGTGATGTGGAAGGCGGAGTGGCCCATCTCGGTGGAGCCCAGGCCGTCGACGAAGCTGGATCCCGGCGTACGGCGTACTCCGTCGCGCGTAGCCGTCTCGCGGGAGCCGACCGCGACGAGGCGGCGGATATGCGGTTCGTGCGCGCAGTCCCCGGTGTTGAACCACAGCGACACCGAGTCCATGGCGTGGGCGGTCAGGTCGATCCTGGCCAACTGCGCCCAGGTGGCGGCGAATCCGAAGACGCCGGTGGGCTTCCAGCGCTCGATGCCCCGCACCACGGCGGGGCCGTCGTTCTGGGTGGACAGGAAGAGCAGGTCGCTGCGCAGGCACAGTGCCATGTTCAGCGCCGAGATGCCGGCGGCGTGGGCGGCGGGCAGCGCGCTGAGGATCCGCTCGGCGCCGCGCGCGCGGGGCGCGGACAGCCGGAAGAGCCGGGTGGCCGCGAACAGGCTGGCGCTGGAGTGCACCACTGCCGTGGGCATCCGCGTGGTGCCCGAGGAATGGGTGACGGCGATCGGGTCGTCGGCGTGGTGGCGGTAGGGAGCGGGCGCCCGCTCCGGGGAGCCGGTGCCGACCGCCGCCGCGTCGGCGTGCAGGGCCGGGCCGAGGTCACGGCCTGCCAGCCGGTCGCGGTGCTCGGCGTCGGTGACCAGGCCGACCCCGCGCAGCCGCCGCAGGTACTCGGCGGCGATGTCGCCGGACAGGTAGGGGTTCATCAGCGCGGGGATCGCGCCCAGCCAGGCCAGCGCGAGGAAGTTCAGCAGGCAGTCCGCGGAACCGGACACGTAGACGGCGACGGGGTCGCGCGGGCGGATGCCGTGCCCGTGCCACCAGGCCGCCCTGGCCGTGACCCGGTCGCGCAGCTGCCCCAGGGTCAGTTCGCACCAGGCGGGGTGGCCGTCGACCGGGACGTCGAAGGTGACGCCGGGCCCTTCGGGGTCGGCCCCGTGCTCGAACAGCTTGGGCAGGACGTTGCCCGCGCCCAGGCCCGGGTCGGCCGCCAGTCTGGCTCGGATGTTGGTGCCGGTCACCGCGTTCCTCCTTCGTCTTGCGTTGTCATCGTGGGGACCGGCCGCCGTCCGGCGCGGACCCTGCCGTACCCCACCCGGACGTACCGCCGCCGCCCGCCCCGGGACGTGCCGCCGGCTCTCATCCCGCGCCCACCGACTTCTCGACCGCCGCCCGCAGTTGGGCCCGGGTGGGCTGGCAGGCCAGGTCGAGGTCGCGGGCGAAGGGGAGGACGGCGCCGTCCGGGCGGGTGACGCGGCGGGGCGGGGCTGTCAGCCGCATCTCCTCGGCGGCCGTCGCCACGATCTCCGCCCCGATCCCGCAGGAACGGTTGGAGTCGTCCACCACGACCAGCCGCCCGGTGCGCTCCAGCGACGCGGCCAGCCCCTGCCAGTCGAAGGGGTGGAGCGAGCGCGGATCGAAGACCTCGACCGATACCGAGCCGGCCAGCTCCTCCGCCACCGCCACGGCGTCGTGCACCAGGTGCCCCACCGCCACGACGGTGACGTCGGTGCCCGCCCGGTGGACGCGGCCCGCTCCCAGCGGCACCGGCGCGAGCGCGCCGAAGTCGACGTCCTCGCGCAGGCCGAGCGCCCCGGACGGCGCGAACACCACCACCGGGTCGTCGTCCCTCATCGCCGTCACCAGCAGCCCGTACGCGTCCGACGCGGTGGCCGGCACCACCGTCTTCACCCCGACATGTGCGAACAGGCTGTACGGGTGGTCGGAGTGCTGGCCCGCCCAGCTGTCCCGCGAACCCGACCCCGGCAGCAGGTACGTCACCGGCACCCGGGTCTGGCCGCCGGTCATCAGAGACAACTTGTGTGCCTGGTTGGCGATCTGCTCGAAGACCAGGAAGAGCAGTGCCGGGATCTGGAACTCGATCAGCGGGCGCATCCCGGCCATCGCCGCGCCGGTGGCGAAACCGGTGAACGCCTGCTCGGATATCGGCGTGTCCAACACCCGGTCGCCGCCGAACCGTTGCAGCAGCCCCGCGGTGGCGTAGGTGACGGCCACCCCGACGTCTTCGCCGAGGACGCAGACGGCCGGGTCGCGTTCCATCTCGTCGCCGATCGCGCGGTTCAGGGCCTTGAGGTAGGAGAGCCAGGGCATCACAGCACCCCCGCCCTGGGGCGCAGCCCGGTGGAGTAGAGGTGGTCGAGCGCGCCTGCCGGGTCCGGGTGCGGTCCGGCGAGGGCGAAACGTACCGCCTCGTCCAGTACGCCCGCGGTCTCCGCGTCGATCGCGGCCCTGGTAGCCGCGGGGATGCGGGCGCCCTGGATGTCCAGGGGGTCGCGGGATCTGGCCGCGGCCACCTCCGCGTCTGTGCGGTAGCGGGGGCGTGCGGTGTGCTCCCAGGTGTGGTGGGCGTCGAAGCGCCGCGTGACGCACTCCAGCAGGTACGGGCCCGCGCCTGACCTGGCCCGTGCGACGGCCGCAGTCGCCGCGTCGAGCACTGCCTGCGGGTCCATGCCGTCCACGGTCTCCGCCGGGATGCCGAAGGCGGCGGCGCGGCCGGTGACCGTGCCCGCCATCGTCTGCTCGGGGCGCATCGAGGTGGCGAAGCCGTTGTTCTCGCAGACGAGCACGACCGGGACCTGCCACAGCGCGGCCAGGTTGAAGGCTTCGAGCACCACCCCCTGGCTGACCGCCCCGTCGCCGAAGTAGGCCAGCGCGACCCGGTCGCCGCCGGCCCGCCGCATCGCCCAGGCCGCGCCGGTGGCGATCGGGACGGCCGCGCCCACGATCGCGTCGGCGCCCAGCACGCCCACGCTGAAGTCGGCCGCGTGCATCGAGCCGCCCCGCCCCTTGTTGAGCCCGGTGGTACGCCCGGCCAGCTCGGCCATCATGCGGGCCGGGTCCGCCCCCTTGGCCAGGACGTGGCCGTGCCCGCGGTGGGTGCTGGTGATCACGTCGTCGGGTCGCAGCGCCGCGCACGTCCCCACGGCCACCGCCTCCTGCCCGGTGCAGGGGTGGATGCCGCCGCGGATCACCCCCGTACGCACCAGTTCGACGGCCCGCTGCTCGAACCCGCGGATCAGCGCGACCGTCCGGTAGAGCCCGGCCGGGTCGGCCGCCGGGCCGGTCACGGCCGGCCGGCGCGCCACAGCACCGGGCAGTAGGCGGGGTCGGCGTAGTCGGGCCGGCCGTCGGGCAGCCGCCTGACCAGGACGTCGTGGTTGTACGCGGCCTCGCTGCCGTCCTGCAGCGCGAACCTGCGGTATTCGTTGCCGCCGTCCTGCAGGTGGAAGGACACCGCCCGGCGGGGCCGGCCACTGCGGTTGGCGCCGCTGCCGTGGTAGGTCAGGCAGTGGTGGAAGCTCATGTGCCCCTTGGGGATGATCAGCGGCACCTTGCGGATCTCGGCCCCGTTGTAGGCGGCGTTCTCGGCCAGCACCCGCTCCAGGTCGTCCCGGTCGCGGTCGGCGAAGTGCCGGGTCATCGAGTCCTGGTGGCCGGTCTCCTTCCACCGGTGGCTGCCGTCGACCACGGTGAGCGTGCCCATCTCCTCGCCGCAGTCGTGGAAGGGGATGAACGCGGTCAGCATCCGCTCCGAACTGGACGTCGACCAGTAGTGCTTGTCGAAGTGCCAGGGCACGATGTTGCTGGGCTCGCCCTCGACGGCCGGCTTGAGGATCAGCGTCGACTGGAAGATCCGGATCTCCTCGGCCGCGGCGAGCCGGGCCGCGACCGCGCCGATCAGCGGTTTGCGCAGGACACGGGCGATCGGGTCGCTCTCGACGTGCACGTAGTCGTTGTGGCGCTGGACCGCGCCGTCCGACGGCTGCCAGGCGGCCAGCCGCGGCGGGCGGACCGGCAGCGTACGGCTGCGCTCGCCGGCGTAGTAGCGCTCGCTCGCGGCGGCCAGCTCGTCCACGTCCGCGTCTGTCAGCAGCTTCTTCGTCAGGTACCAGCCGTGCTCGGCGTAGAAGGCGACGTCCCCGTCGTCCGGCAGCAGCGCGGCCTCGGTGTCGGTGAGCGCGAAACGGGCGGCTTCGGTGTGGGCCTGCGCGCCCGTGGGCGCGGAACGGGCCGGGTCGCCGGCCATCACAGGGCCGCCTTCGCGGTGCCGCGGACCGCGGCGAGTTCCCGCTCCTTTGCCTCGTACAGCGCGGGGATGTTGCTGGTGCCGAAGGTGCGGGCGCCGTGCCGCTCGATCAGCTCCCAGAAGAAGGTCCGCCGCACATGCAGGGAGGTGGCGAATATCTGGTACATCTGGCCCCAGTGGTCGCGGTCGACCAGGATGCCGCGCGGGCGCAGCCGCTCCACCGGCAGGTCGACGGCTCCGAGCCGGCTGTCGAGCGAGCCGTAGTAGCTGTCGGGGGTGGGCGCGAATCCGACGCCCCGCTCGCCCAGCGCGTCGACGGCGGCGACGATGTCCTGGCTGCTCAGCGCCAGATGCTGCACCCCGGGTCCGGCATGCCAGGCGAGGAAGTCGTCGATCTGTCCCGGCGAGCGGCTCAGGTCGGGCTGGATCAGGGTGAGGGTGGCACCGCCCCCGGGGCTCTGCACCACCTGCGAGGACATCCCCTGCCCGCCGACCTCGATGTACTCCTCGAAGATCAGGTCGAAGCCGAAGGCGGACCGGTAGAAGCCGGTGGTGGCGTCCAGGGTGCCGGGCTCCAGGCAGACGGCCGCGTGGTCGATCGTCCGCAGCAGGTCCGGCCCGTCCGCAGGGAGCGCGGGACCGTCCAGCATCTCGATCACACCGGGCAGGAACTCCCCTTCCGTACCGTGTCGTTCGACCAGCCGGTGCGCCACGTCGCCGAATCCGGAGACCACGGCGGCCGTCACGCTCGCTTCCTTCGCCTCGTACGTCCGCGGTGCCTCGATCGCGGTGGCGCCGCCCGCCACCGCCGCGGCGAACGCCGACCTGGCGTCCCGGGTGCCGAAGGCGACCACGGCCACCCCGTCGCCGTGCCGGGCGACGTAGTCCACCGCCGGGTGGCCCGGCAGCAGGCCCGAGGTCAGCAGCACCCGGCACTCGCCCTGCCCGAGCAGCAGGCTGCGCTGGCCCGGCAGGCCCGTCTCGGGGCCGCCCTGCCCGCACAGGCGGAAGCCGAAGGCGGAGCACAGGACGAACGCCGCCTGGCGGGCGTCGCCCACGTAGAACTCGACATGATCGATGCCGAGGTAGTCCATTGCTGCTCCTTTGTCGATGACGCGGTGTGCTGGGACCTGGTGCCGGGTGCGTTGCCTTTACGGTCGGGGCCTCAGAGCGGGCGGGAGTGCCGGGTGCCCGGCCGGCCGAAGACGAGGCTGATGTTGTGGCCGCCGAAGCCGAACGAGTTCGACATCACCTGGCCGATCCCCGCGGCAGGGCGCGGGCTCTTGCGGATGTGGTCCAGGTCGCAGGCCGGGTCCGGGTCGTCGAGGTTGTGCGTCGGCGGCAGCAGGCCGCGCCGCAGCGCCAGGACGCTCACCGCGCACTCGACCACGCCCGAGGCGCCGAGCATGTGCCCGGTGACCGCCTTGGTGGCGCTGACCGGCGGCGATCCCGCACCGAAGACCCGGCGGATGGCCAGCGTCTCGGCGCGGTCGCCGATCTTCGTGCTGGTGCCGTGCGCGTTGACGTAGCCGATGTCCGCCGGCTCCAGGCGCGCGTCGGCCAGGGCCCGGCGCATGCAGGCGGCGGCACCCTCGCCCTCGGGATGCGGGGTCGTCGGGTGGTGGGCGTCGTTGGTGGCGCCCCAGCCCATGACGGCCGCGTAGCCGGCCGCGTCGCGCGCGTCCGCGTGGGCGGTGCGTTCCAGGACCAGCACGCCGGCGCCCTCGCCGAGCACCAGGCCGTTGCGGCGCCGGTCGAACGGCCGGCTGGCCGCAGCCGGTTCCGCCGCCCAACCGCGGGCCAGGGCGCGGGCGTTGCTGAAGGTGTCGGCGAGTGTCGCGAAGAGCGGCGCCTCGCTGCAACCGCACACCACGACGTCGGCCTCGTCCGCCCGCAGCAGCCGCAGGCCCTCGCCGACGGACTGCGCCCCCGCGGCGCACGCGGTACCGATCGAGGAGCTGTAGCCGCGGATGCCGTGCCGGATCGCGACCCGGGCCGCGCCCATGTTCGGCAGCATCCCCGGCAGCAGGTACGGGCTGACGCCCAGCCGGCCGCGCTGCGTCCTGGTGACCACCTGCGCCTCCAGCGTGGCGAGTCCGCCGGTCCCGGAGAGGATCACCCCGATCCGGTACGGGTCGACGTCCCTGCCCACCTCGATCCCGGCGTCGGCCAGCGCGTCCGCGGCGGCCCGCAGCGCCATCACGATGTAGCGGTCGACGACGCGGGCCTCGGGTCCCGCCAGTACGGAGCCGGGGTCGATCGGCGGCCCGAACCCGGCGACCTCGGCGCTGCCGTCCAGCGCGCTGCCCGCCGGTGGCCGCCGCAGCCCCGACCGCCCCTCGCACATCGCCGCCATGACCTCGGCGGCACTGGTGCCCACCGGGGTCACCATGCCCATCCCGGTGATGACGACGTCCGAGCCCCGCGCACCTGTCACGGCCGATCCCCTCCATTGAGCAATACGGCTTCCGCCCGGTCCCTGTCGCCGTCGCCGGACGCCTGGTCGACCAGGACCACCAGCGCCTCCTCGGCGTCACCGTCCTCGATCAGCAGCGCCGCCACCTCGACTCCCGCCCTGCCGTCCGCGACGCACACCACCGGCCCACACAGCCCCCACCTGGCAGCCACAAGCCCGGCCACGGCGTTGGGCACGGCCTGGAAGAACATCAGCGGCCCCGGCCGCTGCCCGCCGTCCACCGCCTCGGCCACCCGCACGGCCCCGGCGACATCCCCCAACGCGCTCACGATCACGACGGCGGTCCTGACGCCCTCCGCCGGGCGCGCACCGGGCGCGGGTGCCGACGCGGCCACGGACCCCGCAACGCCCCCGTCCCCCTCGCCCTCCGCACGGACCGCGTGCTCCCCGCCCACGGCCGCGCCCGGCACCGGAAGGGCGCCCGGCGGGCGGCGGGTGAGGCAGCGGGTGGCGGTCTCGGCGAAGAGAGGGCTGAAGGTGGAGAGGACGAAACCGGGCAGCGCGGGCGGTACGCGGTCGGCCGCGGACTCCGGCCAGGCCGCCGCGGCCAGTACGCGCAGGCCCATGGCCACGGTGTGGTCGGTCAGCGGCGGCGTGGCCGTCACGGGGCGGCCGGCGGGGGCCGGCGTCGTACGGCTCATGGCGTACCCACCAGGAGTGCGGTGTTGGCGCCGCCGAAGGCCGAGGTGAGGCTGAGCCCGTACGCGGACGTGGCCGGCGCGGGGCGGTCGAGGACCAGGCCCAGTCGGCAGTCCGGGTCCGGCCCGAGGTAGCCGGCATTGACCGGCAGTTGCCCGGCGCGCAACGCGGCGATGGTCAGGACGAGTTCGAGCAGCGCACCGGCCTCCAGGGCCTGCCCGTGCACGGACTTGGTTGAGCTCACGGGTACGGACTCGGCCGCGTCGCCGAACGCCCGGTGCAGCGCCGCGGATTCGGCCGCGTCGCCGGCCGGTGAGCCGGAGCCGTGGGCGTTGACGTAGCCGACGTCCGCAGGTCCGAGGCCCGCGCGGCGCAGCGCGTCGGTGATCGCGCGGGCCAGGCCGGCGCCGTCGGGGCGCGGCTTGCACACGTGGTAGGCGTCACCGGCCCGCCCCCAGCCCGCCAGCCGGGCCAGCGGCCGTGCACGCCGCTGTGCCGCCGCCGCGGCGGACTCGACCAGCACGGTGACCACCGCGTCGCCCAGCAGCAGCCCGCTGCGCCCGGCGCTGAACGGGCGCACCCGCCCGTCACCGGCCAGCGCCCGCCCGGCCGCGAAGACGGCGGACTGGTCGGCGTCGACGAGGTATCCGGCCGCGACCACGACCCGTTCCGCCCGCCCTCTGGCGATCAGCGCGGCGGCGTCGGCCACCGCGGTGCTCGACGCCACGCAGGCCGAGGTGTACGCCCGCGCCACGCCGGACAGCCCGCCGCGCCGCGCGACCGTGCCGGCGAACGTGTCGGCCCCGTGGGCCGCCCGCTCATGCTCCGGTACGCGCGGCAGCTCCGGGTCGCCGTGCACGGCCAGATACAGCGGGCACGCCGCACGCCGCACGCCGGTCAGCCCCGCCTGGTCGCAGGCCCGCCCGATCGCCCCGGCCAGCTCGTCCGCCAGCACCGGCGTCCCGGGGTGTGCGGCGGCATGCCCGCCGCCGGCGAAGCGCACCACGGGCCGGAAGCCTGGAGTCCCGTCGAGCGCGGCCCTCAGTAACGGCCCCACCCCTTCCCCGAACGCGCTGAGCACCCCGACCCCGGTGACGACAACCCCCCGCCCCCC
The DNA here is from genome assembly GCF_036010485.1 of Streptomyces sp. NBC_01198. Classification (NCBI taxonomy): domain Bacteria; kingdom Bacillati; phylum Actinomycetota; class Actinomycetes; order Kitasatosporales; family Streptomycetaceae; genus Streptomyces; species Streptomyces sp. NBC_01198. The sequence continues at coordinate 1,304,978 of NZ_CP108568.1, forward strand.
TCGCCCCACCACCGGCACGGGGACACCCGCGCCTGGCGCCGCGGCATCCCGCCCGCGCTCACGCATGACGACGCCGTTCCCCGACTCCCCCGGTCCCGCCGTTCCCAACTCCCGGCATCCCAGGACCGGCGCACAGCCCCCGGGCGCCGACAGCACCGGATCCAGGCTCGATCGGCCCCGAACCGCCGGCGGCCGCGACATGCCCTGAGCCGCCAGGCTCAACGGTCCTCGGACCAGGCTCGCTTGACGCGACCCGCCGCGGGCCACCGGCTGCCGAGCCGCCGGGCTCAGCAGCCCCGAGCCCCGGGGACGACCCCGCGCCGGAGGCGGCTGAGCCGAGGTCGGTGAGGACCCGGAGGGCCGTGGACACCGTCGTCATCGCGGCCATCGACTCGTCGTCGACGCGATGGCCGTACCGCTGCTCGATCTGGTGGACGAGCCAGGCCAGTTCCATGGAGTCGATGCCCTCGGGAACCTCCTCCGGGGGACGTGCGCCGAAGGCGGCGAGGATCGCCACGATCTCGGCGCGCCCGGGAGAGGCCCCCGGCTCGGAGGCGGGCGCGGCCGGCCCGCTCACTGGCCCGCGGCCGGCGTGGAGGCGATTCGGGCGGCCAGCGCCGCGCCGAACTCACCGACGGTCATGGTGCCCAGCACCTCGGCCTCGTCCTCCTCGAAGACCACGCCGAAGCGCTCCTCGACCCTGATACCGAGTTCGGCCAGGGCGAGCGACTCCAGGTCGACACCGGCCGGCCCGAGGGGGGTGCCGTCGTCGACGCCTGCGACGCTGTAGTTCATCTCCTTCAGCGAGCTGAGCACGAAGGCCCTGATCTCGTCGGTCTCCACGGTGGACATCGCGGGGGTTCCCTTCCCTGGGTGGCCTGTCACCGGTCGGACGGCCGGTGGGTGCTCCGTTCGGTGGCGCGCAGGACGGCCTGGTCGCGCACCAGCTTCCCGGTGGCGGTGCGCGGCAACCGGTCGACGAAGTGCAGCAGCCGGGGCCGCTTGTAGGCGGCGAGACGCGACGCGAGCCCCGCCTCCACCGCGGCGGCCGCGGTGGCGCCCGGTTCGTGCAGCACCACGTACGCCTCGATGGACGAGCCGTGGACGACGACGGCCGCGGCGACCTCGGGGAGCGCGGCCAGGGTGTGCTCGACCTCGGTGAGGTCGACCTTGAGGCCGCCGACGGAGACCTGGGAGTCGAGCCGCCCCAGCACGCGCACCCGGCCGGTGTCGTGGTCGACGGTGCCGCCGTCCCTGGTGTGCAGCCAGCCGTCGGACCAGCGCGTCGGGTCGGCGGGGCCGAGGTAGGGCGAGCTCCCCGTGGCGATCAGCAGCTCACCGCCCGACTCCCTGACCACCAGGCCGGGCGCCGGGGCCACCTCGGGGCGGTGCTCGCCGAACAGGTCGGTGGCGATGACGCCGACCTCGGTCATCCCGTACATGCTGCCGAGCCGGACGCCGTAGCGGTCGGTGAAGGCCTCGTGCACCTGCGCCCTGACCAGCTCGCCGCCGGTGGTCATGCCGGTGAGCTGCGGCAGCCGGGGCGGATGCGCGACCCAGGTGAGCAGTTCGATGTGGAAGGGCACGCCGAGCAGCGTGGTCGGTTCAGGACCGGCCGCCACCGCGTCGAGGATGCCTTCACCGGTCGCCCGGCGGGGGAAGGCGAGCCGCACACCGGCGTGCAGGCTGTGCAGCAGGCCGCCGACGAGGCCGAGGACGTGCACCATGGACGCCATGGACACGATGCGCTCGCCGGCCCGGGGGACGCCGTCGATCACCGCGTACCTGCCGAGTTCGGCGACCAGGTCGGCCGCCGTCCGCCCGATGATCTTCGAGGGGCCGGTCGAGCCCGAGCTGAGCTGGACCAGGGCATGCGGGGTGCGGGCCGGGCTGCCGGAGCGGGCCCGCGGGCTGTCCCGCTGGTCGTAGTAGCCACGGGCCGGCCCGCCGCGTACCGGTTCCGCCGACACGACCACCTGGGTCTCCAGCCGGCCCAGCGCCCGTTCGGTCTCGAACGGCGTGAGCCGGTGGTCGAGCAGGGCGACCTGGGCCCCGATCCGCCAGGCCGCCAGCAGGTTGGCGACCAGGGCGAGCGAGGGGGCCAGGCAGAGCGCGGCCGAGCCGCCGGCGCGCAGGCCGGCCGCGGCGAGCGCGGCCTGGCGCTGCCGGACCTGGCGGCGCAGCTCGTCCCTGCTGACGGGTGCGCCGAAGTCGAGGCAGACGCCGGCGCCAGGTCCGGCGAGCAGGACCTCGTCGACCCACGAGGGGTCCCACGAGGAGCTGTCCCCCGGTGGCACCGGACCCTTCTGCGGAGTTGTCGGTGCAGTCTTCATGAAGAACCCGGACCTCTTTCCCGTTTCCCGGTGATGCCCACACGTGCACAGCACAATCGGCCGGTCCACTTGCCGGTCCAGACCAAAAGGAAGCCGACGGAATTCCCACGCCGAACTTTCAACTCTGAATTCCGCGCTGTCAAGACCCGGTCGGCACGGCACAACTTCCCAACAATCTCTGCCGTATCGATCCGTCACACGCGACACAAATCCCTTCGTATTGACGGATCCCGGCAACCGCCGCTAGCATGGCGCCAATTCGCCAACTGCCGTGATCCGGCAGCAAGTTGCCAGCTCAGTACGATGCACCACATGCAGGTGATCCCCTAGCCGCCCCTCACGGCCAGGCGATCCCTTTCCTTTGCGGCCGCCCTCGCGGACGCACATTCGCGCCCTCCTGCGCAGATCTCCCAGCACTGCCGCACACCCTGCTCCATGCACCCTTCAGCACACCGCTCGGGTGCAACATTTTTCCGTGCCCGCGCACCTGTTTCCGCGTCGGACCCCACGGCTCTATTCGTGCTGCCTTCGTATTCCGCATTCCTGCCAGATTTCGACGATTGGCCATCAGTGGAACCTGGGATCGGCGCCGGCCTTAACACGGCCGTGGAGCGCTACTACGACATCACTCTCGATCTGTACGAGGACCTGTGGGGCGAACACGTCCACCACGGTTTCTGGGACCTCGGCGAAATCCCCGGCGCCAACGGCGCCGACCGGCATGCCGCGACCGATCGACTGGTCCGCGAACTGGTCGAATTCGGCGGCGTCCCGGCCGGAGCGGCCGTGCTCGACGTCGGCTGCGGTATCGGCGGCCCCGCGCTGCACCTGGCCGGGGCTATGGGCTGCACGGTTGAGGGGGTCACGCTCAGCGCGCGGCAGGCAGCCAGGGCCAACGAGAAGGCACGGGCCGCCGGCATCGCGGACCGGGCCCGCTTCCACCAGCGGGACGCGCTCGCCAACGGGTACCCCGACGCGTCCTTCGACGTGGTCTGGGCGCTGGAGAGCCTGATGCACCTCCCCGACCGGCCGGCCTTCTTCGCCGAGGCGATGCGGCTGCTACGCCCGGGCGGCACCTTGGCGGTGGCCACCTGGGCGGTGCGGGAGGGGGAGCTGGACCAGGGCGAGCGCGATCTCGTCGGGCAGATCCTGCGGCACCAGGTCATGCCGGACCTGTCCTCGCTGGAGGGGCACGAGCAACTGGCCCGCGCCGCCGGCTTCGCCGAGGTCGCCACCGTGGACTGGAGCAGGGCCGTCGCCAACTCCTGGGACCCGTCCTTCGCGCAGATCAGACGCTTCGAGCGGGGCAGGACGGTGATGCGTGAACTGGCCCGCGAGCGCGGGGTGGACGTGCTGGGCTTCTTCCACGCGGGTCCGCTGATGAAGAAGGGCTTCGACACCGGGGTCATCGCCTACGGGGCGCTGCGGGCCACCCGGCCGCTGCCCGCCGGCGCGGCGGACCGGCTGATCCGCCCGATCGCCGATCTGCTGCGGGACATCGTCGGTGAGGACGACGCGTGGCTCGACGCGGTCGTCCCTGGCACCCGCGTCGACGGGGACCTGCTGGTGGAGAGCCACGAACTGGCCGCGTGGAGCGTGGCGTTGCGCGACCGCTACGGCGACCGCGTCGACCTGGCGGCGCATGTGGCCGGGCTCGGTATCGACGAGATCGTCGACCTGACCGTCGCCGACGTGGCCGCGTACGTCGCCGCCCGGCGGCACGACGGCGACGCGCTGCCCGCAGACGGTGGCTGATGGGCCGCTACCTGTTCGTCTCGCTGCCGCTGACCGGTCACGCGCACCCGATGGCCGCGGTGTCCCGGGCGCTGACCGCTCGCGGGCACGAGGTGCTGTGGGCGGGCTCGGAGTCGTTCCTGCGGCCGGTTCTCGGGCCTGACGCGGCGATCGCCCCCATCCCGCTGCGCGCCCACCGCGGCCAGGCCGACCGGGGCATGGCCGCGGCCAGGTCACGCTGGGCGGGCTATGCCGTCCCGCACGCCAAGGCCACCCTGCCGGGTATCGAGCGGGCCGTTGCCGCGTTCCGCCCCGACGTCCTCGCGGTCGACCAGCACGCGGTGGCCGGCGCGATCGCCGCGCACCGGGCGGGTCTGCCCTGGGCGAGCCTGGCACCGACCACCATGGAGCTGACCCGACCGTACCGCGCGCTGCCGCGGGTCGAGGCGTGGATCCACGCGCAGATGGCCGCGGCCTGGGCCGCGGCGGGCATGCCCGGCGAGCCTCCGCACGACCTGCGGTTCTCCCCGCACCTGCTGATCGGCTTCACCGGCACCGCCCTGTCGGGACCGCTCGGCTGGCCGGACAACGCCGTCCTGGTCGGCCCGGCACTGGCCCCGCGCCCGCCGGACCGCGACTTCCCGTGGGACCGGCTCGACCCGGCGCGGCGCCTGGTCCTGGTCACCGTGGGCACCCTGTCCATGGACCTGGCCCAGGACTTCCACGCCCGAGTGGTCGAGGCGCTGCGCCCGCTGGCCCGCACCGTCCAGGCGATCGTCGTGGCGCCGGACGGCACGGTGCCCGGCGCCCCCGAGGGCGATGTGCTGGTCCGCTCCCGGGCGCCGGTGCTCGAACTGATGCCGCGGCTGGACGCGGTGGTCAGCCACGGCGGCCTGAACACCGTCTGCGAGGCGCTCGCCCACGGGGTGCCGCTGGTGGTCGCACCGATCAAGGGTGACCAGCCGATCAACGCGGCCCGGGTGGAAGCCGTCGGCGCCGGACGCCGGGTCAGGTTCGCGAGCGTACGGCCGAAGGAGCTGCGCGAGGAGCTGCTCGCCGTGATGGAGGAGCCCTCCTACCGCGCCGCGGCGCACCGGGTGGCCCGGTCCTTCGCCGCCGCGGGCGGCGCGGGGGCCGCGGCCCGGCACCTCGAAGGACTGCTCGACGGCGGGCCCGGCCCCGGACCCGTGGGGAGAAGAGGAAGGGGAGCGCAACCGGTATGAAGACACTCCGTGACATCTGGCTGGTCTTCGGGCGGCACATGCTGCTGCTGGCCAGGTCGCCGCTGTCGATCCTGCTGGGCGTGGCCCAGCCGGTGGTCTACCTGGCGCTGTTCGCCCCGCTGCTCAAACCCGCGCTCGCCACCATGGGCGCCGACTCGATGACCGACGCCTACCGCATCTACGTCCCCGGCATGCTGGTCGCTCTCGCCCTCGGCGGCGGCCTCTACGTCGGGTTCGGTCTGCTCGCCGAGCTTGCCTCCGGCGTCATCGAGCGGGCCAGGGTGACCCCGGTCAGCCGGGTGGCGCTGCTGCTGGGACGGGCGCTGCGCGATGTGGTGACCCTGGTGGTGCAGGCCGGGATCATCAGCGTCCTGGCGATGCCGCTCGGCCTGTTCGTACACGTCGAGGACCTGCTGCTGGCGTACGCGCTGCTCGCGCTGATCACGCTGGCCAGCTCGGCGGTCAGCTACGGGATCGCACTCAAGGTCAGCGACCCCAACGCGCTGGGCCAGGTGGTGAACAACCTCGCGCAGCCGCTGATGCTGCTCTCGGGGACTCTGCTGCCGCTGGCGCTGGCGCCGTTGTGGCTGCGCCGGATCTCGGACTGGAATCCCTTCAGCCGGGCGGTGGTCGGCATGCGCGCACTGTTCGCCGGGGACGCCGGCGACGCCTCGGTCTGGCAGAGCATCGCGCTGACGGCCGCCGTGGCGCTGCTGGCGCTGGCCTGGTCGGCCCGGCTCTTCGCCCGCTCGGTCCGCTGAATCCCACCCACGACAAGGACGCCTCGATGATTGAGACCAGGGGACTGCGGAAGTCCTTCCGCACCGGGCGCCGCCGCAAGGCGACCACCGTGGAGGCAGTGGCAGGCTTGGACCTGACCGTGGCGCAGGGGGAGATCTTCGGCTTCCTCGGCCCGAACGGCGCCGGCAAGACCACCACCTTGCGGATGCTCGCCACCCTGCTGCCGCCCGACGGCGGCGAGGCGGTCGTGGCCGGCGCGGACCTGCGGACCGCGCAGGCGGCGGTCCGCCGCAGCATCGGCTATGTCGCCCAGGGCGGCGGCACCTGGGACGCCGTGACGGCTCGCGAGGAGCTGGTCCTGCAGGCCAGGATGCACGGCGTCGGCAAGGCCGAGGCGCAGGGTAGGGCCGCCGAGGCGCTGGACGCCTTCAACCTGGCCGCGTACGCCGACCGCCCCTGCCGTACGTACTCCGGCGGCCAGCGGCGGCGGGTGGACATCGCGCTCGGCGTCGTCCACCGGCCCAAGGTGCTCTTCCTGGACGAGCCGACCTCGGGCCTGGACCCGCAGAGCCGCGCCCACCTGTGGGAGGAGATCCGCCGGCTGCGGACCGAGGGCATGACCGTCTTCCTGACGACGCACTACCTGGACGAGGCGGACGCGCTGTGCGACCGGATCGCCATCATCGACGGCGGCGGCATCGTCGCCGAGGGCACCCCGGCCGAGCTCAAACGCGGGATCGACGGCGAGGTGGTCACCCTGGAGGTCGGCGACCACGCGGCGAAGGCGGCCGAGGTGCTGGCCGAGCTGGCCTGCGTGGCGTCGGCCGAGGTGCGCTACGACGGCGGCCTGCGGCTGTCGGTGGACGCCGGCGAGACCGCGATGCCTCGGATCATGCGCGCGCTGGCCGACGTCGGCGTCGACCTGGCCACCATCGAGCTGCACCGCCCCTCCCTGGACGACGTGTTCCTGGCCAGGACCGGCCGGTCGCTGCGGGAATCCTGACCATGACACACGGGGCGACACGGAAGGAGACAGACATGGACGGGAGCATCCCGGTGCGCAGGGCGGTGGTCACGGGCGGCGCCGGATTCGTCGGCTCACACCTGTGCGACCGGCTGCGCGAGGAGGGCACGCAAGTCGTCTGCGTCGACAACCTGCTGACCGGCAGCGCGGACAACGTCCGTGCCCGGTCCGGCGATCCGGGCTTCACGCTGGACGTCCGCGACGTCAGCGAGCCGTTCGACGTACCCGGTCTCGTCGACCTGGTGCTGCACCTGGCCTCCCCCGCCTCACCGCACGACTACGCCCGGCACCCCGTCGAGACGCTGCGGGCCGGCGCCCACGGCACCGCGAACGCCCTCGACCTCGCCCAGCGCAAGGGCGCCCGCTTCCTGCTCGCCTCCACCTCCGAGGTCTACGGCGACCCGCTGGTCCACCCGCAGACCGAGCTGTACTGGGGCAACGTCAACCCGGTCGGCCCGCGCAGCCAGTACGACGAGGCCAAGCGCTACGCCGAGGCCCTGACCACCGCCTACCGCACCACCCGGGGCGTGGACACCGTCATCGTGCGGCTCTTCAACACCTACGGGCCGCGCATGCGGCCCACGGACGGCCGTGCGGTGCCGACCTTCGTCACCCAGGCCCTCGCCGGGAAGCCGCTCACCGTCGCCGGGGACGGCTCGCAGACCAGGTCCCTGTGCTACGTGGACGACGCCGTCGGCGGCATTCTCGCCGCTGCCGCGAGCGGCCACCCGGGTCCGGTCAACCTGGGCAACCCGGTCGAGCTGACCGTCCTCGACCTGGCTCGCCGCATCCGCGACCTGTGCGGCTCCGCCTCGCCGATCACTTTCGTGGAGCGGCCCGTCGACGACCCGGGCCTGCGCTGCCCCGACATCACACTGGCCCACTCGGCGCTGGGCTGGCAGCCGGTGGTCGACGTCGACAAGGGCCTGGCGATGACCATCGACTGGTTCGCCCGGCTCGGGTGAGGCGCCGTCCCGTCCAGGACATCTGGTCACCGCCATCGGCCCCGTGACGAGACGATCCCCGTCACGAAGCCGGTGCCGCCGACGGCGACGTTCCTGAACGTGTAAGGGGCCGCAGTCGACGGGTTACGGCCCGGCGCGGCTGCGGCTGCGGCTGCCCGCGGCGTCCAGACCACGGTCGTCGCGGGAACGCTCGGTAACGCCGCCGTCAGACGCCTACGGCCGACACCTGCGCCTGCCATGGTGTCCTCCTCCGGATTCGGGCCACAGGTCAGACCTGCGGCAGACACTGCCAGCACGTCCCCGGCGAGGATCACCTGCGGCGACAGAGTCATGGGAGCGCTCCCACGAGACGGTAGTGAGCCGCACCCGATTCGACAAGACCCCCGTCACCGGATGCCTCCTGCGGTGCACCCGATCAAGGCCGGACCGCAGGCTGCCTCCGCATCCCAAACGGCTCGGGAGCGGGCCTGCGGGGACACTTGCGACCGGGTGGGCCTGCTGCGGCAAGGGTTGACAGCACACACCCCGGGGTGCAAAGTGCCGTCGTCGGAGTTGACCGGTTTACCGCAGGCAGACATACGCGGCATCGTGTTAGCGCTAACACCCGCCCTCGCGCCACCCTTGCCCACCCCCCACTGCAAGGAGAACTCCGCGTGAACACCCCAGACCCGCGCCCGCCCACAGATCGCACCGCGCGATATCCAGTCGGCCCGCGTCCGCCGGTGGAACCCTCGCCGACGGCATCACCGTTCGAGCCGGCCTCGCACGTCCCCGGCTGAGCAGGCACGCGCGGAAGCAACCCTCCTTCCACGCGTCACCGGTGGCTGCGGTGTCCGGCAGAACGGCCGCGGTGTCGACCGGCTCGGCTCGCCGCCACCGCTTCCCGCCGTCACGGCGTCCGGACTCTGCTGACCGCAGGCACAGCAGGTGAAGGTTCCCGCCCGGCGCCACGTCGCCGCGGCGCCGGACTAAGCGCCTGCTTCCGGCTGCGACATCGCGGCCGGCGGCAGCCGCTGCCATCCCATCTGCCGCTTTGTGCTGCACAGTTGACCGGCCCGCGCTGACGAATGCCTGTGAGCTGTCAGCGCCCGGACAGCAACTCCTCCTCCGACGGCACCCGATGGTCGCCTTCTCGGACTGAGCGCAGGAGTCCGAGCCGGGCCGACCGTCACCTCGAAGCTCCACCGACTCGACATTCCGGAGGGACCCGTGCGCAGATCCGCGCGCCTTTTCCGCAACCCCGTCCTGCTGGCCGCTGCCGGCGCCCTCGCACTCCTGGGGACAAGCCTGGGGATGATCCCCAACGCCTCGGCCGCCGCCACCGCAACGATCTCCGTCAACGCCGACACGAAGCTCGCCACGATACCGGCGACCGGCGTCGGCACCAACGCCGCAGTCTACGACGGAAACATGAACGGCTCGGCCATCCCCGGACTGCTCAGCGCCGCAGGCATCAAGACCGTGCGCTACCCGGGCGGCTCCTACGGAGACATCTACCACTGGCAGACCAACACCACCGAGGGCGGCTACGTCGCCCCCAACACCGACTTCGACACCTACATGGGCACGGTGAAGGCCGCCGGCGCCCAGCCCATCATCATCGCCAACTACGGCTCGGGCACCCCCCAGGAAGCCGCGGACTGGGTGCGGTACGCCAACGTCACCAAGGGCTACGGGGTGAAGTACTGGGAGATCGGGAACGAGGTCTACGGCAACGGCGAATACGGCTCCAGTTGGGAGACCGACAAACACTCCAGCCACAGTGCCACGACCTACGCGACCAACCTGCTGCAATACGCCTCCGCCATGAAAGCCGTGGACCCGACCGTCAAGATCGGTGCCGTACTGACCACACCAGGGAGCTGGCCTGACGGGATCACCGGGCCCGGTGACAGTCAGGACTGGAACCACACCGTGCTGTCCATCGCCGGCTCGAAGATCGACTTCGTCATCGTGCACCACTACCCCAACGCCACCAGCGCACCCGACCTGCTCGGCAGGCCGCACGCCGAGATCCCGGGCATGGCGAGCACACTGCACTCACTGATCACGCAGTACGCCGGCTCCAACGCGGCCAACGTGGGTATCGCCGTCACCGAAGCCAACGGCAACTACGCCTCGGACACCTCTCCCGGCGGCCTGTTCGCGCCGGACGAATACCTCACGTGGATGGAGAACGGAGCCTTCACCCTCGACTGGTGGGACATGCACAACGGCACCGACTGCAGCAAGGTGACCACGATCGAGGGCGGCACCGACTACAACGACTTCGGAATACTGTCCAGCGGTGCCTCCTGCGAACCGGCACTCAACACCCCGTTCGCCCCTTACTACGGCACCCAGATGATCACCAAGCTGGGCTCACCCGGTGACGCACTCGTCCAGACGGGCAGTTCGGCGTCGCTGCTGACGGCACACGCGGTGAAGCGGTCGAACGGCGACGTCGACGTCATGCTCATCAACAAGGACCCCAGCAACGCCGCCACCGTGTCCCTGTCCTACAGCGGCTTCGCCCCGTCCTCGTCCACACCCATGGTGTACACCTACGCCAAGAACGCCACCTCGATCACCTCCGCGACCACCGGGACCGCCGCAACCCAGACCGTTCCGGCCTACGCGATCGTTGTCGTGCAGATCCACCCCGCCACCGGCGGAACCACCACCGGCGGCACCTCCACCGGCACTACGGCGGGCACCACCACCGGCACCACGAACGGCACCACGAACGGCGGCACCACGACCGGTGGGTCCACGACCGGTGGGTCCACGACCGGTGGGTCCACGCAGGGCAGCACCGGCGGCACCTCAAACGGCTGCACGGCCGCCTACAGCACCACCAACTCCTGGTCCGGCGGCTTCCAGGGCGAGGTCAAGGTCACCGCGGGCAGCACCGCCGTCAACGGCTGGGCGGTGCACTGGACCCTCGCCAACGGACAGACCGTCACCCAGGTCTGGAACGGCACCCTGACCACCAGCGGATCAACCGCAACCGTCAAGAACGCCTCCTACAACGGCTCACTCGCACCCTCCACCACCACCACCTTCGGCTTCCTCGCCAACGGCACACCGACCACCCCCACCCTCACCTGCACCAGCCCCTGAGAAGAGAGAGCCATGACATCACTGCAGGACCCATCAAAAAACGCAGGCCCGAAGTCCCCGTCCCGCCGGGCTGTGCTGGTGGCGCTGGGAGTGCTGCCGGTCCTTTCTGTCGCGCTGCCGCATTCCAGTGCGGCAGCCGCGGCGGCTGCGGCCGTGGCCGTCGACCCGTCCGCGCGGCGGCAGACGATCCGGGGCTTCGGTGGCATGAACCACCCGGCCTGGGCCGGCGACCTGACGGCCACCCAGCGCGACACGGCGTTCGGGAACGGCGCCGGCCAGCTGGGATTCTCCATCCTGCGGATCCACGTCGACGAGAACAAGGCGAACTGGGGTGCCGAGGTGGCCACCGCACAGCGGGCCGTCGCCCTGGGGGCGATCGTCTTCGCCTCGCCGTGGAATCCGCCCGCCAGCATGGTCGAGACCTTCACTCACGGGAGCCAGACCGACGCCAAGCGCCTGCGGCACGACATGTACGGCGCCTACGCACAGCACCTGAACGACTTCACCACGTTCATGAAGAGCAACGGGGTGGATCTGTACGCCATCTCGATCCAGAACGAGCCCGACTACGCCTCGACCTGGACGTGGTGGACCGCGAGCGAGATCGTCACCTTCCTGCGCAACAACGCCGGCTCGATCAGCACCAGGGTCATCGCCCCGGAGTCCTTCCAGTACGTCAAGAGCATGTCCGATCCGATCCTCAACGACTCCACAGCCCTTGCCAACCTGGACATCCTCGGCGCCCACCTCTACGGCACGGCATTCTCGAACTTCCCCTACCCACTGTTCCAGCAGAAGGGGCAGGGCAAGGAACTCTGGATGACCGAGGTCTACTACCCCAACAGCACCGACTCCGCCGACCTGTGGCCCGCGGCACTCGGCGTCGGGGAACACATGCACCACGCGATGGTCGACGCCGAATTCCAGGCGTACGTGTGGTGGTACATCCGGCGCAGCTACGGACCGATGCGCGAGGACGGGCAGATCAGCAAGCGGGGCGCCATGATGGCGCACTTCTCGAAGTACATCCGCCCCGGATACGTGCGCATCAACGCGACCTCCAACCCCCAGACCAACGTGTACACCTCCGCCTACACCGGTGGCTCCACGGTGGTCATCGTGGCCGTGAACAAGGCGACCGGTTCGGTCAGCCAGCAGTTCACCCTGGCGAACACCACAGCGACCGGCCTGGCCTCGTACGTCACCGACGCCAGCAGGACCCTCGCGACCCTGAACGGACCCAGCCTGAGCAACGGCACCCTCACCGCCGCACTTCCCGCACAGAGCATCACCACCTTCGTCGTCACCGTGGGCACCTCTGGCGGGACCGACACCACACCCCCCACCACGCCCGGTGCACCCACCGCCAGCGCGCTCACCGCGTCATCGGTCACACTGAGCTGGGCTGCCGCCACCGACAACACCGGCGTGACCGGCTACGACGTGGTGCGGTTCAGCGGCAGCACAGAGACCGTCATCGCGTCCACCACCGGCACCAGTACCACCGTCACCGGACTGAGCGCCGGCACCGCCTACACCTTCGCGGTCTACGCCCGCGACGCCGCCGGCAACCGCTCCACCCGCAGCAGCAGCGTCACCGTTCTCACCGGCACTACCGGCGGCTCGACGGGCAACTGCGCGGTCGGCTACCAGGTCACGGGAAGCTGGAGCGGCGGCTTCCAGGGCGAGATCGTCATCCACAACACCGGCACCACCGCCCTCGACGGCTGGACCCTGGCCTTCACCTTCACCGCCGGCCAGACCATCGCCCAGATGTGGGGCGGCACCTCCACGCAGAACGGCAGCACGGTGACCGTGACACCGGTCGACTACACCCGCAAGATCCCCGCCGGCGGCTCCGTCAGCATCGGCTTCCTCGCCAACCAGGGCAGCACCAACCCCACCCCCACCGCCTTCACCCTCAACGGCGGCACCTGCACCACCGCCTGACAGCCGACCACCCGCGGCCAGCGGTGCTGTGCGGGCGCCGACCGGCACCCCGCACAGCACCGCTGCTCCCGACGTACACGGTCTGGCGGATCACCGGACAACGTGGAAACAACAGCTGGAACGCGACCCGGTGCTGCGCCACCAGGTCGGCGGCCCGGCTGGTGGTGCAGCAGGCGCAGCAAGCGACCAGGTCCGCACATGGGCACCCTGCGGGGGCCGGCTATCCGAGGGTCCACCGCTGGTTGCTGCCCCCGTTGCACGACCAGAGTTCGACCAGAGCTCCGTTGGCGGTGGAAGCTCCGGTCACGTCCATGCACAGGCCGGACTGGACGCTGGTGACCGTGCCGTCGGAGTTGACGTTCCACTGCTGGTTGACCTGACCATTGCAGGACCAGACGATCGCCTTGGTCCCGTTCGTGGTGCCCTTGGCATTGGCGTCCAGGCAGAGGGTGGCGCCGCCGACCGTGACCGTCAGCTCCTTCGACGAGTTGTGCGTCCAGGTCTGGTTGGCCCCGCCGGTGCAGCCGTATATCTGCTGCTGGGCGCCCGGCGTCGTGGTCGAGTTCGGGTCGTCCAGGCACTTGCCCGCGCCCACCGCGTGCAGTGCACCCGTGGTGGCGGTGGTGGTGCCGCCGACGGTCCAGGTGAAGCGGGTGCTGCCGGTGGCGCCAGTGCTGTCGGTGGCGCGCACGACGGCGGTGAACGTGCCGCCAGCGCTGGGGGTGCCGGAGATCAGGCCGCCGGCGGAGATCGACAGACCGGGGGGCAGACCTGTGGCGGTGTAAGTCAAGGTCTGTCCAGCCGCCGAGTCGGTAGCGTTGATCTGCAGCGCGTGGATCGGGGTGCCGGACGCGGCGGTCTGGTCACCGGGGTTGGTGACGGCGACCGTGTTGGGGCCGGAGGAGGTGCTGCCGTCCAGCCCCATGAAATGAACGGCGTAGGCGGCCATCTGCGTGCCCTGGATCGGCAGCTGGTGCCCGGCACCGACGACACTGTACGTCTCGACCTGCGTGCTGCCGGAGCTGTTGTTGTACCGGGCCCGGTTCCAGTTGGTGACCGGACTGTCAGTCGACGACGGGGTCTGACTCACTCCGAGTACGTTCGTCCACTGCTTGGTCTCTTCGCCGAGATTGTTGTAATTCAGGGTGGGATCGGTGGTGCCGTGCCACAACTGCACGCGGGGACGCGGCCCGGTATAGCCGGGATCGGCGCCATTGCGCACCAGGTCGCCCCACTGCTGCGGGGTCATGGAAACCTGACCCCCGGCGCAGGGCCCGTTCCAGCCGCGCGCAGTGCCGGTGTAGAAGCAGTGGTAGGGCACGCCCATGAATGCCGCGCCCGCCTTGAACACGTCCGGGTAGTCCGCGAGCATGACGTTGGTCATCATCCCGCCCGACGACTCGCCGGTAACGTACACGGCGTCGGGGTTCCCGCCGTAGTGCTGTTCGGTGTACGTGATCATCGACATCAGCCCGACCGGGTCACTGCCGCCGTTACGCCTCAGCGCCTGGTCGGACGACACGTCCCAACAACTGCCGCCCGGGTTGGTCGAGGGGTAGATGACGATGAACCCGTCCTGGTCGGCCAGCGATCCGAAGTCGGTGCTGGAGTACAGGTAGGGCCCGGAGCCCTGGCAGCCGTGCAGCGCCAGCAGGATCGGCGGGTTGGCCTTGACGCTGTTCGGCACGTACACGTACATCTGCAGATTGGTCGGGTTGGTGCCGAAGTTCGTGACCTGGGTCAACGAGGCCGCGGCAGCCGGGTGCGCGGCGGGCAGACTCACACCGATCGCAGCGACGAGCGCCAGGAGCACGCCGAGCAGGCGGGACTGCAGGTACCGGAATCGCAGCATGGGATCTCTTCCTCCACGGGGTGTCGGTCAGAGGAGGACTGGTCGCCGCGCGGGATCCCCGCGCTCCCCGGCGGCAGAGGCCGATGTTGGAGCCGGGTCAGGTAATGGTCCTCGGGTCACAGGGGCACTCCTGAAGGAGAGGAATGCAGTCGCTCGGTAAGAAGTGAGCGCTCACATTCAGCGTGGGGGGTCAGGTGTGTGCGGTCGGGCGGCGCCCGTGCGGCGGCCCGTGGAATGCCGTAACGAGATTGACACATCCTGCTGCGACACCTCAAGGGGCGCGCGGCACAGACCTGTTCCGCGCAGGCAGTCGCTGTCGGCGTGGGCAACGAAATCACACAGCCGAGCAGCTTGTGGTCCGGCATTGAACCGTTCTGGATATGTTGACTCGCGTTGAAGCCCGTGCCTTGATGTGTGGTAGTCGATGGGAGCGCTCCCATGTGCCACTTCCCCCCACCATCCGTTCGGAGGCACGAGGATGAAACACGCACTTCACTGGTACGAGTCGCCACGCAGCCGGATACTGCGCCCGATGACAGCGCTTGCCCTCATCCTCACCGGCGCCGGTCTGGTCGTCCTGCCGGGCGCTGGTCCGGCGTCGGCGGCCACGACCACCGTGGTCGGTGCCGGTTCCGGGCGGTGTCTGGATGTGACGGGAGCTGCGCAGGCGGCGGGTACGGGAGTGGAGTTGTGGGACTGCAACGGGGAGGCGAATCAGCAGTGGGCTCTCACCTCTGCCGGTGAGCTGAGGGTTTTCAACGACTCGATGTGCTTGGACGCCTACCAGAGGGGCACCGCCCCGGGCACGGTGGTGGACATCTACACCTGCAACGGGGGGCCCAACCAGCAGTGGCGGATCAACGCCGACGGCACGATCACCGGCGTGCAGTCCGGCCTGTGCCTGGACGCCACCGCAAAGGGCACGGCCAACGGCACCGCGATCGAGCTGTACACATGCAACGGCGGCACCAACCAGAAATGGACCACGGGTGGTAGCACCACCGGCGGCACGTCGGGGGGTTCGACCGGGGGCACCACACCGCCGCCCTCCGGTGCGGGCCGTCAGGTCGAGAAGCTCGACCGTGGTGTGATCTCGGTGCGCAGCGGCTCGGGCAATCTCGTGTCGTGGCGCTTCCTGGGTACCGACCCCGACAATGTCGCCTTCAACGTCTACCGCGACAACACCAAGGTCAACCCCACGCCGCTGACCGGCGCCACGGACTACCTGGACGCAGGGGCCGCAGCCGGCTCGACGTACACCGTGCGGGCGGTGGTCAACGGCACCGAGCAGGCCGCGTCCCCCGTGTCGCTGTCCTTCGCGAACGGCTACCACGACGTGCCGATCTCCCCGCCGGCCGGCGGCACCAGCCCTGACGGCGTCGCCTACACCTACGAGGCCAACGACGCCTCGGTCGGCGACCTCGACGGCGACGGCCGGCTCGACCTCGTACTGAAGTGGTATCCCACCAACTCCAAGGACAACTCGCAGTCCGGCTACACCGGCAACACGATCATGGACGGCATCACCCTCGACGGCACCCGGCTGTGGCGCATCGACCTGGGCCGCAACATCCGCTCCGGCGCGCACTACACGCAGTTCCAGGTCTACGACTACGACGGCGACGGCAAGGCCGAGGTCGTCATGAAGACCGCCGACGGCTCCGTGGACGGCACCGGCAAGGTGATCGGCAGCTCCAGTGCCGACTACCGCAACTCCTCCGGCTACGTCCTGTCCGGCCCCGAGTTCCTGAGCGTCTTCAACGGCCAGACCGGCGCGGCGATGCAGACCGTGGACTACGACCCGCCGCGCGGCACCGTCTCCTCCTGGGGCGACAGCTACGGCAACCGGGTCGACCGCTTCCTGGCGGGCACCGCCTACCTCGACGGCAAGCGCCCCTCGATCGTCATGGCCCGCGGCTACTACACCCGTACCGTCATCGCCGCCTGGGACTGGCGCGACGGCAAGCTCACCGAACGCTGGCGCTTCGACAGCAACGACTCCGGCAACAGCGCCTACGCCGGCCAGGGCGACCACCAGCTCGCCACCGCCGACCTCGACGGGGACGGCAAGGACGAGATCGAATACGGCGCCATGGCCGTGGACGACAACGGCCATGGCCTGTGGAACACCAACCAGGGCCACGGCGACGCCCTCCACGTCGGCGACCTCGACCCCTCCCACCCCGGCCTCGAAATCTTCAAGGTCGACGAGGACACCACCAAACTCGCCGCCTGGTTCGCCGACGCCAAGACCGGCAAGATCCTTTGGTCCAACCCCAGTTGCGGCTGCGACAACGGCCGCGGCGTCTCCGACGACATCTACGCCGGCAGCCCCGGCGCCGAATCCTGGTCATCGGGCGTGAGCGGCATGTACAGCGCCGCCGGCAAGAACATCGGACGCAAACCCAGCTCAGCGAACTTCCTGGCCTGGTGGGACGCCGACCCCGTCCGCGAACTCGTCGACGCCACCCACATCGACAAGTACGGCACCAGCACCGACACCCGGCTGCTCACCGCCTCCGGCGTCCACTCCGACAACGGCACCAAAGCCACTCCCACGCTGTCCGGCGACCTCCTCGGCGACTGGCGCGAAGAAGTCATCTGGCCCACCACCGACAACCACGCCCTGCGCATCTACGCCACCCCCGACCCCACCGATCTGCGCATCACCACCCTCCTGCACGACACGCAATACCGCACCGCCATCGCCTGGCAGAACACCGCCTACAACCAACCCCCACACCCCAGCTTCTTCCTCGGCAACAACATGCCGACCCCACCCCGCCCGCAGGTCTACACCCCCTGATCCCGACCCCGCAGCCAACGGCCCGGCGCCGAAACGTGCGACGTGCGTATCCCCCTCGCAACGCTCCACCAATGGAGGCGTGATGAACGGTTCTCGCTGCTCTCCCAGTACGTCACCGGCCACCCGCACGGTGCGCCTTCTCGTCGCGCTGCTGCTGGCGATGTCCGCGGCGGTGGCGGTGAGCTGGCATTACGCCGCCCGCGCCGCGGCGGCCACCTCCACGGTGGTCGGCACGGGTTCCGGGCGCTGCCTGGACGTCGCCGGCGGCACGGCCACCGGCGTCCAGTCCGGCCTGTGCCTCGACGTCACCGGCGCCGCCACCGCCTATCTCGCGGGCGGCGACGGCCGGAACCCGGCGCAGTAACCGCCGCCTCCGGCCGGACCGGCGCGTCCGGCGCGTCCGGCGGGAAGGCGGCGGCCCCTGTCGCACCCCGGACCCACCCACCCCCTCGAAAGGTCTCGCCACCATGAAGCACGTTCGGATCCTCGCTGCCTGCCCGCCGGACTCCGGGGGCGCTCCCGCCCGGTGCCGGCTGCGTACGGGCAGCGTCGCCGCTGCCGCGGCGGCGGTCGCGGCAGCCGGCCTGGCCGTGCTGCACCCCGCGATCTCACAGGCGGCCCCCGCGGTGAACAGCAACGCGCTGTACGTCGCACCGTCCGGCACCGCCGGCGCGTCGGGTTCGCAGTCCGACCCCACCACGCTGGCGTCAGCGGTCACGCGGATCACCGCCGGCGGCACCGTCTATCTGCGCGGGGGCACCTACAACCTCGCGCAGAAGGTCACGATCGCCGCAGGCAACAACGGCACCTCCACTGCCCGCAAGGAGATCTCGGCGTATCCGGGGGAGACCCCGGTGCTGAACTTCTCCGCGCAGAGCGAGAGCTCCGCCAACCGGGGCCTGGAACTCAACGGTTCGTACTGGCACCTGTACGGGCTGACGGTCGAGCACGCCGGCGACAACGGCATCTCCGTCGGGGGCAGCAACAACGTCATCGAGCGCACGGTCACCGCCTTCAACCGCGACTCGGGCCTCCAGATCTCCCGGGCGGACTCGAGCACCTCGCTCAGCGGCTGGCCGTCCAACAACCTGGTGATCAGCTCCGAGTCACACGACAACGCCGACTCCGACGGCGAGGACGCGGACGGCTTCGCCGCCAAGATCACCGTCGGCACCGGCAACGTCTTCCGCTACGACGTCTCGCACAACAACATCGACGACGGCTGGGACCTCTACACCAAGACCGACACCGGCCCGATCGGCCCGGTCACCATCGAGAGTTCCCTGTCGTACGACAACGGCACGCTGTCCAACGGCGGCCGAGCCGGCAGCGGCGACCGCAACGGCTTCAAGCTCGGCGGCGAGGACATCAAGGTCAACCACATCGTTCGCAACAACATCGCCTACCACAACGGCCACCACGGCTTCACCTACAACAGCAACCCCGGGGCGATGACGGTCTCGGGCAACGTCGGCATCAACAACACCGAGCGCAACTTCTCCTTCGACGCGGGCACGTCCACCTTCCGCAGCAACACCTCGTGCCGCAGCGGCTCGGGCTCCAACGACAAGGTCGTCGGCGACGCCGACAGCTCCAACCAGTTCTGGTCCGGCAGCAACGGGTCGCGCTGCAGCAAATACAGCGGGGCGCTGGCCTGGTCCTTCGCCTCCGACGGCACCCTCAACGTAACCTTCGGCGGCAACCCCGCCACCGGCGGCACCACGACCACCGGCGGAACGACCACCACCGGCGGGTCCACCACCACCGGGACGACCACCGGGACGACCACCGGGACGACCACGGGCACTACAACAGGCGGGACTTCGACGAACGGCGGCTCGACCACCGGTGGCACCGGCACCGGCCCGAGCTGCACAGCCGTCTACGTGCCCAGCACCTGGACCGGCGGATTCACCGCCAACATCACCGTGACCAACACCGGTCCCACCGCCGTGAACGGCTGGACGGTCGCCTTCGCCCTGCCCTCCGGCCAGGCCGTCACCAGCGCCTGGAGCGCCACCATCAGCCCCTCCTCCGGCGCGGTGACCGCCACCGACGTCTCGTACAACGCCCAGATACCGGCGGGCGGCAGCCAGTCCTTCGGTTTCCAGGGCACCTACACCGGAAGCTTCGCCCAGCCCGCGCGCTTCACCCTCAACGGCACCGCCTGTGCCGCCGGCTGACCACCCGGCCCGGTCGGCGACAGGTCCTGGGAGGTGTTCGGCGTTCGGTTGTACGTGAGGCCGGTTGCGCACCGGCAGTGGCGGCGCGATGTCCGGCGACGGCCTGCGCGGATCGATCATGTGCACGACGATGCCGCGGTCGTCGTCGCCAAAGGGCTGTGGTGAGCACGCGAAGCAGGCCCCGCCGGCCGGCGAGGGACGGCGGAGACCCAAGACGATGCTGCTGGAGCACGTCACGGGCGAACCCGGGGCTCACGTGATCACCGGCTGCAGACATGACCATCCGCCAGCCGTCACGCCCGTTCACAGCGACGACTGGAACCCCGACGGCTTCCCCTACACGCTGACCCGAATGCTGGACGCCCCCGCGGCGAAGGTGTGGCGGGCGTGGACGACCGCCGAGGAGTACGCCCAGTGGGCACAGACATACCGGCAGCCATAGCAACTCGACCATGCACTACTAGCGCCCGGTCGTCCCGTCGATCTGTTCCCGCAGGATATCGGCGTGGCCGGCATGCCGGGCGGTCTCGCTGCCCATGTGGGCAACGACCCACCGCACCGAGTGCAACGTGCCGTCGACCGGTATCGCGACAGACTTCTCCAGGTCCCCGACCGAAAGAATCGCGGCGTCGCTGGCCGCGATCGCCGCGTGGTAATCGGCCAACACCTGCCCGGCACTGCGACCCGCCGGCACCTGCATGCCGACCTCCCCAGGATGGTCCGACTCCCGGCCGGCCACGTGATACCCGAACCAGAACCGCTCCGCCAGAGTCAGGTGATGGACCAGGCCCAGCAACGTGGTCCCCGACTCGACCAGGACCCGGCGCAGCTGCTCCTCCGTCAGACCCTCGGTCTTCTTCACCACGCACTGTCTGGCGAACGACAGGAAAGCCATCGCGGTGTCCAGTTCACCATCGTCATTGCGGGGCACCGGGCGTCGCTGAGTCTCAGCCATGCAGGTGACTCTAGCGGCACCCGTGCCGCGACGAGTACGAGGTCCGCCGCTACGTCGGCTGGATCGGCGCGCCCCCCTCGCCATGCTCGCCCACGCGAGCAGCAGCCGTCCCTGACAGCGCTCTGCCCGCCACACTCCGACCGCTCGACGTCTCCCCAGGTCAAGCCACGAAGTGCTACTGGAGTACCGGGAGTTCGGTTCTGGTGCGTCCCGGACGACGCTCCGCCCGCGGGGGACGGCGTATGCTGCCCTGCCCCGCGAGCGGGGTCACTCAGCCGGTCAACCGCATGCCGCGCCGTTCAGCGTGAACGCGGTGGGCACGGCATCGCTGGAGCTGAAGGTGCCCTGGAACCCGAAGGAGGTCTCGCCTCCGGCGGGGATGCTGCTGTTGTAGCTCATGTTCGTGGCGGTGACGGCCTGGCCGGACTGGGTGAGGGTGGCGTTCCAGCCGCTGGTCTCCTTCTGGTCGCCGGCGAAGGAGAAACCGACCGTCCAGCCGTTGACCGCGCTGGTACCGGTGTTGCTGACGACGACGTTCGCCGTGAAGCCGCCCGCCCACTCGCTGGTCGTGGTGTAGGCGACGTGGCAGGTGCCGTTGCCGGTGCCGCCGGTCGTCGTTCCTCCCGTGGTGCTGCCGGAGGTTATCGCCCAGGTGAACGAGGCACTGCCCTTGGCCCCGGTGGAGTCGGTGGCGGTCACCGTCACGGAATTGCTTCCCGCCGTGGTCGGCGTACCGGTGATCAGGCCCGAGGAGCTGATCGACAGACCCGCCGGCAGGCCGGTGGCCGAGTAGGTCAGCGTCTGCCCGGAGGCGGAATCGGTGGCCTGGATCTGCGGCCCGGTGACCGCGCTGCCCACGGTGGCGCTCTGGGCGCCGGGGTTGGTCACCGTGATCGTGTTGGCGCCGGTGGTCGATCCGTAGCCGGCGGCGGTGAGGCTGGCCTGTACGGCGTTCTCGGTGGCGTCGGAGGGGAAACCGGCGGTGATGGCGCCCTCGAAGAACTCGCCCTGGCCGCTGACGCTGTTGTCGCCGCCGGTGCCGAGCAGCAGGGAGCTGTCGGTCTTCATCGGCGAGTAGCCCTTCGGCAGGGCGCCGGAATAGGTCGTTGTCAGGCCGCCGCTGGCGGCGTTGCCGTATTTCAGGGTGAAGTTGCTGGTGCCGTTGTTCTTCTCCCAGGCGCTGACGAACGGGAAGTGGACGCCCTGGTTGTTGGCGTCGTGGTTGGAGCCGGAACCGGTGTGGTACATGCCGTTCTCCAGGTCGGCCTCGACCCAGGGGCCGGTGCCGGTGCAGCCGCCGAACCAGCAGGCGGTGCCCCAGTAGATCGCGTTCATCGTCGCGTTGCCGGTGTCGGTGTGCGAGTTCTCACCGCTGCCGTAGTCGAAGCAGCACCACTGGTTGACGTAGTTGGACGACGTCACCATGTAGATGCCTTCTGGCTGCGAGCCCGTCGGCGCGCCGGAGGCGTGGTCGATGCGGTAACCGGTACCGGGGGTGACCTTGACGCCGAAGACCTGGTGGCCGGCCGCGACGACCGGCAGGGCCGACGCGTTGGCGCCGATGTCCGAGCCGTTGGGCCCGGGGCCCTTCCAGAAGCCGCCGGAGGAGATCGGCAGGTCGTTGTGGCGCGTGGTCTGGTCGTAGATCTTCGTGATGGTGCACGAGGTGTTGGCACAGAACGACGTCTGGGTCGCCGCGTTGGCGTAGCCGCCGGCGGACAGCAGGCCGATGTCGCGGTAGGTGTGGTCCGAGGAGCGCTGGACCTGGTACAGCGGGCCGCTGTACGCCGCGAACAGCGCCCGCGTCGTCGAGTGCGCCGCGATACACGGCACACCGGCCGCACCGTAGATGTCGCACGGCAGCGAAGAGGCGGCGGCCGCGGCCGGGGCGGCCTGGCGGGCGGCCGGCCCGGCCGCGGCCGGGCCGCTCGCGGCCGCCCGCCCGCCGAAGACCGCGGCGGCCACCGCCAGGGCCATGGCCACCAGGATTACGGCGAAGGGTCTGACGCGGCGCAGGCCGGCAGGCCCGGGAGTCGCGTGGTAGTGCATCGGAGCCTCCTTCAGGGGACTGACGTGCAGGGACGACGGTCTCCCGAGGACCGGCGGACGGGGCTGCGGCGAAGAGCCGTGTCCCCGGCCGGGGACGAGCGGGCGGTGCGGCGGGCCGCGATCACCCGCCGTCTCGCCGGTACGGAGGTCCGGCCACGGTGAGCCGGCTCATGAGCGGGCTGGATGACCGTCCAGAGGCGGCCCGGACGTCACTCGGGAGATGGGGCGGTGGCGACCCGGTCAGTGACGGGCCGGTCGCCGGCGCCGGACCCCCGCACTACCCGGCGGGGAAGGCGGATGGTGGAACCAGGTCAGGGCTGATCCTCGGGTCACGGGGACACTCCTGATGAAGAGGGATGAGGGCACTCCTGAAAGTGAGCGCTCACATCCCGATGTGGGGGGTCGCAGGCGTGTATCGCCGGCTGCCGGGGTTGATACCCCGGTGCCATGCCTGAACGAGACTGGCACATCTTCCGCCTGTACCTCAAGGGGCGTGCAGCGCAAAGCTTTTCCGGCCGGTGGGTCCTGCACGTCTGCTTGCGGGATGGCGCATACGGACCAGGAGTTGCCCTCGTCGCGCGACATCGCGGGCAAGGTGAGCAAAAGTTTTCTCCCCGCCGGAGACCGGCGGCGAGCGCGGTCACCGCGGAGGCGTGCGGGTGCCCCGCCATCACCACGTGGCAGGGCACCCGCAATGGGCCGACCGACGGATCAGGTGCAGGCAGCGCCGTTGAGTGTGAAGGCGGTGGGCGCGGCGTCGCTGGAGGTGAAGGTGCCATGGAACCCCAACGAAGTGCTGCCGCCCGCGGGGATGGCGGCGTCGTAGGGGGCGTTGGTGGCCGTGACGGCCTTGCCGGACCGGGTCGCCGTCCCGATCCACGCGCTGGTGATCTGCTGGTCACCCGGGAAGGAGAACTTCACCGTCCAGCCGTTGACCGCGGCGGCGCCAGTGTTGGTGATCGTCACGTTGGCGGTGAACCCGCCGGACCATTCGCTGGTCGTGCTGTACGCGACCTGGCAGGCGCCGCCACCCGTGGCTGCCGCCGCCGACCGTCCAGGTGAAGGTCGCCGAGCCGGCGGCGCCGGTGGAGTCGGTCGCGGTGACCGTCACATGGGATGTGCCGGTGGCGGTCGGCGTGCCGGAGATGAGGCCCGAGGAGCTGATCGACAGCCCGGCCGGCAGACCGGCCGCCGTGTAGGTGAGGGTCTCACCCGATGCCGAGTCGCTCGCGTGGACCTGGAGCCCGGTGATCGCCGCGCCGACCGTACCCGACTGGTTGCCGGGCCGGCCTCGATCGCGGCGGTGGTCAGGGTGCCGCCCTGGACCTGCACGCCGGCCTTCGAGCCGCCCTGGATGGACAGCCGGCCGGAGCCGTCCCAGCCGGACGGCCACGCCGGGGCGAACCGCACGGTGCCGTCGTAGTCGGTGGCGAATGCCTCGTCCACCGTGGCGGCCACGTTCGAGACGTGCTCGATGGACGGCTCGTCCAGCGAGCTCGTGCTTCAGGCGGCCAGCCCGGAGGGGTAGAGCTGGTACGTCTTGGCGCTCGCCGCGAGGTCGCCTGCCACCTCGGAGGACAGGCCCAGGCGCGCCGCCTGGAGCGAGTCGTACGTCCAGTCCGGGTTGTTGACGTATGGCCGCTGGCTGTAGGTGCGCTGCGCCAGGGCGGTGAGGTTGTCGCCGTTCACCACCGTGTTGTCACCGATCAGGTTGAACGGCCAGACCGGTTCCAGGCCCAGGTTCTCCACGTTGTGCACGGAAGCGGTGCGCTGGAAGGAGTTGCCGATCACGTCGGTGCCCGAGGAGTCCGCGGACGGGCCGAGCAGCGAGTGCGGCTGTTCTGGTCGGTGCGCGCGTACGGCTCGATGTGCGTCAGCGCGGTGCGCAGCGGCGACACCAGCGAGGAGTCGGTGCCGAGCAGGCTCGCGGCGCTCACCGTGGCGGTGAACAACGCCTGGTCCGCGGCGATGTCCGTGGTCGGGTCCTGCACCGCCCACTGGGTCTCGGGCACGCACGCGCCGGGCTTGCCGTTCATGCTCGCGCTGGTCCACGACTCGATGGCCGGAAGGTCGTTGAGGTACATGTCGAAGATCGGGACGTTCTGCGCGAAGTTCCCGGCGTCCAGGTTGGCCTGGATCTGGCCGCGCAGGTTCCACAGCCAGTACCCGGCCGGGTACCAGGCCTGGTGGTCCTGGTTGAAGTTGTACAGGTCCGCCAGGCCCGCCTGGCTGCCCGGGTACTGGCCGGAGTGCATGAGGCCGGCCTCGAAGTACTCGTACAGCGTGTTCAGGTTCTCCATGTACTGGGCGGTGCCGTCCGAGGAACTCGCCTCGATCAGGCCGCTGCCGGCCCAGAAGTTGTGCCACCAGGCGGACTGCGTGGCCAGCAACGAGGCCCGGCTCGCGGTGGTGTCCGATCCGATCAGGGTGGACGCGGTGGAGTTGGCGTTGCCGCCGGTCCACGACGGCGAGGCGACGACGACGCGGTACGAACCGTCGCTGTTCGGGTTGAACGCCACCTGCACCTAGGCGGAGTTCACCACGGAGGCCGACACGTTCGACCCGCCCGCGGTGATCGCGGCCATCGCCCCGAACGTCTGGTTGGAGTGGCCGGTCTGCGAGTTGTCCGACCAGGTCTGCGCCAGGCTGGCGACGGCGCCGGAGGCAGAGCCGTCGGGTTGCGGCCGCTCCACAGGCCGACCGTGGCGGTCTGCCGGGTGCCCGGGTTGGCGCCCGTCACGTCGATGACCAACTCGTCCTTGCCGGCGGCCACCCAGGCCCGCAGCGTCATCCCGCCGCCCTGCTCGACCAGCACCCCGTTGTACAGGTCCAGGATGCCGGAGAAGTTCGACGCCGAGGTCATCGCCGACAGGCCGGGGATGTTCACCTGGCCGGGAGAGAGCCGGTCGGGCATGATGTCGCCTGCGGTTGAGCTGCGCCGTGAAACCGTTCGCGCAGCGGGGGCCCGACCCGGGGCCCGACCCGACGGTCGCCATGATCGAGGCCAACCGCGGCCCGTTCGCCACCACCCAGCTGACCGTGTCCCCCGGTAACGGCTTCAACGGCGGTACGGTCTACTACCCGACGGACACCAGCCTCGGGACCTGGGGCGCTCTGGCCATCGTGCCCGGCTACAGCGCCCTGTTCGCCAACGAGGAAGCCTGGATGGGCCCGTGGCTCTCCTCGTTCGGGTTCGTCGTCATGGGGGTGGAGACCAACTCCCGGTCCGACGACGACAACGCCCGTGCCTCCGAAATCCTGTCGGCGCTGGCCTGGCTGACCACGGCGAGCCCGGTCAAGGACCGGCTCGACCCCGACCGGCTGTCGGTCCTGGGCCACTCGGCGGGCGGCGCGGGGGCCATCAGGGCGGCCGAACGCCAGCCGTCGCTGCGCGCCATGATCGGCCTGGCGCCTGGGTTCCCCGGCAACGCCCTGAGCATGTCGACCGACCACGTCCCGTCGCTGGTGATCGGGGGCCAGAACGACGCCACGGTCACCCCCTCGTACCTCTCCAGCCTGTACGGGACGCTGCCGGCCGGCACCCAGCGCGCCTTCGCGCAGATCGCGGGGGCCGACCACGTCTACTACACGCACGCCAACAACGTCGAGATGAAGATTCTCATCCCCTGGCTCAAGGTCTTCCTCGACAGCGACACCCGCTACACCCAGTTCCTGTGCCCGAGCCTGCCCGATCCGAGCGGTGTCTCCGCGTACCGGCCCACGTGCCCCTACGTGCCGCCGCCGGGCGGTTAGACCGGGGGCACCACGACGGGTGGGACGACCACCGGCGGGACGACCACCGGTGGCCCCGGGGGGAGTTGTCACGTGGCCTGTACCAGGAACGAGTGGACGGGCGGCTTCACCGCCGATGTCGTCGTCGGCAACAACGGGGCGGGCGCAGTCAACGGCTTCTCCTTTCCCGGCGACCAGAAGGTGACCAGCGCCTGGAACGGCGCTGTCACCCAGTCCGGCAACACCGTCAAGGCCACCAACCTCAGCTACAACTCCACCATCGCCCCTGGGGGGCCGGTCGACGGTCCTCCAGGGCCCGTCCGCCGCGTGGGCGACGCGGGGCATAAGAGTGCCCGGGCGCGGTCGCGCCCGGGCACTGGGGTTCAGCCGGCGGTGCAGGCCGTGCCGTTGAGGGTGAAGCCCGAGGGCGGGCTGTAGGTGCCGGTGTCAGTTCCTTGGAAGCCGAAGGACTGGCTTCCGCCGGGTGGGATCTGGGCGTTGTACGACAGGTTGGTGGCGGCGACCTGGCCGCTGGTGGGACTGACCGTGGCGTTCCAGGCACCGGTGATCGTCTGCCCGGCGGGGAGGGTGAAGCCGAGCTTCCAGCCGTTGACGGCGTCGGAGCCGGTGTTGGCCACGGTCACGTTGGCGGTGTAGCCGCCGGTCCAGGTCTGCGGGGTGACGGTGACCTTGCAGGACGCGGAGCCGGTGCCGCCCGTGGTCGTCCCGCCCGTCGTGGTGCCGCCGGTGGTCGTCCCGCCGGTCGTCGTCCCGCCCGTGGTTCCGCCACCGGTGGCCGGGGTGATGACCAGGTGGTATCCGTCAGTCGTGTTGGTGGTCACCGGGACGGTGATGGAGCCGTTGTTCACCGTGTAGTTGGACTCGGCCAGGGTGGTGGGTCCGGACACGGCGGTGGTCCGGCCGCGGGAGGGGGTGTACTCGACCTTGACGTGCGCGGTCGAGCCGAACGCCGAGAGCGAGTTGAGGCCGTTCACCTGTACGGCCGAGTCGCCGGACCCGCCGCCGAAGATGACATCGACCTCGTTGCCCGCACTGTTACGGGAGGCTGCTCCGTCGATGCCGGTCTGCGCGGGGGCGGTGGTGGTGAGCATCGAGCCGCTCATGTCGGCGTACCACTTGTAGAGCCAGTAGGCGCCGTTGGGGCTGCCGCCCTGGCCGGTCAGCAGGTCGCCGAGCGCTCCTGACTGGTTCCAGAAGGCCAGTTCCGCGTCGTGTACGCCCAGCCGCTCGAACTTGGCGACGTAGCCGACCAGCGGCCCGGGGATGCCCACCTCCGACGGTGCGGCGTACTCCTCGATCGCGATGGGCCGCGGGCTGATGCCGTACTTGTTCTCCAGACCGGTCACCGTGGCGACGTCACCGGCGATCTTGGAGGAACGGATCAGCTCGTGCCAGGCGATGATGTCCGGCACGGTGTTGGTGGCGACCGCGTTCTTCAGGAAGTTGTCCATGTCGCCGATGTTGTCCGAGAAACTCGGCCCCTGGATCGGCGTCGTGGCGTCCTTCGAGCGGATCTCGCGGTAGGTCCTGGTCCAGAAGTCCTCGAAGGTGCCGTTGGCGGTCTTCCAGGTCCCGTCCGCCTCGTTCCACGGTGCGTACGCGGCAAGGTTGGTGATCCCCGACGCCTTGGTCTGGGCGATCTGGTCGTCTACCACGCTCAGCCAGTTGCTCCAGCTGAACTGGTAGGGCCAGCCGGCGTAGTAGTCCGAGAGCCGGTTGACGACCTTCGCGCCGGCCCTGGCCGCCTTCGGCGCCACCGTGAGGACGTCGCCGGTCCCCTGCTGATGGCCACCCTGCGGTTTCTGCACGAAGGTGTTCGGCTTGATCGCCTGCACCAGGTTGTCAGCCGGCGTACTGGCGTTGGCGAGTCCGTACAGCGAGCCGGTCGCGACATGGGTGACCGGCCGGAGTACCTGGTTGGCGTTGACCACGAGGGTCGTGGACGGGGACGCGGCCGCCTGAGCGGACGGCGACCCGGTGAACACGACGGAAGCCACGGCCAATACTGCGGCTCCCAGCCCGGCGGCGCTTGTCAGCGACAGGCCGGGTCGGTGATGCGCGAATCCACGCATGACGAAATGCTCTCCAGGATGGGGTGGGGGGTTGAGCATGACGACGGCACAGAGCACCGTCGGCAGGAGGCCGCCCGTCCTGCGGCATCGCGTCTTCCGGTGCACGGCACGAACCGTTGCGCAAACGAGCAACGGTTTTCTCAATGCCTAACATAAGAGTGCTCCGAGGGGGGGTCAAGGGATAGTGCACGGCGGTTTCCCGGACCGGTCCGCGCGGTCGGGTCGCTTGCCCCGCGCGCCTCGGGACCCGCCCTCCAGAACCCCGGGGCCGCCGGCGGCCGGCCGATCGCACACGCTCCCGAACCCGGGCGCCGCATAGGCAACGGAGTGCCCAGGTGGTCGCGGTGGCGGCCGGAGGACCGCCGTTCTCCACGACCTCTTCGAGGGCGTCGCAGCTGCGCGGTGACCTTTGCCATGCCGCCGGACGAAGCCGGGGAATCGCCACGCGGCGGAATTCGTCGCGGGGACCGGCGCCGTACGGTAGTAATCGATGCCGTGACGGAAAAAGGTCCGAAGAGATCGGCTCGACCATGACCGAACCCAGCCGGCAGCGGCTACCGAGCCCGTCCGACGCGACAGCCAGGCCCTCGCCCTTGCCACCACCCGCCCAAACAGCCGAAACGGCCGCCGAAGAGGCCGGCCGCGAGGTGGCCGGATACTGGCTCAGGCGTTGTACCCGCCGTGGGCGTCTAGCACCGCGCCCGTGACGTATGACGCGCAGGGACCGGCCAGGAAGGCGATCGCCGCAGCGATCTCGTCGGGATGACCCATGCGCTGCAGGGACAGAGAGCTCAGAAGGGCCTTGAGAGTGTCGGGGTCAGGCGGTTCCATTCCGCTCTCCATCAGCCCGGCCTCCACGACGTTGGCCGTGATGCCCCGGGGTCCGAGGTCCCGCGCGACGCCCATGGTGTACCGCTCGAT
This sequence comes from Streptomyces sp. NBC_01198, assembly GCF_036010485.1. Lineage (NCBI taxonomy): Bacteria > Bacillati > Actinomycetota > Actinomycetes > Kitasatosporales > Streptomycetaceae > Streptomyces > Streptomyces sp. NBC_01198. Next base: position 1,334,641 of record NZ_CP108568.1, read on the forward strand.
CCCCGCTTTGGTGGCCGAGTAGTCGGCAAGGCCCGGGACGCCGACCCGGGTGCCGAGTCCGGAACTCACCGAGATGATTCGGCCGTTCGGGCGCAGCACTCGAGCGGCGGCCCGGATGATGGCGATCACGCCGAGGTAGTTGGTGGCGTGCATCCGGTCCAGTGCGGCAGTGTCAACCTCAGGGTCGTCCACCGTGCGACCCTGCTCCGGCGAGATCGCGGCGTTGTTGACGAGGATGTCCAGGCCGCCAAAGCGGGCGACTACGCTGTCGATAAGCGCCGGCGCCTGGCTCATGTCCGCCTGGTCGGACTTGAAGGCGGCGGCGTTCGCTCCTTCTGCACGGACCTCGTCGACGACCCCCTGCGCTTGCTTCTCGGAGTTGACGTACGTGAACGCAACGTCGGCGCCCTGCTCGGCCAGCATCCGTACAGTAGCGGCTCCCAGTCCACGAGATCCTCCAGTGACCAGGGCGACACTCCCCGTGAGCGGCTTGTTCATTCTCATCACCTCGCTGATTGACACCTTCCAACAGTCGCAACGATAGTTGTTACATCAGGTAGTCGCAACTAGTCCTGTTACGACTCTCTGGTAGCGTTTGAGTAAGACGACGGAGAGGTGGAGGGGTCATGAGCGCGAACAGCAGGCTGACCATCGCGGCCCACGCGCTGGCCTGGATCGGCCTCTACCAGCGCCAGGGCCACGATGTCGCCACCTCCGAGCAGATCGCGACCAGCGCGAACACCAATCCCGTGGTGATCAGGCGGCTGCTCGGTGAACTGCGCGCGGCGGGGCTCGTGGAGTCTCGGCGGGGCGCGGGTGCAGGCTGGTCGCTGGCGAGCGAGTTGGAGTCGATGACCCTGCTCGACGTCTACAAGGCTGTGGAACCCGGCCCGCTGTTCGCGCTGCACCGTGCAGCGCCAGACCAGGGGTGTGCGGTGGGTTACGGCATAAAGCCAGCGATGCAGGGCATCTACGAGCACATCGAGGAGACCCTGAGGCACGAGCTGGCCCGCGTCACGCTGGAGGACGTACTCCGGGACGTCCTCGCGGCATCTCGCGAGGCGTCTGCTGAAACCGTTACTGGCCAGTCCTACAGCAGGATCTCGGTGCCTGACCTGCGGTAGTGTCGCGTCGGTGTCCGCGGTTCCGTCGGGATGACCTCGCCTTTCGGCCACAGCCAAGCGGCATCGGCGCCGGGCTAAGCTGACTCGTATGCCGAACACGAACGAGCACGCCTCGGGCGGGGGGGTACAGGTGTCGGCCCGTGGCGAGCGTGCGGAGCAGGCGCTTGTCGATGCAGTGCTCGACTTGATCAACGAATCGGGTGTCGCCGGCCTCACCATCGACAACATCGCCCGGCGAGCCAAGGTCGGCAAACCGACCATCTACCGCCGCTGGAGCAGCAAGGAAGGACTCGTTGCCTACGCCATGGGGCATGCCGAGGTGCCGCCCCCTATCGATGCCGACGGCGAACTGTTCTCGACGCTGGTCACCGTCCTGACCAACCTGAACGAGCGCTTGACGTCGACACGGGTAGGTCGCGCGTGGTGTCGGCTCATCGGTTCCGACGACCGCTATTCCGAGGCGACCCGTCTTTACACGGAGGACTTCATCGCCCCACGCATCGTCGACCTCGCGCGCCTCCTCCAACGCGAGGTGGACGCAGGCACGCTTCGTGAGGACATCGATACGCTCTCCGCAGTCAACATGATGATTTCGACCGTCGTAGGCGGGGTCGTGAACGTCCAGCCGACGGGGCACCCGGTTCCGCCCGTCGATGCGATCGTCCACACGTTTCTCACCGGCCTCAAACAACGGTCCCCCGCATAACGACCTTGCCGAAGGTGCTCGTGCTGCGCTTCCTGACGGCTGTTCCGCCGTGCTGGTACAGCCGATGAACTTCTGACTTCGCCGGGGACGTCACGGCGATTTCCAGCGCCGCCGAGGCGCCGGGCCTGCGGACGGCGAGCGGCGACAGGTCGCTGCGGGCCCCCGCGTCAGCCTGCGCAGGCCATGCGGGCGGACCACGACAGCGACCGGGGTGCAGCCAGTGGAGCAGTCGAGGGTGCAACGGTCCACATGGCCACCCGACGCGGCATCCCCACGTCGGGTGGCCATGTCAGGGTTGGCCTCCCGGCGTGTCAGGCAAAAGCCCGGCGGACGAGGTCCTGCTGTTCTGCCGTGTGCCGGCGAGCGGACCCGACGGCGGGAGCGGAGGCGGCCGGCCTGCTCACACATTCGACAGGTGTGGGGAGCAGGTCGGCGATCCGGGGGTCCACGAAGGTCCACGCGCCCTGGTTGGCCGGCTCCTCCTGGATCCAGCGCACCTCGACGCCGGACGGGTACCTGGACAGTTCGGCCGCCAGTTCGTCACTAGGAAACGGATACAGCCGCTCCAGTGTGACAATTGCGGTCCCGGGCTGTCCCGACGCACGCCGGTGCGCGTCCAGGTCGTAGAAGACCTTGCCCGAGCACAGCAGCACCCGCTCGGTCCTGCGGGGGTCCTGGGTGGAGTCGGGGAGGACCGGCCGGAAGGAGCCGCCGGTGAACTCCGCCAGGCCTGAGACCGCGGTCTTCAGTCGCAGCATGGACTTGGGGGTGAAGACCACCAGTGGCCTGGGCCGGTCGGCCAGGCCCTGTCCCCTGAGCAGGTGGAAGTAGTTGCCTGGCAGCGACGGGTTGGCCACCGTCATGTTGTCGTCGGCGCACAACTGCAGGAAGCGTTCCAGGCGGCCCGAGGAGTGGTCTGGCCCCTGCCCTTCCAGGCCGTGCGGTAGCAGCAGTGTGACGCCGGAGCGCTGGCCCCACTTCTGCTCCGAGGAGGAGACGTACTCGTCGACCACCATCTGGGCGCCGTTGGCGAAGTCGCCGAACTGCGCCTCCCACAGCACCAGGCCCTCCGGCCGGGCAAGTGAATAGCCGTATTCGAAGGCCAGCACGGCCAGTTCGGACAGCTGCGAGTCGTACGGAGTGAAGCGGGCCGCGCCCGGGCCGAGGGTGTTGAGCGGGGTGTGCTCCTGGCCGGTGCGGCGGTCGGTGAGGACGGCGTGCCGCTGGCCGAAGGTGCCCCGGCGGGAGTCCTGCCCGGCCAGCCGTACCGGCACCCCGTCGAGGATCAGCGACCCGATCGCGAGGGCCTCAGCGGTGGCCCAGTCGACTTGGCCGCCGTCCAGCATGGCGATGCGTCGTTGCAACTGCGGCAGAACGCGCGGGTGCGTGGTGAAGCCCGCCGGCACTGTGATCTGGGTGGCCACGACGCGCTGAAGTGTCGCCTCGCCGACCGCTGTCGCGCCCGGGCTGGCTGCTCGGTCACCCGCAACGCGGACCGGCTCCGGCGCGCCGTCGGGCGAGGAGGCACCGGCGGTCTCGGCGAAGGCCTGGTCCAGACGGTCCCGGTAATCCTGCCGGGCACGTTCGACCTCCTGCTCTCCGATGACTCCCGCACCCAGCAGTGACTGGGCATACAGCTGCCGCACCGATGACCGCGCGGCGATGCGGTCGTACATGGCCGGCTGGGTGATGGAGGGGTCGTCGACCTCGCTGTGCCCGTGACGCCGGTAGCAGACCAGATCGATGACGACGTCCTTACCGAACGCGCCGCGGTAACGGAACGCGAGTTGCGCCACCCGGTCGACCGCTTCGGGATCGTCTCCGTTGACGTGGAGGATCGGGGCCTCCACGGTCCGCGCGACGTCGGTCGCGTACGTACTGGATCGCCCGCCGGCGGCTGCGGTGGTGAACCCCAACTGATTGTTGATGATCACATGGACCGTTCCGCCGGTGCGATAGCCCGGCAGCTGCGACATGTTCAGTGTCTCGGCCACCACGCCCTGGCCGGCGAAGGCGGCATCGCCGTGGACCACGACGGGCAGTACTGACAGCGGCCCGTGGCTGTCATCCGCGGCATCCTGCCGCCCCCGCACGACCCCCTGCGCCACGGGCCCCACGATCTCCAGATGGGACGGGTTCGCCATGACGGACACGGCGACCGCGCGGCCGTCCGCGGTGTGGAAGGTGCCGGCAGCCCCGAGGTGGTACTTCACGTCGCCGGAGCCCTGGGCGGAGCGGATGTCGACCGCGTCCTCGAACTCGTCGAAGATCTGCGCGTACGGCTTGCCCACGATGTTCGCCAGCACGTTCAGCCGCCCCCGGTGCGCCATCCCGATGACCACCTCGCGCGTGCCCAGCCGCGCAGCACATGCCAGCAGCGCGTCCAGCAGGACGATCGCCGACTCCCCGCCCTCGAGCGAGTACCGCTTCTGCCCCACGTATTTGGTGTGCAGGAACGTCTCGAACGCCTCGGCCGCGCCCAGCCGGTGCAGGATCCGCAACTGCTCCGCACGTCCGTGCCGCGGTTGCGGACCCTCCACGTGCTGCTGGATCCACAGCCGTTCCTGCGGGCTCTGGATATGCATGTACTCGATGCCCGTAGTCCCGCAGTATGCGTCGCGAAGTGCGCCCTGCAGCTCGGCCAGCGTCATGCTCCCGCATCCAGCGAAGCCGTTGACGGGGAATTCCCGCGCGGCGTCCGCCGCGACCAGGCCGTGGCCCGACGGCTCCAGGTCCGGATGGCCGGACGACGGTTCCGCCGCGAGGGGATTGGTGGCCGCCACCAGGTGCCCGCGGACCCGGTAGGAGTGGATCAGCGCCGCGACCCGCACCGCCTTGACCACGAGTTCGGCGTCCGCCCCGCCCGCTGTCGCTGCGGCGTGCTCAAGCGGGACGCCACCCTTTGTGACCTCGCTCGTCGCTGCGGACGCCCGGAAGTACTCCCGCCAAACCGGGTCGACGGAGTCGGGGTCGCGGAGATACCGCTCCCGGAATTCGTCGACGAACCACTCGTTGATGCCGAACTCCCCGGGGTGTGGAACCGAGGGAGCACGGTCTGATGGTGACAACACGGCGCAGAACGCCTTCTTTCCTCATACGGAGACCATCGCGGCGTAGTGCAGGGATCGCGTCATCTCCAGCGTTGCGACGTTGAGCGCGGTGCGTCCAAGCAGCACGGCTGACACGGCCGCGCCGAACGTGGACGACGCGACAGCGGCAACCCGGCACGAACCCGAGGTCTCGGACCGTTGCCCCTACGATACGAAACGATTTCGTTCCGTTCAAGCCAGAGTGTGGACTATCTCAGTATCGAGTAGTGGTCATCTCTTGATCCCACGACGGCGTGTCGCCGCGAGCGTGCTGGCGTCACGGAGACCGTGCGGGGCCGATAATCCTCCGCGCAGGCCAGGGTCTTGATCGCTCACCTGCCGGAGCATGGGCGGCATCATGGTCTGTCGTGCTGCTAGGCCTGGCCTACCTCGCCGCGACCAGCGCCTTCGCGTCTCTGCGCCCGCTGACGATGAGCGGTCGCGACAAGGACATCGAGATCCTGGCTCTGCGTCATCAGCTCCTCGTTCTGGAACGTCAGGCCGGCAAGCCCACCCTTCACCGACACCGACCGCGCGATCCTCGCCGGCCTGCTCCAGCAGCTACCGAGCAACAAACTGCGCAGTCTCCTGGTGCTTGTACGCCCCGACAAAGGCTGCCGACCGGAGTACCGGGAGGAGTTCCAGATCCACCACACCGAGAACTATGTGTTCGACGTTAGCGGTCGCGAATCCGAGAACGGCTATGCGTCCATCATCCCCACCGCCACAGCCGGGCACGTGCTCAAGCGAAAGTGGTTCACCGAGGACGCCTTCGCTCGCCGTGAGGAGCCGATCCCAGGCCTCGACGTTTCCCCCGACCGCTTCGAGGCGTACCTGAGTGACGAGTTGGGCATCCAAGTGCGGCCCATGCCGGCCTTCCAGCGCGTCCGCTGCGACATCCAGTGCGAATCGATGCGCACGGGGCACGTCTACGGGATCCTCCTCGACCGTTGCTCCCTTCAGTCAGCACCCGAAGTGGTCCTCTCCCAGTGCGAACTGGAATACCTCCGCTCGCGCACTGGTCTCGACCGCGACCAGCAGGAGGTCCTCAGCGGGATGGATCGCATCGACAGCTGCCTGCTCGCCTACCTCGCCGCCAGGGGTTGGGCAATAGACCACACCTTCTACTCCAAGCGCCCCTCTTGCGCGAAGCCGTCGCCGCACGCCCCGACCCGATGCCGTCCAGCCAGAACGGGATGCCGGAGCGACAACCGTGACTGGAGCGCCGCTCGGTGCTCTGTCGGAAGCATTCAAAAACGACGTGCCCACCTGCCTCCCCGCCTGGGAAAGTCGCAGGCCCAGGGCTACTGCCAATCCGAGTCAGTCGCCCTGGCCCGGTGGGCTGATCCCTCGCGACGCCATGTCCCTCGCTCGCAGCTTGCCCCTGGCCGAAGCCGCCGCGGCCGATGTCGGCCGCGCGATCGCATCGGGCGAACAGCGGGCGTGATGATGCCCCGAGTCCTTCAGCGAGCGGGTGTCGCGGCGAGATGAGCGCACGGCCGAGAGCGAAGCGGATCTGCTGACGTTGCTGCGCGACCTTGATGATTCGGAGCGGCTGGAGCGGCCGCGAAACTCCAACAGGACTGATCCCTCAGCCCTGACCGCGATCAGCCCAGCAAGAGGCCGCCGGGCTCACGGCTCCCAGCGGCCGAAGACGATGGTCGTGTATTGGTGGCCTGCCGCGTCCAGCTCGGTACGGCTGCCGATCCGGTGAAACTGGCACTTCTCAGCAACCCTCAGCGAAGCGGTGTTGGCCTCGTTGGCCTCAAGAAGGAGTCGGGTCAATCCGAGGTCACCCAGGGCCCAATCCGTCAGCAGCCGTACAGCCCGCGGCGCGATGCCACGGCCGCGGCTGGTAGGGAACACACTGTAGGCAATAGTCGCAACGTCATCATCCTTGAACTGCAGATTAATGATCCCGACAGCCTCATCTGTCCCAGCGTCTGCGACCACTAGTGGAGCTGCTTGCCCGCTCCGCCATGCTTCCTCGACCCGGGTCATGCTCGAACTGCGAGCCGCTTCGTCCATCGGTGTGTCATCGAGCCAACGACGAGTCTCGGGATCGTAGCTCGCTGCTGAGATGGCATCCAGGTCGGAAACACGACGCAGCCGCAGGACGACAACTCCGTCTGAGAGCGGCAGAGACAACGGACTGACTGGGGTAGAACGCACCATCGGCTCATTCTAGAGCCCCACCCTTGAGCGGCCAGTCCTCGTCACCACGCCACTCGACCGGGCCGCCTCACTGAACCGGTCCCGCGCCGCACGCGCCGCCCATGCGGTCACGGCGTTTGGTCCAGCCAACTCCCAGCCGAGTTCGGCACACTCACACTCACCTGGGCGATGCCGCCCAGGCTCCAGGTCGAGCACCGCACAGGTGTGGGCCCCTACCTATGGGAAGTTCGGTAGAGGAGCTGGAGGCAGCAGAGAAGCGCGCTCCGGGATGCGCGGATGACCTACGAGGCGATCCTCTACGACGACCAGCAGGTCGAGGCGCGAGAGCTGCCGTGGGTAGCTTCGCGGGACTTGACCGCCGCCGGGTGCCGACCGGACGGCTGGCGGCTGGCGGCTGGCGGCTGGCGGCTGGCGGCTGGCGGCTGGCGCAGTCCGCGTCCTGGATCATGGCGCATATGCCGAAGACCTGTCCGACGCGCCGAAGGGCTGAAGCACCGTACTTTCTCGCAGCCCCACACGCTCGAGTTCAAGAGCCTCTGGAAACCGTCAGGAGTGCGGTGTGACCTCCCATTCGGCAAGCTGCCAGCCGTTCTTGCGCGCTGCGGGGCCCAACACGCCGCGACGTAATCCCGCATCCATCACCGCCGATCCGCCCGAACGGTTCAGTGGTCACGCATCGAGCCGTCCCCGCCAGACCGGATCCGGAGTGCGGCGGATGGTCCCTCGACCATCGGCAGGAAATTGGCGGAGTACCTCGGTTCGCTGAGCCGGACCTGTAACCGTATTCGTCCGTTGTTCGATACGAGCAAAGAATGAACGAGGTGTATTTATCGCTGACTGCGCCTCCGACAAGCGACAGCAGATGGCCGCTCCGTCACGTGTCCCGTGCGGTTCTGACCTCCGCGTATCCTCGCCCCGCGACCTCCCGACCCGGGGGCCGGCTCTGTTCTCGCGTTCAATTCCGGAGGCAAGCCTCGCATGCTAGATTGCAACGCTCAAGTACTACTCGCAACCCCCTGGACAGAGAGGGCAGCATACATTCAATGCGTCTAAGAAACCAGGGATACGAACTGGCGCCTCAAGTCAAACTGCCGGAACAGAAATGGCATATCAAGGAGGCTTGCTGCGAGTTCATTGGCACGGCGGTCGTTCTCTGGGCGGTGATCTCCGCGCTCCGCGTTCTGCAGAGCCAGAGCACTCCTGTCGCGGGATGGTTCTCCACCCCGACCTCCCGCGTGGGATTCATCGGCCTCACGGTCGGCCTTTGCCTGGTTATCCTCCTCCTCTCACCGCTCGGTCGCTCCTCCGGCGGTCACCTCAATCCTGCTCTCACAATGGCCCTTTGGCTGCGCCGCACCCTGGGCTGGCGCGACCTCATTTCCTATACTGCAGCGCAGATCGCCGGAGCAACAACAGGCGTCGCTCTCTCCAGGGTCCTATACGGCCCCATCATCGATCGAAGTCCAATCCATGACGGGGTTCTCAAACCGGCCATGACATACTTCCTGGCCACCTTGACGGAAGCCGGATTAACGTGCGTCCTACTCACCACGGTCCTAGTATTCTTGAGCAACCGCCACCTGGCGCCATGGTGTGTCTGTCCTTCCAGCATCCTTACCGCCCTCTTCATCTGGTGGGCCGGTATCGCTTCCGGAGCGTCTCTAAGTCAGGCACGTGCCATCGGACCCGACATCTTTGTCAACAACTACCCCGCTCTGTCCGTCTATCTCGTAGGCCCCACTATGGGAGGGCTGGCGGCCGCCGCTATTCACTTCTCATTCAAACGCCTTCCACTGACGGGAAAGATCCGCCACGACCCCAAGCGCTCCTGCACACAGCGGTGCGCGCTGCAACACGTTCGCTGAACCTGGCGTCGCCGGTACGGCATGGACCATCCATCGGGCCGTCATCGCCGGAGGGAGGGGCTCGGGACAATATTCTTCTTCATGCTTGGTCGTATATCGGCCGGCGAGTCGAGCCGCAGCCATGGTGTCAGTCCTGGGCGCCTGCCTGGACCACCAGGCGGTCACCTGGCTCCTCGATCGTTAGGGATTCTCGGCCAAGTTGCGGTAATCCGATCGCCGTAGGTTCATGGAAGCGGTCCGCCGCAAGACCCCGCGCATGGCCGGCCGGGTGTTGACGAGATCATTGACGTGCTGGACGAGCAGACTGTCGTCGCGGGCCACCCTCGGTATCCTCATGCCCTCCTGGCCCGCCCCCAAGTGGGCGGCCACGACCGCACCGGCCCTGGTTCGGCCGGCCGACGCGCTGAATGATTTGCCCGCGCGCGCCGTGGAGACCATCGACGAGCCGTGTCCACGCCCGGCCCACCCGCTTCTGCACTCGCGGCAGCACCCCGAGGACGCTGCCCGAAGACGGCAATTCAATCGCCCTGCCCAGTAGAGCTGGAGCAACACCGTGGCTCGAAACCCCTGTCTGTCTCCTAAAGTTCAGCGGTTCCCGCGAGCTCTGGATTTCCCGCGACCTTTCCCTTCGTCATTCCGGGATCGACTATGGGTAACAAGAATCGGCGATCTGCCGCCGATCTGAACCACTATGGCTTCATGCACGAGGGAGGCGGTGATCATTGGGGGGCCGGAGCGGTCATGCACCGGCAGTTCGAGCCCGTCATGGGCGGATAGGGGGCTCAGCCGGTCGGATATACGAGCCACCGGCCCTAACAGGGCGCGAGCCTCACGGGCACCCCGGGACCGCTGGCGACAGCCCGGCTTCGCCTCATGACCGCTCATGCCAGGTACGGTGAGGGGGCAGTCACAACCGCTTGGACGGGTCCGTTTCTATTTCCGGAGAATCGGTACCGCGGTGCCACGCCGCACGCCCAGTACTTGTAACAAGGATTCGTGATGGTCACTTTGCGAGCGTTGGAGTGTCTGGTGGCGTTGTCCGATGAGGGGACGATGACCCGGGCGGCGGCGGTGCTGCACATGTCGCAGCCAGCCTTGTCACATCAGATCGCCTCGGTGGAGAAGGAGTTGGGGACTCCCGTCGCCGAGCGGATGAAACGCGGGGTGGTCTTCACGGCAGCGGGGCGCGCCACCGTGGAGGAGGCACGCAAGGCACTGGCGGCGGCCGATCGGGCGGTCCGAGTCGGAAAGAAAGTCGGCGACGGCCTGGGCGGGAAGCTGCGGATCGCGTGCGCAGAGACGATGACACCGTGGCTGCTCATCCCGATCCTGCGGCAGTGGCACCGGCGGTGGCCTGATGTGGAACTGGATCTGCAGGAGTTCACGAGCTCGGACCGCATGGTCGAGCATCTGATGGAGAACGGCACCGACCTGGTGGTGGGTCCTGAGCCGACAAGCACGACGGCGCACGTACAGGTCCTGGGCCAGGAGGAGGTCGTCATCGTGGCGTCGGCCGACCATCGGTTCGCGGCCTGCGAGTCGGTCACCGTCCCGGAACTGGCGACCGAGGCGTTTGTGCATTACCACACCGACAACGGCATGGCGATCTGGGTGGATCAGTTCGCCGCGGCGCACCGCACGCCATTGAGGGTGGCCCTGCGCACCTTCAGCCCGCGCACAGCCGCCCAGATGGCCGGAGCCGGGCTGGGTGTCACCATCGTTCCCGTCTCCGCACTGGTCGGCCGCTTCCCCGCCGAAGTCAGGCGCATCGAACCCCGGGTCCACCGCGACATCGTGGCTCTCACGATGACGCCCTCCGACGTTCTGGTGCACCGATTCATCACCCACCTGAAACGCCGGGGCCTGCCCAACGTCGATACGTCAGCGCGGCTCGACAGGTAGCAGGGCGTGCCGCGCACTGATGGGAATGGGATACCGCCCCGGGCAACTGATTCCGCTCGACCGCCGATCGGCCTGGGGCGGCGGGCGACTACCCTTGGCGACCCTGGCGCTGCGAAATGTGATGTCGGTGTGCGGGAGATATAAGTCGAATCGATCAGAAGAGTCGACGGAATTTATGCTCTTTGACGGCTCAGCGCTTCTCTGGTTGCATACACATGACCGGAATAAGTCGCAGCGGCTAGCCGACTGCAAGGAAGAGGGCCTGCGGGGAAATCCGTGTTATATCGGGTCACCTGGTTGACCGTCTCCTCGGCGTACCGACGGCATTGCGTGTGCATGTGGAACTCAGGTCGGGTGCCGGAGAAGTCAGAACACAGCGGGCGAGGAGGTCCGTGCGGGAACTCGCCTGTCAAGAGTGCGCCGAAGCAGAACCCGTAAGGGGTAGAACTCGTAAGGAAATGCGCACTTTCAGGCCGTCCCCGCTCCGCGGCTGAGCCCCGGAAGACAGTCGACTTCTGACCCGCGTCAGGTCGACGGTGCCCTGACGCTGAGCGCAAGGGGTCCCTGTGCCCGTGCCTCGGATCAAAAAGAAGAACGGTGGCCCGTTCAGGGCCGCCACCGGCTCATATGAAAGTGGAGTCACGTGAGTTCTGAAGTTACGTTGGCGCTGGCGCACGGCGCCTGGGCGGACGCCTCCAGTTGGGGCAGGGTCATCGACCAGGTCACTGCCGCCGGCGTACGCGTGGTCACCGTGCCCCTGCCCCTCACCTCGTTGACCGATGACGTGGCGGCGCTCGACCACACGCTCGAGCGGGAGACCGCCCCTGTTGTCCTCGCCGGACACGCCTACGCTGGCGGCGTCATCCAGTCGACCACGTCCGACAACGTCCGCGCGCTGGTCTACATCGCGGCTCTGGCGCCCGGCGAGGGCGAGACCGTGGCCGACGCCGTCGGCCGAGGAACGCCCCACCCGAAGGCACCGGCGCTGACCCCGGACGCCCACGGTCTCATCTGGCTCCCCGACGATGCCTTCGCCGGCGCCTTCGCCCACAATGCCTCGCCCCAGGAGCAGAACCGGCTCAGGGCGGTACAGCGCCCGATCTCTGTCAAGTGCATCACCACCGCGGTCGGCCGTCCCCTGTGGATGGATCGCCCCAGCTGGTACCTCGTCGCCGAGGAGGACCGGATGATCCCCGCCGGGAACCAGCACTTCTTTGCGGACCGTATGGGTGCCGAGGTGCGCAGCGAGCCCGTGGACCACATGCTTCCTCTCACGGCTCCCAACGTGGTGACGGAGTTCCTCCTCCGGGTGGTGGAGAAGGTCGGGCAGGAGCAGCCGCAGGGCTAGAGGACCCATCAAGATCTCGGGTTCTGGTCCTGCCGCGGGAGTGGCGGGACGCCGGTTGCTCTGACGATCTCGCGGAATGCCTCGAAGACCCGGTTGGCGCGGGTGGAGCGGGCCGTGTCAGTGACGATGAACCGCTTGCGCTCCCTGGTCCGCTTGCCAGCGCCGAAGCCGCTGGTGGCTGGGACGGTGTCGGCGGCTCGTACCGACGTCTGGCCGGCACGCATCACAGACTGTCATAGGCATACAAGTAGTTGTGTAGCCAATTCTTGGAGGACATAGATGAACGGCATCATCCAAGCTGGGCCGACTCTGGGCGGACTCACATTGGACGTTCTTCGCCGATATCCGGATCGAACAGCGTTCACCTGGGATGGTGGAACGTTGACGTACGCCGGAGCGTCTGACCTTGTGGGGCGCTTGCAGTCGGTATTCGCTGCGCACGGCCTGCGTCGCGGCCACTGCATGGCTCTGCTGACGGGAAACCGGGTGGAGTCCTGGTGTGCGAGTATCGCCGCTCAGGCCAGCGGAATGGCCATCACCTGGCTCCATCAGCTCGCTTCGCTGGAAGACCACGAGTATCAGCTGAAGGATGCCGAAGCGGACGCCCTGCTTGTCGACACGTACCGATTCTCTGACAGGGGGGGCGAATTGGCAGCCCGGGTGGACCGCCTGTCACAGGTGTACACGCTCAGCCCACGCGAGTTCGGCGTGGATTTGGTGAGTGCTGCTCGCAATGTTGGTACTGCATCTCCCTGGAGCATCTTCGAGCCCGGTGATGTTGCCACCATCAACTACACCGGAGGAACAACAGGCCACCCGAAAGGGGCAGTTCGCCTAAATTCCCCCTCACCCTCGTTGTCCTACTCCGATGTACTTGCCGACTTCGAAATCCCGATGACACCCCGTTACCTTGCGGTCGCACCCATGAGTCATGCATCGGGATGGAAGATCATGCCGACTCTGATGCGAGGAGGCTCCGTGCATCTACTTGACGGATTCTCGCCGGATCGCGTTCTCTCCGCCATCAACAGGGAGCGGCCAAACTTTACGCTACTCGTACCGAGCATGATCTACGGGCTGCTTGAAGAGCTGGATACACAGAAAGCAGACGTGTCTTCCCTGGAACTTTTGCTCTACGGCGCTGCCTCAATTTCCCCGGACCGCTTGCAGGAAGGCATAGACCGAATCGGTCCGGTCTTCGCGCAAATGTACGGCCAGACGGAGTGCTATCCCATCACCTATCTGCGACGCGACGACCATGACCTGAACCAGCCGGACCGACTCAGGTCCTGCGGTCGGCCAGTCTCGACCACGGCGGTAGCCCTCCTGGACAAGGACGGTCACGAGGTCACCGACGGAGAAGTTGGCGAGATCTGCGTGCGCAACCGCACAGCGATGAGATGGTACAAGAACCTGCCGGAGTTGACTGCAGAAACCTTCCGGCACGGCTGGCTGCACACAGGCGACATGGGAAGGATGGACGAGCGTGGATACCTGTACATCGTGGACCGTCTCAAGGACATGATCATCACCAGCGGATCCAACGTCTTCTCACGTGGAGTGGAGGACGTGCTCACTGATCATGCAGCAGTGACTCAGGCAGTGGTGTTCGGGACCCCGGATAAAAAAGTGGGCGAGGTCGTCAATGCGGCCGTCATTCTCCGCGAAGGCGTGGAGGTCGATGCCGACGAGCTTCGCCGATACGTCCGCGACCGTAAAGGGGAGCTGCAGGCACCCCAACACATCCACTTCGTCAAGGAGCTGCCTCTTACGGGCCTGGGGAAGGTGGACAAGCAGGCCCTGAGGCTCCGCCTGACCGACAAGAGTTCCGTGTGGGCAGACGGAGCCTCGTCTGATGCGGCCTCATAGAATTCCGATGATGCACATGCGCGGATCTTGCCGCCGCGCTGCTGACCGAGCACCGGTGTCGACGGGCGGGACGTGGACCGGGCGTGGGAGGCGATCGCCCTGCACACCTCGTCCGGGATCGCCTGACGGCGCGGACTGCTGGCCATGGTCGTCATTGAGTGAGAGGGCGAAACGGCGTGGACGTGTACGAGGCTGTGGAAAGTCGCCGGGCCGTGCAGGCGTTCAGCGATGAGCCGGTACCCAAGGAGGTACTCGAACGGGTGCTGACTGCGGCAGCGCGGGCTCCATCGAGTGGGAACCTCCAGCCGTGGCATGTGTATGTCGTGGCCGGCGAGCCCCTGGCGGAACTGAAGCGGCGCGCGACGGCCAGGGCGCGGGCGGGCGACCCGGGTGATGAGAGGGAGTATCCGATGTACCCCGCCGAGCTGACCTCGCCGTACCTGGACCGCTTCTCCGCAACGGCCGCCCAGCGGTACGAAGCACTGGGGATCGAAAGCCACGACCCCGACAGGCCCAGAAAGATCGCCGCCTTGAACTCGGAAGCGTTCGGGGCGCCGGTCGTACTGTTCTGCTACCTCGACCGGACGATGGGCCCCGGACAGTGGGCGGATGCGGGGATGCACCTGCAGACGGTCATGCTCTTGCTCAGGGCGGAAGGGTTCCACAGTTGCCCCCAGGTGATGTGGACGATGTACCGCAAGACGGTCAGTCGGACAGTCGGATCCGATGACGGGCTCGTACTGGTCTGCGGTGTCGCGGTGGGACACGAGAAAGAAGGCATGACCCGTCTGCGCACCGGGCGGGCGGACCTGACAGAGACAGTGAGCTTCGTCGGAGTGTGACCGCAGGGCGGTCGAGGTAGCGGGTCCCAGCGAACCGCGAACTTCGAAGCCACGACTCCGGCCGCTCGGACTCCTGGTTCGTCCTGAAGGGCCCTGCAACGGCTGAACTCGGCGCAGTCACGGGCTGGTCGATTGCCCGCCGACGTCGAGACTCGACGCCCGCAGCCTCGGAGCGCTCATGGTGCAGCCTCGAAGTCGTCACCTTACGGCCCGACCTGACAGGAAAAGCTGAACAAACCAGCGGCTTCACCCTGCCGCAACCTACTTCAATCCACATCGATGGATCGAGGCTCGCCCGACTTTCGGTTCGCGGCGCGCGGTCGGCGCGCCACTGGATACTCACCCCTGCGGGGAGTTCGGCTGGCGGCCGTTCCTCGGCTCGGTTCCGTCCGCCGAGGCGTCGAGCAAGGCGGTCACCAGGGTACGCAGTGAATCGGCGAGGCGCCGGCCGTCGCCCTGCTCCAGCATGCGCAGGATCGGGTCGCTGTGCAGGGGGGCGAGCAGGATATGGGCCAGGAGTTCGGCGTCCAGGTCCGTCCGTTCCTGGCTGATCAGCGTGGTGATGTGGCCGTGCCAGAACTGGTAGACGGGGTGCGCGCTGCGTGGATCATCTTCGGGCTTGTGTGCTGTTGTCGCGGCGTGGCCGAGCGCAGCCAGAAGCCCTTTGTTGCGGGCGACCACGCCGACGACGGCGTCGAGGAAGGCGAGGAGGCGCTCTCGTGACGGGGCGCCCGGGCCCAAAGGGGGCGGCCCTGTAGTGACGGCTTCGCGCAGGGCGAGGGCCCGTTCTGCCATCAGCGCCTGCATAAGGCCCATGCGGTTGCCGAAGCGGTGGAAGACCGTGCCCTTGCCGACGCCGGCTGCGGCGGCGACTTGTTCCATCGAGATCTGCTCGGGCCGGTGCCGCGCGAGGAGTTGCTCGGTCGCCAGCAGGATCGCTTGCCGATTTCTTGCCGCGTCGGCACGTTCGCGGCGGCCTTCTGTCATCGAGTCCTCACCCCACATGGACAACTGGACTGACGGTCCAGTATGGTCGCCGAAGCTGACCGGAAGTCCACTTTAGCCGCCGGCGGGCGGTGGCACCCCCTGCCCTCGGCCCCTCAGGAGAGTCATCATGCGACGAGTCCGCTACTACGAATACGGCGATCCGGACGTCCTCACGATCGAGGAGGCCGAAATCCCCACGCCGGGGCCGGGCCAGGTGCTCATCCGGGCCGAGGCGATCGGGGCCAACTTCGTCGACACCAAGTTCCGACGCGGGCCGTCCAGCGGGGCGATCTTCCAGCGTCCCCTGCCCGGCAAACTCACCGGCGACGTGGCGGGCACCGTCGAAGCCGTCGGACCCGGCGTCGACACACAGAAGGTCGGCCGACGAGTCGCAGGGCTGGCCGAGGACGCGTTCGCCGACTACATCGTCGCCGACGCGCAATGGCTCGCCCCGATACCCGACGGACTCGACCTCGGTGCAGCCAGCATGCTGCCCATGGGCGCCCCGGTCGCACTCCGGACCCTGCGTACCGGCCGGCTTGCGCCGGGTGAGACGGTACTGATCCACGCTGCGGCCGGCGGTATCGGCCATCTGGCCGTACAACTCGCCAAACTGCTCGGCGCCGGCATGGTCATCGCCACCGCCGGCTCACCGGCCAAACTCGACTTCGCCCGCAAGTGCGGCGCCGACATCGCCATCGACTACAGCCACAGCGACTGGCCCGACCAGGTCCGCAAGGCCGCACCGCGAGGCGTGGACGTCGTTCTCGACTCCGTCGGCGGCGAGACCCTGCAGCGGAGCTTCGACGTACTGGCTCCGTTCGGCCGGATCGTCATCTACGGAGCTGCCAGCGGCGAGCTGGCCAGCCTGCCTGTCACCAAGCTCTTCGCCCTGAAGTCCGTGGCCGGGTTCTCGCTCATCGCATGGCGCGCAGCCGACCCCGAGCAGGCCCGCCGGGAAATGACCGAGGTCGCCGAATACTCCACCGCCGGGCAACTGCACACCGCCGTGCACGCCCGCCTCCCGCTCGCCGAGGCAGCCGCAGCACACCGGCTGCTCGAAGACCGGTCTCACCTCGGCCGCGTCCTCCTCGTGCCCTAGCCGACGCCGGTGGTGGGGCTGTTGATCGGCCGCGGGCGATCGTTGCAGCCAGCGGGGTAGTAGGTGTGCACGGCCTGCCCGGTGAGCACCAAGTAGTCCACGCACACGTAGCGGCGGTGTGTGACGCCGGTTCCCGGGAGTTCCTCGGTGTAGGGGAATGCCACCGCCGGGTCCCCTGAGTCGTCATCCAGTCTCAGGCCCGTCAGTACGCCGCCGCCCGCGACGGCCGATCGGGCCTCCGGTTCGGTCAGGGTCCCGTCGCGGTCGACCTGCGCCAGGGCGTGCGCCGTCTGCTCGGCCGCCTTTACGGCGGATCGCGTCTCGGCGCTGTGGGGCTTGGGGTCGTGCGGCGAGAGGCCGCCAGACAGCGTGCGCAGAAGCCACGTCCCGATGAGCAGAATCACCAGGCAGAGGGCACCACCCACCCACACGACCGCCCGCGGTGAGCGGCCGGGCGTGCGGGTGGGCCGTAATTGCGTCATCCTCCAGCGTATCCGGTGGTGTTGGCCAACTCCTGGTCGACCGACTCCGCGTAGCCGGCGGTTCCCGACGCGTTGGGATGGGCTCGTCAGGCGGCCGTCCCGTCACCTGCGACCCGCGCGAAGCAACACCGTCGAACGCGGCATTCGACAAGATCAAGGCCTCGCCACGCGCTACGACAAGGCACCCGACAACTAGGAGGCCGGACTCCACCTCCGCGGATCGATCATGTGGCTGAAGCTCCTCACAACAACCACGTGATCCGAACCACGAACAGCACCTGGGAGTTCCTGCCGCCTGAGTTGGGGTACGGCTCGGGGAGCACGTGCCGGCGCAGGCTGCGGGACTGGCACCAGGCTGGTGTGTGCCAGGCATTGCACGAACTGCTCGCTGAGTTACGGGCGGCTGGCCGGTTGGACTTTCCGCGGGCCGCGGTGGACGGCTCGCATCTGCGGGCAATGAAGGGCGGTGCGAAGACCGGGCCGTCTCCGGTGGACCGGGGCAGGAGCGGCAGCAAGCACAATGTGATCGTGGAAGCGCATGGCATCACGCTCGCCGCCACGCTGACCGGCGGCAGTCGCCACGAGGTCACCCACCTCATAACCCTGGTCCAAGCCGTGCCGCCCCTCAGGGGCAAGCGCAGGCGTCCCCGCCGGCGCCCCACCGCTGTGTACGCCAACCGCGGCTACGATTTACGACTCCTACCGCCGCGAACTGCGCGGCCCGGGCATCCGACCGGTCATCGCTCGCCGCGGGACCGAGCACGGCTCCGGCCTGGGCGTCCACCGCTGGGTCGTCGAAGCCGCCTTCGCGCTCCTGCACTGGTTCCGCCCTCTGCGCACCCGCTGGGAGATCCGCGACGACCTCCACGAAGCCTTCCTCAGCCTCAGCGGCGCCATCATCTGCTGGCGCCGCCTGAAGACCTCCGCTTGCTAGGAGTCCGAAGGCGGTTTCTGCAGGCAGGCAGCCTGGTTCTGCAGCGCTGTCACCATCGCCTGTGTCTGAGCGGAAGGGTGCGGCCGGGTCACGGTGACGGTCGCGCGGCCGGGCCAGTAGGTGTCGGTGACGGCCACCGCTCGTACGCCTGTCGGCAGGGCCGGTAGGGCCAGGTCGGGGATGACCGTGATGCCCAGTCCGGCCGCGACCAGGCTGAGGCGTGTCGACCAGCTGCGCGCGGTGTGGACGATGTGGGGGTCCGACAGGGTCGGCCAGGCTCCGAACTGCGGCTCACCCGCCGCGCCGTCCCCGGCGATCCAGTGCTCCTGGGCCAGGTCCGGCACGGTGATGCCGGCGTGGCCCGCGAACCGGTGCGTGTCCGGGACGACCACCAGAAGGTCGCCCTGGAGCACGGTGGTCTGCCGGAGTTCGCTCAGGTCGTAGTCCGGCAGGCCGTGGCCGACCCCGATGACCGCCATGTCCAGCCGGCCCATCCGTAGCCGCCGGAGCAGGGCGGGCGTAGAGGCCTCCTCCAGGAGCACGGCGAGACCTGGATGGCCGGAGGTCACCTGCGCCATCGCTCGCGGGACCAATGCCATGGCGGCGGTGGGGTAGGCGCCGATCGTGAGGCGCCCTGCGAGCCGGTCGCGCAGGCCGGCGAGCTCCAGCTCGGTCGCCGCCACGTCGGCGAGAACCTCCGTCGCGCGGCGGACGAGCACCTGGCCTGCCGGTGTGAGCGCTACGCCGCGTCGTGTGCGGTCGAAGATCGGCGCTCCGGCTGCCGCCTCCATGGCAGCGACCTGGCGGGAGACGCCCGACTGTGTGTAACCGAGCATCTCGGCGGCCCGGGTGAACGATCCCGCGGTGGCGACCTGGTGAACGACGCGGAAGCCAGTAAGGGTGAACTCTGCCATGGTCCGAACCTAACATGCGCATCTGTCATGGAAGGGGTGCCAGATCATCGCTTGACCGCATGGCTGGAGGGCGCACAGGCTGGTGGCATGACACAGCAATTCACTCGTGACGAACTCGTGGCACGCCTCGTCCGGGCCGGCGAACTGGAAGTGTCGGGCGAGGATCTGGACGAGACCGCCACGTACTTCGACACTGAGAAGTTCCGCTTCCACGGGCCGGACGGCTTCGAGTCCGACTTCGCCGGGCTCAACGACTACTTCGCGTCGGTACGCGAGGCATTCGACGATCGGTCGATACGGCGCGGCATCGTGGTCGCCGAAGGTGACCACCTGGCCTGCCAGACGTGGATCGAAGGCACATTCACCCGTGAGTTCACCCAGTCACCGGTCGGCCCGCTGCCACCCAACGGCAAACGCGTCGTGTTCGACCTGATCAACATCTTCCGCTTCGACGACCGGGGACGCCTCATCGAGGAGTGGGCGCGCGTCGACAATCGCGGAGTCTTGCGCCAGCTGGACGCCGAAGGAAGCTATTAGCCGGACGGCCACCGAGGGGTGAGGCCGACAGCGACGACGCACAGCGAGAACGCCGCCACCAGCGGTGTGACCGTGGTATGGATGAGCATCGCGGCGAACAGTCGGACGGTGGGAGCCTCGGCGTCCAGAGGGACCAAGGGTCTCGACAGGACAGTCTGCCGTCTTCGCGCTCCTGCGCTGCTTCCGCCGCCTGCGCACCCGCTGGAACATCCGCGAAGCTTTCCTCACCCTCGGCCGCAGCATCATTTGGTGGCGCCGACTGAAGAGCTCGCCCTCGCGCCGGGTCCGGCGGACAGGCGCCGCCAAGCCTTGGGGCGGGGCCTGGGTGAGGAGGTGGCCGATGCGTGGGCCGTGGACCTGCTGGGATTTGGGGACCGCGACCACGTAGGAGAGTCCGGTGTCTTCCAGGAAGCGGCGGAAGCGGGAGTCCTGGCCGTAGGCGGAGTCCGCGGTGACCCAGGCGATCGGCAGAGACGAGGTGAGAGCGCGCTGGACCATGTCCCGTGCCAGTTCGAGCTTGGTGGCGAACTCGCGCTGGTCGGGGATACGGGCGGCTTTGCAGCGTTCGCGGTCCTGGGTCAAGGACCTGGGCAGGCAGAGCTCGCGGTCGACCAGGGCGTGCCCCTTCCTTGAGGCGTAGGCGGCGACGACGCCGATCTGGCGGTTCTCGGTCCTGCCCGCGGTCCCGGAGTACTGGCGCTGCACGCCGGCGGAGACGGTGCCCTTCTTGATGAAGCCGGTGTCATCGATGATCAGTACTCCGTCAGGGGCACCGAGACGCTCGGCGACGTAGGCCTGCATGTCGTCACGGACCTGGTCTGCCTCCCAGCGAGCTCCTGCGAGCAGGTGCTGCAGCCGGTGCGGGGCCGAATGGCCTGCGTACTCGGCCAGTTGCCAGCTGTTCTTGCGGCCCGCCGGGCCAAGAAGCCCGCGCACGTAATCCCGCATCCGCCGCCGGCGTTCGACCCGGCCGAAAGCGAGAACCGACCCGGAGGAGCAGGTCGTCGAGTTCCCCGTCCCACGCTTCCGCGAGTAGATCATTGAGCACACCGGTGGGCTGTCCACCGGGCTGCCACCGCATGCGCCGGGACACACCTTCGTGCGACCTCCCCGCGAAACTGCCTCCCGCCCCGCAGCCGCGCGGCTGCACTCACCGCCACCAGGCCCCTGACCACGACATACGGAGAACTCCCACTGGAGTACTAGGACGGTCGTCCGGAATGCAGTGCCTGCTGTACCAGGCCGTCTGGACGAGGAGGCCGCCAGTGACGTGGTCTGCTCTTTCGCCGTGCGCCACCTGGCCGCGCGCGGTGCGGTCCTGGTCTTCGACGAGACCGGCCAGGAGAAGAAGGGCATCGCCACTGCCGGGGTGGGCCGCCAGTACACCGGCACGACAGCCGTCGTCGCGGTCTACTGCACCTACGCCAGTCCACTGGGACACTGCTCGATCGACGGCGACCTCTTCGTCCATGAACCCTGGACCAGGGACCCCGACCGCCGCGAACAGGCTCAGCTGAGAGGGGGCTTCACGTTCCGCACCAAGACCGCCGTCGCTCTGGAACAGGCCCGGCGCGCAGTGGCCGCCGGCGTCGCGGTCGGCAGGGCGGCAGGGCGGCAGGCGACGAGGTCACCGCCCCCAGCGCCCACCGATGGGGGCAGCCGGCGAGCGAGAGTTGGTCCGGCTATCTCGCCGCACGCCACGGACGTGACGGACAAGGCGAACGGTCCGGCCACTTCCACGCTGCTGACGAAGGAGCGCAGGCAAACTGCTTCGGCAGTCAGGACAGTTTGCGCACCTGCGGGACCGTCACGGCCGTCA
Organism: Streptomyces sp. NBC_01198; assembly: GCF_036010485.1. NCBI lineage: Bacteria > Bacillati > Actinomycetota > Actinomycetes > Kitasatosporales > Streptomycetaceae > Streptomyces > Streptomyces sp. NBC_01198. The sequence goes on from NZ_CP108568.1 coordinate 1,356,336, forward strand.
TCGCCGCCAGGGGCACCCTGCTGCCAACCGGCAATCCCTCGGCCACGAAGTAGGCGACAACGTCCCCACGGCGGACCAGCCACACGTCGTTCGACTCGAGCGAACCTTCCACGGTGTTCGTCAGGACCACACCGGCCGCTTGCTGCCCACCGCCGGCCCGGTTGTCGGGCGCGACGGTAAACCGTGTCCGGGCGCCGTTGAGGACTGCTGAAAAGCCCGCAGGACATGCCTTGAGGGCGGTCTGGACTCCGTCAATCGCCAGCACAGCGTCACTGTCTCGGTAGGCGACAAGGGCAGTCCGAACTCCCGCAGCCCCGGCACCGGCACCCGTCGCGATCACCACCTGGTTCACGGTCGCCGCAGGCGAACCGGCGGACGCGGAAGTGAACAGCAGCGAGTCCACCAGTGGCTGGCATGCAGCGTCGTCCGCGGTCACCTTCGCCCGCGGAGTGGTGTTCTGGGAAGACACCAGAGATCCTGCCGGAAGATCCGACTCCGAAATGAGCATTCCGGTCAACTGCGCGCGGGTGGGCACCCTGGAGGCCCCGACGCTGGCCGACCCGTGAGTCGACGTCGGCGCCGACGCGTGCGGCACATCCTTCCCGCCCCCATCTGCGGAGCTGGAGCAAGCTGCGGAACTCAACACCGCAGACGCTGCAATGAGCACCTTCACACACCGAGCCTTGAACACCGCACCCCACCCTGACCCCGAAACCGATTGACCAGCGTCCAAGCGGCGCTTGCCGCTGGACATCCTCGCAGGTCGCACCCGCCTACGAACAACGACTGGGACAGCACGGCCGCCTCGTCTGCAGCGGCCGCCGCGACGAGAGGAACCACAGCGTGCGCGTACTCCCAGGCTCAGACCTTCTGCGAATTGCGCACGGTGCGAATACTGCCCCTCCACCAGTCGGGTGGAAGAGACCTTCCAAGCCGAGAAGGGCTTGGCCGGACTGGACGAGCATCAAGTCCGCCGCTACTCGTCCTGGATCCGCTGGGTCACTCTGGCCATGCTCGCCCACGCCTTCCTCACCGTCGTTCGGGCCGACGAACCCGCCGGCACGATGCTCCTGACGGGCTGATCCCGCTGTCCTGCAACGAGATCCAGTGACTCTTCATCACCCTGGGCCGTCCGGCCCGACCACACGGCCGCACACCGGCTCGACTGGTCCCGCTGGCGACGACGCCACCAAGCCCGAGCACGCCCCTGCCACTACCAACGACAGGCAGCCACCACATGAAGATCACGATCTTGCTCGTCGGAGTCTCCGGGGACGGGAAAGCCGCGCGCGAATTAGACGAGACGGCGAGGGCGTTGCGACGACGGTTGCCCCGTCAGGAGCCTGCGTTCCGACAGAGGAGGCGATCGTGCGACGATCCCCCCGGGTGGGGATCACGGCTTCACGGATCAAGGAGTCTCGCTGATGGTCAGTGTGAGTGTGGAGACAGCCGAACGGACAGAGCAGCGGCTACGCCGTGTGATCGCTCAGGCCGACCTCGTCGTGCACGACGGCGTCTGGTGTTTTCAAGAGTCTCCGGCCGACCAGCCGCCGGCGCTCACCGCCGAGACGCTGGCAGTCGTTCGGGACCGGGAGAGCTGGAGCCGCCTGGTCCCGCTCACCCAGGAGGGCGACGGCGTCGAGCGCTTCGGAATCTTCTCCTTCCACTTCGCCGATCACGTGGACAACAGCGGTTTCGTCGGCTGGCTGGCGACCCACCTCAAGGTTGAGCTGGGGACCGGCGTCTTCGTTGTCTGTGGCAGCAACCGCGCTCGCGGCGGCATCTATGACTACTGGGGCTGCCCCATTGACCTGCTGGATCAGGCCATCGCGGTCGTCAGGACGCTCCGAGACAGCTGATCTCCAGGCAGGCGGAGATCCATCCACAAACGGTGAGGATCACGATCTACAGCTGGAGTATTGGTACTCCAGTGGGAGTTCTCCGTATGTCGTGGTCAGGGGCCTGGTGGCGGTGAGTGCAGCCGCGCGGCTGCGGGGCGGGAGGCAGTTTCGCGGGGAGGTCGCACGAAGGTGTGTCCCGGCGCATGCGGTGGCAGCCCGGTGGACAGCCCACCGGTGTGCTCAATGATCTACTCGCGGAAGCGTGGGACGGGGAACTCGACGACCTGCTCCTCCGGGTCGGTTCTCGCTTTCGGCCGGGTCGAACGCCGGCGGCGGATGCGGGATTACGTGCGCGGGCTTCTTGGCCCGGCGGGCCGCAAGAACAGCTGGCAACTGGCCGAGTACGCAGGCCATTCGGCCCCGCACCGGCTGCAGCACCTGCTCGCAGGAGCTCGCTGGGAGGCAGACCAGGTCCGTGACGACATGCAGGCCTACGTCGCCGAGCGTCTCGGTGCCCCTGACGGAGTACTGATCATCGATGACACCGGCTTCATCAAGAAGGGCACCGTCTCCGCCGGCGTGCAGCGCCAGTACTCCGGGACCGCGGGCAGGACCGAGAACCGCCAGATCGGCGTCGTCGCCGCCTACGCCTCAAGGAAGGGGCACGCCCTGGTCGACCGCGAGCTCTGCCTGCCCAGGTCCTTGACCCAGGACCGCGAACGCTGCTAAGCCGCCCGTATCCCCGACCAGCGCGAGTTCGCCACCAAGCTCGAACTGGCACGGGACATGGTCCAGCGCGCTCTCACCTCGTCTCTGCCGATCGCCTGGGTCACCGCGGACTCCGCCTACGGCCAGGACTGAAGTTCCCCCCTGATCTTGGACAGCGGATGCTTACGCTGCGGGGGTGAGGTCGTGCCGCAATCTAGCTCGGGTTTCGAGTGGGGTGAGGTACCCGAACTCGGGGTGCTTGCGGAGCCTGGTGCGGTTGTACTCGACTTCGATGAAGCAGAAGACGTCGGCTCGGGCCGCCTCACGGCTTTCCCAGACGGTGGTGCCGATCTCCGCTTTGAGCAGTCCGAAGAAACTCTCGGCTGCAGCATTATCATAGCATATGCCGGTTCGTCCCATACTCTGCCTCAGATTCAACTCCCTTATCACGGTGCGAAATTCGCCACTGGTGTACTCGCTGCCGCGGTCGGTGTGCATGATGCAGCCGGGCTGCAGGCCGCCGCGGCCGGCAGCCATGCGCAGGGCGTCGGTGACCAGTTCGGCGCGGTGGTGGTCGGCCATCGCATACCCGATCACCTCACGGGTCGCCAGGTCGATGACCGTGGCCAGGTACCACCAGCCCTCGACCGTGGGGAGATACGTGATGTCGCCCACCAGCTTCCGGCCTGGCTCGTATGCGGTGAAGTCGCGGCCGACCAGGTCCGGGGCAGGGGCTGCCTTGGTGTCCTGCTGCGTCAGGTAGCGGCGCCTGCGGCGGGTGACACCGCGAATGTCGCGCTCGCGCATGATCCGCTCGACCCTTTTCCTGTTGATCGCGAGGCCGCCCCGCCGCAGCTCCGCATGGACGCGCGGGGCGCCGTAGGCACCTCGCGAGGTGGCGTGGATCTCACGGATCCGGTCGGTCAACCCGTCTTCGGCGCACTGCCGTTCGGCGGCTGCGGGCCGTGAAGCGAGCCAGGCGTAGTAGGTGGAGCGGTGGAAGCTCAGCACTCGGCACAGCCGGGCGACGCTGTAGCCATCGGGGTTCTCCTCGGTGGCCTTCTCCGCATCGATGAAGCGGCACACAGCGCCTACTTCACGATCTCCTTCGCGAAGAAGGCCGCGGCTTTTACCAGGATGTCGTTCGCCTTCTTGGCCTCAGCCAGCTCGCGGCGCAGGCGCCGCAGCTCCTCACGTTCCTCGCTGGTCAGGGCGCCCGCCGGCCCCTCGCCCTGGTCGATTTTCGCCTGCTTGACCCAGCCACGCAACCCCTCGGGGCTCACTCCCAGTTCCCGGGCGATCTCGGTGACGTTCCGATGCGGCGACGACCGGACGAGCGCGACCGCGTCCCGCTTGAACTCGGCCGTGTACCGCTTGCTCATGTTGCTCTTGCCACTCAACTTGGACTGCTTCCTCCGGGACGAACCGTCCCAGTATCAGGCTGTCCAACTCACTGGGGGAACTTCAGGACTCCCGCTTCCGCCGCTTCCTGGAAGACACCGGACTCTCCTACGTGGTCGCGGTCCCCAAATCCCAGCAGGTCCACGGCCCACGCATCGGCCACCTCCTCACCCAGGCCCCGCCCCAAGGCTTGGCGGCGCCTGTCCGCCGGACCCGGCGCGAGGGCGATCGCCTCTACGATTGTGCCGCCGCCCGCCTCCCGGCGGTATGGGAGTTCGACGGTGACGAACTCTCCCGGCAGCACTCGATGCTGGCCCGCCGCAGCATCGCCAAGCCTGACGAGGTTGCCTACTACCTCGCCTGCGCACCCCTGGACGCCACCGTCGCAGACCTCGTCCGCATCGCCGGCTGCCGCTGGAGAATCGAGGAGTCCTTCCAGAGCGCGAAGAACGAATGCGGCCTGGACCAGTACGAAGTCCGGCGCTTTGTCGACTGGTACCGGCACATCACCCTTGCCATGCTCGCCCACGCGTTCCTGGCCATCATGGCCGCCCAGGAACGCGAAAAGGGGGCAGACCGCACCACACACCCGAGCTCGTGGACCTCACACCAGCCGAAATCCGCCGTCTGCTGGCAACTGGACCCCGTCACAGTCCTCCATTCCGCGACCATGCACTGACCTGGTCCTACTGGCGCCGCCAGCATCAGGAGCACGCGCGCCGATGCCACTACGAACGGCGCGGACACACCTTCGTGCGACCTGTCGACGAAACGGCCTCCGGCCCCACAACCGCACGGCTACACTCACCGCCACCAAGCCGCTGACCAGGACATACAGGAACTCTCGCTGGAATCTAGCGCAGGTGGTACATCGGCAGCTTTTCGTCGAGGACCTGCGGCCGCGGCAGGCGCAGGCCGAAGTGGTCCTCGATCGCGAGCATGGTCAACCGCATGCCGCGCTGGTCCAGTTGCGGCCCGGAGGGTAGGACGCCCAGCGCCTCCAGCGCAGGGACGAGCAGGCCCGGTTCCGCACCGTACCGCCGTGCTTCCTCGCCCACGCCGAAGCCGGTGACGCACGCGCCATCCAGGTAGTGACGGAAAAGCGAGGGCGGGCTCCATGGCGTCAGCAGGAAGTTGACGGCAGCCACACCACCGCGTGACACCGCGGCGAGGCCGCCCGCGGTCGCGCCGACGGCGTCGCCGTACTCCACCGCGAAGGCCCATCCGGCCGCCTCGCCCACCCGGGCGACGCAGCGCGCCCCGCTGCCCAGCGCCTCCTGCGCGTCCTGCGCCGAGCCGGGGCGGGCGTCCTCGCCAGGACCGGAGCCGAGTCGCGCGGCAAGCGCGGTGGGCGGTATGCCCCTTGCGAAAGTCACGCAGTCGACCAGGTACGGCTCCAGCAGCCACCCGATGCCGTCGGACACGGCTGTTCCCCCTCCACCGGTGATGATCTCTGCTCAGGCAGCAGACTCGCACACGGCGCTGACAGGCCGGGGGTGTCCGTGCAAGCGCGAAGGCGTCCGACCGCCGGAGCCTGGATGCCTGGCGCATGCGGGCCACACTCACCGCCAACAGGCCGCTGAACAGGACATACGGAGAACTCTCACTGGAGTACTAGGCCGTCTCTTTCAGATCATGCTCAGGCGGCATCCCACTCTGCTTGCAGCCAGCTGAGTTGCGCCCTGCTGAGCGGAGGCTCAAATCCTTCGGGGAACATGAGCGTGAGAGGCTGAGGACACATGCCTTCGGGCCCGTGCTTCTCACAGTGCAGAGCCACGAGATGCGGTCCCTCCCCGCAAGCCTCACGTTGGTAGAAGCGGTCATGCGCCTGGCAGAAGTACGAGAACACCGTGCAGTCATCCTCGTCAGTCGGCTCGTAGAAATCGGGATCCCGGACGATCAGTGTCGCTGGTTCCTGACGGTTGAACCGGGGGATGGGCCGAGGATCGCGCCACAGCAGTCGAGGAGGAAGCACGCGATCATTCTGCGTCCAAGGGGACTTCGAGTCAGCGTGCAGACCAGATGAAGATGCCCGAGGGATGGAGTGTGCCGCCAGGTAGATCACGGCGGTCTAGTCATACCGGGTGGCCAGGCCGCGCCACTGCTTCAGTCTGTTGATGCAGCGCTCGACCGTGTTGCGCTGCTTGTAGGCGTCCCGGTCGAAGGCCGGTGGCCTGCCGCCTCTACTGCCGCGGCGTTTGCGGTTGGCGGCCTGGCCAGCGGGCTGCGGGATCACGGCCCGGATCCCGCGCCGACGGAGATGGGTCCGGATCGCGCGGGACGAGTACGCCTTGTCGGCCAGGACCATGACCGGTGTGGTCCGGGGCCGGCCGATCGGCCGGGGCACCCGTAAGCGGGCCATGACCTCAGGGAATGCGGGTGCGTCACCGGCCTGGCCAGGTGTGACGACGAACGCAAGCGGGCGGCAGCGGCTGTCCGCTGCAAGGTGGATCTTGGTGGTCAGCCCGCCGCGGGACCGGCCGAGGGGATGGTTGACCGGCTCGCCGGCTGGGGCCTTTTTTGACGAGCCCCAGCGGCGTGCTGATGGGCACGAACGACGGTTGAATCGACCGCGACGACCCAGTCCAGATCACCTTCGGCGTGGGCCTGAGCGAGCAGAGCGGTGAAAACCTTTTCCCAGGTCCCGTCGGCGGCCCGCGTCCGCAGCCGATTGTGGGCGCCCTTCCACGAGCGGAGCTGCTCGGGCAGGTCCATCCACGGCGTTCCGGTGCGGTACTTGAACGCGATCGCGTCGATCACCCGCCGGTGATCCCGCCATCGCCCACCCCTCTTCGGCGTCCTGTCCGGCAGCAACGGCTCAATGCGTGCCCACTGGGCGTCAGTCAACGACACAGACCAACCAACGATCAGATGATCCGAAGGAAACGGCATAGGGACGCGCGGACGCTGCCCGCAACTGGCTCGCGGTGCTGGAGGCAGCCGCCCGGCTCTTTGCCAGGCATGGCGCCAAGTCGGTGTCCATGAAACGGGTGGCAGCGTTCGCGGGCGCTGACAAGGGCACTCAGTTGCGCCGGTTCGGCGAGACGTCGGGGCCGGCCGCCGCACTGTGCTGTTCACACCAGGCGCGGCCGAAGTGATCCGGAAGCAACTTGGTTGCCTCGGCCTGGAATTCGCCCTGTTACCAGAACTTCGCATGGGCACCGTTGAGATGAACATCGTGTCAGCTGATATCGCAACCCCTGGACCTGGCAACCGGCACAGGCGACACTCGGCGACCATGAGACAACCACGATCCTTAAGCGGCGCCGCACTCGCGCGCGTCGGACGGCGGCGTGCGACGCCGCCCGTCCCCGGCGTCGCCGAGGCCACGCACCCGCCCGGCCGCGTGCGCCGCTCGGCAGGTGCCCTTCTTGTCGCTTCGCTTGTCTCGTTGGCGATGTTGGTCGCCATGGTGTCCGCCGCGCCCGCGTCGGCGGCTGTCGCCACCGGCTGCGCCACGTTCGGCTCCTCGTTCGCCGCCCAGCAGATCACCGGTGGCGGGGTCGGGTTGCGCCTGGGCTGCGCCCGTGACGCCGGCAGCCTGCGGCCGCTCGCGGGCGGCGACGACGACCTCGTGGCGGCCATCGACGCCGACGTCACCGACCGGCCGGACCAGTGGCGGCAGGTGATCGAGCAGGTGGCCGCCACGACCCGTACGGACATGGCACGGGGACTTACGCTGAGTCAGGCGCTGACGCTGCGGGCCCAGCGTGACAGCACGGGGTACTACGCGAAGGCGGACGACGAGACGTTCGGCGGCACCGTTACGGCGGTCGGCGACAGCCTGGTGATCGTGGTGCCGGCCGGTGACGTGAGCACCGCCGGCTTCTGGGACGGCTGGAAGAAGCTCGTGACCGGCCTGGTCGTACTCGGCGTGGTCACCGCGGTCGGCGGGCTGTGCCTGCTCGCCTTCAACGTCGGGGCACCGGCGGCCGCTCCGGTGTGCGGTGCCGTGGCCGCCGGCCTGGCCGCGGGAGTCGGTGAACTGGTCAGTGCCAGCCTGGACGGCAAGCCTTTCGACGCGGACGTGTGGGGCAACGCGATCGGCGCCGCCATAGCCGGTGCGATCAGCGGCTACGCCGCCGGCGCGCTGCTGGAGTATTTCGGCTCGGCCTCCCGTGCCCTGATCACCATCGTGCAGGAGACTCTGCGCCGATACGCGCTCGCCTTCCGCATCTTCTCGAATCCGCTCGACGCCCTGGCCAACTGGATGAACGCCGACATGGCACAGCTCATCATGGACCGCCTCCAGCAGGCCCTGCATGGCATCGGCGCCGCACACCTGCGCGTGCTGCCGCTGGGCGACTCGATCACGTACGGAGTCGGTGTCCCCGACCAGTCGGGCTACCGTGCCCAGTTGTACGCCGATCTCCGGGGCGACACCAGCGCCGTGGACTTCGTCGGCTCGCAGGACTCCGGGCAACTCCCCGACACCGACAACGAAGGGCATCCGGGCTGGACGATCGATCAGATCAGCGCGCTGGTGGGGTGCACCATCCCGTACTACCGACCCAACGTCGTCGCGCTGCACATCGGCACCAACGACATGAGAGTCGACGGTGGAGCGGACCAGGCCCCGGCCCGGCTCCGCGCGTTGCTCGACCAGATCTTCACCATCGACCCGCGGACTCCCGTTCTGGTGGCCACGCTCATCCCGTCCAAGGACACGGCGGTCAACGCGCGGATCCGGCAGTACAACGCCCAGATCCCCGACATCGTCGCCGGCGAGCGCGCACAGGGCCGGTTGGTGCGGCTTGTCGACATGGGCGCGATCACCACGGCGGATCTGAACGACTCGCTGCACCCCGGCGCCGCCGGATACGCCAAGATGGCCGACGCCTTCTACCGCGGCATCCGGGCGGTCACGGCCGCCGGCTGGGTGACGTCCCCGGCTTCCGGAGATGGGAACGCCTGCTCGCCCGGACAGCCGGGAATGACGAATCCCACAGCGGGCACCCCCACCGACGACGGGTGGGACTGGCAGGGGGCCATCGCGACCGGTGTGGGGGTGACCAGTGACGAGGTCCGTTTCGCCGACATCGACGGCGACGGCCGCGACGACTACCTCGCGGTGGACGACACCGGGGCAGTGCGGGCCTGGCTCAACGGCGGCGGTACCCCGCAGTCCTGGCACTGGGACGAGCAGGGCGAGATCGCTTCGGGTGTGGGGGCGAGCCGTGAGGAGGTTCGTTTCGCTGACATCGACGGCGACGGCCGCGACGACTACCTCGTGGTGGACGACGCCGGGGCAGTGCGGGCGTGGCTGAACAACCGTGGCGGTACCGGTGCGCCCTGGCTCTACCAGGGCCAGATCGCTTCGGGCGTCGGCGCCACCCGTGAGGAGGTCCGTTTCGCTGACATCGACGGCGACGGCCGCGACGACTACCTGGTGGTCAGCCAGACCGGCCGCATCACGGCCTGGATCAACAATCTCGGCGGCAGTGGCGCGGCCTGGCTCAACCAGGGTGAGATCGCCCCCGGAGTCGGCGCCACCCGAGACCAGGTCCGCTTGACCGACATCGACGGTGACGGCCGCGACGACTACCTGGTGGTCGGGGACGGGGGCCGGGTACGCGCCTGGCTCAACGGCTACGGAACCGACGGCGGTCACTGGCTCTTCCAGGGCGAGATCGCCTCCGGTGTCGGCGCTGCCCCGTCCACGGTCGACTTCGCAGAGATCAATGGCGACGGCCGCGACGACTACGTCGTCCTCGGCGACACCAGCGTGGTCACCGCATGGCAGAACGACCACTTCCAGCAGCCCGATCGCTGGGACTGGCAGGGCGAGGTCGCTTCGGGTGTGGGAGCGAGCCGTGAGGAGGTTCGCTTCGCCGACATCAACGGCGACGGCCGCGACGACTACCTCGTGGTGGACGACACCGGGGCAGTGCGGGCCTGGCTGAACAACCGTGGCGGTACCGGCGCACCATGGCTCAACCAGGGCCAAGTCGCCTCGGGTGTCGGCGCCACGCGCGACCAGGTCCGCTTCGCCGACATCAACGGCGACGGCCGCGACGACTACCTCGTGGTGGACGACACCGGGGCAGTGCGGGCCTGGCTGAACAACCGTGGCGGTACCGGCGCACCATGGCTCAACCAGGGCCAAGTCGCCTCGGGTGTCGGCGCCACGCGCGACCAGGTCCGCTTCGCCGACATCAACGGCGACGGCCGCGACGACTACCTCGTGGTGGACGACACCGGGGCAGTGCGGGCCTGGCTGAACAACCGTGGCGGTACGGGTGCGCCCTGGCTCGACCAGGGCCAGATCGGCTCCGGAGTGGGCGCGCCGGGCAACGCGGTGCTCTTCGCGGACTACAACGGCGACCACCGCGACGACTACCTGGTCATGGAAGTCCAGGGACGGATCCGCGCATGGACCAACATGGCCGGCGTACCCCGCTGGCTGAGCCAGGGAGAGGTCGCCTCCGGAGTCGGGGCCGGCAGCGACGATATCCAACTCGCTGACATCGACGGTGACGGCCGCGACGACTACCTCGTCATCGATGACGCAGGAGCAGTGCGGGCCTGGCTGAACAACGGAATCATGCGAAAGGAGCCCGCCGAGGCGCAGTGACCCCACCCACGTCGTAGGGGGCGTCAAAGTCGTCAGCGTCGAAGTCGTCAACTCCGATCTCTTGCCGCTGGCTGGCGGGCAGACCTCACCCCTCGCAAAGGGATACCAGTACCACTGGTACTTCGGCAGCGGGTAGTGGTCGATCATGCTATGCCCCCTCATCCTGTCCACCTGCGACGGCTCCAACAGCCAGACGAGGACGCGCAGCTGAACCGCTGACCACAGTGGGCGGACGTGCACACCACGTCCGCCCACCGCCGGTGCGCTCCGCGCCCTGGTCCTGCGCCCCGCCCGGGAGAAGCGGCGAAGTATTGGCCGGGGAGACGCGCTGGCGCGACAAGAGTCGGCGGCCATCTTCGTCGATCACCACGCAGTGGTGATGGGTCTCACCTGCGTCGATGCCTGCCCAGATCGCGGCCATGCGGTGCCTCCGTGCGGGTGGGGTGCTGGTGCTTCCCGACGGACGACGTCGCTGTCGATTCCCTACGGAGCGATCGAGTGGCAATTCCCAATTGGCAGCCGAGTCGTCGTGGGGCCTCGGGCGGCCAATCAGTGGAAGCCACGCCCGACACCCCTGGGTGGGCCAAGCATACGAAGGGCTCGCCCGGTCCCAGGTAAGAAGGTAGGGAACCTTGACCGTTTGCCGTTGAAGGTGAACCGGGGGCCGGCATTGTTTCGCAGCTCGGCCGGCGGTCAGCGCCTGTCTTTGCGGTCCTTGGAGGCTCGGTCTGTGCTGATGATCAGCATGCCCACCGAGAAGCTGACGAGGACGAGCGGAAGTAACCACACATCCGTCCAAGGCCGCCCCTTGTGAAGTTCGATCGGCACCCACAGGCCGAACATCCGGGTGGGCGGCCCCCTCGATGACCAGCCAGCTCTGCCGCTGTTGGGGATCAACCGCGTCGGGGAACTGGTAGCCCGCAACGCCCAGTTCGATGCCGTGCCCGTCACTACCGATCAACCTCATCAACTCAGCATTCCACGCTACGAAGTCGCCAGACGACGGGGCGAGCGGCGGCGGCTCGGCGCTACAAGTCGTCGCGAACGGGGGGCTGGCCGGCGATGACGCTGTGGCCTTGCTGGCCGCCGCCGCGAAGGCCGGATGCCAGAAAGTCGTCGACTGGCTGGTCCTCCATGACGTGGACGTGACGCGCCTCTGGGACGGCGGCAACGCCCTGGCCGCCAGCGGCGACGACCACAGCGTACGGCTGTGGACCAACACGGCACCCGGTCCCCAACAGGAAATCGACCGGATCTGCCGGACCGCTCGGGACCTCACCACGACCGTACGCCAGACCTACCTGCCGGGACCACCTCGCCAGTCTGCCCGTCCTGATCACCGGCCAAGGGCCTGTCCACCCAACGCCGACTGCACCACCACCGGCGGCACCACCGCCATCAACACCTACGACACCGCCGACCGCCGGCTACACCTACGACGGGCTCTGTAGAACGATCCGGGTAACTCCTGATCAAGGAAGATGTATCGATGACCAGCGACAACGTGACGAGGCCGAGGGCCTGCGGCTGACCGGCAAGGGTGGCCTGCTCCGGCAGCTGACCAAGCGGCTCCTGGAGTCCGCCCTCGAACGCGAGATCACCGACCACCTCGGCTACGACAAGCACGACCCTGCCCGGAAGAACGGCGGCAACAGCCGCAACGGGACCCGGGCCAAGACCGTGCTGACAGACGTCGGCCCGGTCGAGATAGCCGTGCCCCGCGACCGCGAGTGTAGCTTCGAGCCGAAGTCTGGCCGAGGTCTATGGCGCCCTGGTCTGTGGTCCGAGGTTTCCCGCCAGACGATCTCTACGATCACCGACAAGGTCGTCGACGAGATGGCCGGGTGTCAGAACCGTGCCCCTGCCGATACCCCCATCCGCCCCCAGTCCGGCAGGGGCCTGGCCGAACTGGACGAACTCCAAGTCGGGCGCTGAGTGTCAGACCGAGTTGGGGTCGAGGCGATCGGACGGCACACCGTTGTTGTACGTAGCGATACCCATGCCCATCGACCAGTCTGCGGGGGCAACGGTGATGAGGTTGAAGAAGACGTCCTCCCGCCGGAGGTGCAGCTTCTCGTGCAATTCGTCTACGACGGCCTTGAAGTAGTCGCCCTTTTTCTCAGGGCTGGCGCCGGCAATGAAACTGAGTTGGATGAAAACGCAGTCCTCGGACCGGTAGATACTGAGGTAGTCGGGGTCATAGAGGAAGTTCTCGATTTTGTGCTCGGTGATGACCTGGAAGCGATCTTCAGGAACGCCCAGATGCTCGATCATCTTGTCGTACACGACGTTCGCAATGGTCTGTCGGTACTCTACTGACTTACCCTCCACGAGGTCGACCCGTGCGAGTGGCATGACAAACGTCCTTCCCTTGCGCAGATGGGCGCGGTGCCATCTCTACGATGCGAACCTAATCACGGGCCCGCAGGTTTCCGGCAGCACGGTCGGGTGTGTCCGGCATGTAGGTGCAATCCGGGCGGTGTGCTTCTCGTCTTGCTTCGCCCGTGCACCCGTGACCCCGCCGAGGCGCCGTTTCGATGGGGTCCCGAACGACGGCATCCGATGGCCGCAGCAGTTCCCGACGCAGTTCATTTCAGTGATCAGTAATCGCTTGAACTGCGGGTACGCGGTCCGCCCGGTCGAGTTCACGGTTTGCCGGCGGCCAGGCGCAGTTCGTTATCACGACCAACGTTGAGCCGAACAGCCGTAGGCCGCCACCATCGAACGAACACCCCGGGCCGCCGGTGAGGTCCGCGCGCGCCGCGAGACCAACCCGCGACGCGAGTGTTAGCGTTGCGGGGTTCCTCATCCTGTTCCGAGAACGATACGTATGGCTGCCGGCACTTCCATAAGAGCACGGGCGCCACGCTGCGTCCGTCCAGCCTCTCGTCGGAGGCCAAAATGGGCCATCCTCGGCTACGGCGGGGAGACACTATGTCGGAGTCTTCCAATGGGCTACAGGGCGAAGGTTGTCTGATGCGGCACCAGGCCGCCCCACCGAAGTGACCTGTTCCTGCACATCATCGAGGCGGGGTGCACTGACCTGGTGCTTGTCGGCATGACCGGTTCCCTGGCGGGCCGCGTCGTCACCGGAAACTCCGACGCCTTCTGGGGCCCCGACGCCTCGTCGGCCGCTGGTTTCCTGGCCTGATATGAACGCCGGCTCGACCACCTGCTCGCTGGGCGCGACAATCGCGACTTGAACTGACCTCGCCCGGCCTGCGAGCGCCAGTCGACCTCGTCCGCAGGCAGCACCGCAACCACGAGGATCCGTCACGGCTCTGAGAGTCCGGCCCGAGCATTCCACCTGTGCAGCGTCTCCGGCGGGAGGATCCTGCCGAACACCGAGCCGGCGAAGTGCCCCGCAGCGACAGTCGTGTCGGGGTCTCGGTACTGCTCGAGCAGCGCCCTGCGTGTCCTGGTGCCGTGCTCGGCGTCGACGTCGAACCGGCAGTTCCAGTGGGTCTCGCTGACCTGCGCCTGGGTGTGCATCACGTCGCCGAGGATGAGCAGTCGCTGGGGCGTCCTGACGGTGTCCGTGACCAGCAGGCTGGTATGGCCGGGGGTATGACCGGGGGTGGCCACTGCGTGCACTCCCGGTACGGGTTCGTCGCCGTCAGCCATGAACTCGATCACGTCGGCGAGTGGCTCCTGCACGGCCACCGGATCGGGACCGGTGATCTCCGCGGTGCCTTTCCAGTGCTCCCATTCGGCGCGGGAGACGAAGTGTCGCGCGTTCGGGAACGTCAGGTTGACCGGCTTCCGGTCGTCAGGTGCGTTCGGCGCGGGGGCGACGTTGCCTGTCCAGCCAACGTGGTCGTGGTGCAGGTGCGTGAACACCACGGCATCGATGTCCGAGGGGCCCAGCCCCTCGCCTTGGAGGCTGTCGAGCAGAAGCCCACCGCGGAAAGTCGCCAGGCCCGGCACCTCGAAGTCCACCGCGCCCAAGCCGAGGTCGACCAGCACACGGTGCGCCTTGGTGCGGATCAGGAACGAGCCGACGCTCACGGGCAGCCGCCCGTCCCTGTCCAGGTACGGCGCGAAAGCGGCCCAGCCGTCGGCTGTGCTGGTGGGGAAGAAAATGGTCGGTTCGAGGTGGACCTCGCCGTCGGGAAGGTAGGTCACCGTGGTGTCTCCGACTCTCACTTGGCTGCGGGGAGCGGGGTCGAGCATGGCGTTCTCCGGTTCCGTCGTCCTGATGTGCCTGCGTGCTCGGTCTACGTTTCTCTACTCACCATTGGTGAGTTCCATTGACCTTGCAAGTACGTACTTGCAAGTGCGTTTCCCCACGTGGGAGCGGCCTCATATTGCTCTCATGACTCTCCGGTGGTTAGCTCGACCCATGCCATCGAGACCAGCTCCACGCCCCCGCCCCGGTACTCGCAGGCCTGCCCGCGCGCGGCTGGCCGACGGCCACCTAGCGAACGTCTACACGGCCGCATGCCCGTCCCGGCAGGCCCTCGACCGGTTGGCGGACAAGTGGAGCATGCTGCTGATCGGCAGCCTCGAGGCCGGACCGCGACGCTTCGGCCAGTTGCGTGACCAGGTCGACGGCATCAGCGAGAAGATGCTGACCCAGACCCTTCGCAGCCTCGAACGCGACGGCCTGGTAACCCGCACGGCGAGTCCGGCCGTCCCGCCGTCGGTGACGTACGAACTCACAGACCTAGGCCGTTCGTTGAGTGAGCCGATGGCATCGGTGCGTGCGTGGGCGGAGCGCTACATCAACGACGTCGAGCGCTCTCGCGAGGCGGCGGACGCCGTGTCGGGTCTGCAGCAGCCCACCCGCTGAGCCCACTGCTCGGCTCCGGCGGCCTGGTCGGTAGCGCTCTGGCGCAGGGCAATTCCAACCTGATCGGCTTGCGGCCAACCCCGACTTCCTTCTGGCCGCGGTGGGCCAAGAAATGGGCCTGGCCGGCGTAGTGGTGCTGCACTACGCCTCGATCGTCGAGTGCGGGATGCGGACCGCGCTCGCCACCCGTGACCCGTTCGGCAAGCTCCTCGACGGCGGGCCGTCGCCGGCGTTCGCGCTCCAAGTGTTCGTCGTCGCGGGCGGCGTCATGGGCCTCATCCCGCTGACCAGCACGACGGTGCCCTCGTCGTGTACGGGGGCTCCCCCGTGATCGCCAACTGGGCGCGTTCTTGGTGCCGTACGAAGGGTGAGAGGCGGGCCGTATTCTCAACGCGGACGTCGAAGCCATCCTCCCGCAGCCGAACCACCGCAGCGTCCAGTAGCGGGAGTGTCTAATAAACGGCGGATCTGTTGATCATGGAGACGCCAAGTGAGTGAGATGACGATCGAGCACGAGTCCGCGCCTGAGCTGGCCGGTGTGGCCTCGTCGGACGAGCAGTTGATCGCGATGCTGGTCGACCGGGCCCGGAGCGAGGGCGTGCAGTTGACCGGTGCCGGCGGACTGCTGCAGCAGTTGACCAAGCGGGTGCTGGAGTCCGCGCTGGAGGGCGAGATCACCGACCACCTCGGCTATGACAAGCACGATCCGGCCGGGAAGAACAGTGGCAACAGCCGTAACGGGAGCCGGGCGAAGACCGTGCTGACGGACGTCGGGCCGGTCGAGGTGAAGGTGCCACGGGACGTGGAGGGCAGCTTCGAGCCGCAGATCGTCAAGAAGCGGCAGCGTCGGCTGACGGGCGTGGACGAGATGGTGCTGTCGCTGTCCGCGAAGGGCCTGACCCATGGGGAGATCTCCGCGCACCTGGCCGAGATCTACGGCGCGGAGGTCTCCAGGCAGACCATCTCCACGATCACCGACCAGGTGATGGACGGGATGGCCGAATGGTCCAACCGGCCGCTGGACCGTGTCTATCCGGTCCTGTTCGTCGACGCCATCAATGTCAAGGTCAGAGACGGCAAGGTCGCCAACCGGCCGATCTATGTCGTGATGGCAGTCACCGTCGAGGGCACCCGGGACATCCTGGGCATCTGGGCCGGCGACGGCGGCGAGGGCGCGAAGTACTGGCTGCAGGTGTTCACCGAGTTGAAGAACCGGGGCCTGGACGACGTGCTGATGCTGGTCTGCGACGGGCTGAAAGGCCTGCCCGACGCGGTCGAAGCGGTCTGGCCTCGAACAATTGTTCAGACGTGCATCGTTCACCTCCTGCGCAACAGCTTCCGCTACGCGGCCCGTCAGGACTGGGACAAGATCGCCAAGGCGCTCAAGCCCGTCTACACCGCGCCGAGCGAGAGCGCCGCAGCCGAACGCTTCGGAGAATTCCAGGACGCCTGGGGGAGGAAGTACCCGGCGATCATCAGGCTCTGGGAGAGCGCCTGGGCCGAGTTCGTACCCTTCCTCTCCTTCGACGTCGAGATCCGCACAGTCATCTGCTCGACCAACGCCATCGAGTCCGTCAACGCACGGATACGCAAGGCCGTCCGGGCCCGCGGACACTTCCCCACCGAGGCCGCCGCCCTCAAGTGTGTCTACATGGCGCTGACGAGCCTCGACCCGACCGGCAAGGGCCGCAAACGCTGGACCATGCGCTGGAAGGCACCCCTGAACGCCTTCCAGATCGCCTTCGAGGGCCGGCTCACCCCGACCAACAACTGAACCCCAACAACCAAGATCAGCCGTTAACTGGACACACCCCCTCGTGCTGCCGATCGCGAGCGTCCGGAGTCGTTGATCCTTGTTGCCGATGTGTCCAGCTTCATTTCAATCCGTTACCTGCGGCGGTGGTCCAATCCGCCGTCGACTATTTGACGGCGACGACATCAAGTGTGCGGATGTCTGGCGTGGAGGCGAGCAGGTCGGGAGATCCGGCTGATGGTTTGTTGCATTTGTCCGGCGAGGTGGGTGTCGCGGGCTCAGCCTCGAAGGTATCGAGGATGCCGTAGTTGCTGTCGTTGATCTTGAATGCATACCACGTGACGGCGCCCTGCTCGGCCGGCGCCAGTTCACGGCCTGCTTGCAGGAATTCGGCCAGCTCATCACTCTTGCCCAACACCGCAAGCGGCCCAGCGTCGGCGGCTGGACCGCCTGCGGGTGACGGGTTCGAGGGCTTTGTTCCGGGGGAACGTGGGGCCGAAGCGCCGCGTCAGGCGGTGGCGTGGCAGCGGATACGGTCGATCATGGCGTCCAGCACGGCTTCCAGGGCGACGGTGTCGCGCCGGGCCTGGGTCATGAGCAGCCCGCCTTGCAGGGCGGTGAGCAGGGCCAGCGCCAGGAAATCAGCGTCGGCGTCCTCGCTCAGCTCACCGCGGGTCCGCATGGCGATGAGGCCGTCGCGGATTGCGGACTCCCACTGGCTGTAGCCAGCCATGATCTCGGTGCGGGCCTCCGGATCTTGGTCGGACAGCTCGACGGAGAGGGATCCGATGGGACAGCCACCTTCGCAGTTGCCTGCGCGTTGGGCCTCGACGATCGCGTCCCGCCACGCCTCCAGCGCTCCGAAGCTGTCCAGTTGGCTCAGCAGCGGCCGCTGGGAACTCAGCACGTCTTCGGTCTGGTACGTGATCACAGCCTGGACCAACGCTTTCTTGCTACCGAAGTAGTGGTACAGCTGCGAGGGACTGGTGACCCCGGCGGCCTTCAGCACGTCCTCAGTGCTCGTCCCCGCCACGCCGCGCTCGAACATCAGCTTCGCCGCGGCGGCCACGATCCGGTCGCGGGTGGCCTGGCCCTTCGCGGTGAGCCGCTGCGGTGACGTACGAGTTCCCATGTGATGAGCGTACCAAGTTCCTGGAATCGGCAGTCTATATTCTGCCGCCTGGACGGAGCCCATCGCGCGGACGCCACATTTTAGACTGTATACTCTATTTCCGACGAGCGCGCGCACCGGATCGAATCTCGGCTGGCCGACTGCCCGGCCACCACCGGCGAATCCGGAGAAAATCCCATGTCCAGCACCGGCCCCCGCGTAGTGCGTCAGTCGCCGCCTCGCCGAAGGCGTCCCCCTCGGCATGGCCCTGGAATGCCTCACCGCCGCCGACATGGCCTACCAGAGCGCCCCCGCCGGCTGACTCGGGGGCCAGGGCACCGTCAAACCAGGGCGAAGCAGCGCAGTCGCAGGGAAAACCCCGAGACGGCGACGAGCAGGCCCGCGCTAAGCAGGGCGATGATGCTCGGGGCCGAGTTGAGCACGGAGTGCAGCAGGAAACCGGCGATGACCAGGACGAGGACCACGGCCAGCGGGGCGAGATGAACCAGGAGTCCGTTCTGCGTCAGGCCGGCCCGGCTGCCAATGATGCTGTTCGGCGGCTCCGCTGTGGAACGGAATGCAGATTCGGGATCCGCGGCGACCACCGGACCGGTTCATGCGCCCAGCATCTACCTTGGGAGTCAGCTGATCTGGGGCCGGCCACCCGAGTAGAACAGCCGAACGTTGTAAGTGCCCTCGTTCAGTAGCCAGGGGTGAACAACGAATCGACGCGCTCCGCTCTGGTGCATCGGATCGCTCTCGGCGATCTCAACTACCTCTTCCCGGGAGGACGCGCGATAGACGAAGAGACCCTCGCCGTTCCACTGCTCCTCAGCATCGTCGGCCAACGGCCCGGCGGCGAACATGATCCCATCATTTTCCAGGCGGGTCTGGTAGGCCACGTGGGGATCCAGGTTCTTGAGTACCGGGCCGAGGCCACTGGTCGGTTCGGAAATCACAACGTAGAGCCGGAGTGCCAGCAGGTCGTGTTCCTGAGACCAGGCCACGAGCTCACCCCAAGGCATGCGATGTTCGGTAATGCGATCCTCCAGCTGATATGATATTCGATAGGGCTTTTCACGCTGTCCTGCGGAATGTAATGCAGCGGACACGGCGGTGTCCAATGCCGAAAATGATGGTGAGCGATACCTTTCAAACCCGACACATACTGCGGGCTCGTCACTCGGTCCGCCCTCGTCGTCCCCAAAGGAACGGTACAGATTCGTCCTCGTTCCGCGCGAGACGCTATGCCTACGTGGAACCATTCAAGCCGGCTATCTCCGGGAGATCCGGCCGCTCCCAGGGATCAGAGCACGAGGACAAGCCGCCCGGCCGAGCAGGCCCGACCGGGCGAGACTGATCTCAAGACCGCTTCCTGTGCGGTGAGGCAGTGCCGACGCCCTAGCCTGCGTGTTTCGCTTGCCACGGTGTCCGGATCTTGAGCGGGAACGCGAAAGTGCCTTCTGAGCTGGGATGATGAGGCTTGTCTAGGGCTTCTGTCACCACAACGAGAAGGCGCTTTCTGCGTGCAGACTACCGGGTCACGCCCCAAGCTCGTCGTGTCCGCCGACGGTCGCGGGGTGGTCAGCCATGCGGGTTCCCGGCTGCTGGCCGACCTCGCCGATGCCACCGGCCTGACAGCGGCCTTCACTGACACACTGCGTGGGCTTCGGCCGCGTGGCACCGGGCACGATCCGGGCAGGATCGCGGTCGATGTGGCGGTGATGCTCGCCGACGGCGGCGAAGCCATCAGCGACCTGGCCCTGCTACGCGACCAGGCCGGCGTCTTCGGCCCGGTCGCCTCCACCGCGACTGCCTGGCGTCTGCTGGCCGCCCTCGACCCGGCCGCCCTCGCCGGACTGCGCTCGGCCAGGGCCGCCGCCCGGGAGGTCGCCTGCTCCAGGCCGCCGAGACAAGGACCGGCATACCCGCATCCCGGGCCGGTGGACGTGGCCTGCCCGGCCTGGTCCTGGACATCGACGCCACCCTGGTGACCTGCCACTCCGACAAGGAGGAGGCGGCACCCACCTACAAACGCGGGTTCGGCTACCACCCGCTGCTGTGCTTCCTGGACAACACCGGCGAAGCCCTGGCCGGCGTGCTGCGGCCAGGCAACGCCGGCGCGAACACCGCCAGCGACCACATCACCGTCCTGGATCGGGCCCTGGCCCAGATCCCCGACGCCCATCGCCACGGCACCCCGATCCCGGTCCGCACCGACAGCGCAGGAGGCGCGAAAACCTTCCTCGCCCACCTGCGGGCCCTACAAGACCGGGGCATCCGCACCTCCTTCTCCGTGGGATACGCGGTCACCGAACCGGTCCGCCGGGCGGTCCGGGCCCTGCCCGACCGGTTCTGGCACCCGGCTCTGGAGCAGGACGGCACCCTGCGGGCCGGCGCCGAGGTCGCCGAGTTGACCGGCATGGTCGACCTGACAGGCCACCCCGACGGCACACGCCTCATCGTCCGGCGCGAGCGTCCGCACCCCGGAGCGCAGTTGTCGCTGTTCGACCTCGACGAGGGCATGCGCCACCAGGCCTTCCTCACCGACACTCCCGTCGGTGAAGGCCCGCTGCAGTTTCTGGAGGTCCGCCACCGCGGGCATGCCCGCGTCGAGGACCGCATCCGCTGCGGCAAGACCACCGGCTTCGGCCGCTTCCCCTCCCGCCATTTCGCCATCAATCAGGCGTGGCTGGAGCTGGCACTGACCGCCATCGACCTGCTCGCCTGGGCCCAGACCCTCCTGCTGGACGGCGAGTTGGCCGCAGCCGAGCCGAAGAAACTCCGCTACCGCCTGCTCCACGCAGCCGCCCGCCTCACCCGCGGAGGGCGACGCCTCCACCTGCGGATCGCCGACACCTGGCCCTGGCGCCACGAACTGACCACGGCATTCACCCGCCTCGCGGCCCTGCCCGGACCCGCCACCTGACCCAACGACCAGTCGCTGTCCGCCCACGACCCGAGGACCCCTGGAGCACCCGACCCGAGCGTCGGGCCAAAGCCATACCCACCCATCCACAAACGGCGACGACCACCGAAAAGGAGGCACCAGCCCAGCTCAGCCGAGCCCAACCGAAACAGCGAGGCTAATCGTTCGCTGGACTCGGTGCCCTTGCGGGCGATACGGACGCCGATGTGCTTGCCCCATCACCATTTGCGCAGGTGGGGACATCGTAAGCCTCGTCGGCGTGCAGTCGCTGAGGCTTGAAGTGCCGGCCGCGGTGGGGGTCGTGCCTCGTTTGGTGACCCTCGACCACGGGCCTCAGGGCCTGGCCGTCGTGGGTGTTGGCGGCCGAGACGCCGACGAGAAGGGGCAGTCCGTTCGCGCCCGACAGGACGTGCATCCTGGAACCAGGCTTGCCCCGGCCCACGGGGCTCGGACCTGTGAGTTCGCCCCCCTTTTCTAGCCCTCACACGGGCGGAGTCCAGCACGACGCGTGACAGGTCGAGTAGACCTTCGTCGTCCAGTCGGTGAAGGATCGCTTCGTGCAGCCGGCCCCACACACCGGCACCGGACCAGGAATCGGTGGTGCGCGGTCGACTGTGTATCCCGAAGCAGGGCGGCAACGCCCGCCACGCGCACCCGCTGACCAGCACGTAGATGTTCGCCGCGAACAACGTCTCATCAGGCGTGTCCTGTGTCCCGCCGCCCTGCGCCCGCACTCTGGACGGCGGGATTCCGGAACAATCCAACTCCAGCTGCCAGGCGCCGTGTTCAGTCCAACGACTCGCCACCACATAGGGCACCGTCTACTGGGCACCAGGTGCTGCGATGCTCCGCGTCCCGGTCGCATCAGCGCACCGCTTGAGCAGACGAGGGCGCGGCGACGCCACATGGAGTGAAGTTGATCACCCCGGCCCGTGGTGCTCCTTCCGCTCCCAGGCCGTGGTCCAGGGCCTCCCCCAGCCTGTTGCCGCAGACGTCTTCGAGACGTTCGGAGACGAGGAGGCGGTGCTCCCCGGCGCGCCACGGATGGCTCGGGATGATCCGCGCTGCGGTTCCGTCCGGTGCGGGTGACACATGCGTCCGAACGACCTCTCCTGAAGGGGCCAGGACTGCGATCTCGTCCTGGCAGAGGGCGGCGTCCATCACCCTGTCGAAGTTCACGACGACGGGATCAAGGCTCCCCGCCGGCGGGGAGACGAGACTCCAGTGGGTCTCGTCGACCGCCTCCAGCACTGGATCGCTGACGCGGAAGGTATGGCGCGCTGTTTGCCCGAGCGCCGTGACGACGAGGCTGTACGTCCGGCCGACGACCAGCGCCGCCTCGTGGGACGGGTCCGCTCCCAGACCGCGTTTGATCCTTCCTGGCTCCATCAGGACCGTCAGACGGCGCCCGTCGACGGACCAGAGCTCAGAGGACAGGACGAGGAAGGGCTCACGCACCACCTGTTCCTCCTGATCCAGCAGCCAGAGGCGGTCACGATCGAAGCGCGCCTCTCCCGGCCTAGGAAAATGTAGGTAGAAACGCAGGGTGTTGGCGGGCAGGACCCCGGCTTGGGGAGAGATGCGGATGGGCATCTCTGGGGAAGTCCGGATCGGCTTCTCTGGCGCACTCAACGTTGAAGCCCGCGGTTCACGCCGTCACCTTGTGCGTGCTCTCCGCGCCCGGGAAATCCATCTCCACCCAGATCTTGTCCAGCCGCGCGGGGAGCGGGGCGACCATCAGGGTCTCCAGCGTCAGATCACCGGTGTCCGCGTAGCGGGTCAGCGAGACGAAGAAGCGGTCGCTGAAAAGGTCCGCCCGCAGGGACGATCCGACGAACATCACCTGTTTGCCGACCGGCCCGGCCGGCATGAAGGGGGACTGGTCCAGCATCGGGCCCTGGGCCGGCCGGTTCTCGGGGGTGAAACCTCCGGCAGAGCGGATCCCCGAGAGCGGCACCACGACGGGGCCGCGGCTGACATTGGTGATGAACAGCTTCTCCTCGTCCCCCTCGCGGTAGGCGATCATGCTGATGGGCTGGCCGTTGCCCATGTCGCCGATCGTCTTGCCCCTCACCTTCGCTCCGTGCTTGAGCTCTGAGACCGGGATGGTGACGAGCGGGCTGCAGGCGTAGGCGGCGATGAGGGTGTCCTTGCCGTCAATGGTGGCGAACTGCATGGTTCGGATCGGTGCACGCGTCTCGTACTGGCCGTGGGCGACGTGGTAGATCTCCAGTTGGGTCTCGCTGGTGCCCCCGGTGAACGGGTAGGGGATCCGCCGCAGCGTGGAGGAGAACTCCTGGTTCGAGACGCCGGCGACGAACACCTGTCCGGCGTGGAACTTCAGGTCCACGATCGTCATGGACCGCAGCGGCGTTCGTGCCTTCTCGTCGAAGTAGGCCGCCGGCGGCATGGGGAAAATGCCGGCCCGGGACTTGAAGGTCTCGCCCTCGTCGGGAACGTCGGACAGCTGGTGCACCGTCACGTTCGACGAGGAGAGGTCGAACGGGCGGACCTCGCCGGCCAGTGAGACGCTCACGACCGCGGGCTCCAGGCGATCGCCCTTGCGCACCCCGACTGACAGGTACGGCTCGCGCGTCACTGGATGGACGGCCATCCCGTTCATCACCAGGCTCTTCGCCGTTACGCCCAGCGCTTCGGCGATCTTCTCGTCGATCGACTCGAAGAGGAAGGGATCGAGCGAGGCCGGAGCCTTGCCCCGGTCCGTCTCGAAGGCGAAGACGGCCCCCCGCTTACTGTCGCCCACGAAGAGGACCCCGTCGGGGCTGAAGGTCAAAGCTCCCGCCGACCGCGGGGTGACTTGGTCAATCGTTTCCACGATGGTCTCCTGGCCGCTCTCAGCGGCGTACCACACCCGGCAAATTTTGCAGGGATCACTCTATTCTATGGCTCAAGATTGGAGTGTCAACTACAAAAATGCTGGATGAACCGTGGTGGACCTTTCGGGCACAGTGTCGCATAAGGTCATGTTCTCCCGGTCGGCATGCTGGGCCGGGCGGCTTGTCTTCGGACCTTGATCCGTGGGAGTGGGTCGGTGGCCGGGCGCCTTGGATGCCGGCAACTCTCCCCACTGAATTTCGACTGTTCCGGCAGGTCAGGTGGTTATTTGTCAGACCTGTTACGGCTCGCGCACCCGCCCAAACCGCATGGCGGACCGCGTCGGCCCTTCAGTTGCCCCGCACCCCCGCAAACGGGTAGACCGGGGCGCCACCGTCCGCCCCACCGGGGCGTCCGGTCCGGCAGCAACGGCTCGATCCGCGCCCACTGCGCGTCGCTTAACGGCACACCCAGAGGACTCGCCGGTCGCCTCCGTGCCCGGCGCCCAATCAGGAGCGCACCACGTCGGTGATGACGTGGTGCTTGCTGGCCGGCCGTGCACTGTCGACCGGGCTCGGCCCGCTTTTGGGCCGCGCCGGGCCTCGCGCGGACACTCGGCGCCCCGCGTCAGTGCCCCAGCGTCACCCGCAACCCCGGCTGAAGCAGATCCGCGTGGGCGCGGACCAGATCGTCGCACAGGTCCCAGATACGCTCGACGGGCAGCGCCGCAGCGGTCGCCGGGTCGATCATGGCGGCTTGGCGGATCGAGCGGGGGTCGTCCTGGAGAGCGGCTCGGACGACCAGGTCGTTCATGCTGAGGTAGCCCCGGTTGAGCGCGGCGCACTGCGCGGGAAGCGCGCCGATCCGGGTCGGCTGGACTCCCAAGGCGTCGACCAGGCAGGGGACTTCGACGGTCCCGCCGGCCGGCAGGTTTTCGATCAGGCCGTGGTTGGGCACATTGCCGTAGACGGTGCGGGGGACGCCGGTGGTGATGCTGTGGATGACCTGCGGCGCGTACTCCATTGTCCCCTCGACCGGCAGCGGGTCGCCGGCCGCGAGCGCCGCCCGGGTGCTCTCGTAACTGGCCACGTTCTCGGCCACAATGTCGAGGTATGCGCCCACCGGCAAGCGCAGCCGGTCGAGTTCGCTGTCATGGTGCAGGTACCAGGGGACGTATTCGGCGGAGTGCTCGCTGGTCTCGGTCGGGTAGTGACCCAGCCGCCGGTACATGTCCACCCGTACCCGGCGGCGCAGTTGCGGGTCGCCGGCGATCAGGGCGTCCAGCCGGGGGTAGAGGTCGGCGCCGTCATGCTCGAAGCGGAGCACCCACGACTGGTGGTTGACGCCCGCCGCAAGGTAGTTGATCTCTTCGAACGGGACCCGCAGCAGCTCCGACAGGTCCCGCATCGTCCAGTACACCGAGTGGCACAGGCCCACCACCCGGGTCAGTCCGGTGGCCTGGGTGAGGTACTGGACGTTCATCGCCATCGGGTTGGTGTAGTTGAGCAGCCAGGCGTCGGGGCAGACCTCGGCGATGTCCGCGCCGAGCGCCTTGAGCACGGGAAAGGTGCGCAGCGCCCGGAAGATCCCGCCGGTCCCGAGGGTGTCGCCGATGGTCTGGCGCACTCCGTAGCGGGCCGGGACGTCGAAGTCGGTGCGGGTGGATTCGCCCATCCCGACCTGGATGATGTTGATCACGAAGTGCGCGCCGGCCAGTGCGGCGCGCCGTTCGGCGTGCGCGGTGATCCGCGGCGCGGCGCCGCGTTCGTCCGCGATCCGGCGGGCGGCGCCCTCCGCGGTGGCCAGGCGTTCGGAGTCGATGTCGTGGAGCGCGATGTGCGCGTCCTTCAGCTCGGGGAAGGCGAACAGGTCCGCCAGCAGCCCCTGGGTGAAGACGACGCTGCCGGCGCCGATGAACGCGATCTTGGTGGGAGTCATCATGTGTTCTCTCCGTTGCGGGTTGCGGCTGCCAGCGCCTCGGTCCAGGTCGGCTGGGCGGCGGTGCCACCGTGCGCCCGGGTGGACAGGGCCCCGCAGGCGGCCGCCAGGTCGAGGGCCTGCCCGAGGGGCAGGCCGGCCAGCAGGGCGCTGACGAAGCCGGCGTCGAAGCTGTCGCCGGCGCCGACCGTGTCCAGCGGCTCGGCGGGAGTGCCGGCGGTGGCCACCAGGGTGTGCCCGTCGTGGGCGAGGGCCCCGTCGGCGCCGTTCTTCACCACCACCAACGGTCCCCGGGCG
Organism: Streptomyces sp. NBC_01198; assembly: GCF_036010485.1. Taxonomy (NCBI): domain Bacteria; kingdom Bacillati; phylum Actinomycetota; class Actinomycetes; order Kitasatosporales; family Streptomycetaceae; genus Streptomyces; species Streptomyces sp. NBC_01198. The sequence goes on from NZ_CP108568.1 coordinate 1,382,515, forward strand.
GCGAGTACAGCTGCGGCCTCGGCAGGCGTGCGATCGCCGGGGCCGGCCAGCGCGAGTGCCTCGGCGGCGTTGGGCAGCAGAATGTCGGTGACCGCCAGCAGCTCGTCGAAGCCGGGTGGCGCCCACCGGCCGCTCGGGTCGTCGTTGGTGTCCAGGGACGTGGTGGCGCCGGCGGCGCGTGCGGTACGCAGCAGGTCCGGCAAGGCGTCGGCGAGCTTGGGCAGCAGGAAATACGATGCCGCGTGCACGTGCCGGCAGCCGGCGAGCAGGGCCTGCGGTACGTCGTCGGCGCAGGTGGCGGCCAGGGTGCCGGCCGCTGTGAGGATGGCGCGGTCGTCGCGGCGGTTCAGTACGGCGGTGAGCGGGGTGGGCAGGTCGGGGTCGAGCCGCAGCGCGGTGGTGTCCACGCCACGTGCGTCCAGCGCGCCGCGGACGTAGCGCCCGGCGTCGTCGTCGCCGATCCGGCCGGCGAAGGCGGTGCGCAGGCCGAGCCGGGCGGCACCGCAGGCCATGATCGCGGCGGAGCCGCCGAGGGTGAGCCGGCCGGTGTCGACGAGTTGCTCGCGCTGGCCGAAGGCGAGCGCGGTGGTGAGCGGTCCGAGGACGACATCGGGGTTGGCGTCCCCGATGACGAGCAGGTCGAAGTCGTGCGGCATCGGTGTCCCGTAATGGTGGAAGAGGCGGTCACGAGCGGAGCAAAGGCGGGGCGGTTCCAGGGGCGGCCCCAGGGACAGCACCGTGGGGCGGCTCAGCCCTTGAGCCCGCTGGAGGTGATGGACTGGATGAAGGACTTCTGCGCGGCCAGGAAGGCGAGCAGGACGGGGGTGATGGTGATGGCGTTGCCCGCCATCACCGCCGACCACTTGGTGTGGTGCTGGCCCTGGAAGGTGGTCAGGCCCAGCTGCAGGGTGTAGTGCACGTCGTGGTTGATGGCGATCAGCGGCCAGGTCAGATCGTTCCAGGTGGCCAGGAAGGTCAGAACCGCGACGGTGCTCAGCGCCGGCCGCGACAGCGGCAGCACGATCAGGAACAGCACCCGCAGCCGGGAGCAGCCGTCGATCCAGGCCGCCTCCTCCAGCTCCCTGGGCAGCGACAGGAAGAACTGCCGCAGCAGGAACACCGCGAAAGGAGTGACCAGCGACGGGACGATCAGCGCGCCGAGCGTGTCGATCAGACCGAGCTTCTTCATCACCAGGAAGGTCGGGATCATGGTGAGCTGGAACGGCACCACCATCGTCGCGAGCATCAGCGTCAGCACCGTACGGGACCCGGCGAACCGCATCCGGGCGAAGGCATAACCGCCGAGCGCGCCGAAGAGCAGGTTGGACCCGACCGCGACCGCCGAGACGATCAGCGAGTTGGCGAACCAGCGCGGGAACATCGCGTTCCCCAGCACGTACCGGTAGCCGCCCAGATTGATACCGGACGGCCACAGGGCGGGCGGGAAGCGGTTGATCTCGGCGTCGCTCATCACCGAGCTGAGCAGCAGCCAGATCAGCGGCACCGCGAAGAGCAGGGCGAGCGGCGCGAGCAGCAGGTGCCAGGCGCTGAACGGCAGCCGCCGGCGCCGGGTGGCCGCGGGCGTCGGCACGGCGGCGGCCTGCGGCGGTTGGCCGGCCGGCGACTGCGTCGCGGAGGTGGAGGTGGAGGTCATCGTGCCGCTCCTTCCAGGCCGACGGGGGTGATACTGCGGCGCCGCACCAGGCGGGCCGCGACGGCGATGACGAGCAGGGCCACCGCGAGCGCGTACGCGGCGGCGGCGCCGTAGCCGGCGGTGAAGTTCTGGAACGCCTGCTGCCAGATGAAGTAGACGATGACGCTGGTGGAGCCGATCGGGCCGCCCTTGGTGGTGACGTACACCAGGTCGAAGACTTGCAGCGCGTTGATGGTCTGCCACAGCAGCAGGAAGACGCTGACCGGGGTGAGGGTCGGCAGCACGATGTGGCGCAGCAGCTGCCGCCGGCCGGCGCCGTCCAGTCGGGCCGCCTCGATCAGGTCCCGCGGTACGTCCTGGAGCGCGGCCAGGTAGATCACCACGCAGAAGCCGGTGCTGCTCCACAGCGAGATGCCCACCAGCACGTACAGCGCCTGCCCGGGGTCGGTGAGGAAGCCCTGCGCGGACAGGTGCAGCGAGTGCAGGACGGAGTTGGCGGCGCCGAACTGCGGGTCGAGGATGAAGGAGAAGAGCACGCCCTGGGCGGTGTCGGAGATGACGAAGGGGACGAAGATCAGGGTGCGGTAGATCCCGACCAGCCGGATCCGCCGGTTCAGCGCAAGGGCGAGGGCCAGCCCGAGGACCATGGTGAGCGGTACGTACAGCACGGTGTACCGCAGGGTGTTGCCCACCGCCTGGCTGAAGTGCGGGTCCTTGCTGAGCGCCCGGTAGTTGTCCAGGCCGACCCAGCGGCTGGGGGTCACCAGGTCGTCGGCCTTGAAGGACAGCAGCAACGACCAGACCACGGGCACGGCACTGAGACCGAGGATGACCAGCACGGCGGGCGACAGGAACGCCCACGCGGTGGCCGACTCGCGGCGGCGGCTCCGGGCGCGCAGCCGGACACGGTCGGTGTCGGAGAGGGTGAGCGGGGCGGGCAGCGGGGGCATCGCGGGCTCCTCAGCGCGGGATGAGCAGGGCGGCGTCGGCCTCGTCGGCACAGCGGCGCAGGGCTTGGGCGGGCGTGCTCCGGCCGAGCAGGACTGAGACGATCGCCTGCCCCAGCGACTCCGAGATCGCCGGGTAGGCGGGGTGCGCCGGCCGGACCCTGGCGGTCTCCAGTGCCCGGGTGAAGACCGGCATCCCCTCGATGCCGGTCTCCTGGGCGCGCCAGGCGGGCAGCTTCTCGGTGCTGCGACTGAGCGGCAGGCTGCCGGCCTCGATGTCCCAGCGGACGTCCTGCGCGGGCTGCGTCAGCCAGCTGACGAAGGCGCGGGCCGCCTTGGCACGGGCGCCGCCGTTGTCGAACACCGTCCAGGTGTCGGGCCCGGAGATGGTCAGCGGTTTGCCGCTGTAGCTGGGCAGCGGTACGACGTGGTAGTCGATCTTCGCGGTGATCATGTCCGGCAGTCCCCAGGGGCCGGTGGCGACCATGCCCATCCGGCCGGAGTTGAAGACCTGGTACATCTGCTCGCTGCCGGACTTGGGGTCGATGTAGACGCTCTTGGCCCGGGCCAGCGCCTGGACGGTCTCCAGGGCGCGGACGCCGGCGTCCGCGAAACCGATGCCCTTGCCGTCCGGGGCGACCACGTCGCCGCCCAGGTCCCAGATCATCGGCCACAGCCGCCACACGGTGTCCTCGTCGCCGGCCCCGGGCCAGCCGGTCCCGAAGCTCCCCCGGCCGGCGTCGGTAAGCTTGGCCGCGGTGTCCTGGAACTCCGCCCAGGTCCAGCCGGGTTGCGGCAGCGGCAGGCCGGCGGCGCTGAACAGCCGTTTGTTGCAGACCACGGCCAGCGAGTCGAGCAGCGCGGGCGCCGCCCGGACCCGGCCGTTGACGGTGACCGCCTCCCGGGCCGGCGTCCAGTAGTCGTGCCACGGCACCGGCAGGGCGGTGACGGTGTCGGTCAGGTCCACCACCCGCGGGCTGCGGGCGATGCCGGCAAGGTCGGAGCCGAAGATGTAGGCGATGTCCGGGTACGAGCCGGAGGCCAGTGCCGCGGTCACCTTCTGCAGCATCGAGTCGGCCAGCACGCCGGCGCCGGGGCGGACCCGGATCCGCGGGTGGGTGCGGTTGAAGGCCTTGACCAGGCCCTCGATGGCGGCGCGGCCGACGTCGGTCTGGCCGTGCCACAGCTCGATGGTCACCAGGCCGTCGGCGCCGACACCGTCACCGGTGTCCGCGCCGCAGCCGGCCAGCGCGGCGCCGAGGGCCGCGCCGGAACCCCGGCGCAGGACACATCGGCGCGACGGCCGGGCAGGAAGGGAACGGCCGACAGCCATCGGACCTCCAGGGGAACGGAACGGAAAGCGGATCGGCGGGCCGGTGTCCGGCCGAGGGGGCACCGGGGCCCGCCGGGCCGCTCGCGGCGGTTGGGTTCAGCAGGCGGCGCGGACGTATCCGCTGGTGCCGAGCGGGACGACGTCCACGTCGCGCCGTACGACGCTCAGCGTGCTGCCCCAGCTGGTGCACGCCTTCTTCAGGCCCTTGGCCGTGTACTCGATGACGATGACGTGGTTGCCGTAGGCGGCGGTGTAGTCGCCGCACTCGGTGTAGTCGGCGCACTCCTCGGCGATGGCGAAGTCCAGGCCGTTGACGGTGTGGTCGCCGGAGAGCTCAGCGGTGTTCTTCTGGGCGATCGCCAGTCTCTTCAGGTGCGCGTGGGCCGACAGCAGCTGGATGTAGGCCTCGGCCTGAGCCTGGGTGAGGTAGCTGGGGAAGCGGTCGAAGGTGTCGAAGTTGTCGGGTTCGACGGCCTGGTAGCCGGCCGCGGCGCACTGGTCGATCCAGCCGTCGACCTTGGCGGCGATCCGCTGCCGGTTACCAGCGGTTCGGATGTCGAGCACGGCCTCGTCCCAGCCGGGGTCCTTGACGATCTTGCCCTTGGCGTCGTGCAGCAGCAGGTCGGCGTCCCACTGGCTCTCGGCGCCCTCCTGGGTCTGAAAGGCATTGACGTAGCAGATGTTGTAGAGGCCGGCGGCGGGCGCCGCGTCATGGTCGCGGCTGACCACCGCCACACCGGCCGGCGGGGTGTAGGGGCCGCCGATCTGGTAGTCGAAGCCGGCGTGCGCCTTGGGCAGGGTCACCGTGCCGGCCGCACCGGCCGAAGAGGGGCTGAGCATCGGAACTGCCGTGGCCATGGCGGCTGCCGCGGTGATGGCGATCCAACGACGTCGGGGGGTTCGCATATACGGGGTGCGCATCATCGGTCTCCGGATGATGGAGGGTACGTCCCCGCCTCGGAAGCTGACAGCCATCCTGGCGACTCAGTCCGGGCTTACGGCGCGGGGGCCGTCCACCGGCTAGGCGTACCTCTGCGCCGCGTGCTCGATTCGGCGTTGCGGGAAGTAAAGCGACTGGCGTGGGCGGCGTCAAGGCTTTGTATACGCAGGGCTGTTCTGGCCGCCCGGCCAGCGGGGCCGGTGGGCGGCGAAGTAGGCGCCGACGGCCGTCACTGCCGTCCGGACCGGCACGAAACTCGTCGGGGTCATCACGTACCTCCCGTCAGCAGGAAGTTGACGGCAGCCACGCCACCGCGTGACACCGCGGCGAGGCCGCCCGCGGTCGCGCCGACGGCGTCGCCGTACTCCACCGCGAAGGCCCACCCGGGCCACCTCACCCACCCGGGCGATGCAGCGCGCCCCACTGCCCAGCGCCTCCTGCGCCAAGCGGGGGCGGGCGTCCTCGCCCTGAACGGAGCCGAGTCGCGCGGCAAGCGCGGCGGGCGGTATGCCGCGTGCGAAGGTCACGCAGTCGACCAGGTACGGCTCCAGCAGCCGCCCAAGCCGCCGGACACGGCTGTTCCCCCTGATGATGTCTCGTACCCGTGCCGGCCGGGACAGCGAGCCGATGGCCGGGGTGATCGACTCCCAGTCGGTCAAGGCCGATGCCGTCGTCGGATCCCACAGCCGCGGCTTCGACGGCGGCAAGCTGATCAACGGCCGCAAATGACACATCGTGGTCGACACGCTCCGCCTGCCGCCTGGCGTGATGGTCACCGCCGCGGATATCGGGGACTGCGTCCGCGGCTCAGGTCCTGCTCCAGCAAGTGGGCGACGCGCACCGCCGCCCGGCCCTGGTCTGGGCCGATGACGGCTGCGCCGGAAGCCTCACCGAGCACTGCTTGGCCGCACTCGCCCTGGTCCTGCAGGTCGTCAAACGCAGCGACAACCAGAAGGGCTTCGTATTGCTGCCCAAGCGGACTCAGCCACGGGCGGTGGGGTCCGCGGGGAGGGTCCGGGCGAGCAGCAGGGCGATGTCGTCGTCGCTCGGCCCCTCGGACACCAGGGCGTCGATGACCGAGGCGCACACGTCGTCCAAGGCTGCGACGGGACAGCCCAGTGCGATCCGTAGCCGTTCCAGACCCGCGTCGATGTCACTGTGGCGGGTCTCGATCAGGCCGTCGCTGTAGAGCGCCAGCACGCTGGCCTCCGCCACGTAGGTCTCGACCTGCTCGAAGGTGCCCAGGCCGACCCCGATCGGTGTGCCCGGGTGCACGTCGGCGAACTCGACGGACCTGTCGGGCGAGATGATCGCGGGTGGGGGGTGTCCGGCGCTGGCCATGGTGCAGCGCCGGGTGGCCGGGTCGTAGACCATGTACAGGCAGGTGGCCCCGATGTTCGGTATCGCGGAATCGTAGTCGGCGGGGTCGTGGGCCAGCTCTTCGACTACGAGTTCGTCCATGAGTGTCAGCAGTTCGTCGGGCGGCGTCCCGACTTTGGTGAGGGTGCGGACCACGGTGCGTAGCCGTCCCATGGTCGCGGCCGCGTTGATGCCGTGGCCGATGCAGTCCCCGACCACCAGTGCGACCCGGCCGCCGGGCATCGTGATGACGTCGAACCAGTCGCCGCCGACGCCGCCGTGGGTGTCCGACGGCAGATAGCGTGAGGCCACCTCGACCGCGTCCCCGCCCGAGAGGTGGTGCGGCAGCAGATCGCGTTGCAGGGCGAGTGCGGCGGTTCGCTCGCGGGTGTAGCGAAGGGCGTTGTCGAGGCTCAGCGATGCCCGTTTCGCCAGGTCTTCGGCCAGGACGAGATCGGCTCTGGTGAAGGGGACCTGGTTCTCGGTCCGGACGAAGACGGCGATGCCGAGCATCGATCCGCGGGCCTGGAGCGGGACGATCATCAGGGAGTGCATCCCCGTCGCGTGGATGACCCGTGCCCGGTCGGGGTCGTTGTCGAGCCAGGTGCCCGGAGAGGTGTCCAGGATCGGTTCGAAGTGGGATGCCCGGCTGTGCAGCACGGCGGTGAAGGGAGACGTCGGCGGGACGTAGACGGGGGTTCCGCGCCGCCACAGGGACTCGCGCAGGTCGGAGTGGATGGACGCGACCCCGGCGCGGTAGAAACCGGGAATCCGGGTGTCGGTGGACCTGAGGTGCTCCAGTGGTTCCTTCCCCAGCGGGATGGCATCGGCCAGATCGACCGTGACGTAGTCGGCGAGGCGCGGCACCACGGTCTCCGCCAGTTCCTGGGCGGCGGCCATGGGGTCCAGGTTGGCACCGATACGGTTCTCCGCCTCGCTGAGCAGACTGGACCGTCCCTGCTCGGGCCTCTCGCTGACGTTCATCACCACCGAGCACACGCCCAGCGGCAGGCCGTCCGGCCCCTCCAGGCGGATGAAGGAAACCCAGAAATAGCGGTCGTCACCCTCCGCCGCGGCCGGCCACAGTTCGTGACCGAGCAGGGGCACGCCGGTCTCCAGGACGTGCGCCATGGCGGATTCCAGGAATGCGGGATGCCGGGTGTCGATGAGGTCCGTGACGTAGCCGCCGAGCTCCGGACCGGTGCGGAAGATCTCCCGGTGCTGGACGCTGTCGTTGAACCAGACGCAGCGCAGGTCGCGGTCCCAGATGACCATGCTGACCGGCGCATGCCCGAAGAGCGCTTCCAGCGCGGCTGGGTATGGGCCGGGCCGCGCGGACGGGCCGGGCGCCCAGACCAGCCACCCGATGCCGCCGTCACCGTCGTGCAAGGGCGAGACCCGCAGGGTGGCCGCAGTTTCCCGGCCGTCGCCGTGACTGATCCGCGTGCGCCCCGACCAGGGACTGCCGGCGAAGAGCTCGGCGGGGCCAGGACCATCCGGAGCCAGCAAGCGTGCGACAGAACGATGGATCACCTCGTCGGCCGGATAGCCCCACAGCCGCTCGGCGCCGCCCGTCCAGGCGGTCACCCGCAGGTCGGCATCGACTACCAGGAGTATGTCCACCAGCTCGTCCTCAGCCCCGTCTCCTGGGGATGCGGCGGAGTGATTAGCGTACATTCACGCTCCTTACCCGTTATGTCCACAGGTAGTCCGTCGGGGAGTGCGGGAAGCGGTGTCGGATACCGCTCACGAACTCGATCAGGGAGCGCTGAACACGGACCTGCCGCCGCGAATCCTGGACAGGACACCTCCCCTCCCGCCTGCAGACCCTCCACGCGGAGCCACGGAACTGCCTAGCCCGGGTCACGGAGGAGATCGAGACATACTGGGAGCTGGCGCTGGCCCCGTACTGGACGCGGATCCGGGCGGTGCTCGACGCCGACATCTTTTACCGGGCCCGGCAAGCCGCCGAGCACGGCACGGGCCCCGCTCACCCGGGTGACATTGCCGGAGCCGCCGCAACTGGCCTACCCGGCGCGCGGCGTCGGCTCCCCTGTGGGACCCCCGGCCCGTCCGCAGGACCGATGCTGTCGCCGCCGTTCTCGGCCGCTCAAGGGCTCTATCGGCGGGCGCCAGCGGACATGGCGGTGGCGTCCTCCTGGGGTCCGAGCCAGACCGCGTCCAGCACACCGGTCCAGGAGGTGCGACCGCTTTCCAGGGCGACGACGAAGGAGTAGGGCCAACCCGGGATGAACTGTGCAGCATTCTTCGCCCGCCCGTGGACGTGGCAGAACAGCCGCTCCGCGCCGGGTCGCCGCGTCGAAGCGCAACCAGCGGCTGACGTCTACGGCCAGCCCGATCCGCCCGTCGGCGGTTCGGGGCAGAGGCAGGGCGGCCGGCGTCACTCTCAGCCGGTCCAGCTCGACCCGGCCGCAGTCCAAGGCGTCGTAGAGGGCGTTGTGCCCGCGCCGGTGCTCGGGTGCCAGCGCCACGGGCGGGTATAGCTATCGCGTGGTGAAGGCGCCGCCGTTGACATGGATGGTCTGACCGGTGATGTGTCTGGCGCCCGGGGATGCGAGGAAGTACGCGGTCTCCGTGATGTCGTCCAGGGTGCCCGGCCGCTTGTTATGGGTCTCTTGAACGAGTGCGTGGTGGCGTTCGTCAGTCATCTGTCCGCGGAAGAAGTTGGTGCCCGCGATGTAGCCGGCCGAGATGACGTTGCTGGTGATGCCACGCGGACCGAGTTCACAGGAGAGCGAGGCGTTCCAGGCGGCAAGAGCGGCCTTGGACGCTCCGTAGGAGCCGCCTCGTCGCTCGGCTCCGATCGAGCCGATACTGAGGACCGAGCTGCCGGGGGTGAGCTTGTCCTGCACCGAGGCGGTGGTCAGGACCGCGCCGAGCAGATTCTGGGCCAGGTTGCTGTGCCACTGGGCGAGCAGTGCCTCCAGAGGCGGGGCGTCGGCGGGTGCCGAGTCGGGCAGGCCGCCGGCCGCGTTGACGAGCACGTCAAGTGCTTCCCCGAGCTGCGCACTCAGTGCCGCGACCTGCCCTGGATGGGTCGCGTCGCAGACGACGCCATGGACACCCAACTCCTTGGCGGTCTGTTCGACAGTGTCGGCGTGGCGTCCGGTGATGAAGACCTCGGCCTGGTCGGCCGCGAACCTCGCGGCGACGGCGCGGCCGATGCCGCTGGTGCCTCCGGTGACGAGCACTATGCGGGTCAAGACTCCTCCTGGTGTTACGTTTAGATCTAAACATAGCTGACGTTGACAGGAGTTCGCACCGTGGTTGAGACCGCTCCGACATCCGGAGAGGCCGCTGTCGCGTACCCCGCCGCTCAGATCGCGGCGGCCTGGCGACGGGAACGGCCGGGCACCCCGACCGATTCGATCGAGATCGTGACGCCAATCTGGCGCTTGGCGAAACTCTTCGCGGACGATCGCAGCCGGGTCCTGCGCGCTGCAGGGATCGACGCGGCCACCCTGGACCTGCTGTCCGTCATCCGCCGCTCCGGGCCGCCCTACGCGCTCAGCACCCGCGAGATCGCACAGCGGACACTGGTGACTGCCGGTGCCATCTCGCAGCGCGTCGCCCGGGCCGAACGGGACGGACTCGTGAGGCGAACACCAGGAACGACCGGGCGTCGCACCGTCCTGGTGTCGCTGACAGCCGAGGGACAGGGGCTCATCGAGCGTTCCGTCGACGCAGCGCTCGGCCGCGAAGCCGCACTCGTCAGCTGCCTGTCCGAACCCGACCGCGCCTCGCTCATCGAGTTGCTGGAAAAACTCACGACCGACGTCAGACACCGCACAGCCGATCAGAGCTGAGCTACCGCTCCTCCAACGAGCCACTTCGCCGTCATCGCGCACTGCACCCGCCGCCATCCGGATCCTGGGCGTAACGACACCTTCTCCACGCGCTCCGCGAGTTCGCGACCTTCTACAACGAGCACCGACCGCACCGGACCCTGAAGCAAGCAGCTCCACTCCGGCCACTGCCCCAGCAGACCAGCGTGCCAGAACACATCAGACACCTGTCGGTCCGCCGACGAGACCGGTCCGGCGGAACCCTCCACGAGTACCACCATGCCGCGTGACCTGGCCGGATGATTAATCAGCACCCGCAGCGTAGTTGGGTACTGGAGCGGGTCGGGTAGTCGTCGGCGCGGATCGTAGACTCGTTCTCGGTGTGATCACGGGGCGCAGGAGGATTCGATCATGGGGAGCACCCCGGCCCCTGAGCAGCCGATGACCCGCGAGGTGCTTCTGGACGAGCAGTTCCCGACGGCGCTGACGACTGATCGGGTCGAGGTGAGGCGCATCCACATCCTGGCGGGGCACCCGGCAGGGCGGCATGTTCACAACGGCCCGGTGTTCGGCAGCATCGTCGAGGGCTCGGTGCTGTTCCAGGTCGAGGGCGAGGACGAGGTGACCCTGCGTCCCGGCGACGTGTTCTACGAACCCGCCGGGGCCCCGATCGCGCACTTCGACGCGCTGGACGAGAACGTGACCTTCCTCGGCTACTTCCCCCTCGCCGCCGGCCAGGAACCCGGTTCGCTGTGAAGTCCCAAACAACCTCTGACTGATCAGCGGCCGCGGGTGCCTGACCAACTGGCGCCGACTTCGCGGTCGACGGCTCGCACGTCCGGGCGCTCAAAGGGGGGATCACGTCGGGCCCTCGCCCGTCGACCGCGGCCGCCCCGGGTCCGAGCACCATGTGATCGTCGACCGGCACGGCACCCCGCTCGCTGTCTCGGTCACCGCTGGCAACCGGCACGACGTCACCCGGCTCACCTGTCCCGCCCAAGCACCAGAACCCTCCCACCCCGGACTCGGCCGGCCACGGGCCGCAAGAACACCCGACCTACACCCGCGCCACGACGTCCACACCGCAGGCAAACCAAGCACGCGAAGGAAGACGTCAACGACCCCAGGACCACGCCACACAGGTCGGACAGACGCCGACCTGACGGTCCTGCGCCGGCAACTTCGGCGCTCACACGCACCGCCTGGGACGGGGCGGCCAGTTGCGCGAGACGGCTGGCGGGACCGCTTCGACCGTGTCGTGTCCGCAGGTCGAAGCGGCCGCAGAAGTCGTGCCCGCCCGTGCTTGACACGGGTCCGTCCAGCAGGCGACTATTCATGTGTCACGACATGCATGTCACAGCACACATGGGGAGAGCGTCATGGGCACCATCAACAACATCTCAGTCCTCAGCACCGGCCAGGTCCAGATCCGCCCCCAGCACGTCGAATCCGACGGCTCCTCCATGACGGAGTGGCTCAGCACCGCCACCACCTGGACCGCACCCAGGCCGATCAACGTCTACGTGATCGAGCACAGCGACGGCCTCGTCCTGTTCGACACCGGGCAGGACCGCAGCTCGGTCACCGACCCCGACTACTTCCCCGGCGGCCCCGCCGGAGAGGTCTACGACCGCCTCGCCCGCTTCGAGATCCCCGCCGACCAGACCCTCACCGCCCAACTCGCCCGCCTCGGCCACGACATCGCCGACGTCAAGGTCGCGATCCTCTCCCACCTCCACCAGGACCACATCGGCGGACTCCGCGAACTCCCCCACGCCGAGATCATAGTCAGCCAGCAGGACTGGGACGAACTCGACAGGCCCGACGCAGCCTTCATCGGCCTGCTCAAACAGCACATCGACATCCCCGCACTGCACTGGAACCGCGTCACCCCCACCCCCGTCGACGACCCCACCCTCGCACCCTTCACCAACGCCTACGACGTCATGAACGACGGCACCCTCCTGCTCCTCCCCACCCCCGGCCACACCCCGGGCTCACTCTCCCTGCTGCTGCGCAAGCCCCAGGCCGCACCCCTGCTCTTCGTCGGCGACCTCACCTACGACGTCAACCTCCTCGCCCAGGACCGCATCCCCGGCGTCGGCGACACCACAGGCCTCCACACCTCCACCCGCCACGTCAACGAATTCGCCACCCGCAACCCCGGACTGACCATCCTCGCCGCACACGACCCCGCCGCCGCCCACCTCCTCAACACCGCACTCGACCGCACCCAATCCACCGTGTGAGACAAGCCGAACACCTGTAACTCCGGCCCCCAGCACGCAACGCAGCAAAACGCCAAGCCAGGCGCCGTTCCAACAACGACGCCAGACCTGTCGAGGCCCCCTCACGCCCGACTCCACGACATCAAGGAAACCCTCATGACCAGCGCCACCGGCAGCCGGCTCATCACCGCCCCCGCCGACCGAATCCACGCACTGCTCCTCCAGCCCCGCCGACTGCCCGACTGGAACCCGGCATTCCTCTCCCTCACCGGCCCGGAGGAAGCCCTCCTCGACCAGGACTACCAACTCCGCACCCTGCCCGACCTGCGCGGCACGTTCCGCTACACCGAGATCAGCCCGCACCGCATCCGGATGGAATGGACCGTCCCCGGCATGCACGAAAACTGCGAATGGATACTGCACGACAAGGGCGCCACCACCGAAGTAGTCCACTCGGTCCAGCGCACAGGACCACTGGCCGCCGTCCTCCGCCACACACTCGACACCCTCCCCACCCTCCGCCTCGACCGCCTCACCGACACCGCCGCCGGCCAGTGACCACCCCACAAGTCCGGCCGACCGACAACATCTCCGACGCCGAGGACGACCCCGCTGCCGGGCAACGGCGACGCCGAGTCCCGATCCGCAGGTCTGTCGCGGTGCTCCGCGCCCCGAATGGTGAGCCCATCCGAGTGAGCGACTCGACAAAGGCTCCGATGGTCCCTTATTTTGTAGCGCCTCTTCGCGATGATCAGCGGTGACGCTGCGTCGTCGGAGCAACCCATCGATGCCTCGTCACCCGGGTGACTCGTACTCGGGGCGCCGCCTGAAACGGCTGATCGCACTTCACGCCGCGTCGGCGCAGGTAGGCGCGGTTCGCGCGAGAACCGTACGACCTGTCTGCGCGGACCCTGTCCGGCTTCGTGCGAGGCCGGCCGGGCCCGGTCCGCGGTACCCGGATAGCGTCGAGGACCGGCTGGAGCCGGGGACTGTCCTGCCACTGGACGACCGTGACGAGCAGGGACAGTGGCTTCTGCCCCTGCTCGACCGCCAGATGCAGCTTCGTGGTCAGCCCGCCACGCGAGCGGCCGAGGCCGTGGTCGTCGGGCTCGGTGTCGACGCCTCCGGGAGGCTCCTTGTGGAGATCCCCCCTTTTACTGGCCTCGGCGGCGTGCTGGTGGGCACGGGCGATGGTCCAATCGACGTTCACGTCCCACGTGATCAGACCTTTCACATCGGCCTCGGCCTGCAGCAGCCGTATGCCGTCCATCAGCTGCCGGCGCGTCCAGGTCCACGGGCGGCCTGGCTTCTTGCCTACCGGAAGCAACGGCTCCAGCCGCTCCCACTGGCCGTTCGTCAGATCACCACGTCCCACGGGCTGTGATCATCAACGATCTTGATCCACTTCCAGCACAGACCCTGGCTAGTGCTGTCAGTGCCCGTTGATAACGTGCTTCGTCCAGTCGTGGAGTTCGTGAAGGGACGCGGTACGTGCGGAATGTGACATGCCATCAGGTCGGCGAGCAGCGGTTGGCCGAGGCGCTCGACGGCATCGAAGGGCGGGCTTACACGCGGTGGCACTGGCTGCGGTACGGCCGCATCTCGCCGGCGCTGATCCGGGCCATGGCGGACGAACTGCTCGACCACGTCGCCGCGCGAGCGGTGACGGAGCCGGGGCTCGATGCTGCCGCCGGCACGGTCGCCGTCACCGCCGCGGAGTGTGTGCACGGAGTGCTGAGCATCATGTGCTTTCCGAGCGGGGACCAGGAACTCCGGTTCCCCCTCGTCGGGGAGCGGATCAGCACGGACCCGGACGACGACGACGAGTTCTGGGACGGGCCCATCACCTTCGAGGAGGTCGTCAGGGAGGCGCCCACGGCGCGGACCTGGCTCGACATGTTCGAGCTGTGTGTCGTCAGCGGGCATGTGTGGGACTGGGAGCGGGCCACCGGGCTGCTGCTGCGCGCCGACTACGCGCCTGCCATCCGTGACGGCGTGCCCTACAACCGGTACACCTCCGTCTCCGCCCCCGCCGACCTCGCCGCCATGGACGCCCTGTGCCCCTATCTCACCGAGGCGGCCGGGCATCTGCCCCGTGACTGGCCCACGGTTCCGCTGCGCAAGCCGGACGCCGGGGAACGCGCGGAGGCGGCCCGGCGGCTCGACGAGGTAGGCGACGCGCTGAGCGCGGACCAGCGGCTGCTCCGCGTCCTCATCGACGACGACCAGCACGCCTTCGAGGACGCCCTCGTCGCCCGGCTGGTCGCGTACCGGGAGAGTGTCGAGGCCGACGCCGGTGATCTCCCGCCCCGGTCCCTCCTCCCACTCGGCACCCTCGCCCTGGCCTGCCTCGCCGTCCAGGTCCATGGATGGGAACTCGGTGTCCGGTCCGGGTATCTGCCGTACGGTCTGCTGGGATCGCCGGACGCGCCGCGCCGGGCGGCGGAGGCGAACCGGAACAACTTGGGCTGCTGGGCCGCCAAGTAGGCCACCGGGTGTGCTCGTTCCGGTCGGCGAGCCATGCTCGGATGTTGCGTTCGTGGGCCTGGACGGAGCGGTGGACCCCTCGCTTGACCTTCTTCTGCGTGAGCTCGGCGAACCACCGCTCCACCAGGTTCAGCCAGGACGAGCTCCTCGGTGTGAAGTGCACACCAGTACTCCTACCTGGCGGTCGCCGACCTGTCGACCACCCTGTCCGTCAGCCCCAACCCGGCCGCGCTCGGCTCGACCTACACCCTGACCGCGACCACCATCAACGCCGGACTCCTGAACGCCACCGGCACCACCTCGACCACCACCTTCACCGGCAGCGCCGCCACGATCCTGTCCGCCGTCCCCTCGCAGGGAACCTGCTCCGTCTCCGGACGGGTCGTCACCTGCACCCCGGGCACGGTCGACTCCGGGGCCGGTGCCACCGTCAAGATCACGCTTGAGCCGTCCACGACGGGCACCGTCACCGCCACCACCGTGGCGCACGCCACCCAGCCCGATCTGAACCCGGCGGACAACACCGCCACCCAGAGCGAGACCATCCCCAAGGGCAACGGCTGCACCCTGACCGGCACCCCGGGCAACAACATCCTGGTCGGCATCGGCCACCAGGTCATCTGCGGCCTTGGCGGCAACGACGTCATCCACGCCGGCAGCTACCTCCACCCCCGGTACCGGGGTCCCCGGAGCCGTCATCGACGGCGGCACCGGTCACGCCACCTGCTACCTCACAGCCGCCGACCTCGCCACCAGCTGCGCGGTCATCATCCACTAGCTAGTCCCTTCGGAGAGTCGAGGGTAGTTGGGTGTGAGTCATCCTGGTCCGAAGATCCCGCCGTTGGCGGTCTGGCGCCCAGCGGGAGTGGCTGAAGTCCTGAGTGCGTGGTCGTACGGTGTTGGAGGCTCCGCTCCCGGGGTGCAGTGGCGGACGCAGGGTATCCCGCTGGTCGAAGGTGGAGCATGGACAGCAGCGAGTACGACGAGTACGACGCCATTGTCAGAGTCCCGAAAGGTGCGCGCCTCGCGCAGTCGAGGAAAACTAAAGACGCTCGTCGCGGCTTAACACGTGACCCCGACACCAATGAGCTGGGTCACGCCGAGATCTTCCTGACGAAGGAAGACGAGCCGGAGCCTGTGGCGGCGTACCCTGTCAGGCTCGGAAAGTCATCGCTGCAGGTAGCAGCGGTGGGGCAGGCTCGGCTGACACCGTGTCCGCGTGATCGTTTCGTTGCTGTACAAGGCGGCCCGCAAGCTGCTGTCCGTCCCTGGAGTGCTGCTGCGCAGCGGCACCGAGAAGGCCGCCGAGGTGCTCGTGCTCGGCATGAGAACGCGGTCCTGCCTCGTCAGATCCCCGGCCCGGTCCGCTACGAGCGCGCGGACCTGCTGTGGCTTGCTGCGCTCTCCAGCGTGATACCCCGTCACCGCCGGCAGGCCGTCGTCCCCGTCCCGCCCGGCACGCTGCCAGCCTGGCACCGCAAGTTCATCGCGGCGAAGTGGGCAATCGAGCCGGACGGCCGCCGACCAGGGCTGCAGTCAAGAAACCATCAACCAGTACCAGATCACCAGCTGACACAGCGCACCCCCAGCTCAGAGGGGGAATCCTATCTTTGAGCCCACAGGTGTCGGACTGCAAGGATTTCGAGATCATTACCGTGGTCGCTCACCAGCAGCAGGTGCAGGAGCGCCGGGGCGTTGGTCGCGGTGAGGTAGGTCAGGCACAGGAGCACGACGGATCATGATGCCGTCATCCCCTGCGCAGGCGAACATCGAGGGGATGGAGCAGGCGCAGGTGGACCGGCGATCACAGAGGTAAGGGGCAAATAATTTATCAGCACCCGCGCAGCCGGAGGGTGACGATCTCGAACGGCCGTAGCCGCAGCTCCACTTGCCCGTCCTGTACCTCCGCGGGCGACGCGTCGGACAGGGGGCGCTCCAGCAGGTCGCAGGGTGTGGCGCAAAGCAGCGGGAAGGCGGCGGTCAGGGTGGTGCGGGCGCGGGTGCCGCCGGCTTCGTAGAGACGGACGACGACGTCACCGCTGCCGTCGTCGGCGAGCTTCAGCGCGCTGACGACCACACTCTCGTGGTCAACGGCCACCAGCGGATCGACCGCCGCGGTGCCCGGGACGCGGCGCTCGGGCAGGTTGATGGCGTATCCCTCGCGGACGGCGTCGTCGATGGACGCACCGGGCAGCAGGGCGTAGCGGAAGCGGTGGACGCCCTGGTCGGTCTCGGGGTCGGGGAAGCGCGGCGCGCGCAGCAGTGACAGCCGGACCGTGACGGTGACGCCGTGGCCGCTGTCGTCGGCCGAGCGGCTGACGTCGTGGCCGTAGGTGGAGTCGGTGACCAGGGCCACGCCCCAGGCGGGTTCGGCCAAATGCAGAAAGCGGTGGTTGCAGACCTCGAAACGTGCGGCGTCCCAACTCGTGTTGGTGTGCGTGGGCCGGTACACGTGGCCGAACTGGGTCTCGGCGGCGTACCGGTCGGCGTGCACGTCCAGCGGGAAGGCCACCTTCAAGAATTTCTCCGTCTCGCGCCAGTCGACCTCGGTGTCGACGTCCAGGCGCTTGTGCCCGGCGGCCAGGGTGAGGAGCTGCACGGCGCGCGACTGGCCGAACGAGCGCTCGACCCGGACGGTGACCGCGCGGGGGCTCTCGGCGCTCACCCCGACGCGCTCCGCGGCGGTCAGGTCCGTGACGGTGTTGCGGTAGTACGCGTCCACGTCCCAGGCGTCCCACATGTTAGGCAAGTCGGGGTGGAGTTGGAGCAGATTGGCCGGGCGTCCCTCGGCGAGGGACTCCCGGTCCGCGGCGAGGTCGAAGACCGACACCACCAGGCCGCGGCCGTCGATCTCCACGCGCAGCAGGCCGTTGTCCAGTACGTGGCCGCCGCCGACGCGGGCCGAGGCGGTGACCGTCCCCGCCTGGTCGGAGCCGGAACCGGTGCCGACGGCGGGAGCGGCGCCGCCAGCCGGGACTCCGCCGCGGGCGTGCGGGGCGGCGTTGAAGACCACCACCCCCTCCCCCGACGGCTCACCGCCACCGGCCAGGGCGAGTTCAGCGGCGTCGATGATCGCCCGCAGCTCCACCGCGAGTGCCGCGTAAGTCGCCTCGGCCTCCCGGTGCACCCACGCGATGGACGAGCCGGGCAGGATGTCGTGGAACTGGTGCAACAGCACCGTCTTCCAGATCCGGTCCAACGCCTCGTACGGGTAAGGGAGTCCGGCCCGTACGGCGGCGGTCGCAGACCACAGCTCCGCCTCGCGCAGCAGATGCTCGCTGCGGCGGTTGCCCTGCTTGGTACCGGCCTGACTGGTCAGCGTGCCCCGGTGCAGTTCGAGGTACAACTCGCCCACCCAGACGGGCGGTTCGGGGTATTCGGCGCGCGCCTTGGCGAAGAACTCCGCCGGGGACTCCCACTCCACCCGGGCCGAGCCCTCCAGGTCCCGCAGCCGGGCCGCCTTGGCAATCATCTCGCGAGTCGTGCCCCCGCCGCCGTCGCCGAGACCGGTCGGCGCGAGCGACCGGCCCGCCATGCCCTTCTCCCTGAAGTTGCGCGCCGCGTGGGCGACTTCGCGGCCTTCCAGGCCCGCGTTGTAGGTGTCCATCGGCGGGAAGTGCGTGAAGACCCGACTGCCGTCGATGCCTTCCCAGCTGAAGGTGTGGTGCGGGAAGGAGTTGGTGCGGCTCCAGGAGATCTTCTGGGTCAGCAGAGAACTCGACCCGGACGCCCGGATGATCTGCGGCAGCCCGGCGGCGAAGCCGAAGGTGTCCGGCAGCCACACCTCGTCGCTCTCGATGCCGAATTCGTCCAGGAAGAAGCGCTTCCCGTACACGAACTGACGGGCCATCGCCTCGGAGCCGGGCATGTTCGTGTCCGACTCCACCCACATTCCGCCGGTGGGCACGAACCGGCCGTCGGCGACGGCCTGTCGGACCCGGGCGTAGACCTCGGGACGGTGCTCCTTGATCCAGGCGTACTGCTGTGCCTGGGACATCGTGTAGACGAAGTCGGGCTCGTCCTCCAGCAGCGCGGTCATGTTCGCGGTGGTGCGCGCCACTTTGCGGACCGTCTCGCGCAGCGGCCACAGCCAGGCCGAGTCAATGTGGGCGTGGCCCACCGCGCTTATCCGGTGCGCCGAGGCGTGCGCGGGCGCGGCCAGCACGTCGGTCAGCAGTGCCCGGGCCGCAGCGGCGGTGCCGCCCACGTCCTGGAGATCGACGGCATCCAGGGCCCGTTCGACCGCGCGCAGGATGTCCCAGCGGCGGGCCGAGTCGGCGGGGAGCTCCGGCATCAGCTCGCCCAGCACCTCCAGGTCCTGCACCAGCTCCCAGACCGTACGGTCCAGCACGGCCAGATCCATCCGGCCGAGTACGTACTGCGGCGCGCGGCCCGCCGTCGCCTTGTCGCCCAGGGAGGTCGGCCGGAACGGCGGGTTGTCCAGCACGATCGGGTTGGCCGCGGCCTCGACATGCAGCAGGACCTGCTCGCCGCCGGTGACGGGATCGCCGATCCGCACCCACTGATTGCGCGGGTTGAGGCCCTTCACCGGGGTGCCGTCCGGCAGGTAGACCAGCCCCTCGCACTGGAAGCCCGGGGTGTCCCGGTCGAAGCCGAGGTCGATCAGCGCCTCGACCGTACGGCCCGCCCATTCGGTGGGCACGGTGCCGCTGACGGTGAGCCAGCTCGTCCCCCACGGCGGTCCCCACGGCTCGCCGGGGGCGATCGGTTCGCGCACCGCGGCGATGCCCTCGACCACCGGGACCGGCTCGTCGGGCGCGTCCCAGATACCGACGGTCAGCGGCACCCGCTCCCCGTACACCGCTGGGCGGATGCGCTCGTTGAGGACGCGCTCCAGGCGGGATTCGATAAGGCTTCTGTCGTCGTGCATGTACGGGCTCCGGGGTGTGGTGGGCAGCCGGGACGGATGGCCGGCAGGGGCGGCAACGGGCGGCGGGTTCGAGACGGCTCAAGGCGCGGCACCGACGGGCGACGTCTGCCGTTTCGGGGCGTGTTGAACGGTGCGGGCGGCTAGGACACGTCCTGCACCGGGCCGCGGTCCTCGCCGTGGGCGATGATCGTGGTCCGCACGACGACCCGGCGCGGCGGCGGCGCTCCGGTGCCGGGGCGGGCCAGTCGCTCGCCGAGCAGTTGGGCGGCGCGGCGCCCGATCTCGTCGGGGTCGTAGTCCACCACCAGCACCGGCACGCTGAGCACGTCGGCGAGGTCGAAGTCATCGAAGCCCGCCAGCGTCGCGGTGGCGCCGTGGTGTCGCAACGCCCGGTAGGCACCAAGGGTGTTGCGGTTGTTGGTGCAGAACACCGCGGTGGGCGGCGCCGGCAGCGCGAGCAGCTCTGACGCCGCCGTCTCGGCCGAAGCGAGATCCTCCTGGCCGCGTTTGACCAGGGCGTCGTCGGGGTCGATGCCCGCCTCGTGGAGGGCCGCGCTGTAGCCGCGGTAGCGCTCGGAACCGGTGTACACCGACGGTGGGTTGCCAAGGAAGCCGATCCGGCGGTGCCCGGCCGCCAGCAGCCTGCCGGTCGCCGCGTAGGCGCCGCCGAAGTCGTCGACCAGCACGCAGTCCGCCTCGAAGCCGGCCGTCGGCCGGGCGACGGTGACCACGGGCAGGGCGGTGGGCAACTCCTCGGCCAGATACGCCTGATCGGCCCCCGCCGGTACCAGGATCACGCCGTCGACCCGGCGGGCGGAGAAGTCCCGGACGGCGTCGCGCTCGCGGCCGGCGTCACCGGCGGTGTTGGTGATCATCACCCGCAGGCCCTCCTCGGCGACCGCCGCCTCGATGCCCAGGGCGAGCCGGGCGTAGAAGGGGTTGGCGAGGTTGGTGACGATCAGGCCGATCGTGCCGGTGCCCTGCCCGTGGCGGAAGTTGCGGGCCAACGCGTTGGGCCGGTAGCCCAGTTCGCGGACCGCGGCCTCGACACGTGCGCGCTTGTCCGCCGACACGCCGGAGTCCCCGCGCAGGACCCGGGACACGGTCATCGCGCTGACGTCGGCGAGGGTCGCGACCTGCTTCATGGTCGGTGGTGCGGTGGTGAGCGGCGCGCCGGCCACGGTGATCTCCCTCTCGGCTCGTTGACTAGAGAATAGGGTCATCGCTGCATTCCGGAACGGCGGCCGCGTACGATGCCGCGCCGATCAGTCCGGCTTCGGCCGGGCTGGCCGCGGGCAGTGGCGCCGGGAGGCCGGCCGGGAGCCCCGCGGCGAGTGCCGGGCCAATCAGGTCCCAGGAGCCGGTCATCGAACCGCCGACGACGAGGGCGGTGGCACCGAAGCGGCGCAGCCACGGGGCCAGGGTCTCGCCGAGGACGGCGAAGGCGTCGTCCAGCACCCGGCTGGCGGCGACGTCACCGCTCCTGGCCTCGGCGGCGATCTCCCGTACGTCCAGGTCGCGTCCCGACGCCCGCCGGTAGGCGGCGATCAGTGCCCGCCGGGACACCCGGTCCTCCAGCGGCCGGCCGTCGTAGGTCAGCAGGTCGGCGCGGCCTTCCGGCGGTACGGCCGGGCCGTCGGTGACAGCCCGGCCGTCGAGCAGGAAGGCGGAGCCGACGCCGGTTCCGAGGGTGATGCCGACCACTCTGGCGTGTCCGCGTCCGGCCCCCTCGGCCCACTCGCCGCGCAGGAACGCCTCCGCGTCGTTGAGGAAGGCCGTGCCCGTGCAGTGCGGCAGGCCGGCCCGGAGCAGTGCGCCGAGGTCGGTGCCGTCGAGCGCGTCGAATTTGCCGACGTCCCGGTAGCGGGCGATGCCCTTGGCGTAGTCGAACGGGCCGGGCAGCGCGATGCCCCAGCGGGCTGGCGGCGCCGGTGGCAGGGCGCGGGCTGCGCGCAGCAGCGTGGCGGTGATCCGGTCGGCGCCGGCGTGGCCGTCGAGAGGTTCGCGGTGGGAGGCGAGCACCCGGGACCGCTGGTCGCCGAGCCGGACGAGGGCGGCCGTCACATGGGTGCCGCCGATCTCCAGGACGGGGACCGGCGGACCGGGGTGCGTACCGTTCGCGTCCGCCGTGGCGCCGGTGTCCGTGCCTGCCGTGGCGCTGGCGTTCACTTCACGAACGCTTTCACGACCCTGGTCTCGCCCGCACCCGCGCCGGTCACCGTGTACACGCCGACCGCGGCCGGGATCACCAGTGTCTCGGCGTATCCCAGCCGGTGTTCGGCGCCGGCCGCGGTGCGGACGAGCACGCCCTCGCCCTCGACGACGTTGATCACATGGAAGCGGCCGTCGGTGGTGTCCGGAGCGGCGACGGCGCCCTGCACGGTCAGCCGGTGGACCACGAAGAACATCTCCGGGAGCTGTCCGATGACCTCCTCGCGCCAGCCGTCGCCCTTGCGCAGCACCTGCGGCGCCTGGACGAGGTCCCGGCCGACGGCCTCGCCGGTCCGTTCGGTGTCGAGATTGCGGAAGGCGTGCTCGACGTGGACGGCGCGCTGCCGGTCCTGGGCGTCGCGGCGCAGCCAGTCGTAGAACCGCAGCGAGTACAGGTACGGGGTGGCGCTGACTTCCAGTACGACATTGCCCTTGCCGCTGCCGTGCGGGGTGCCGCCGGGGATCAGGAAGAGCTGGTGCGGGGTGGCGGGGAAGGTCTGCACGAACTCCTCGATGGCGAAGGCGTTGCCGCCGGAGTCGGCGTCGTGCGCCCGGCCGCGGAATTCCTCGACGTCGGCGTCGCCGCGCAGGCCGAGGTAGACGGTGTTCTCCTCGCTGCCGACCATCAGGTAGTACGTCTCGTGCTGGGTGTACGGCCAGCCGAAGACATCCTTCATGTAGTCCGGCTGCGGGTGGCAGTGGACCGAGAGGTTTCCGCCCGCCACCGTGTCGAGGTAGTCGAAGCGGATGGGGAAGGACTCGCCGAACATCTCGTGGACCCGCGGGCCCAGGACGCGTTCGGGGTGCAGCGCCACGAGGAGCTGGAAGGGGATCTCGACCTGGGCGGTGTCGTCGCCGAGGAGGATGCCGGACTCGGGGGCGATGAGTTCGTAGCCGAGCGCGGTGTTGGGGCCCTCGGGGTTGAATCCGAGTTCGCGGCGCGCCCACTGACCGCCCCACGGCGTGGTGTTGAAGGTCGGGCGGGTGCGGAACGGTCGGCCGGTCAGCTCGGCGGCACTGGCCCGCAGCGCGTCGCCGCTCAGCGACACCGGCCCGGCGGGGTCCTGGAGGTCCAGCCAGCGATCGATCCGCTCGGCGAGGCCGTCGCGGTGCCGGTCGAGAACCGGCCAGTCGATGTAGAACAGCCGACGGGTGTCCGCGGCGCCCTCCCGTTGCCCGAGGTTGGTAACGGTACCCGCGGTGACGGCCGCCTCGGCGTACCGCTTGGGCAGATCGGCGTACCAGATGGCGTCGTGAGCGACCAGCGCGGCGCCGGGACCGTACACGACGGTGCGGCCTTCACCGGCGGCCGGCGTGGGCAGCGGGCCGAAGAAGTCGCCGAGGGTGGCCCGGGACAGGGCGGCGAACTGCGGGTCGTCGGCCAGCGGTCCTGATCCGCCGATCGCGGCGATCTCCGGCCAGGGAGCCAGGTGGGAGCGTATGTCCACGAAGGTCAGGCCGGGCCGTGCGGCTGCCAGGCCCGCGCGCACCGCATCCCAGTCCAGCACCCAGGGGCCGTCCACAGCCAGGACGCCGACGGACTCCGGCAGTTCGGCCAGAGCCGCCTCCCAGCCGTGCCGGACCCGTGCCCCGACGGCGTCGTAGCGCGGGTTGGGCTGGTAGGGCAGGCCACTGCCGTCGTGGTGCACGGGGACACCTTTCGTCGTTCGGATAGCTCCATAAGGTACCGGTACCATATCGCATCATCAGCGTTCCTCCCTCCTGTCGATCATTCACACCACTCGACGTGGCATTTTCGAGTTTCCGGCAGATGAACCCTTGCCACACCTCCTTGTTACCGTTACCTTCAAGGCGATCGTGCACCCGACGGCTGTTTCCGGCCGGGTCGCACAGGACGGCACATGACGGAAGGACAGGTCGATGCAACCTGGCCGCGCTGATCACGGGGCGGAGCCCGACGGCTCGACGAGCCCCCCAGACGGTCCCACTCGCCGGGGGGTGCTGGCAGGCGCCGGGGGCCTGGCACTGGCGGCGGCGCTGGCCGGCTGCGCCCGGGGCAGCTCCACCACGAGCGTGCCCGGCGCGGTGAACCTCTACAACGACAACGCCACCTGGTCCGACGGGTACAAGAAGGCCGGCGCGGTGCTCAAGCGCGTCAGCGGTTTCGACCTGCGCCCGCTGTCGAACGCCTCCACCACCTCCTACCAGGAGGTGGTCCAGACGTCCGTGCAGACCAACCGGGCCGCCGACGTCGTCAAGTGGGCGTCCGGCTTTCCGCTGTACTCACTGGCCCGCTCCGGCGGGCTGACCGAACTCGGCGCCCAGTGGGACGCCGCCGTCAAGCGCGGCTGGGTCTCCACCGAGCTGAAGCCCGCGGTCAGTTACCAGGGCAAGGTGTACGGCATCCCGCTGTACCAGTCGTCCTACGTGTTCTTCTACGCCAAGCCGGTGTTCACAAAGTACGGGCTGCGCGAGCCCGCCACCTGGGCGGAGTTCACGCACAACGCCGAGGTGCTGAAGAAGAACGGTGTGACGCCGTTCCTCGCCACCCAGAACGGTGTCTGGCCGGCCTTCGAGTGGTTCGAGGAACTGGTCAGCAAGATCGACCCTGACTTCTACACCCGGCTGGTCAACGGGCAGGCGAAGTACACCGACGACACCGCCGTGGAGGCGCTGACCCTCTGGCGGGACTTCTACGCCAAGGGCTGGATGACCGCGCCCGACTTCGACGGCGCCAACGGCCCGGCGCAGATGAAGGCCGGGAAGCTTGCGATGTTCCTGCACGGCACCTGGGAGTCGGCCGCGATCGCGGCCGCCGGGCTCAAGCCGGGCACCGACTACGGCGCGTTCATCATGCCCGCCGTGCACGACGACACCAAGCCGTCGGTGATCGCGGAGTCGGGAGTGTTCGCGGTGCCCAGGCGCGCCGCCAACCACGACGGCGGTATCGCCGCCGTCTCCAACTGGCTGGACCCGCGGGTGCAGCGGGTGTGGTCGGACTTCCTCCAGGACAGTTCGGCCAACCCGACGGTGCCGGCGTCCAATCCGGTGATCGAGGGCGTGCAGCAGGACATCAAGCGGAACAGCCGCACGCTGCTGACCCGCTACAACGAGGCGAGCCCGCCCAACCTCATCCAGGGGAACATCCTCGACCTGGGCAATTTCATGATCCATCCCACCGCAGTCCGCTCCACGCTCAAGTCGATGCAGAAACGCGCGGACAAGGAATGGGACATCTGGCGGAAGGGCGGCTCATGAGTGTGACGACCGATTCGATCCGTGCCCGGCGCGGGCTGGCGAACGGCGGTCCCGAAGCGCCGCCCGGCACGAAGAGACGCGCCTCGGCAGAGCTCAAGGAGCGGCTGATGGCCGGCGGCTTCCTGCTGCCCGCCGCCCTGCTGGTCACCGCGGTCCTGCTGGCGCCCTTCTGCTACACGCTCTACCGCAGTTTCTTCAGCGACTACACCCACTCGACCTTCAGCGGATTCGCCAACTACACCGCCTTCTTCACCGACCCCAATCTCCTCAAGTCCCTGGAGAACACCGTGATGTGGGTGGTGGGCGCGATCGTGCTGCCCACCGGTATGGGGCTGCTCATCGCGATGCTCACCGACGCCACCCGGTGGAGCCGCGCCGCGCGGCTCGCGGTAACCATCCCGTACGCGATCTCCGGCTCCGCGGTCGCGGTGGTGTGGAACTTCATGCTCACCAGCGACGGAGCGGTCAACAGCGCGCTCAAGGGCCTGCATCTGGGCGGCCTGACCGGCACCTGGCTGCTCACCTGGCCCGGCAACACCATCGTGATGATCATCGCGAGTTCATGGCAGGCGACCGGGGTCGCGGTGATCCTCTTCATGGTCGGGCTCCAGGGCATTCCGCCGGACACGCTGGAGGCGGCGGCGCTGGACGGCGCCGGGCCGTGGAAGCGGTTCCGGTACGTCGTCCTCCCGCAACTGCGGCCGGTGTCGATCATCGTCATCGGGATGAGCCTGGTGAACGGGCTCAAGGCGTTCGACCTGATCTTCGTCCTCACCCAGGGCGGACCGGGCCGGGCCACCGAGACGCTGGCCGTCTCCATGTACCAGGAGACCTTCCTCTTCCTGCGGCCGGGCGCGGGCGCCGCCATCGCCGTACTGCTGACCGTCATCGTGCTGCTGGCGTCCTGGACCTATCTGCGCCGCCAAGTGCCGACCCAGGGCAAGGTGTGACATGAGCAGAGTCATCCGCAATACCGTCGTCGTCCTGGTCGCGTTGCTCTGGTTCGTGCCGACGTACCTTCTGCTGGTCAACGGGCTGACGTCGGTGGGCAGTTACTCGGGCAGCCCGCGCTGGTACCCCAACAGCTTCGGTCTGTTCTCCAACATCCGGGCGGCATGGAATCTCGCCGACCTCGGTCCTGCCATGGCCAACAGCCTCTACTACGCGGCGGCCAGTTCAGCCGGCGCCGTACTGCTCGCCTCACTGGCCGCGTTCGCCGCCGCCATCATGCCGGTACGGCGCCGCGCCCTGTGGTTCTGGCTGATCTACGCGGGCACACTGCTGCCCCTCCAGGTGTTCCTGCGCCCGTTGTTCCTGGCGTACGCCAACACCGGGCTGTACGACACGCAGATGGGCATGGTGATCATCTATGTCGCCATCGCCATCCCGTTCGCCTTCTTCGTGCTGCGCAATTTCGCGGCCACGCTGCCGTCCGAGGTGATCGAGGCGGCCCGCCTGGACGGCGCCTCCTGGTGGCGGCTGTTCTGGAGCATCTACGTGCCACTGTCGAAGTCCGCGATGGTCGCCGCGTTCGTCTTCCAGTTCGTCGCCGTCTGGAACGACCTGCTGTTCGGCATCACGTTGGCCACCAGCCGCAACATCCGGCCGATCATGGCCGCCCTCGCCGATCTCCAGGGCAACTACTCCAACGTGGGTCCGCCGGTGGTACTGGCCGGCGCACTCGTGGTGTCGCTGCCCACCGTCGTCATCTTCTTCCTCTCCCAGCGGTTCTTCGTCTCCAGCCTCAAACTCAACGTCTGACAGGGAGTCCTGCCATGAGAACAGCGCGTACCGCCCGCCGGGCCGGTCTGCTGCTGACCACGCTGGCCACCGCCGCGGCCGGTCTGCTCGCCGCCCCCGCCGCGCACGCCGAGGGCCGCCACACCACCACCGCCTGGGCCGGGCGCGCCGAGGCGAGCTACCGAGCTCTTCAGCACAACCTCTACCTCGGCGCCGCGAGCCACGATCTGTACCGGGAGGCCGCCCCGGCGGCGGCCGGCAGCAACCCCTACTCGTACCTGTGGGAATTCCGCGAGGCCACCCAGGCCACGCTCTATGTGCGGACCATCCCGCACAACACGGGCCCGTACCGCAAGGACGTCGCGGACCGTTTCGCCGCTCTCCAGCAGTACGCGGCCTCCGATCCGGCCCACCCGGGTTACGACTCCTATCTGCCCGCACCGCTGGGCACCGGCGGGGACCTGTTCTTCGACGACAACGCCGTGGTCGGTCTGTCGTTCCTGACGCAGTACCGGGCCGGCGGCGACCGGTCGATGCTGGCCAAGGCCCGCGCGGCCTTCACCACCGACACCCGCGCCTGGGACGACGACCCCGCCAAGACCTGCCCCGGCGGCATGCACTGGGTCGAGAACGACGCCAACGCCATTCGGGCCGCGAACGTCACCGGTCTGTTCGCCCAACTGTCCGCAGGGCTCTACCAGATCACCAAGGAACCGGCATATCTGGACTGGGCGCAGAAGGCGTACGACTGGAACAAGACCTGCCTCCAGCAATCCCCTGGCCTCTACCAGAACGACCGGGACGACAACGGGACCGTCAACACCACGCTGTGGACGTACAATTCGGGCGCGATGATCGGCACCGCCACCGAGCTGTACCGCGCTACCGGCAAGCGCGCGTATCTCGACGAGGCGGTCCGCGACGCCGACGGCGCCCTCACCTACTGGACCGCCGACGACCGCCTGTACAACCAGCCGGCCATCTTCAACTCCTTCCTCTTCCAGGACCTGTTGCTGCTGGACTCCCAGCACCACGACCCGCGGTACCGCCAGGTCCTCAGCGACTACGCCGACCGGCTGTGGTCGGAGAACCGGGACCCGGCCACCGGCCTGTTCCGCTTCCAGGCGAGCAACGGCGGCGCCCCCGACCCGGCCCAGCCGGTCGCCACGCTCAACCAGTCCGCCGCCGTCCAGCTCTTCTCACTGCTGGCCTGGGACCCCAGGGACTACGACCGCACCAGCTGACGGCGGCCCGCCCTCGGGCCCCGCAACGAAGCACTAGCACCAGCAGCACGCAGAGGAAGCACGTATCCGATGACCTCAGGTCACACCCGCCCTTCGTGGTGGGACTCCACGATCGCCCGCGACGCGCTGCGCGAACGCGCGGTCGCCCATGTCCACCGGCACGGCGGGACGACCGTCCGGCTGTCCCCTGAGCCGCTGCTGCGGCGCACCGCCTCGGGCGGGCTGACCCAGTCGGTGCGCGTGGACATCGATCCGGCCCCGCCGGCGTCCGTCGCATCGGCGGTGCTGCGGGTCGCCGACGGCGTTCCGGTCGGCTGCGAGGTGATCGACGGGCCGGGTGGTTCGGTACGCGTGCTCGTACCGGAGGTCGACGCGGAGGTGTCCGCGACGCTGGACCTGCCGGCCCTCGGGTTGCCCGAGCCGCTGCCGCTGCGGCTGCGCCCGCAGCGGCACTGGACCGTGCACCTGGTGCAGCACGCGCATCTGGACATCGGCTACACCGACCCGCAGGGGACGGTGCTCGCCGAGGGCCGCGCGGCGCTCGACACGTGTCTGGAGCTGATCCGGGCCACCGACGACTGGCCGGAAAACGCGCGCTACCGCTGGTCGGTGGAGGGTCTGTCGACCTTCACCGACTGGGCGGCGCACCGGCCGCCGGGCCGCGTCGAGGAATTCGTCCGGCGGATCCACGAGGGCCGGATCGAACTGACGGCGCTGCCGTTCAACCTGCACAGCGAGACGTGTTCGGTGGACGAACTACACGAGCTGCTGCGGGACGCGGTCGCCACCCGGGAGCGCTACGGGGTGCCGCTCACCACGGCGATGCAGACCGACGTGCCCGGCCAGGTCGTCGGGCTCCAGGACGTGCTGGCCGAGCACGGCATCCGCGGCCTGTCGGTGGCGCACAACTGGGCCGGGCGCGCCGTCCCGCACCTGGCCGGCGGAGCGCGGCTGCCGCGGCTGTTCCGCTGGCGCACCTCCGACGGGCGGTCGGTGCTGGTCTGGCGGACCGACACGCCGCACGGGCTGGCGTACATGGAAGGCTCGATCATCGGCTTCGACGAGTCCGCCGCTGCGGTCGACGACCTCTTCCCCTCCTATCTGACGGCGCTGGCCGACCACCCCGTGCCACACCAGGGCAAAGGAATCCCCGGTTATCCGATCCTGGACGCCCCCTACGAGGCCGACCCGTATCGGTGGGACATCCTGCATCTGCGGGTGCTGGGGACCTTCGCCGACAACGGGCCACCGCGTCTTGTGGCCGCCGAGACCGTACGGCGTTGGAACGAGACCTGGGCCTACCCCGAGCTGCGGATCTCCCGGCACGAGGACTTCTTCGCCGACGCCGAAATGCGCCTGGGCGACCAACTGGAGACCTTCGAGGGCGACTGGTCCGACTGGTGGGTGGACGGAGTCGGCGCCGGGGCCGCACCGATGGCGATGAACCGCACTGCCCAGTCCGCGCTCGCGGACGCCCAGACGCTGGACGCGCTGGCCGGACTGCGCGGCGCCGAGGGCGAGCCGAACCCGGCCGGCGACACCGCCGACGTCTACCGTGCGGTGTCCCTGTTCAACGAGCACACCTGGGGCGCCGGCGACCCGTGGACGTACGGCTGCCGCGGCCACGGCTCCGGTGAACAGCAGTGGCACTGGAAGTACGGGCAGGCCGTACGTGCCCACGACGGGGCGCTCGCGCTGCTGGAGCGGGCCGGGCACCGGCTGGGCTCGGCGCTGCCGGCGGGGGCGAACGCCCGCGCCAGTTTCCATGTCGTCAACACCCGCAGCCGCACCCGTACGGATGTGGTCCGTTTCTTCCTGCCGGAGAGCGTGCTGCCGCTGGACCGCCCGGCCCTGGTGACGGACGGCCGCGACGGACGCGAACTGCCGGTGGTCGGCGAGCCCCAGACCAATCCGCTGCACCGGGCCGCGGGGCGGTATCTGCATGTCACGGTGGCGGACGTGCCACCGCTGGGCACGGTCCGGCTGGACGTCACCGAGGCAGCTGCCGGGACCGGTCCGGTGTCCGGCGAGAGCGCCATGCCGGAGAACGCGGTGCTGGAGAACGAATTCCTCGCCGTCCAGGTCGACCTGCGGCGCAGCCGTATCGCGTCCGTGGTCGACAAGTCCACCGGAACCGAACTCGTCGCGGGCGACGCGGCATTCGGCTTCAACGGCTACGTCCACGACCGGTACGCGACGGCAGGCGGCTTCAACCACCAGTCGAGCAAGACCGTCGCCGACGACTCCATGCACCTGCTGGCAGGGCGCGAGGTCGCACCCGCGTCCGTGCTGGTGGAGCGCACCTCCTCGGCGGTGGCGGAGACCCTGGTCTACGAGTGCGTGCCGCCGGGCGCGGCCCGGCTCCGTACCACCCTGACGCTGCCGCACGGCGTCGCGCGCCTCGACATCGCCAACCACCTGGCGAAACCGGCCACCATGACGAAGGAGAGCGCCTTCTTCGCCTTCCCCTTCGCCCTCGACGCCCCGGTGGTCCGGATGGAGGCCACGGGCGGCGTGGTCGGCACCGGCCTGCCGCTGATCCCGGGCTCTGCCCTGCACATGCGCGGGATCCGCCGCTGGGCCACGCTGACGGAGGGCGGCACCACCGTGGGCTGGGCCACCCATGACGCGCCGCTCGTCCAGCACGGCAACATCGCCATCCCGTACGTGCCCTACCCACCGTCGGTGCCGCGCCAGGAGCCGGGGACGCTGTACTCCTGGGTGCACAACAACATCTGGGACACCAACTTCCCCAGTCAGCAGGCGTTCGAGCAGACCTTCCGGTACAGCGTGGCGGTCCGCCGGGACGGTGACCCGGCGTCGGACGCGGCGCTCGGCATGCGGGCCTCGGACCCCGGTCACCCGCTGCTCGCGGTACGGGCCACCGGGCCTGTTGTGAACACCGGGGCCGACGGCGCGGACGTGGCCGAGACCTCAGTGGTGTCGGTGGACCACCCCGATGTCCGGGTCGTGGGGCTGCTGGCGCGGGAGCCGGACACGTTCCTGATCCGGCTCCAGTCCTTCGCCGACGAGCCAGTACGGGCCGGGCTGACCCTGACGCCGTCCTACGCCGCCGCGCTGCGCTGCTCCTACCTCGGCGAGAACGGGGAACCGATCGCTCCGGAGGACGACGGCACGCTCCGCGTGGCGCTCGGTCCCAGGGGCACAGCCGCGGTGCTGGTGGTCACGGGGACCTGACCGTGTCCGGGGTCGGGCAAGCGGTACGGATACGGCTAGACGAGCAGGTCCAAGGCCTGTGACAGAGGTTCGACGTGGCGCGTGAGCTCTTCAGCTCATGAGTTGGATGTCCGCGGAGCATGCCTTCGGGGGCGGTCGTTCGGTGCACACAGCTCCGCACGTACGCCCCCTCCCGGTGGCGGCTAGCTGGGCCTCTACCTCAGCGCCGGGGTGTCGCCGCGTGGCTGCTGTAGGGAGTGGTGAACTCATCGTCGGAGACGAGGAAGGCGTAGTGCTGGATAGTGATCGACTCGGCCGGGATGACGGCGAAGTCCAGCGTGACGCGGTTGCTGGTGGCTACGGGGATGAAGGGTCCCCACTCGTCTCCGATCTCAAGGCCCCGCCAGGAATTCGGCGGATTCCCGGTTGTTCCGGGCGTGAACGATGGTGTGGTTCAACTCGACTGACGTGTGCGGAATGCCTCCGTAAGGCACCTCGCGGACACCTCCATGCCTCACCCAGCCGATGACCGACACGCGATGCCGCGGCGGGTGCCGATTAATCATCCGGGCTGGTCAAGCGGCATGCTGGCATTCATGGAGGGTTCCGCCGAGTCGGTCTTGACGGCGGACCTCCAGGTGCCTGATGTGTCCAGAAGGTGGCTCTGGTTCCAGATCAGTGCTCTGTCGAGGAGTTCGCGCCGGCAGGTCTGTATCAGCGCTCCATGATGGAGTTCATACGCGGCATCCGGGACGCCGGTGGTGACGACCTTCAGTCAGGCGTCCGTCAGTAGCGCGTCGAAGGCGGTCGTGAAATTGGAGTCGCGGTCGCGCATCAGGAAGCTGGCCTTGCTCCCTGCGTCTTCGAGGTCCATGACGAGGTTCCGCCCGAGCTGTACGACCCATTGCGCGGTGGGGTGTGCGGTGGCGCCCAGGATCCGGATGCGCCGGGTGGAGTGCTCGACGACGGCGAAGACGTAGAGTCGCGCCCCGGTCAGGGTGCGGGTTTCGAAGAAGTCGCAGGCCAGTAGGGCGCCGGCCTGGCAGCGCAGGAAGTCGGCCCACGTCGTGCTCGCTCGTTCCAGGTCATCATGAACGGCCCCAGTTACCGCCCGAACAAGCGCCCCAGGAACCCACCGAGAGGAGCGGAACGGCGACCGCGAAGGTCGGCTGACCGCAGGAGTCTTCAGCCCGGCGCTTGAGCACGAGGCTCAGGCGCCGGGCTGCGGCCCAGCTCGCTGGTGTTAGCCGACGCTGATGTTGAAGTCGGAGACGCTGCCGTCCGCGGCGGTCAGGGTGACCGGACCGAACGTGATGATGACGGCGGAGTTGCCTCCCGGGCCCCGGTAGTAGCCGGTCGCCTCGGTGACCCGAACTGCCAAGGCCACGAGCGTTGCAGCGGCCGTCTCATCGGCCTCGATCTTCGGCTGGGCGAGAGCGGGATGCCCGTTGGCCTCTGCCCAGTCCCGGAAGATGCGCGCGTCTCGGCTCATGTCGGGGAGGATGCTCTGGTCAGCCCAGGCCCACAGCCATGAGACCGAGCCCGGGCTGAAGCTCCCGAGAATCTGTGCCGGCGCCGTGGCTGTCTTGTCGGGGAAGGTCCAAGTGATCATGCCCGTCGTCTGGTCGAGATCCCAACGGTCCGCCGATCCCAGGCCCCAGGGCATGTGCGCACGACCCAGCTGTTCGATCATGTCCTCTCCCTGCAGGAGAAGCACGCTCAGGTCAGCCCGCCCCGCAGCCTGAACAGCACTTCCGCCTCTTTGGCCCGCTTGAACAATCCCATGCCGCAGAGTCTGCCAGCCGCCACTGGCCAGCCAGCGATGTCCCCTCAGAACGGCTATCTGCCCATCGACAAGGTGGGGAATTACGTGACCAACCGGGCGGGGAAATACGTGATCGTTCACAGACCTCAACCCCACCGAGGGCATCCGGTCGCCAGTGCTGTGACCGGGAATGATCACCGGGGCGGGCGGTCAACGGGACAGGGGGATGATGTGAGGATGACCACCAGCTCACGTGCCCATTCGTTTAACGCGGCGGCTGACCAGTACGCGGCCAGCCGGCCTTCGTATCCTCCCGCGCTCTTCGACTGCATCGAACAGCTCGCGAGCCGTTCCCTGGCCGGTGCCCGCGTCGCCGATATCGGCGCGGGCACCGGAATCGCCACCGCTCTGCTGCGTGAGCGCGGGGCTGACGTGATCGCCGTTGAGCCCGGCGACGCCATGGCCGCCAAGTTCCACACCGTGCTCCCGGATGTGCCGCTCATCAGAGGTGACGGCAACGCCCTCCCCCTCGCGGACGCCTCGCAGGACCTCCTTACCTACGCGCAGTCCTGGCAGTGGACCGACACCACCCGCTCGGTCCCAGAGGCACTGCGGGTCCTGCTGCCGGACGGTGCGCTCGCGATCTGGTGGAACACCACCGCCTTCGACGTGCCCTGGATCCGAGAGCAGCACCAGCGGATCGCGCACCACTGCGGAGTGAAGCCGACTTCTCGGGTGCGTCCCGACGACAGCAACGCCATCCGGCTCGCGGGCCTGTCGGGGCTCCGGGTCGCGCGCCGCCAGGTGCGGTGGAGCCGTGTGGTCTCCCTCGACAGCCACCTTGCCAATATCAGCAGCCGCTCGGCGTTCCTTGTACTTGCCGAGGACGACAGGCGTGCCTTTCTCTCCGGGGAGCGCAGGCGACTGCGCGAGTTCTTCCCCGACGAGGTGGTCGAAGAGACCTACGTGGTTGACCTGCTGGTGGCCACGCGTCCGTGACCTGGATGGTGTCCTGGGATCCGGAAGGGCAGTCAGGCAGCTGCGGCGATGGGGCGGCCACCGAGCCGGATGCCTTTCTCGCTGCGGACACGGGCGCGCTCCCGCCGTTGGGCGGCCAGGACGTCGGGGTACTGGGCGTTCTGGTTGCGCCAGCGCAGATAACGGTGCAACTCGCGCGTCTGGACCGGGCGGTTGGGGTGGTGGGAGTTGGCGAGGGTGAACTGCCGCAGCGGCCGAAGTGCGCCTCGATCGGGTTCGCCCAGGACGCGTTCGTCGGCGTGAAGCACAACTCGACCTTGTTCTTCGCCGCCCAGCGGCGGATCCGCCAGTTCTTGTGGGCGGACAGGTTGTCCAGGATGACTGAGCTTGATCCGCTTTGACGGACATCCGAGATCGGGGGTTCTGCCCCGGGATGATGTCCATCATGGAGAGCATGGGGGAAGAAGAAGCCACGCCCTCGCCGCTCGTTCACGCCGGAGTTCAAGGCCGAGATCGTCGATCTGTGCCGACGCGGTGACCGCTCGATGCGTCAGGTCGCCAAGGACTTCGATCTGACCGAGACCGCGGTGCGCGACTGGGTCAAGCAGGCTGAGGTCGACCTGTTCTTCGCAGCCCCGCGCAGCCCCTGGCAACGCGGCACCAACGAGAACACCAACAAGCTGCTCCGGCAGTACCTGCCCAAAGGTACGAACCTGTCGGCCTTCAGCCAGAACGACCTTGACGCCATCGCGACGAAGCTCAACAACCGTCCGCGCAAGTGCCTGCAATTCCGCACACCAGCCGAGAGTTTTGCCTTGACCGGTTGAATCTGAGCGTGCCAAGGCAATCGCGTTGACGCGTCGGGTGCCTCGACCGGGCCCGGGCTGGCATCGTCCGCCTCGCCGGAGCAGCCCTGAGCCCCGGGGAGCCGCTTATTTGATGAGGCGGTAGCGGGCCATCATGCAGTCGTCCTCGTGGTCGAGGATGTGGCAGTGCCAGACGTAGCCCCGCAGGGCCTTTCCGTTCTGCGCGGCGAAGGCGGCGTCCGGGTCGAAGCCGAGTTCCGCTGCGGAGGGGAAGCGGACGAGCATGCGGGTGACCATGCCCCACGGGCAGCGCACGGTGTCCTTCAGCCCGGCCTCCCACGCTTGTGGGGGCTGCGCGGCACCCAGCAGGAAGGGGTCCGGTTTCGGTGCCCAGAAGATGCCTGTCCTGGGGCGGGGGTTGGCGCGCAGGTAGTTCTTGAGGTCGAAGGACTGGCGGTTGACGATGAGGGACTTGGCCAGGTGCAGGTGCATCGGGTGGTCCTGGAAGGAGGCGTTGACGATCTCCCACAGCTCTACGGTGCCCTGTTTCGGCATGAGGATCGGGTCGTCGTCGTAGGTGAGGTTGTCGAGCATCATGCTCGGCGGCCGGTTCTTGCCCCGCATCTGGGCGATGGAGACGACTCGGTGCCTGCTGGGGGCAGCCCAGGTGGGCAGGCTCGCCGGCTGGCGGGTTCCGCCGCGCAGCCGGGTGGGCGGGGCGGTCTTGTGGCCTGTGCCGCCAGTCCCGAGGAACCGGACGATGTACGGCAGGGGCCTGGCGCCGGTCACCGCGCGGACAGAGGGGGCCAGTTCCTGGTCGTTGGTCAGATCGACGTGGGCGCCGGCCACCAGACCGGAGAAGTCGACCACCAGGTCGAGGCGTTCGGCCGGGGACAGGCGCACCGAGGTGGTCCGGACCGGGGCGTCGAGCAGGCCGCCGTCGGTGCCGATCACCCAGAACGGCATTTTGTTGGTGAAGTACAGATGGTAGGCGCGGAGGTTGGAGGCGTTGAGGACGCGGAACCGGTAGAACC